>NZ_PPXC01000030.1 GCF_002909445.1 Arthrobacter glacialis
TTGTTGTTTGAGAACTCAATAGTGTGCCAAGTTTTATTGATACCAATTTATTTATATTGAATTGGTTATTTGGTTTTGTTGTTGCCGCCCCTGTGGTGATGACGGAACCGTTTAGCTGGTTTCGAATTTAGTGCACACTTTCTTCACCTTTTTCCGGTGGGTTTGTGTGTGTCTGTTTAGTTATTAACGGAGAGTTTGATCCTGGCTCAGGATGAACGCTGGCGGCGTGCTTAACACATGCAAGTCGAACGATGAACCCCGCTTGCGGGGGGATTAGTGGCGAACGGGTGAGTAACACGTGAGTAACCTGCCCTTAACTCTGGGATAAGCCTTGGAAACGAGGTCTAATACTGGATATTGACATTTCACCGCATGGTGGTTTGTTGAAAGATTTATTGGTTTTGGATGGACTCGCGGCCTATCAGCTTGTTGGTGAGGTAATGGCTCACCAAGGCGACGACGGGTAGCCGGCCTGAGAGGGTGACCGGCCACACTGGGACTGAGACACGGCCCAGACTCCTACGGGAGGCAGCAGTGGGGAATATTGCACAATGGGCGAAAGCCTGATGCAGCGACGCCGCGTGAGGGATGACGGCCTTCGGGTTGTAAACCTCTTTCAGTAGGGAACAAGGCCAGCATTTTTGTTGGTTGAGGGTACTTGCAGAAGAAGCGCCGGCTAACTACGTGCCAGCAGCCGCGGTAATACGTAGGGCGCAAGCGTTATCCGGAATTATTGGGCGTAAAGAGCTCGTAGGCGGTTTGTCGCGTCTGCCGTGAAAGTCCGGGGCTCAACCCCGGATCTGCGGTGGGTACGGGCAGACTAGAGTGATGTAGGGGAGACTGGAATTCCTGGTGTAGCGGTGAAATGCGCAGATATCAGGAGGAACACCGATGGCGAAGGCAGGTCTCTGGGCATTAACTGACGCTGAGGAGCGAAAGCATGGGGAGCGAACAGGATTAGATACCCTGGTAGTCCATGCCGTAAACGTTGGGCACTAGGTGTGGGGGACATTCCACGTTTTCCGCGCCGTAGCTAACGCATTAAGTGCCCCGCCTGGGGAGTACGGCCGCAAGGCTAAAACTCAAAGGAATTGACGGGGGCCCGCACAAGCGGCGGAGCATGCGGATTAATTCGATGCAACGCGAAGAACCTTACCAAGGCTTGACATGAACTGGAAATACCTGGAAACAGGTGCCCCGCTTGCGGTCGGTTTACAGGTGGTGCATGGTTGTCGTCAGCTCGTGTCGTGAGATGTTGGGTTAAGTCCCGCAACGAGCGCAACCCTCGTTCTATGTTGCCAGCACGTAATGGTGGGGACTCATAGGAGACTGCCGGGGTCAACTCGGAGGAAGGTGAGGACGACGTCAAATCATCATGCCCCTTATGTCTTGGGCTTCACGCATGCTACAATGGCCGGTACAATGGGTTGCGATACTGTGAGGTGGAGCTAATCCCAAAAAGCCGGTCTCAGTTCGGATTGGGGTCTGCAACTCGACCCCATGAAGTCGGAGTCGCTAGTAATCGCAGATCAGCAACGCTGCGGTGAATACGTTCCCGGGCCTTGTACACACCGCCCGTCAAGTCACGAAAGTTGGTAACACCCGAAGCCGGTGGCCTAACCCCCTTGTGGGGAGGGAGCTGTCGAAGGTGGGACTGGCGATTGGGACTAAGTCGTAACAAGGTAGCCGTACCGGAAGGTGCGGCTGGATCACCTCCTTTCTAAGGAGCACCAAACACCTGAACATCATCCGCATGGATGGTTGTTGTGGGTGTGAGGAGTAAAGACTCATTGCCAGGACATTCGTTCCTGGGTGAGTTGCTCAAGGGTGGAATATCAATAAAATAGGTGCCTGCTGGCACATGGCGATCTGAACCGAGTACACCAACCCTTACGGGTTGGGAGGAAAAGTTCATCAAGGATTGTTGTGTTCTGGTGGGTAGTGTTTGGCACACTGTTGGGTCCTGGAACAACAACGACCACCATGTAAATGGTGGTTGTGTTGTGCCTGGTTTCCTGCACATGACCGAACCGGTCACGGTGTGACACACATTTTTGTGTGTTGGACGTGGTGGGTGTAGGTGTGTGGTGGGGTTGTTGTTTGAGAACTACATAGTGAACGCGAGCATCTTTATAAAGAAGCAATTTCTTTGAGATAATTTGAACCTGGATCTGATGCTGTTGCGCCTTTCGAGGTGTGGTGGTGTTGGTTTTCATGGTTCTCTCGATAAGTAAGTGTTGATTACATGTGTGTAGTCAAGTTTTTAAGGGCACACGGTGGATGCCTTGGCATTAGGAGCCGAAGAAGGACGTAGGAATCTGCGATAAGCCTCGGGGAGTTGATAACCAAACTTTGATCCGAGGGTGTCCGAATGGGGGAACCCCGCTACCCGTTGCAAGACGAGGTGGTGACCTGCATCTGAATATATAGGATGTGTGGAGGGAACGTGGGGAAGTGAAACATCTCAGTACCCACAGGAAGAGAAAACAAAAGTGATTCCGTTAGTAGTGGCGAGCGAACGCGGAACAGGCTAAACCGTGTCATGTGTGATAGCCGGCGGGCGTTGCATGGTGCGGGGTTGTGGGATTTACCGTGACGGATCTGCCGGTTCGTTGAGGGGAATGGTGCATGTATAGGTGAACGGTTTTGAATGGCCGACCGTAGAGGGTGAGAGTCCCGTAACTGAAATGCAGTGCACTCCCTTAGGTGAGTATCCCAAGTAGCACGGGGCCCGAGAAATCCCGTGTGAATCTGTCAGGACCACCTGATAAGCCTAAATACTACCTAATGACCGATAGCGGACAAGTACCGTGAGGGAAAGGTGAAAAGTACCCCGGGAGGGGAGTGAAATAGTACCTGAAACCGTGTGCTTACAATCCGTCAGAGCAAGCGTGCACTTTGGTGTAGTTGTTCTTGTGATGGCGTGCCTTTTGAAGAATGAGCCTGCGAGTTAGTGTTACGTCGCGAGGTTAACCCGTGTGGGGAAGCCGTAGCGAAAGCGAGTCTGAATAGGGCGATCGTAGTGGCGTGATCTAGACCCGAAGCGAAGTGATCTACCCATGGCCAGGTTGAAGCGCGTGTAAGAGCGCGTGGAGGACCGAACCCACTTCAGTTGAAAATGGAGGGGATGAGCTGTGGGTAGGGGTGAAAGGCCAATCAAACTTCGTGATAGCTGGTTCTCCCCGAAATGCATTTAGGTGCAGCGTTGCGTGTTTCTTACCGGAGGTAGAGCTACTGGATGGCTAATGGGCCCTACAAGGTTACTGACGTCAGCCAAACTCCGAATGCCGGTAAGTCAGAGCGTAGCAGTGAGACTGTGGGGGATAAGCTTCATAGTCGAGAGGGAAACAGCCCAGACCACCAACTAAGGCCCCTAAGCGTGTGCTAAGTGGGAAAGGATGTGGGATTGCTTAGACAACCAGGAGGTTGGCTTAGAAGCAGCCATCCTTAAAAGAGTGCGTAATAGCTCACTGGTCAAGTGATTCCGCGCCGACAATGTAGCGGGGCTCAAGTACACCGCCGAAGTTGTGGATTTCAAACATTACCCAAGCCAGTAGGTTCGTCCTTTGGTTCAGGGGTTTGGAGTGGTAGGGGAGCGTCGTGTAGGCATTGAAGCCGCAGTGTGAACTAGCGGTGGAGCCTACACGAGTGAGAATGCAGGCATGAGTAGCGAAAGACGGGTGAGAAACCCGTCCGCCGAATGATCAAGGGTTCCAGGGTCAAGCTAATCTGCCCTGGGTAAGTCGGGACCTAAGGCGAGGCCGACAGGCGTAGTCGATGGACAACGGGTTGATATTCCCGTACCGGTGAAGAACCGCCCATATTGAACTGATAATACTAACCACCCAAACTGTTACTGAGTGTCCTTCGGGGCCAGGGTATACAGGGAGCGTGGGACCTGAGTCAGGGAGGTAAACGTATTAACAGGTGTGACGCAGGAAGGTAGCCGAGCCGGGCGATGGTAGACCCGGTCTAAGGACGTAGGAAACACGATAGGCAAATCCGTTGTGTTGTCTTCAATGACGATTCTGAGATCTGATGGGACCCCCGTATGGGGGAATTCGGTGATCCTATGCTGCCTAGAAAAGCATCGACGTGAGGTTCTAACTGCCCGTACCCCAAACCGACACAGGTGATCAGGTAGAGAATACTAAGGCGATCGAGAGAATTATGGTTAAGGAACTCGGCAAAATGCCCCCGTAACTTCGGGAGAAGGGGGGCCTGCCCCGTGAAGAAGATTTACTCTTCATGAGCGGGTGTGGGCCGCAGAGACCAGGGGGAAGCGACTGTTTACTAAAAACACAGGTCCGTGCGAAGTCGCAAGACGATGTATACGGACTGACTCCTGCCCGGTGCTGGAAGGTTAAGAGGACCGGTTAGCTACTTCGGTAGCGAAGCTGAGAATTTAAGCCCCAGTAAACGGCGGTGGTAACTATAACCATCCTAAGGTAGCGAAATTCCTTGTCGGGTAAGTTCCGACCTGCACGAATGGAGTAACGACTTCCCCGCTGTCTCAACCATAAACTCGGCGAAATTGCAGTACGAGTAAAGATGCTCGTTACGCGCAGCAGGACGGAAAGACCCCGAGACCTTTACTATAGTTTGGTATTGGTGTTCGGAGTGGCTTGTGTAGGATAGGTGGGAGACTGTGAAGTCACGACGCTAGTTGTGATGGAGTCATCGTTGAAATACCACTCTGGTCACTTTGGACATCTAACTTCGGCCCGTAATCCGGGTCAGGGACAGTGCCTGATGGGTAGTTTAACTGGGGCGGTTGCCTCCTAAAAAGTAACGGAGGCGCCCAAAGGTTCCCTCAGCCTGGTTGGCAATCAGGTATCGAGTGTAAGTGCACAAGGGAGCTTGACTGTGAGAGGGACACCTCGAGCAGGGACGAAAGTCGGGACTAGTGATCCGGCGGCACATTGTGGAATGGCCGTCGCTCAACGGATAAAAGGTACCTCGGGGATAACAGGCTGATCTTGCCCAAGAGTCCATATCGACGGCATGGTTTGGCACCTCGATGTCGGCTCGTCGCATCCTGGGGCTGGAGTAGGTCCCAAGGGTTGGGCTGTTCGCCCATTAAAGCGGTACGCGAGCTGGGTTTAGAACGTCGTGAGACAGTTCGGTCCCTATCCGCTGCGCGCGCAGGAAATTTGAGAAGGGCTGTCCTTAGTACGAGAGGACCGGGACGGACGAACCTCTGGTGTGTCAGTTGTACTGCCAAGTGCATCGCTGATTAGCTACGTTCGGATGGGATAACCGCTGAAAGCATCTAAGCGGGAAGCCCGCTTCGAGATGAGATTTCCATACACGTAAGTGTGAGAGGCCCCCAGCTAGACCACTGGGTTGATAGGCCGGACGTGGAAGCGAGGACTAAAGACTCGTGAAGCTGACCGGTACTAATAAGCCGATAACTTACACTACACACACCTTATAAAGCATAAATTGCTCGCGTTCACTATGTGGTTCCCAACCAACAAACCCAGAGTTTGTTAGTTGACACGGAAACCAAAAAAATGACAGGTAACCCCTGTGACCACCCCCACCCCAAAAGGTGCGAAACGGTCACAAGGAACCTGTATAATAGAATACTGTTGTTCATCACAGAACACCCAACAAGCCACCCAACCACCAGCACCCGCTGAACGGTTTGGGGAACGAGTTACGGTGGTCATAGCGTGGGGGAAACGCCCGGTCCCATTCCGAACCCGGAAGCTAAGACCCACAGCGCCGATGGTACTGCATTCGTGAGGATGTGGGAGAGTAGGACACCGCCGGACAACACGTAAAAAAGGTAGAGGCCCCACACCACGGTGAGGGGCCTCCCTT
>NZ_PPXC01000031.1 GCF_002909445.1 Arthrobacter glacialis
TCCATGAATAATTATCTCCTCCTGCCCCACCAAACATGAATGAGAAAAACTCTCTCACTCAAGGCTGGCACGTAGGGGAAGAGGGTGGAAATCAAGGAACGCTCGCGCAGAAGAGGGTGGAAAATATGAAACCCTCGCTCACCCCAAAGCGCTGGTCCATGGCAAACTGCGCGAGCGTTCCCTAAAACGGCCCCGTTGCTGCAGGAGCGTTGGTTAAAAAGGCCCCGCAACTGAGCGAGCGTTGGTGGTTTGCGGGGGGCTAGGGGGTGATGAGGTCTACCAGGTGTCGCCGGAGGGTTGCCAGGCCGTGCTCGGGAGCTGACCACGCCGGCTGCAGAACCATGCGCAGGCTCAAACCGTCGAGGACGGCTATGAGCCGTTCAGCCTCGTCCACCGGCGCCAGAACCTTGGTCGCCAAAGGGCTTTCCATCAATTGCAACACCACCCGTCCCACCACTGCCCCCGTGGCGCGGTAGTCGTCCTGGGCGGCATCGGAAAGTAATGTGTTGGTGCGTGCGTCCAGCATGAACTCCATGTGCACCACGGCATCCGCACGGCGGGGTTCATCCAATGGCAGCAATTCAGCTAGAACGCCGGAACACTTCTCCACCAAGGCTTCGCGCTCAGCGGGGAGTTCCTCCGCCTCCAGTGCTTCCAACTTTTCCAGCGCCCGCAGGTGAATGCGCTCAGAATTGACCCTGAAAGCAAACTCCATCAGTTCAGCCTGGTCGTCAAAATAGTGCCGCACCGAGCCCAGCGCCAGACCGGCTCTTTGGGCCACGTTACGTAGCGAAGCTTGTGTCAGCCCTCGCTCGGCAATGACGTGGAATACGGCATCTGCCACAAGTTCGCGGCGCTGGTCTGCATCAACAATTTTCGGCACACATCTTTTTTAGCACAGATGTTTCACAAATACTCAACCGCCGGACCATGCGGGTCACTATTTGGACGCGGCAGCGTTCTTCTTCTTGTCAAGGTACAGCAGAACCAGCAACGCAATCATGACGACCAAGGCACCAATGAAGAATGGCACGAAAACGGCCTTGCCAAGCAGCACCATGATCCCCAACACCACAACCACAATGGGGAAGGCCATGGAGAAGGTGTGCAGCAACAGTGTAGACATTTTCATATTTATTACTTTCATCCCGGGTTACGCAAAGGAAAAGCGGCGGGCGACTCCCCAAGGGAAAGTCTCCCGCCGCCGTCGTACTCTAGAAAAACAGGTTACCGCGAAGGGTACATGCGCTCCGGCTCGCCTGTGTACAGCTGGCGCGGGCGGCCGATCTTTGTCTGCGGGTCCTTCATCATTTCGCGCCACTGGGCAATCCAGCCCGGCAGGCGGCCAATGGCGAACAAGACGGTGAACATCTTCTCGGGGAAGCCCATGGCCTTGTAGATCAGGCCTGTGTAGAAGTCCACGTTGGGGTAGAGCTTGCGGGAGATGAAGTACTCATCCGTCAGCGCAACCTCTTCCAGACGCATGGCAATGGCGAGGAGTTCGTCGTTGCCGCCGAGCTTCTCGAGGATCTCGTGGGCCGTGGCCTTGACGATCGTGGCGCGCGGATCGTAGTTCTTGTAGACGCGGTGTCCGAAGCCCATGAGCTTCACGCCGTCTTCCTTGTTCTTCACGCGCTCAACAAACTTCTCCACGGGCTCGCCGCTGGCCTGGATATCGCGGAGCATGTTCAGCACGGCCTCGTTGGCGCCGCCGTGCAGCGGGCCGAAGAGGGCGTTGATGCCGGCGGAAACAGAGGCAAACATGTTGGCGTTTGCGCTGCCCACCAGGCGAACGGTTGAGGTGGAGCAGTTCTGCTCGTGGTCTGCGTGCAGGATCAGCAGCAGGTCAAGGGCCTTGACCACTACCGGGTCCATTTCGTAGGGCTCGGCCGGCAGGCCGAAACTCAAGCGCAGGTAGTTCTCCACCAGGTTCATGGAGTTGTCCGGGTACAGCATGGGCTGGCCGATGGACTTCTTGTACGCGTAGGCGGCGATGACGGGCATCTTGGCCATCAGGCGGATGGTGGCCATCTCCACCTGCTCGTCGTCGAACGGGTCCAGGGAGTCCTGGTAGAACGTGGACAGCGCGGAGACGGCCGAGGACAGCACCGGCATGGGGTGTGCGTCCCGCGGGAAGCCGCCAAAGAAGCCCTTGAGGTCCTCGTGCAGCATGGTGTGGCGGCGGATGCGCTGATCGAAGGCTTCCAGTTCTGCCGGGGTGGGCAGGTTCCCGTAGATCAACAGGAAGGAAACTTCCAGGAAGCTGGAGTGTTCTGCCAGTTCTTCGATGGGGTATCCGCGGTAGCGCAGGATGCCCTTGTCACCGTCGATGTAGGTGATGGCAGAGGAGGTGGCCGCGGTGTTCATAAAGCCGGGGTCATACGTGACAGCGCCGGTTGTCTTCAGGAGCTTGGAAACGTCGTACCCGGCGTTGCCTTCAACTGCTTCGAGTCGCGGAAGTTCAAGTTCTCCGCCGTCGTAGCGCAGCGTAGCGCTCGTGGAATCAGACATGGAGTCCCCTTCATGAGGTAGCCTTCAAAAGGCTTTGGTTAGTTCAATGCAAGTTTTCCGTCCGCGTGATTTCCGCGTCCGTTGAGGTGAAAACCCAAGAAAAACTCAGCAAATTAAGCGTCCGGTAGCCTAGACGGCTATCTACGAAACTACCGCTTTAAGGGCCTTCAAGACTAATCCTGAGGCCAAAAAGTGGCTACTTTGCACAAAATCACAATGTTTTTGCGCCGAGTCGACTCACTGCTGCGCTAATACGTTCATCACTAGCTGTTAGTGCTACCCGGACAAAACCGTTTCCGGCCTCGCCATAGAAGGTGCCTGGACCGGCCAAAATGCCCAGCTCCGCAAGGCGCCCAATGGTTGTCCAGGTGTCTTCCCCGGCCGTGCACCACAGGTACAGTCCGGCTTCAGAATGGTGAATGGTGAGCCCAAAGGCTTCCAAGGCGCCCACTAGCTGTTCCCGCCGCAGGCGGTACTTGTCCTTCTGTTCCTTAACATGCGCATCGTCGCCCAGGGCAACGCGCATGGCCTCCTGGACGGGGTACGGCACAATCATGCCAGCGTGTTTGCGGCTGTTGATCATGTTCGCCATGATGGCGCTGTCGCCAGCCACGAACGCGGCCCGGTAACCGGCCACATTTGACTGCTTGCTCAGGGAGTAAACGGCCAGCAGGCCGTCATTCGATCCGCCGGAAACGCGGGCATCCAGCACACTGGGAACTGCCTCGCCACCGTTTTCGGTGTCCCACGCTCCCCAGCCAAGCTCGCCGTAGCATTCATCGGAGGCCACAACAGCACCAATGGCCCGGGCCTGCTCAACCAGCACCTTCAGCTCGGCCACGCCGCGCACAATCCCCGTGGGGTTGCCCGGGGAGTTGACCCACACCAGGCGCACCTTGGCGAGGGTTTCGGCGTCGAGCTCCGCCAGGGAATCCGCGGCAACCGGGGTGGCTCCGGCAAACACAGCCCCCATTTCATAGGTGGGGTAGGCAACTTTGGGACGGACCACAACGTCGCCGGCACCCAGACCCAGCAGCAGGGGCAGCCAGGCAACCAGTTCCTTGGAACCCACTGTGGGCATGACGTCGGCTGGGTCGAGCCCGGCAACGTTTCGGCGGCGCGCAAACCAGTCAACAATGGCCTGGCGCAAGGCCAGCGTGCCATGCGTGGTGGGATAGCCCGGCGCATCCGCAGCCGCCTTCAGGGCGTCCTGAATCAGGGCAGGGGTGGGGTCCACGGGCGTGCCGATGGAAAGATTCACCACACCGTGCGGGTGCTTGGCTGCCGTGGCCTGATAGGGAGCCAAGGCATCCCAAGGATACTCAGGAAGCTGGAGGCCAAATTGCCGGGACGCGTGCTGCGGGGCCGAGGTCATGGGTAACTAATCAGTCCTGATTCTGCGGCGGCAAGGCCGCAACGAACGGATGGTCGGTGTGCGTGTTGCCAATCTTGGCCGCGCCGCCGGGAGAACCCAAAACATCGAAGAATTCAACGTTGGCCTTGTAGTACTCGGCCCACTCATCCGGAGTGTCATCCTCGTAGTAGATGGCCTCTACGGGACAAACAGGCTCACAGGCGCCACAGTCAACACACTCGTCGGGGTGGATGTAGAGCGAGCGTTCGCCTTCGTAGATACAGTCAACAGGGCATTCCTCAACACATGCCTTGTCCTTGACATCCACGCATGGCTGCGCAATTACGTACGTCACGAACCCCAACCTTCCTCAAAAGTTCAATGGGCGGCGCACAAAAAGCACCGCTTGACCCATTATCCCCCACCACCGCCGTGCCCGCACCTCCGAGAGACTTAGTATGAAGAGGTGAACAGTGCACTTGAGCGCCTGACCCAACTTCCGCTGGGCACGCGCGTGGTAATCCGCTACAGGATCGGCTCCGGCCTCACGGACGCCTTGGGCGATCTTGTGGCCCGTGACGATCTCGGCTGTACCGTCGCCACCCGCACCGGGACCCTCACCATAAAGTTCGACGACGTCCAACTCGCCAAGGCGGTTCCCCCGCCCCCGCCGCGGCGCGAACGCCGCATGCAGCACTAGCTGCTGACCAGGCGCCTGACGATGCAGCTGCCGTGCCCGCAGGGCCCTGCTTCCTAACGCTCGCGCAGATACGGTATCTGTCAACCTGTTTGAGAGAGATTGACGTTTTGTTGAGTTCGTTGTTTGGGGTCGTTGATGGCGACGTAGG
>NZ_PPXC01000032.1 GCF_002909445.1 Arthrobacter glacialis
GATGTGGGAGAGTAGGACACCGCCGGACAACACGTAAAAAAGGTAGAGGCCCCACACCACGGTGAGGGGCCTCCCTTCATTAAAACAACAACTGACCCGCAGTAGCAGTCGAAAAACACGCCAAAAACACGTTTTTTCGACCACTACTGCGGGTCAGATGTTTAACACCACACGATCCGCCAGCCGGCCAGGTCCTGGGTGGTGGTTGGTGTGCCGGCACGGCCATGCGCGGACCCAGTGGTGGCTGTTGGTTGCTGTGGCAAGCAGCAGCCCGATTTGTTAAAGCATGGCTGTCAGTACTCCTCCATCGACGCGCACGGCCGATCCGTTCGTGGCGGATGCTGCAGGGCTTGCCAAGAATGTGACCATGTTCGCGATCTCGGCCGGCTCTATGAAGCGTTCCAGGAGTGAAGTCTGGTTCGTCGCTATGATTGCCCTTTTCATCTCGTTGACTTTAGTAGCAGATTACTGCGCGAGGCCCTCGACCGCTTGAGCTGCACCGTCGGAGTACGTGGGTCCGCAAAGTACCGAGTTCACCGTCACACCGGTGCCCTTAGTGAGCGTGGCCAGGCCGTTTCCGACCGCCAGCATCGCCGTCTTTGTGGTGCCGTAGTGGATCATGTCGGCGGGGTTGTTGACTGCCGATTCAATGCTTACGAAAATGATCCGGCCCCATTCTCTATCCAACATTGCCGGCATCGAGTGCTTGGCGAGGCGCACTCCGCTGAGGACATTCACCTCGAAGTACATCCGCCAATCGTCATCCGAGATGAGCGCAAAAGGTTTCAACAAGAACAGTCCGACATTGTTGATCAGGATGTCGATGTCATCCAGTTCAGCGCATAGTCGTTCAACCTGGCCGGGATCGGTGAAATCTGCCGCTACGCCACTGCCGCCGACAGTTTCACAGTGTCACGGCCGTTAGTCATTACGTCCACGCCCTCTGTTGCCAACGCTTTTGCTATTGCATAGCCGATGCCTTCGGCTGAGCCGCTTACGAAGGCCTTCTTGCCGGTGAGCTGCAGGTCCATGTCTATCTCCTTCACGTCGCATGCCGAAACTGCGACCGCATCCGGCGCCGGTATTTCCAGCACGGCTCCAATGTAACGATGCCACACGTGGATCAGCCGCCGATCAGCGGGAAGGCTTGCGAACTGGAATGGGCGGGTGAGTTACTTTCGAATCCGTATCCTTGGGCCGATCGGTGCGGAGATCGACGGCAATTCTCCGCCCCAATCAAAAGCACGACATCGTGAAATCCGTGGTCCCGTGGTCCCTTGGTCTCTTGGTGGCGGCTCACGGTAGGACGGTCTCGACGGTCAGGCCGGTTGACGGGTTGTGGGAGGACGCCCCCACTGGCGCTGTGGTTCTCTGGCAGGTCGAGCATGCTGTTGATGCTGCAGGTGGAATGGGCTCGGAGGCGCGCGAATCGCTGTTGACCATGGCGCTGGCGGAGTGGCGAGGCAACGCTTTCGAGGAGTTCAGCAGCCGCCCCTGGACCAAGACCGAAAGGGCCTGGATAGCTGAACTGCGAGCAGGAGCAGTCGAGTAATTGGCAGAATCACGGCTTGCAATCGGTCGCCGGGAAGCAGCTGTCACGATGCTCGGTGCTCACATCGGCGAGCATCCATGGAGGGAAGAAGGTTGGAGGGTGCTCGCCCTCGCCCTGTATCGGTCTTCACGCCAGGTCGACGCTCTGGGTGTAATCGCCCAAGCCCGCTCAAATCTGCTGCAGGATTTGGGGTTTGAACCCAGTGATCGGTTGACTGAGCTGGAGAACGGCATCATGCGTCACGATCCTTCGTTGAACCTCGCCTACGACGGTGGTTGGATCCTGTCACGCACAGTCACTGCCAGTGCACGCACCGGTGCGCGATCCCAGCTCGAAAGTGTGGCAGTGCTTCTTCCAGTACTCGCAGTGTCCGGTTTCGTCGAGTTCGCGGCGGAACAAAGAATGTCAGCAATCGTTGCGGCCGAGCAGTTTGGTGATCCTGAATTGGCTGCACGTGTCACAGGTGGGTTCGATGTTCCCGGAATCTGGACACGATCGGACGATCCGATGCAGTCTGCATCGATCGTTGAGGCAGCATTTAGGACGCTCATGGTTCTGCCATCGGATACTTCGGACCGGGTGCGTGCGCGGCTGCTCGCCACGATTGCCATGGAGTCACGAGGCTCCGCGAGCCGGCTCGCGGTGGCCGAAGAGACGGAAAGTACCGCCCGACGGCTCGCCGATGCTCCGCTACTGTGCTTCGCGCTCAGCGCCTGCTACATGCAAACCTTCGACACGTCCGGATATGCGCTGAGACGAGAAGCAATCGGATCTGAGAGCCTTGCCATCGCTCTGGAAGCGGAGTTGCCGACTTTCGAAATCCAGGGGCGATTGATCAGGATGCAGGCACTTTGTGCACTAAATGATGTTGCCGCTGCCTCACAAGAGGCCGACAGTATTGACAAGCTCGCGGCCCGCTTCGACCGGCCGCTCGCTTCTCTCTTCACTGCTTGGTTTCGGTGGGCATTCATGCGCGGTCCGCAACCGGTAGGTGGAACTGAAATGCCTGGATTTAGGATCGGATTGAATGCCATCGCGAAACTGACAGCTGCCGTTCCCGCTGGGACGGAGCTGCCTGACGGAGATTTTGGGCCCTACGAGCCATGGTTCCGGCCCCTCCTTCTTGTCCGGAAGGGATCCCATGGAGAAGCCTCGGTAGCTCTCGATACTGTTCCAGATCCGCCGCACGATCTGATGGCCGAAGTGTCGTGGTTACTCATTGGGCTTGCTGCGATCGAGTGCGGAAACCGGACTACGTTCGTACCTTGCTCTCATGCCGGCGGCCGGAGAACGCGCAAGTGGCAGTGGGGCCGTCGATTTGGGACCAATCGTGCCGTTACTGACCGAACTAGCCCTGTCTTTCACCATCGACGACCAGGTCTAGGCCGACCATCTGCTAATCGCCAAAGCTACAACCGACTTGCTCGATTGGTGGGGCAGCCGCATCGCGGTTGCTTCAAAAATCGTCCGTATTCGGCTCGCAGTAGACAGGCAGTGCCGGCGTCCGGTATCGACGGCCTCCAACTCAAGCGCAGCCGAACCGTATTCCTCGGCAGATCACCCGGACACAGAGCTGGAGCGAAAGTACGGCAGGAAACACTAGAGAAGAGATGGTGAGCAGTTCAGATACCGGGTCATGACAAATCGTCCTTGAATTGTTCGACTGAGGTGAGCCTTTTGGGGCTTGCCTGCCATGCCACTAAACGTTGCAACGCAGCCGGACACGCAGCCGGCCACGCAGCAATGGACAGCAGCCCACGGCAGGTGCGCAGGGTCACACCGTTCCAGCTGGCTAAGTAGCGAAAAGGTGTGTATTGTTTTTCGAGTTGCCCCGCTCGTTGGGGGAACGAAAAACCCCCTACTTGATGCCGGTTTTCCGGTGTTTT
>NZ_PPXC01000033.1 GCF_002909445.1 Arthrobacter glacialis
GCGCACCATGTATATATAAGGACACGTTCGACGCCGTTCAGCCAACCTTCGCTTGTCGCGGTGGGTTGGGTGCCGGCGCACCATGGTCTACGTCCTTACGATCCCAAGATCCAGATGCGTCAGTGATGCCGGCATTCGGCCCAACAACGCAACCGCGCCTGAGTTTTCCCATGCCCGCCCGGAAAGCCCGGCATCGGCGTCGTTCTGCTTCGGCTGTAGCTGGGCGGGAGATGGGGGAAGCGTATCGCGCTCCAGCCTGACCTTGTCCCGGCCAGGAATGCACGCCGTGGATACCGGGGCGATGCGGGCTTCAACCGAAGTCTCTGTGGCAGGGGAAAACTGGGCCGCGGAAACAGAAGCTGTGGCCACTTGCATGCCGGCCGAGGCCTGTGCGCCGCTGCAGCCAAAGGCCACAAGCAGCATTCCAGCGAACGCCAGCAGGACAGCATGGGCGGCAAGACGGACAGTGAAGGAATTGCTTCGCATCCGCTGTCCTTTCAGTCCCAGTACCGTCAGGGCTGATTCCCCGCACATTCGCACCATTATATGTGAGTTACTTGGGGAGAAGCTGAGAATGCTGGGGGTGCCCCTGACTTGTTTGAATGATAGTTGCCGATGCTATGTTGACCTACAGTCTCGTAGCATTGATGGTGACGACCAGCGATGGCCCGGGTGTCCCTTGCCGCTCTTAGAGTTGGCTCAAACGTAGTGTGCCGTGTCGGCCGCCACCAGCCCTGGGTGTGGTTCGACAGGGGCGTGTTTTCACTTGAAGTCAGGATACCCGCCACGGGCCAAGGATTCGTTCCAGGGGCGGGTGGACCTGAGTGAACAGGCCTCGGATCCGGTTGCTGGTCTGGGTGATCTGGCTGGCAGATCCAGGTCAAACCCGGTGAGTATCCCTAGCGTGGCTTCGTCCTCGTCAGAGACTTGCAAGCCACTGAGGATGCGGGGTAAGCTTCGGGCCGCATCGGCGATGATGAAGGCATCCGTCTTGTCAGTTTTCGCAGTGCCCGGGTACATGTCAGCGATCCGTCGCATCGATATCTCTGGCAGGTAGGCCACCGGGACGCCCAGGTGCTGAGCGACAGCCAATGCGCCGATGGTCGCGGGCTGATCCACGACGACAAGGACAGTTCCTTTGGTATACAGGTCCTTGTAAACCTCGATGATCTTAGATTCGTCATTGGGTAGGGCTTTGTTCCAGATTTCGTCCCCGGCATTGGGACTGGTAAAGACCTTTGATTATGTAGTCTGTATTCCTCGGATTTGGTCTCCATTCTGTCTGGGAGCATCTCGGTCGAGAATGGTTCGGTGCCTCGGGATCTGTTATCAGCTGTGGTTGCCGGGTGCGTATCCGCTCCAGGGGATTCCGGCTTCTGCTGCGATTCTGGCGGTGCTTTTGTGGTGGTAGCCGAGGGCCTGGGCGACCACCGGTGGCGGCATCTGTAGGACGAGTTGTCGGATCACGGAGGTTCTGCCTGACTGGGCTGGGACTCCGATTTCCTGCAGCAGATTCCTGATGCTTCCTGGGTGCATGGCTTGCCCGGCCCGGAGGCCGGGTTGGCGGTCATTGTCATGCTGTCTCCATCGGCGAGGCACGCCCGCAGTAGCCCGGCCACAGGTTCTGGGACCGGAGTCGGTGGTTCACCTAGGCGTAGCAGGGTGTGATCCCCGTCGTGGAGGATGTCGTCAATGGTGAGCTTGACGATCCGGCTTACCGGTGGGGCGTAGAGCAGAATCAACGAGCCAGCGATCCGGCAACGTCTACCGGGCGGATGATGCTGAACGTGTTGGCCATCTTGGCCGAGTACGAGCGTGAGCTGATCGTGGAACGCGTCAACGCCGGTATCGCCGCAGCCCGGCAGAGCGGCACCCGATTCGGCCGCCCGCTCTCCGATCCATCGGTGATCTCAGAAAAGCTCGCGATCGCGCAGGACCCGCGTCTTCAAGATCAACCAGCTTGAAACCATCACCGACGACGTCATCGAAGCCGCCGCGAGCATCCTCATCATCGGCAATTAACGACAGAAAGCGGCCACAGAACACCGCCATTTAGCGTCGAACTCCACACACCTGATCCTTGCGATTTCCTGCCGGTCTACTGCCAACGATTGCTGTAAGCATGTGACCATCGGTCATCAACGACCGTTTTTGACAGGCCGGTCCGTCCTCACTGGTGGCCTTTTCAGAACTCGTCTGCACACGCTCCCAGGGAATTCCGGAGGTTGCGCAGACGACTCTTGACATTAAAATTTCAGAAGCGCCCTGCACGGAATGGTGTTTTGCTCAATAGTCCTCCGCACGAAACGTGTCTTTTCAGAATTTGGGGCCTAGTGGAGGATCGGCACGAAAGTTTGCGCTCAGAAATTATGAGGAGTCGCCTGCTCGTTTGTTGGCGCGGTAGACGGTGGAACGGGCTACACCGAAAAGTTCAGCAATCTCAACGGTGGTGTGTGTCCCTGCCCTGTAAACAGAGACCAGGTGTGTTTCCTGTGCTTTGGAGAGCTTGGGCTGTTTTCCGCGCAGCTTGCCCTTTGCCTTGGCGACGGCCATGCCCTCACGGGTTCCCGCTACGGACATAACCAGGCCGTGCAGACGAGTACTGAAAGGACATCGTTGCTGGTTTCGGGGCCTTGGCATGTGTCACAACGTGACTGCGAAAATCAAGGTGTTTGAATGGTACGAACGATCAGAGGCTGTTGCAGCAGATGCCATCGTCAACTAAAGTTGACATAATCGCAATTATCGGTGCTTAACCAACGGGAGTTGCAGTGGATGCGAGAACTCCCTCCTTTGGCCGAATTGACTGTTTGTGCAGGTCAGCGTGGCAT
>NZ_PPXC01000034.1 GCF_002909445.1 Arthrobacter glacialis
TAGCGGGTTGACAAACCAGCTGCCTGATCGCGATCCGGAAGAGACTGCCGAATGGTTGGAGTCCTTGGATACGCTGATTGCCGAACGTAGTACTGAGCGTGCCCAGTTCATTATGCGTAGTCTGTTGCAGCGGGCAGGCGCGCAGAGCGTTGGCGTGCCTATGGTCACGACCACCGATTATGTGAACACCATTCCGGCGGACCAGGAGCCTGTGTTCCCCGGCAATGAAGAGATCGAGCGTAAGTACCGTGCCTGGTTGCGGTGGAACGCCGCTGTCATGGTCCACCGCGCCCAGGCCCCGGAGATTGGTGTGGGTGGGCATATCTCCACCTATGCCGGTGCCGCGACCTTGTACGAGGTTGGTTTCAACCACTTCTTCCGTGGCAAGAACCACCCCGGTGGTGGCGACCAGATCTTCTTCCAGGGCCACGCCTCCCCCGGCATGTACGCCCGCGCGTTCCTGGAAGGGCGCCTGTCCGAGGAAGACATGGATGGTTTCCGTCAGGAACGCTCCAAAGAAGGCCATGCCCTGTCCTCGTACCCGCACCCGCGTCTGATGCCTGAATTCTGGGAATTCCCGACCGTGTCAATGGGTATCGGCCCGATGAACGCGATCTACCAGGCCCAGTCCAACCGGTACCTGCATAACCGTGGCATCAAGGACACCTCCGACCAGCAAGTCTGGGCGTTTTTGGGTGACGGTGAAATGGACGAGCCCGAATCACGCGGCCTGCTCCAACTCGCCGCGAACGACAAGCTCGATAACCTGAACTTCGTTATCAACTGCAACCTCCAACGCCTCGATGGGCCGGTCCGTGGCAACGGCAAAATCGTCCAAGAGTTGGAAGCGTTCTTCCGCGGCGCGGGCTGGAACGTCATCAAAGTACTCTGGGGCCGTGAGTGGGATGACCTTTTGGCCCGGGACACTGACGGGTCCCTGGTCGATGTCATGAACACCACTTTGGATGGTGACTACCAAACGTACAAGGCCGAATCCGGCGGGTTCGTGAAGGAGCACTTCTTCGGGAAGACCCCGCAAACCAAGGAACTCGCCGCGCACCTGAGCGATGACGAGGTCTGGAACCTCAAACGTGGCGGGCACGACTACCACAAGGTCTACGCCGCGTACAAGGCTGCCACCGAGTTCAAGGGCAAACCCACAGTGATCCTGGCCCACACGGTCAAGGGCTACGGCCTGGGTACCCACTTCGAGGCGCGTAACGCCACGCACCAGATGAAGAAACTCACCCTGCAGGACCTCAAAGACTTCCGCACGCACCTGCGCCTGCCCATCAGCGATGAGGTGTTGGAAGCTGACCCGTACCATCCCCCGTACTACCGCCCAGGTGCGGACACACCGGAAATCCAGTACCTCATGGAACGCCGGGCCGCGTTGGGCGGGTTCCTGCCCGAACGCCGCAGCACCCACACCGAACTCGAACTCCCCGGGGATAAAACCTACGAGGTCGCCAACCGTGGCTCGGGCAAGCAACAAGCCGCCACGACCATGTCGTTCGTGCGCGTGCTCAAGGACTTGATGCGGGACCCCAAGATCGGCCACCGCATTGTCCCGATCATCCCGGACGAGGCACGCACCTTCGGCATGGACGCGTTCTTCCCGACAGCGAAAATCTACAACCCCAACGGACAAAACTACCTCTCCGTGGACCGCGACCTCGTCCTGGCCTACAAGGAATCGATCTCCGGGCAGATCGTGCACGCCGGCATCAACGAAGCCGGTTCCGTGGCAGCGTTCACCGCCGCCGGCACCGCGTACGCCACCCATGGCGAACCGTTGATCCCGTTCTACGTGTTCTACTCCATGTTCGGCTTCCAACGCACCGGTGATTCCTTCTGGGCCGCCGGAGACCAAATGACCCGCGGCTTCATCATCGGCGCCACAGCAGGACGCACCACATTAACTGGTGAAGGCCTCCAACACGCTGACGGGCACTCCCCGATCCTGGCCGCCACGAACCCGGCCGTGATCACCTACGACCCCGCCTACGGCTACGAAATCGGTGCGATCATGCGCGCCGGCATCGAACGCATGTACGGACCGGATTCAACCGATCCCAACGTCATGTACTACATCACCGTGTACAACGAACCGATCAGCCAACCCAAAGCACCCGAGAACATCGACGTCGAGGGCATCAACAAAGGCATCTACCTGCTCAAGAAGAGCGAACACGACGGGCCCCGCACCCAACTGCTGGGCTCCGGCGTCTCCGTTCCCTGGGCGTTGGAAGCAGCACACATCCTCGCCACCGAGTGGGGAGTCGCCGCCGATGTTTGGTCCGTCACCTCCTGGACCGAACTCCGACGCGACGGCCTCGCCGCCGAAGAAGAAACCTTCCTGCACCCCGAACACGAAGCACGTGTCCCGTACATCACCGCCAAAATGGCTGATGCACCAGGACCCGTCATCGCCGTCACCGACTACATGAAAGCCGTCCCGGACCAGGTACGCCAATTCCTGCCCAACGACTTCGCCACCCTCGGTGCCGACGGCTTCGGTTTCTCCGACACCCGCCAAGCAGCCCGCAGATACTTCAAAATCGACTCCCACTCAGTCGTCGTCCGAACCCTGCAAATGCTCGCCAAACAAGGCAAAATCGACCCCAACGCAGCCATCCAGGCAGCCACGAAATACGACCTCCTCAACGTCAACGCCGGCACCACCGGCAACACAGGCGGCGAAGGCT
>NZ_PPXC01000035.1 GCF_002909445.1 Arthrobacter glacialis
ACGCGTGATCAGCAAAAGCAGGTCAAATATATTCAATATGGAAAGAATAAAAGAACTAAGAGATTTGATGTCACAGTCTCGCACCCGCGAGATACTGACAAAAACAACTGTGGACCATATGGCCATAATCAAGAAATACACATCGGGAAGACAGGAGAAGAATCCTGCCCTTAGGATGAAGTGGATGATGGCGATGAAATATCCAATTACAGCAGACAAAAGGATAATGGAGATGATCCCGGAAAGGAATGAGCAAGGTCAAACCCTTTGGAGCAAGACAAATGATGCTGGATCAGACAGAGTGATGGTGTCACCTCTGGCTGTGACATGGTGGAACAGAAATGGACCAACAACAAGCACAGTCCACTATCCAAAGGTCTATAAAACCTATTTTGAAAAGGTCGAAAGACTGAAACATGGGACCTTCGGCCCCGTTCACTTCCGAAATCAGGTTAAAATACGCCGCAGGGTCGACATAAACCCAGGCCATGCAGATCTTAGTGCTAAGGAAGCACAAGATGTCATTATGGAGGTCGTATTCCCAAACGAAGTTGGAGCAAGAATATTAACATCAGAATCACAGTTGACGATAACCAAGGAGAAGAAGGAGGAGCTTCAGGACTGCAAAATTGCCCCTTTAATGGTGGCCTACATGTTGGAGAGGGAACTGGTTCGCAAGACAAGATTTCTACCAGTAGCTGGAGGGACAAGCAGCGTGTATATCGAAGTATTGCATTTGACCCAAGGGACTTGCTGGGAGCAAATGTACACACCAGGAGGGGGAGTGAGAAATGATGATGTTGATCAGAGTTTAATTATTGCTGCTAGAAATATTGTTAGAAGAGCAACAGTGTCAGCAGACCCGTTGGCTTCGCTTTTGGAGATGTGCCATAGCACACAGATTGGCGGGGTTAGAATGGTTGACATCCTTAGACAAAACCCAACAGAAGAACAGGCTGTGGATATATGTAAGGCAGCAATGGGCCTAAGGATCAGTTCATCCTTCAGCTTTGGAGGTTTCACTTTCAAAAGGACAAGTGGGTCTTCTGTCAAAAAGGAAGAAGAAGTGCTCACAGGCAACCTCCAAACATTGAAAATAAGAGTACATGAAGGATATGAGGAATTCACAATGGTTGGGCGAAGAGCAACAGCCATTCTAAGGAAAGCAACCAGAAGACTGATTCAACTGATAGTGAGTGGGAAAGACGAGCAATCAATTGCTGAGGCAATAATAGTGGCAATGGTATTCTCACAAGAGGATTGTATGATAAAGGCAGTGAGAGGTGATTTGAACTTTGTCAACAGAGCAAACCAGCGGCTAAATCCCATGCATCAACTCCTAAGGCATTTCCAAAAGGATGCCAAGGTCCTGTTTCAAAACTGGGGAATTGAACCCATTGACAATGTAATGGGGATGATCGGAATATTGCCTGACATGACCCCCAGCACAGAGATGTCATTGAGAGGAGTGAGAGTTAGTAAAATGGGAGTAGATGAATATTCCAGTACTGAGAGAGTGGTAGTGAGTATTGATCGTTTCTTGAGGGTCCGAGACCAGAGGGGAAACGTACTCTTGTCTCCCGAAGAGGTTAGTGAAACACAGGGAACAGAAAAGCTGACTATAACATATTCGTCGTCCATGATGTGGGAGATCAATGGTCCAGAATCAGTGCTAGTTAACACATATCAATGGATCATTAGAAATTGGGAAACTATAAAGATTCAATGGTCCCAAGATCCTACAATGCTATACAATAAGATGGAATTTGAACCCTTTCAATCGCTAATACCTAAAGCTGTCAGAGGCCAATATAGTGGATTCGTAAGGGTTCTATTCCAACAGATGCGTGACGTACTGGGGACATTTGACACTGTCCAAATAATAAAGCTATTACCATTTGCAGCAGCCCCGCCGGAGCAGAGTAGGATGCAGTTCTCTTCTCTAACTGTGAATGTGAGAGGTTCAGGAATGAGAATAGTTGTGAGAGGCAATTCTCCTGTGTTCAACTACAACAAGGCAACCAAGAGGCTTACGGTGCTTGGGAAGGATGCAGGTGCATTGATGGAAGACCCAGATGAGGGAACAGCAGGAGTGGAATCTGCAGTATTGAGGGGGTTTCTGATTCTGGGCAAAGAAGACAGGAGATATGGGCCAGCATTGAGCATCAACGAATTGAGCAATCTTGCGAAAGGAGAGAAGGCTAATGTTTTGATAGGGCAAGGAGACGTGGTGTTGGTAATGAAACGGAAACGGGACTCTAGCATACTTACTGACAGTCAGACAGCGACCAAAAGGATTCGGATGGCCATCAATTAGTGTCGAATTGTTTAAAAACGACA
>NZ_PPXC01000036.1 GCF_002909445.1 Arthrobacter glacialis
TGTTAACGCCAACCGAAAATAGGGCCACGGCTGCCAATTGAAAACAGGGCCACCAACCATCATGGAGGGTGATCAATTTGGATGATTGGGCTGAGATACGCCACCTGTTTTCAACGGGCAAGCACTCAAAGCGGGAGATCGGGCGGATCGTGGGTGTTTCCCGCGGAACTGTTGAGCGGGCTTTGGAATCGGACCGTGTGCCGAAGTACCAACGCACGTCCGGGATCTCGAGTTTTGACGCGTTTGCGCCGAGGGTGCGGGAGTTGTTGGTGAAGACACCTTCGATGCCGGCAGCGGCGTTGGCCGAGCGGGTGGGCTGGTCGGGATCGGCATCACTGTTCCGTGCCAAGGTTGCCGCTATACGGCCAGAGTACGCGCCGCCTGATCCCGTGGATCGGCTGGTGCACGAGCCCGGTTTCCAGGTGCAGTGCGATCTTTGGTTCCCGCACGAGCCGGTACCTGTCGGTGTTGGGCAAGCGGATACGCCTCCGGTGTTGGTGATGACCTCGGCGTTTTCGGGCTTCATCCAGGCCCGCATGCTGCCAACACGCACGACCCCTGATCTGCTCGGTGGGATGTGGGCGCTACTCCAGGAGGCCCAAGCCGTTCCGTCTCGGCTGTTATGGGACAACGAATCCGGGATTGGTCGGCGCCGGCCCACGGAACCAGTGGCCGCGTTCGCTGGTTCTTTGGGCTTGGAGGTGAAGCTCCTGCCACCGAGGGACCCGGAATCCAAGGGCATGGTGGAGCGGATGAACCGCTTCTTTAGGCAACGCTTCATGCCCGGGCGAGACTTCCACTCGCCCGATGACTTCAATACCCAACTCAACGCATGGCTACCGGTCGCTAACCACCGCTATTCACGCTCCCGCCACGGCCGCCCCGATGAACTGATCGTGTTGGATCGCGACAGAATGCGGCGACTGCCTCCGGTGTCTCCGGAGACCATGTTCCGCAATACGGTGCGTCTGCCACGGGACTACTACGTGCGCGTGTTCTCCAATGACTACTCCGTGGATCCGGCGTTCATTGGGAGAATCGTGGATGTCAGCGCCGACCTGCAAACCGTAAGGATCACCCATGACGGGGTTCTCATCGCCTCCCACGACAGGGTTTGGGCCAAACATCTCGTCATTACCGACCCCTCCCATGTCGCCCGGGCAGCGGTGATGCGTCAAGACTTCAGAACCCAACGAGCGCACCACCATGACCCTGCAGAGTCCGTACAGGTAAGGGATTTGGCGGCCTACGACGAGGTCTTCGGCATCGACCTCGCCCACGACACGACAATCCTTGCTGGGGTGGTGTCATGAGCGAGTCCGCATCCCAGATCGAGTACTACGCCAGGGCTCTGCGTGCTCCCAGGATCAGTGAGAGCTTCCGCCGCCTGGGCGAGCAAGCCCGGGATACGGGGTGGTCACACGAGGAATACCTCGCAGCAGTTCTTTCCCGTGAAGTGTCCGAGCGCGAAGCCTCCGGCGGGGCCAGCAGAATCAAGGCCGCACGGTTTCCCGCACACAAGGAAATTGAGGAGTTCAACTTCGACCACCAGCCCTCAGCAGACAGGAACCTCATCGCCCACCTCGGCACCGGGGTATTCCTCACCGAAGCCAAGAACGTGGTCCTACTCGGACCACCGGGCACCGGTAAAACCCATCTCGCCGTGGGGATCGGCATCAAAGCAGCCAAGGCCGGCCACCGGGTGCTCTTCGACTCCGCGACCGGTTGGGTAGCCCGGCTTCAAGAAGCGCACTCCCGCGGGAAACTTCCTCAGGAACTCGCGAAACTACGCCGCTACAGCCTGCTCATCATCGACGAAGTCGGCTACATCCCCTTTGACCAGGACGCCGCGAATCTGTTCTTCCAGCTCGTCTCAAGCCGCTACGAACACGCCTCGATGATCCTGACCTCGAACCTGCCCTTCGCCCGCTGGGGCGACGTCTTCGGAGACCTCACCATCGCCTCAGCCATGATCGACAGAATCGTCCACCACGCCGACGTCATCAGCCTCAAAGGCAACAGCTACCGACTACGAAAACACCAAACCGCCGACACTACGGCACAATAGAAAAACACAACCAGTGGCCCTGTTTTCAAATAGCACCACTGGCCCTATTTTCGGTTGGCGTTAACAGC
>NZ_PPXC01000037.1 GCF_002909445.1 Arthrobacter glacialis
CGGCGGCCACGCCCGCAGCCTCCAGTGCAACTCCTGCCCCGCCCCAGCCGCCGATGGCCTTGGCATGGCGGTACGTCTCGGCGACCAGTACCACCACGCGCGGGTCGGGGCCCTTCTGTCCGGCATCGGAGGTGGCGAGGATGACGGCGTCGAACTCGATGGATCGTGTGGTGGCATAGCTCCTCTGTACGGGTTGGTCAGTTCCGGGAAGTTTCCCTCCGACTGGTGCCACAATCAGGGCCAGCATGCCCGCAGCTTCGACGGCGTCGCGCGCCTGCAGAACCTGCTCGGGATCGCTGCCCGCATCAGTAACAATGCCAACGACACGCCCGGCGATCGGCCAGGCCTGGCCGATTTGTGACACTGCCGGACTGGGAACCTGATCGGTGGGCGGCTCAGTGGCTTCGGGCACCGGCAGGCCCAGTTCTTCCGCAACCCGCTGGCACAGCTCCGCATCAATGTTGGCCAGGGCGGCCAGTTGTCGCTCACGGATGGTTTGTTCGTAGCATTTACCCAGTTCAAAGGCGTATGCCTGCGCCACATGGTCTTGTTCGATGGCCGTCAGGCTGCGGTAAAACAACGTGGGTTGGGAGAAATGGTCGCTAAAGGTTGCCGGGTTGGCCCGCTCCTTCGTCCCGGACTGAACTGCTTGGGGAAAGTCTATGAAAGTTCCGGCGTCCATGCCCGCATGGAAGGGGCAGCCGCCGTCGAGCGAGTTTGGCTTGTACGGTGCCACCCCGGCATGATCTGCGCTTTGGTGCATGCCGTCGCGCAGCATGTCATTGACGGGGGCGTGCGGACGGTTGATGGGCAGCTGGCCAAAATTCGGTCCCCCCAAGCGGCTGATTTGGGTGTCGAGGTAGGAGAACAGCCGCCCCTGCAGCAGCGGGTCGTTGCTGACATCGATTCCGGGCACCAAGTGCCCGGGGTGGAAGGCCACCTGCTCCACTTCCGCGAAATAATTCTTGGGGTTGGCGTTGAGCGTCATCCGCCCCAGCATTTGCACCGGCGCGATTTCCTCAGGCACAAATTTGGTGGGGTCCAGCAAGTCAATGCCTTCGTACATTTCATCGTCAACGTCGGGGAAGACCTGCACACCCAGCTCCCACGACGGGAAATTGCCGGATTCAATGGCGTCCGCAAGATCGCGGCGGTGAAAGTCGGGATCCATGCCGTTGGCGATTTGGGCTTCTTCCCACACCAGTGAGTGCACACCCAAGGAAGGCTTCCAGTGGAACTTGACCAGCGCCGTCGCCCCTTGATCGTTGACCATGCGGAAAGTATGAACACCGAATCCCTCCATCATGCGAAAAGAGCGTGGGATGCCGCGGTCCGCCATGAACCACATGGTGTGCGCCTGGGCTTCGGTATGGAGGGAAACAAAGTCCCAGAAAGTGTCATGGGCGCTTTGGGCCTGCGGAATTTCACGGTCGGGATGCGGCTTGGCTGCGTGGACGACGTCGGGAAACTTGATGGCATCCTGGATGAAAAAGACCGGAATGTTGTTCCCCACCAAGTCAAATGAGCCTTCGTCCGTGTAGAACTTCACGGCAAAGCCGCGGGTGTCCCGGACCGCGTCGGCCGACCCTCGGGATCCCACCACGGTCGAGAAGCGGACAAACACAGGGGTTTCCACATCTGCGGCCAGGAAGCCAGCCCGGGTCAGCCCTGTTCCGGTCCCATAGGACTGGAACACTCCGTGGGCACCCGCCCCGCGCGCATGCACCACACGCTCGGGGATGCGCTCATGATCGAAATGGGTGATTTTCTCCCGCAGATGGTGGTCTTGCAGAAGGGTAGGACCCCGTCGCCCAGCCTTGAGGGAATGGTCCGTGTCCTGCAATCTGGCACCTTGAGCGGTAGTGAGATAGTCCCCGCTCTGGCTCCGGGAGCCTTCCGGCTCCCCCGTAGGTGTCCCCGTCGGTGAGACGAGCTCGGGCCCATGCTGGTCAGGCTTCGGTGGCAGCGGTTTACGTGCTTCCGCAGGCTCCTCAAACGACAGCGGCTCGATCGACGGAGCTCCGGGAATGGGCTGCTTGGGAGTTGTCATAGTTCCTCCGTTGAATGGAGTGGATATTCTCAACACCTCCAACCATGAACGCCTCCCGCGACGCCGTCAAGGCCCCCAT
>NZ_PPXC01000039.1 GCF_002909445.1 Arthrobacter glacialis
GTGAGGAGGTCATCCACGACGGAGCTAAGGACGCAGGTCCAGCAGCGGCCGCCACTGTGGAGTTCTTCCTCAGCTCCACACATCAGGCAGTCAACATTGAGCCGGATGCCTGAGCATCGACGACATGTGGGTTGGCTGTCGACGAGGCCGGGCAGCACACCTTCGTGTCCGCAGGCGCAGGTGCCGCGGGTGCGTTTGGCTTGCTGGTAGCAGTAACCGCAGATTCCACCGTCGGGCCATCGAACCACAATCTGGTGATGTTGTCCGCAGCGGGCGCAGGGGACCGGCCAGCGTATCGGGTCCTCCGCCTTGCGGGGCCTACTCACTGCCCTCAGTTGTGACGAGTCGAATGCGCTTGGCGATCGGGTTTCCTGGCTGGATTCCAAGATCTTCGCTGCGCTGGGGAGCGTTCGCTGTCGCGGCGGCACGCATCTCAACGAACGGTTCGAACAGGTCATTCGGCGTGCAGTCCAGGATGTCGCAGAGGGCCGCGAATGTCCTTGCAGGGATACGTTCCGGCACCGTCGTGACCAGCCGGTAAACCTGGCTTTCCGAGAGGTTGATCCCGCGGGATCTCAGCAGTGGCATCAGCTCGGTGGTCTTCCAAAGGTTGCGCTGGGCCATCAGTGTCCGCAGGTTCCAGCGATAGCCGATTCGACGTTGTTCAGGCATCTTGGTCCTCCTGGGTGGCGATGCGGCGCGCGATCATTTTCTGCACGGTCTTCTGTTTGAAGTCAGACGATACCGAGGTGTAGAGGCTTGTCGTGGAGGCATACGCGTGTCCGACCTGGGTTTGCACGAAAGCAGGATCGTAGCCAGCCTCGATCAAGTGCGTTACGTAAGAATGCCGAAGGCAGTGCAGCCCCAGTTCCTTGGGCAGACCCACCGCGTCACGTGCAGCAGCGAAAGCGTCCCCGAAACCTCCCAGTGTCATCCGGGCGCCCCGTTCACTTGGCCACAGGGCAGTGGACCTCTCGGCCGTCGGAAACTGCTGACGCATGCCGCCGGCCGTCCAGATGCGCAGTTGTTCAACGACCCAGTCAAACTCCGGCACGGTCAAGACCGTACGACGTCGCGGCCCGGAGCCTGCGGTGCCCTTGGCCCAGCGGACCAAGACGGCACCAAACCGCCCATAATCCGCAACGTGGGGGTTCGGCCCAAAGTCCTCCAGATCAAGCATGGTCAACTCGCGCCGGCGCAGTCCATAGGCATAACACACCTTAAAGGCGACCGAGTCACGGAGCAGGGGCAGCCAGCGTTTGCTTCCAGTGGCGTATTCACGGTCGATGAGGTCATCGAGGTAGTCGAAGAGCTTCTGCAGCTCAACCTTTGTGAAGGCACGACGCGCAGTTGGTACCGCGTCGTCTGTCGTGTGCCTGGGGGTGTTCCACTCGAAGCAGATCTGGGAGGGGATATCCCCGAACGTGCGTTCGCAGAACTCGCCCCAGCCGTAGGCAGGATGCGTAAGATACGCACAGAACATGGCGACAGCGTTGCTGTACGAGCGCAGAGTTGTAAGGCTGAGGGGCTGTTTTCCAGAGCGCAGCTCTGCGAGAAACTGCTCAATGTCCACCGGGCGCCACTGCCACGGAAACTCGGCGCTGAATACCTGAAACCTATCCACCAGCCGGCAACGGCCTTCTATCGTGCCCACTGTCAGGCCGCGGGCCAACATCTGGGCCCGCCAACCACCCAGCATCGCTGTGAACACGCGCTCATCGGCCCGAAAAAGACTAACGGCTGGATCGGTTAACAGCCGTGGAACGAAACCCGGAACAGCATCATTCATCGCCTGTCCTAACCATGGAATCATGCATTAGATGCAAGAAACCTACATCCACCTGCGGAAACTGGTCAAGGCTATTCTCGGAGCGCTTTTCCCCACCGGGTGCCAATGCCACGCTGACCTGCACAAACAGTCAATTCGGCCAAAGGAGGGAGTTCTCGCATCCACTGCAACTCCCGTTGGTT
>NZ_PPXC01000003.1 GCF_002909445.1 Arthrobacter glacialis
AGTGCCTGAGCCCAATGGAATATCGGGCTCAGGCACTGGCTGCGTAGACTCTAATTTACCGAGTCCAACTTTCGGGGACCAGTTCACAGGTGAAGGAGCGTTCGGGAAAATGGCCCCTTATGTGAAGGAGCGTTGGGGTCTCGACAGGCTCGACCCCCGGATATTGGGGGTTAGCGCAGGCCCACCTTGCGGTTCAACGCCAGCTGCAGCAGCTCGTCAATGAGTTCCGGGTAGTCCAGGCCGGAGGCGGCCCACATTTGCGGGTACATGGAACTCGGGGTGAAGCCGGGCATCGTGTTAATCTCGTTGATGATCAGCTCACCGGCCTGGGTGTAGAAGAAGTCCACGCGGGAGAGCCCTTCAGCACCCACTGCGTCGAACGCCAGGGCTGCCTGTTCCCGGACCCGGGCAATGTCATCCTCCGGCATGTCGGCCGGGCAGCTGAGGCTGACGGCGTCGCCCTGCACGTACTTGGCCTCGAAGTCGTAAAACGCGTGATGTTCGCCATCCACCATGGCAATCTCACCCGGCTGGGAAACGCGCGGCGCATCGCTGCCCCGGCCTTCCAAGACGGCACATTCAATTTCCCGGCCCACGATGCCGGCCTCAATGACCAGTTTGAGGTCGTGCTCGCGGGCTTCAGCGATGGCAGCATCAAGCTGATCCAGCGAATCAACCTTGGAGATTCCCATGGAGGAACCGGCGCGCGCAGGCTTCACAAAAACCGGGAAACCCAAGACCTCCACCCGGGTGCGAACCTTGGCCGGGTCAACAGTCCATTCCCGGTCAGTGACGGCAACGTAGGGACCAACCGTCAGCCCGGCAGCCTCAAACACCACCTTCATGAAGTGCTTGTCCATGCCGAGGGCGGAGGCCAACACGCCTGCGCCCACATAGCGGGTGTCACTGAGTTCAAGCAGCCCCTGAACAGTGCCGTCTTCTCCCCACGGACCGTGCAGCAACGGGAAAACAACATCCACCGAGCCGAGAACCTGCGGAACCTTGGCTGCTTCGGTCACCACCAGCTGGCGGGCATCACCGAACTGGGTGAGCGAAACGGTCTTGTCCCCCGCCACCACCTCGGGCAGGGAGGCGTTCTTCAGCGACCACGCCGAGAGGTCATCCCCGGCCAAGACCCACTGGCCGTTTTTCGCAATACCGATGGGAACGACGTCGTACTTCCCACGGTCGATGGCGCCCAGGACGCCGGCGGCAGTGACACAGCTGACGGCATGCTCGCTGGAGCGGCCGCCAAACAGGATGGCCACGCGGATGGGCGCAGTTGTTGCGGGGGAATCAGTAGTCACGCTTCAGTCGCCTTCGGATTTCAATTGGCGGGCCAACAGCAGCGGGCCCAGTTCATCGACAGTAAGTTTACCCTCCAGCACGCCCACCACGGCGTTGGTGATGGGCATATCAACACCCATCTTCGCGGCCAGATCAGACACGGCCCGGCCGGACTTGATGCCCTCAGCCGTCTGCGTCATGCGGTTGTTGACCTCATCAAGGGTGAGCCCCTCCCCGAGCATGCGCCCGGCGGTGTGGTTGCGGCTCAGCGAGGACGAACAGGTCGCAACGAGGTCGCCCAGACCGGCCAGACCGGACAGGGTCTCGGCCTTGCCGCCCAGCGCCAGCGCCAGCCGCGTGGTCTCTGCCAGGCCGCGAGTGATGACGGAGGCCTTGGTGTTGTCGCCAACTTTTTGGCCCTCGCAAATGCCCACGCACAGGGCAATGACGTTTTTGACGATCCCGCCAATCTCCACGCCCACCACATCATCAACCGTGTAGGGGCGGAAATATCGGGGCTTGCACACGTTTGCCACCCATTTGGCCGTGTTTTCATCCGAACACGCCACCACCGAGGCGGTGGGCTCCTGGCGCGCAATTTCCATGGCCAGATTGGGCCCGGAGACCACAACAATCCGGTCTGGGCTGAGCCCCAGTTCCGTCTCAATAACCTGGGACATGCGCTGGTCGGTGCCCAGCTCCAGCCCCTTCATCAGACTGACCACGACGGCGTCCTTGGCCAGGTGTCCGGCCCAGCCGCGCAACTGCTCACGCAACGTTTGTGCTGGCACCGCCAAGACAACCAGCTGGGCATCCTTGAGCACTTCTTCCACGTCGATCGAGGCGCTGATGTTGGCAGGCAGCTCGGTGGTGGAGAGGTAGCGCGGATTCCTGTGGTGGTCATTGATCTGGTCGACCACTTCCTGGCGGCGGCCCCACAGCACAATCTTGCGATCGGTGCCTTCGGCGGCATCGCCGAGGATCTTGGCAAAGGTGGTCCCCCAGCTGCCGGCACCCAAAACAGCAGTCTTGACCGGCGCAATTCCATCCACGTAACTCACGTCAGGTCCCCTTTTTCTGTTGTTCCAGCGTCGTTCTTGGTCTTCTTGCCCGCCCGATCGGCAGCGGAACCACGCTCTTCAAAGCGGCCGTGGCTTGACTGCTGGTGTGCGGACGGATCCCAGCGCTGCGCCGGGGCCTTTTCGCCACGCAGCGTCTCCAACAGTGCCGTGATGTCTCTCATGATGACATCAGTCATGGCCTCCAGGGTTGCCTTGTCAGCGCTCTTGCCGGCAAATGCGCTCAGGTCCACGGGGTGACCCACCACCACCTTGACCTTTTTGCGCGGGAAGATCTTCACGCCCTTGCCGTAGCGAGGGAACACTTCCTGCGCACCCCAATGCACCACGGGAACCACCTTGGCGCCGGTGGCCAGGGCCAGGCGGGCCGCCCCCGTGCGGCCCTTCATGGGCCACAGCTCGGGGTCCCTGGTGAGGGTTCCTTCGGGGTAGATGACAACTGCATTGCCAGCGTCGAGCACCTCCCGGGCGACGACGAGGGACTTTCCTGCACCGGCGCCGCTGCGCTCCACCGGAATCTGGCGTGCGCCGCGCAGGGCAGTGCCAAGAATGGGAGTGTTGAACAAGCCATCCTTGGCCAGGAAGTGCGGCATGATCCGCTGGTTGTACAGCAGGTGACCCACCACGATGGGGTCAATTTCGGTGCAGTGATTGGGCACCACAATGAATCCCTCATCCACCGGCAGGCGGTCCAGGCCGTACCATTCCTTGCCCATGAGCACGTTGATGGCGCTCCTGGCAATGCCAGCAACCGTGGCAAAGAACATCCGGGTACTCAGCTTCATGCCGCGTGGCTTGAAGGGGCGCTTGTGTGCCGGCTTGCCCTTGCTGGGAAGGTCAGTGCTCACTGGTCCTACCTCGAAATCCGCGGGGAATCGTGCACATCAAAATCGGCGCCCAAGCCGTCCAGCTTGGCGGTGAAGTGCTCATAGCCGCGGCTGATGACGTCAATGCCCGTCACCGTGGACGTTCCCTCAGCGGCCAAGGCGGCGATCATGTGGCTGAACCCGCCGCGCAGGTCCGGAACATTGATGTGCGCACCCTTCAGGGGTGTGGGGCCTGAAATGACGGCCGAATGAATGAAGTTGCGCTGCCCAAAGCGGCACGGGATGCTGCCCAGGCATTCGCGGTGCAGCTGGATGTTGGCGCCCATCCGGGTCAGCGCCTCGGTGAACCCAAAGCGGTTTTCGTACACTGTCTCGTGCACAATGGAGACGCCTTCGGCCTGGGTCAGGGCAACCACCAGTGGCTGCTGCCAATCCGTCATGAAGCCTGGATGGACGTCCGTTTCCATGATGAGCGGCTTCAAGCTGCCGCCCTTGTGGAAGAAGCGGATTCCGTCGTCGTGGATGTCCATACCGCCACCGATCTTGCGGTAGGTGTTCACGAACGTCATCATGTCCCGCTGGCTGGCGCCTGCAACGTAAATGTCGCCGCCGGTGACCAGGGCCGCCGACGCCCAAGACGCCGACTCGTTGCGGTCAGGCAGCGCTGTGTGGTCGTAGCCTGTCAGCTCCTCAACGCCTTCAATGCGGATGGTCCTGTCAGTCTGCACCGAAATGATGGCGCCCATTTTCTGCAGGATCGCAATGAGGTCAATGATTTCCGGCTCCGTGGCTGCGCCGGTGAGCTCTGTGATGCCCTCTGCACGCGTGGCGGAGAGCAGAACCTGCTCCGTGGCACCCACGCTGGGGTACGGCAAGCTGATCTTGGTGCCCTTGAGGCCCAGCGGGGCTGTGATGGAGATTCCACCGCCGGTCTTTTCCACCACGGCGCCGAACTTGCGCAGCACTTCCAGGTGGTAGTCGATGGGGCGGTCACCGATCTTGCAGCCGCCCAGATCCGGAATGAAGGCATGGCCAATGGAGTGAATCAGCGGTCCGCACAACAAGATGGGGATGCGTGAATCACCGGCATGGGTGTTGATCTCGGCGCTGTTGGCCATTTTCGTATTGGCCGGGTCCATGGTCAGGTCACCCGTGACGGCGTCCTTCTCCACTGTGACGCCGTGCAACTGCAGCAGGGACGTGACGACTTCAACGTCCTTGATCTCGGGGACGTTGCGCAAAGTCGATGGGGTGCTACCCAAAAGTGCTGCCACCATCGCCTTGGGAACCAAGTTCTTAGCGCCGCGCACCTGGACCCGTCCCTTGAGCGGGACACCACCACGTACCGTCAGAATTCTGCTCATCGTCACCTAATCCTTTGTTCCACCTACGCACCCTGTACCTGCTTGGGCCTGCGTCAAGCATAGTTTCTCCCGCTCAAGATGCTGAAATGCACCGTGCCCGCTGTGCCCGCGCCACGCTGTCGCTCTATCACCAGCGGATCACCATACCGACGTCGTCAGCTCTTGGCTGCCACCATGCCGGGCACCTCGCCTGCCGGTTGCTTCCTCCACAGGCCCAGCAACGTCTGCACTTGTCCACGTTCGACGGCGGTGACGCATCCTGGGCGGAAAAGTTGCCGCACCATGGAGACATGTCAGAATTCGAGGTTCCGCACTTTATCTCGGCACCGAACAAGTTTGTGAGCGAAACAGCTTCCCGGCAACTCTCCAAACGGGCTGCTGCCGGTGAGCTCGTTCGAGTGCGTCACGGACTGTACCTGCTGGCAGATGCCTGGGACGCCTTGCCACGTTGGCACAAGTACCGGATCGAAATCCAGGCAGTGCACGAATTGGCGCTCAGGAGCCCCATTTTCGCGCACGAATCAGCAGCCCAGATTATGGGATTGCCGCTGATCTCCATACCCAACCGGGTGCAGACACTTGTGCCGCCCGGGCAGGGTGGGTGTCGCAGCAGCAACGGGGTCCAGCGAATGGAGGCGTTGGCAGGGGATCCGGAACCGTGGGAAATGTATGGCTTGTTGCTGACACCGCCTGTACAAACGGCCCGGGACCTGGCCGTCCGCCTGCCCCTGAGCCACTCATTGCCAGCCATGGACAGAGTACTGGCACAACAGATACTTCCAGGATCACCCGTGAACGTTCCCTTGACGTTTCAAAGGGAGCATGTCCGGGCAGCCATTGAATTGCTGCCCAACGCCACCGCGCGAACCCGGGCACAACGCGTCCTTGCAGTCGCTGACGGCAAGTCCCAGTCAGCCGGGGAGTCATTGAGCCGGGCCATCATGATTGAGCATGGCTTCCCGCAACCTTCCCTGCAGCGGGAGTTCCGGGATGGGTTGGGACGGATTGGATTCCCGGACTTTGATTGGGAGGAGTTCAAGACTCTCGGCGAGTTCGATGGACACGAGAAGTATTCCGCCCAGCGCTACCTCAACGGGAAGTCACCTGCCCAAACAGTCATTGAGGAGAAGAACCGAGAGAACCGTTTGCGGGCGCTTGGCTACAACGTGGTGCGGTGGGAATGGCAGGACTTACGCAATCCCCAGCGGCTCATTCGATTGCTGCGCGAGGCAGGCCTGCCGTCAAAATAGCCGGCCCTCATTGACTCCGGACAGCGAAACGGTCCTTCGCTGTTGATATATCAACAGCGAAGGACCGTGTCGACAGCATGCCAGTGCGGCGTCGTGCGGAAGTTAGAACTTCGCCGGCAGCGTGGTTGGCTTGATGGACGGGCGGGTGGCCTCGAATGCCGTGATGGCCGGCTCGTCGCGCAGCGTCAGGCCAATATCATCGAGGCCTTCGAGCAAGCGCCAGCGGGTGTAGTCGTCGATCTGGAACGGAGCCACCACTGTGCCAGCGGTGACCATCTTGGATACCAGATCAACGGTGATCTCGGTGCCCGGGGCGTTTTCCAGGACCTTCCAGATCAGCTCGATGTCATCCTGGGCAACCTCGGCGGCCACCAGTCCCTGCTTGCCTGAGTTGCCGCGGAAAATATCGGCAAAGCGGGAGGACAAAACAGCTTTGAAGCCGTAGTCCTTCAGCGCCCATACTGCGTGTTCGCGGGAGGATCCGGTACCAAAATCGGCGCCAGCAACCAGCACCGAGCCGGACTTGTACGGTTCCTGGTTCAGGAGGAATTCGGGGTCCTTGCGCCAGCTGGAGAACAGGGCGTCCTCAAAGCCGGTGCGGGTGATCCGCTTCAGGTAGACGGCGGGGATGATCTGGTCCGTGTCAACATTGCTTTGACGCAGCGGGACGCCAATGCCAGTGTGGGTGGAGAACTTTTCCATGGTGTTAGCTCCTTACGCTACGGTGTTGGCGGGGACGGGGGCCAGATCCGACGGCGAACTGAGAGTTCCGCGGATGGCGGTGGCGGCTGCCACCACTGGCGAGACCAGGTGGGTTCGGCCGCCCTTGCCCTGGCGTCCCTCGAAGTTGCGGTTGGAGGTGGATGCACAACGCTCCCCCGGTTCGAGCTGGTCCGGGTTCATGCCCAGGCACATGGAGCAACCGGCAAAACGCCATTCAGCACCAAAGTCCTTGAACACCTGGTCCAGACCTTCGGCCTCGGCTTCCAAACGGACACGGGCGGAGCCGGGCACCACCAGCATGCGAATGTTGGGGTCCTTTTCGCGGCCACGAATGATGTCTGCCGCCGCGCGCAGGTCCTCAATGCGGGAGTTGGTGCAGGAGCCCAGGAACACCGTGTCAACACGGATGTCCTTCATGGGAGTGCCGGCAACCAAATCCATGTACGTCAGTGCGCGTTCGGCTGCAGCCTTGGCGTTTTCATCAGCGAAGTCCTCGGGGTTGGGTACGTTGTCGCTCAGGGACACGCCCTGGCCCGGGTTGGTGCCCCAGGTGACGAACGGGTCCAAGGTGTTGGCGTCGAGGAAGACCTCGGCGTCAAATTCGGCGTCGTCCTCTGTGGTCAGTGACTTCCAGTATTCAACGGCCGCGTCCCAATCAGCACCAACGGGAGCGTGGGCACGGCCCTTGAGGTACTCGAAGGTGATCTCATCCGGGGCGATCATGCCTGCGCGGGCTCCAGCTTCGATGGACATGTTGCACACTGTCATGCGGGCGTCCATGGACAGGGCCCGGATGGCTGAGCCGCGGTATTCGAGCACGTAGCCCTGGCCGCCGCCGGTGCCGATCTTGGCGATGATGGCCAAGATGATGTCCTTGGAGGTTACGCCGGGGCGCAAGGTGCCTTCAACGTTGATGGCCATGGTCTTGAACGGCTTCAGGGGAAGCGTCTGGGTAGCCATGACGTGCTCCACCTCGGAGGTGCCGATGCCGAACGCCAGGGCACCTACGGCACCGTGGGTGGAGGTGTGCGAGTCACCGCAAACCACAGTCATGCCGGGCTGGGTGAGTCCCAGCTGCGGGCCCACCACGTGAACGATGCCCTGTTCGGCGTCGCCCAGGGAGTGCAGGCGCACACCAAATTCGGCGCAGTTATTGCGCAGAGTCTGGATCTGGGTGCGGCTGGTCAGATCAGCGATCGGCTTGTCGATGGCCAGCGTGGGGGTGTTGTGATCCTCCGTGGCGATGGTCAAATCCGGGCGGCGCAGCGGCCGGCCAGCCAGGCGCAGGCCCTCGAAAGCCTGCGGCGAGGTTACCTCGTGGATCAGGTGAAGGTCGATGTAGAGAAGGTCGGGCTGTGCGGCATCGCCGTCGCCTTCGCCTTGCGTGACAACGTGATCTCGCCATACTTTTTCAGCCAGCGTCTTCGCGGTCTTTCGCGGAGTCGTTGTCGAAACGCTCGGCACCTGTGCTGAGTCGTGCGCAACGGGCGCGGTTGCCTCGGTCACGGTCAGCTCCCTTCATCTGTTGAAGCCCCTGGCAACCATCGCATTCGCATAGAATTTGTTTGGCTTCCAAGGGTGTTCTTTGGTTTGTATACCTCTACTGTTCCAGCCGGATCCGGGGAGAAGCCAATCCTTCGATTTGCATCTCACATAATGAGACGTCAATATCATTACATGGACAATTCAAGTGGCGTTGGCGTCATCGATAAAGCGGCTCTTGTGCTTGATGCATTGGAAGCCGGCCCCACAACCCTGGCTCAGCTCGTTGCTGCCACCGGTTTGGCCCGGCCCACAGTGCATAGGTTGGCACTAGCCTTGGTACATCACCGGCTCGTGAGCCGGGACATGCAGGGCAGGTTTGTGCTCGGCAGCAGGCTCGTTGAACTGGCTTCGGCTGCCGGCGAGGACAGGCTCATAGCCGCGGCGGGACCTGTTTTGCTGCAATTGCGCGACTCCACCGGTGAGAGCGCCCAAATTTTCCGCCGCCAGGGCGATTCGCGCGTTTGCGTTGCCTCGGCCGAGCGCCCCATCGGACTGCGCGACACCATTCCCGTGGGCACCCAGCTCACCATGAAGGCCGGTTCCGCGGCCCAGGTGTTGCTGGCGTGGGAAGATCACGAGCGGTTGCTCGAGGGCCTGCACAACGCCCGTTTCACCCCCACCGTCTTGGCCGGCGTTCGACGGCGCGGCTGGGGTCAGAGCCTGGGCGAACGTGAGCCCGGGGTCGCCTCGGTGTCGGCTCCGGTTCGTGGTCCTTCCGGTCGCGTTATTGCGGCAGTATCCATCTCCGGACCCATCGAACGCCTGACCCGCCAGCCCGGCCGTTTGCACGCGGAAATTGTCTGCAACGCATCCCGCATCCTGACAGAAGCACTGCGCAAGAGCGCTTCCTAAACCAACCGAGAACACTGCAAACTCAATGTATGCACAGTGCCCACAGTCTCTGCGACTGTGGGCACCTTGCTTGCGCCGGTTGGCCTGCTGTCAGCACCCTTACCGGGATCTAGTAGATGGCGAAATTCTGTACGCCCATGGCCAGTCCAGCGTAGGGTCCGCTGGTGTACTTGGCGTAGCCAAAACCAAAGTCCGTGAACTTGGGGTTGAGCAAATTTGCCCTGTGCCCGGGTGAATTGACCCACCAGTCAAACATTGTTTTGGCACTGGTGTTCAGTGCCACGTTCTCCCCGGCACCAGTCCACCCGGCGGGGTAGTTCGTGTAAAAGTTCCAGCTGTGCCAGGTCCCATTCCAATTCGGCGAAGCAAAGTCGAGCAAGAGATGGTCAGCCCATTTCTGCGACCATGTGGCCACACCGGGGTTCCATTTCAGGGGCTGGAGTTTGTTCTGGATGCGGTAATCATTCACCAGCTTGAACGACTCAGCCACCAACGGATCGTTCAGCGAGGGAGCTGTGGGCCTGGCCGCAGTCACCGTCGCACTGCCCGCACTCGTCCTGGATTGAGTCGTGTAGCCGGACAGGGACCCCGTCACCGTCACCGACATTGTTTTGCCCAAATCAGCCTGCGTCAGCAGCAAGGTTGAGGTTGTCGCCCCCGAAACCGGCGCCCCGGACCGCAACCACTGGTATTTCAATGCCGTGCCAGCAGTCCACGCCCCCGGAATGGCGGTGAGTGTTGAACCAACCGCGGCAGTACCAGACACCACCGGCCCGGGCGCCAACAAAGTGCCGGCAACCACCACGGCACTTGCCTGGCTCGTCCTGGATGCCGTGGTGTAGCCGGCCAAGACTCCTGTCACCGTCACGGTCATGGCCTTGCCCAGGTCATCCGGACCCAGCGCCAGGCTCGAGCCGGTGGCCCCGGGAATCGCCACGCCCGAACGCAACCACTGGTACTTCAACGCAGTCCCCGCAGTCCATGTCCCAGGAATGGCCGCCAGCGTCGCAGCAACCCTGGCAGTCCCGGAAATACCCGGCACCGGCGCAAGCAAGGCCCCGGCAATAACCACGGCACTGGCCTTGCTCGTCATGGAGGCGAACGCAGTGCCCGCCTGATACCCCGTGACCCGCACCGACATGGTGTTGCCCAAATCCGCTGAACCCACCAGCAACGACGATCCGGTGGCACCAGGAACGGCTGTCCCCGAACGCAACCACTGATACGTCAAGGTCGCCCCGCCAGGCCACACCCCCGCAACGGCTACCAATGTTGAACCAACCGCGGCAGTCCCCGAAATACTCGGCACCGGGGTAAGCCCGGCGCCGGGAACGACGGAGGCACTGTTCCGCGAAGCGGTGGAGAAACCCGTCTTGGATCCTGTCACCGTCACAGAGACGTTCTTGCCCACATCAGTCGAACCCAACAGCAGGGATGGGCCCGTGGCACCGGGAACCGGAACACCCGAACGCCACCACTGATACGTCAACGCCACCCCCGCGGTCCATGCCCCGGCAACGGCTACCACTGTTGAACCCACTGAAGCGGTACCGGAAATACTCGGCACCGGGGCCACCAGTGCTGCTGCTACAACGGCGGCGCTGGTCCGTGAAACGCTGGCATAGCCAGCCTTGTTCCCTGTCACCGTCACCGATATCGCCTGGCCCAAATCCGCATAACCCAACAGCAGCGAGGAATCCGTCGCACCAGAAACCGCCACACCCGAACGCAACCACTGATACGTCAACACTGCCTCAGGCGTCCACACCCCGGGCACTGCGACCAATTGCGTTCCAAGCCCTGCGGTCCCGGAAATACCCGGCACCGGTGCCAGCAAGGCTCCGGCGGCCACAGCCGGAGTCAGGCCCAGCAACCCGAACAGCAGCGCTGCCAGGACGGGTATTACCAGCAGTCGCTTCCGCACGAGTGCGCGCATGTGTTCTCCCCCAGAAAAGGTAAATGTGACTTCCTATACCCTAGCTGTCTGCGATACTTTCCGGTCGACAAAGTCCACCGTCATTCTGGGCAGCACCAAGAGTATGTGGCAATGGACCCGCCACGCATCACCGCCGCTGCTTTGGGTAGTTGACTCCCTGCCCGGCAACAATATGGCGCGGGCAGTCATGCGTTGACGGCCGCGATCCGTCCCGGAGTATTGTTCTAGCATGAGCAACTACGCTGTGTTCCTGCGCGGGATCAATGTTGGCGGCATCAACGTCAAAATGGCTGATCTGCGCACGGCCCTGGCCACACTTCCCCTGACCAAGGTGAAAACCCTGCTGGCCTCGGGCAACGTTGTGTGTTCCACGGACATGGACGCAGCGGAATTGAAAACGAGTGTAGAAACGCTCCTGCGCGACTCATTTGGCTACGACGCCTGGGTGGTGGTGCTGGATCAGGAACAAGTTCAGGAAATTGTTGATGTCTGCCCCTACCCGGCCGATGACGCCTCCCAGCACAGCTACGTAACACTCTCCAGCGACCCCGCCGTCCTGGACGAACTCGCCGCCCACGGCAGCGAGTTGCCCGACGTCGAACTGGCCAGGCTCATCCCCGAGGCGCTTGCGTGGCTGGCCGAATCCGGCGGCACCCTCAACAGCCCCTTTAGCAAACTCACAGCCAAGCCGCGCTATAAAAGTACGACGACGACCCGCAACTTGCGCACCCTGCTCAAGTGCCGCGACGCGATGGCGTAACAAGAGCTGATACGTAAATAGGGTGGGTTGGCAGCTTGGATACTGAGGCCGCTTTGGGCACGCGCGTTACTAGTACCGGGAATGGCGCCAGTGTCACAGCTGCGCCGCACTGGCTCCTGGCGCGACGCATAACCAAAGCCGTCGTGCGCAAAATGGCGCTAAAGCGCACATTTCGCCGTTTCCTGCGGGTCAGTTCTAGTGGCGCGCGGCAGCCAGGGCTTCCTGGAACGCCCGGTAGCGCCCAATCTCGGCCTCTGTGGGTTCCTCCACCAATGTTTGGGAAACGCCGGCAACACTTTCGCGCAGGCGCCGTCGGGCCAAGGCAGCACGCCCCTTGCCCCCGGCCAGGGCCAGGAACTTGCTGGTGATGGCCAGGAAAATGCCCACCACCACGCCGGTGAGAACCATCAAGGTGGGCAGCGGCCAGCCCTCAACCTTGGGGGTTTCCGGAACTGGCAGCTGAAAATACCCCAGCGCGGCCAAGACTCCCAGCCACAGCAACCCGCCCACCGCCCACACCAGCGCCACCCACTGGATCACGGAAAACACCGGCCACCACCATGCCCGGGAATTGGCCTTCAAATCGGTGCTTGCCACAGCTTGATCGAGGGCGTCGGGCAAGCCGTCACGGTTACTGCGGGCAGCGGCACGAATCGACGACCGCCACGGGCCTGACGATCCGGCACTGGCGGCATCGGAGAAGTCCCGCATAAAGGAATCCATCCGGGCCAGCTCTGCGGCGCCTGCCGGGGGCAGGGAGGTCCTGTTCAACTCGGGGGCGTCGTCGCGGCGCAAACTCATGCGGCGCAGCGGGTCCCTGCGGAACCGGGTCAGCCAGCGCGTGGCGGGCCAGCCGGTTCGTTTGCTCGCCTCCAGCCTGAAGGAGGTGCGCACGGCGGCGGCTATGCTCTCAACGTGCACGGCCTCGGCCAGACCGGCAGCCAGCTGTTTCCGGTCCTGCTGGTGCACGCCGGCGGCATCACCGTCACCTGCAGCCTGGGCCAGCCGTTCTGCCGCCACCGTCACATCCGCGGCCAGCCGGGCGCCCTGGGCCGCTTTGGCCTTCACCACGGCTGCGATGCGTTGGCGAAGCTCGGGCACTCCGTCGCCCGTCAGGGCGGATACAGCCAGTACTTTCACGCTGCCCAACCCGTCCCGGTCAAGGATGGCGGAGAGCGATTCCAGCACGGGCTTGACCTCATGCGGGGCCAACTTGTCCACCTGGTTCAACACCACAAGCGTCACCGCCGCGTGGGCCGAGAACGGTTTGATGAACTCATTGTGAATGGCCGCATCGGCGTACTTCTGCGGATCCACCACCCACACCAAAACATCCACCTGGCCCGCCAGGCGCTGCACAATCTCGCGGTTGCGCAACTGGACCGAATCGAAATCCGGCAAATCCAGCAGCACCAGCCCTCCGGCGTCGTCCACCAAGGAAGGCACGGGGGCACCCTCACGGCGCTCGGCAACCTCCAGCCAATCAAGCAGGGGCGAACTGCCCGCCATGCCCCACACCATGGCCAGCGGCTCGCTGGTGGTGGGCCTGCGCACGGCAACCCGCGCGGCATCCGTGCCGGCCACGGCGTTGAACAGCGAGGACTTCCCGCTGCCGGTGGCGCCAAAGAATCCCACCACGGTGTGATCGGCGCTCAAGGAACGGCGCGAGCTGGCCCGCTCCAACACCCCAAAAACCTGCTCCAGCGCGGCATCGTCCACACGACCCTCACCCAACTCCATGGCCTCGTTGAGCGCAGCGAGCTGGCGGGCCAGCGTGGATTCGGCTCTCACCTGACGATGCCGGCTCATGCGTGCTCCCCCATCCCGCCCAGAACAGCCAGTTCCTTCACCAATGCGTCCAGGCGTCCCACCTGTGGATCCGCGGCGCCCGAAACAGGACCCAGCCTGCTCAGGAACCGGTCCTGCTGGCGCTCCAACAGGCTCGCGCAACGGGCATCCAGGGAGCGCTTGGCGTCCCTGGCCAGGCGCCGCACGGCATCCTCGCCAAAAATCGCCTCCAAAACCTTTTGGCCCACGACGGCGGTGCCTCCAGCGATGCCCACCTCGGCCCCCGTCAGTCCCCCTGTGAACGAAAAGACCACCACCATCAGGACCACACCCAAACCGTTGACACCAAAAGACAGCCACCTGGCCTGTGAACGCTTCGTGGCACCCTCGGCCCGGATCAACGCCACGACCTCGCCCTGCCACGCACGGATTTCGCCAGCCACCTCGGCCGGAAAATCTGGGCTGAGGGCCGACAAATCATCCATGCCCAGCAGCTGCCTGCCGGCTGGATCAGAGCGCCAGCGCTGATCGGCGTCCTCGGCAGCACGGGCCGCCTGATCCACGATGACCGCCTGCAAGCCAGACTCAATGGCCACTTCCACCTTGACGGCGGGCGGAGGCTGGCCCTTGAAGAAGGCGCCGATCCTGTCCCGCATGCGGCCAATGCCATTTTCCAGGGCCCTGAAGAAGTCACCTGTGCCCACAAAGTCCTGCCATCTGGCCAGCACCTCCCCGCGCAGCAAGGTCCCGTCACTGGTGGCCTTGCTGATGCGCGCTGCGGCGTCGGCGAAGGCTGCCCGCACGTCTTGGGCCAGTTGCTGGCCGGCCATTTGCTGGTCCACCACTGCCCCGGACAGAATTTCCAGGCGCCCGGCAAGTGAGCGAACAGTCCCATTGAGGGTCCTTCGCACAATTTCTGCCCGGCCGGAGGAGTCTTCGCTGATGGTGGCCAGCCAGGTGCTGATGGGGGCAACTGCTGCCGGCGGCAGCATGCCCCATTCATCCAATGCCATTTCCGGGACCACAAACAGCTGCGCGCCGGCCAAGCCCTCACGCACCAACATGCCCTGGAGGTCGGCAGCTACCTCCTGCTCGGCTCCTGGCGGAACACGGTCCAAAATGATGGCGACGGTGATGTCCCGGGAGGCGGCATCGAGCAGAAGTTTCCACGGCACGGCGTCCGCGTACCTGTTGGCTGTGGTGACAAAGAGCCACAAATCAGCGGCCGCCAGCAGCTGCCCGGCCAGGTGCCTGTTGTCATCGGAGACGGAGTCCACATCCGGTGCATCCAAAAGTGCCACACCCGGCGGCACCGCCGGATCGGCAACTAGTACCAAGGAAGTCATGGCCGAAGCATCCGGGGCCACGCCCGCCCGTGATGCCGGAGTGTTGGCCTTAACCAGTTCCCCGTGGACCCGGTGCAAGGTGGGCAGCACGCGCACCGAGGTGAACCAGACGGCGTCCTGCGGGTTGTGGAGCAGAATTGGTTGGCGCGTGGTGGGCCTGATGGCCCCGGATCGGGTCACGGGATGGCCCACCAAGGCGTTGACCAGTGTTGACTTCCCCGCCCCTGTGGACCCTCCCACCACTGCCAGCAGCGGAGCATCCAAGCTTTTCCACCGCGGCAAGATGTAGTCATCAAGCTGGCCAAGAGCGGCTGCTGCTGTGGACCGGGCGTTCTCCACCCCGGGCAGCCCCAGCGGAAAATCCAGGGCGGCCAGTTCGGCCCGCACGCTCTCCACCAGGGACACGGCAGAGATTTGTGCCAAGGAGGCTGCGTTGTCATCCTGTGGCGGATTGGACCGTGGCGGCCGTGCGTCGGTGGGGTTCACAGCTTCATCATGCCAGCACAATGCATGAGAGAAAGCCATTGCTGGCGCAAATCTGCGAAAAGACAACAAAGAAGCCCCGCCGTGGGTACGGCGGGGCTTCATTGCAATCCAATGGACGGGCCGTGTCAGCTACTTGCCGAAGGTGTCCTTCGCGGCGTCCTTGACATGCTCGCCAGCCTGCTTGGCCTTGGCTGCGGCCTGTTCGCCGGCACCCTCGGCCTGAAGCTTCTCATTGTTCGTTGCGTCGCCCAGGGCTTCCTTCGCCTTGCCGGCTACTTCCTGGGCTTTGTTGCTGATCTTATCTCCGAGACCCATGAGGTCCTCCTTCAACTCGAATCCAACTAGAACACTTTCCACCCTAGGAAAGGAGTCTGGACGTTGCCTGAGTGTCTGGCGACTCAGGCATGGTCCGTTGGGACGCCATGAGGGCTTGGGGCAAAGCAAAGGGAGGCTCCAACCATTTCAGCTCGGAACCTCCCTCGTGTGCAGCAATCAGGCTTTCTTGCGCGTCAACAATCCCCAGACAACCAGGACAACCAACGAGCCGCCAATCGCGAGCAACCACGTCGATACTGACCAGAACTCGTTGATACCAACGTTGAACAAGGCACTACCAATCCAGCCGCCCAAAATGGCACCAACAACACCAAGCACCAGAGTCGCGAGCCAGCCGCCACCCTGCTCACCCGGTTTGATCGCTTTCGCGATGGCACCAGCAATCAGACCCAAAATAATCCAACCAATGAAACCCATGTCTTTACTCCGTTCGGATGAAGGTTTTAGTCCCAGCATCAAATCACGATGCACCCAGCAACCTTACTGAGCAGTAACGCGAACATCAAATTGAGAACAGCCCAATCGACGAGAACATAAGGACGCAATGAGCAGGTAAGTCATGGAGGCAGATGAAGCCGCGACGCGAGACTTACCGCTCGACCGCCTTCCGCCGGACCCAACCGACAGCGGCCGTGGCCACGAAAAGAATGAGGGCTACAACTGCCAGCCACATCAAGCCCTCGAAGACGAACCCGACCACAGCAACGATCAACCAAACCGCCAGCAAAACAATCACGAGAGTAGCCATGCGCAGAGCATACGCCTGACCTCGGATGAATGGAATATCTGTCCCGAAGCAATCGAAGCCGCAGCGAGCATGAAAAAGGCCGGCCGCATGACGCGACCGACCTCATCCAAATTACTTGTTCAGCGCGTTGCGCCGCACCCAACCAATCGCAGCCGTACCCACAAACAAGACAGCAGCAATAACGGCCAGCCACAGCAATCCCTTGACCACAAAACCAAGGATCGCGAGGACCAGCCAGATGATAAGAAGAACAGAAATTATTTGAACCATCGAACAAACCTACTACCCCAGCCACGCTGATGGAAGTTCAGCAGCCGCTTGGCCCCGACCATGAGCCTGCTTGTTTAACGCAAAAGCCCGGGAAGCTTTTCAGCTTCCCGGGCTTGCTTGTGACCCCAGCGGGATTCGAACCCGCGTTACCGCCGTGAGAGGGCAGCGTACTAGGCCGCTATACGATGGGGCCCTAATACATTCAATTTTTTGCGATTGAACTTCAAGAATATTACCTGACCTTCGTTCCACATGCCAATTGGAAGGCAGCTTGTAAAAGCGCTGGGATACCAGGACTCGAACCTAGAATGTCGGTACCAGAAACCGATGTGTTGCCAATTACACCATATCCCAATGGCTACGCGATTTGCCTTGAAATCCGCGGGTTTCCCCGGTCTTTCAGCGGCTCTCGCGCCGGGATAAAACTATACCCGAGAGTTTGCCGAACACCAAAACGAGAATGCTGTTTTTGGCTGAGTTGTGCGTCACAGCCAATCGGCGGGTGCCTGAATCCCCACAATGGCGAGCAATTCAGCGAGGTTTGCCACGCTCACAATGCGCGCCGCAGCCTGCGCGTCGTTGTCAGCAACACCCGGCGCTGCCTTGCCTTCCCGGCTCAGCCATACACCGAGCAGTCCCGCCCTGACTGAGCCGACGCCGTCGATCATGAAGTTGTCCCCCACGTACAGGGTTTCCGACGGTGCGGTGCCCAGCTGGCGGCAGCCTTCGAGGAAGATCTCCGGCGCGGGCTTGCCCACGTTCACGGTGTCGATGCCCACCAGGACCTGGATGCGCGCCAGGCCGGCCGCATCCAGCTTGGCACGCTGGTAGTCGTAAACGTTGTTGCTCACGGCACCATAGGGGATGCCCGCCGCGTCGAGGGCGTCAAGGAGCGGCACGACGTCGGCAAAGGCCCGGATGGAGGGTGGCTGGGCTTCCTCGAACTCAGCAATCCAGCGCTGCTCCACCGCGCCGTCAAAGCCGGTGAAACCCAAGTGGTCAAAGACGACGCGGGCGCGCAGGCCGCGCTGCTGGGCAAAACTGAATTCGCCCTGGACGTAGCGATCGTAGTATTTGTGCGGATCCGCCATGTACAGGGCCGCAAAGCTGTCCCAGTCCGCAGCGGTGGCGTTGGGCAGCAGCCGCTGTGAGGCAAAGACCATGGCATCGGCCATGGCCCGGTACAGGTCAACGATGGTTTCATCAATATCAAACAAAACACCCTTGATTCGCCCTGCACAAGCAGCGGATTCAAGGGTGTTTTGTGAAGCGTTCAGCGTCAAGGTGTTTAGCCCCTAAACGCTTTGAGGCGGGTCAGCGAGGAATCCTTGCCAAGGATCACCATGGATTCAAAGAGCGGCGGCGAAATCTTGCGGCCGGACAAGGCCGTACGGACGGGGCCAAAGGCCAGGCGCGGCTTGACGCCAAGGCCTTCCACCAGGGCCGTCTTGAGGGCTGTCTGGATCGACTCGGCAGTCCACTCCTCCAACGGCTCCAACGCCGCCAGCGCAGCATCCAGGACCTCTGTGAGGTTCTCGGGCATGCCCTTGAGTGCATCCTCGGCGACGTCAACGGCGTCGTCCTTCTTGAAAAGGAACGCCAGCATCTCGGGAGCCTCACCCAGCAAGGTGATGCGTTCCTGGACCAGCGGGGCGGCCTCGGTGAGGATTTCCTCCTCGCGGGCGCTCAGGGTCTCCCCCACGACTCCCTCAGCCTGCAGGTAAGGGACCAGGCGGTTGCGGAAATCTGTGGCATCAAGCAGGCGCACGTGGGTTCCGTTGATGGCCTCGGCCTTTTTGATGTCAAAGCGCGCCGGGTTGCCCAGGACGTCGTGGATGTCAAAGTTTTCCACGAGCTGGGCCACGGTGAAAATATCCTCATCGGCGGAGAGCGACCAACCCAGCAGGGACAGGTAGTTCAACAGTCCTTCGGGGATGAAGCCACGGTCTCGGTGCAGGAACAAGTTGGACTCGGGGTCACGCTTGGACAGCTTCTTGTTGCCGGCGCCCATGACGTAGGGCATGTGGCCAAACAGCGGCATGTATTCCGCCACGCCAACCTCGTACAACGCGTAGTACAGGGCAATCTGGCGGGGCGTGGAGGAGAGCAGGTCCTCGCCGCGCAGCACGTGGGTGACACCCATCAGGGCATCATCGACGGGGTTAACCAGCGTGTACAACGGCGCGCCATTGGGGCGGACAATTGCGTAGTCCGGGACTGATCCTGCCTTAAAGGTGATCTCGCCCCGGACCAAATCTGTAAACGTGATGTCAGCGTCCGGCATGCGCAGGCGCAGTGCCGGCTGGCGTCCCTCCGCCTTGTAGGCGGCAATCTGCTCAGGCGTGAGGTCACGGTCAAAGTTGTCGTATCCAAGCTTAACGTCCCGGCCGGCCGCCTTGTGGCGAACTTCCACCTCTTCGGGTGTGGAATACGACTCATAGGCGTGCCCGCCGGCAACGAGCTTGGCAATGACGTCGGTGTAGATCTCCCCGCGCTGCGACTGGCGGTAGGGTTCGTGCGGGCCACCAACCTCAACACCCTCATCCCAGGTGATCCCGAGCCACTTGAGGGCATCCAGAAGCTGGAGGTAGCTTTCCTCGCTGTCACGCTTGGCGTCGGTGTCCTCGATGCGGAAGATCATCTTCCCGCCGGTGTGCCGGGCGTAGGCCCAGTTGAACAGGGCCGTGCGGATCAACCCGACGTGGGGCGTTCCGGTGGGCGAGGGGCAAAACCGTACCCGTACAGGAGTTTCGGCGGTGACAGTGGGGATCGAGGCAGCATTAGTCATGATGAGATCTAGTTTAGCCGCCCCCTGCAGCCCTGCCGACGAACCCAGCGCCGCTGATGTGCCGGCACACGACCGCGGCTTCCTCAAGGGAATAGTTGCGAAACCATTGACAGCCCTTCCCGCAACGGCGTAACGTACAACCAAATGGTTGTAGATGAGCTAAGTGAACCCGACATTGACCGCCTGTTTCAGGCGTTCGCAGATTCCACCCGCCGTGACATTGTCCGCAGGGTCACTGTGGAGAGCTATTCGGTGTCGGGATTGGCGGCCCTCTATGACATGAGTTTCGCGGCGGTCCAGAAACATGTGGCCGTATTGGAACGCGCGGCCCTTGTCAGCAAGGAAAAGCACGGCAGGGAGCAACTGGTGCGGGCAAACCATGAAGGATTGCACAAGGCCCGGCAGCTGCTAAGTGAATACGAAGCGATCTGGCACCAGCGGGCCGCCCGGATCGCAGACATTCTGGCACAAGGATAACGAAAGGCATCGCCATGACTGTTGTTAGTTCCACCAAAAACCCCGAGGCACTGAGCTTCACCATCGTGAGCGAGTTCGCCGCCGGCGTCGAACGGGTCTGGCAGATCTGGGCGGATCCACGCCAGCTGGAACGCTGGTGGGGCCCGCCCACGTGGCCGGCCACCTTTGAACACTTCGACTTCAAACGAGGCGGGAAGATCGCCTACTTCATGACCGGGCCCGACGGCGAAAAGGCCCGGGGCTGGTGGCACATCACCGCCGTCGCCGCGCCGCACATGCTGGAGTTGGACGACGGTTTTGCCGACGAGAACGGGGATCATGTGGACGCCATGGGCGTGACCCGCATGACTGTCACCCTGGAGGACTTTGGCGACAGCACGCGCATGACCGTGTCAAGTGTTTTTGAAACGGCCGAACAGATGGAGCAGATGATCGCCATGGGCATGGAAGAGGGCATGGGCCAGGCCTTGGGCCAGATCGATGCAATCCTTGCCGGGCAGTCCGTCAGCTAGGAGTCCCTGAACGAAAAATGCCGCCGTTCCCGCTTTTTGCCACAGGTATATCGGTGGCATTTTGCGGGAGCGGCGGCATTTTCCCCAACCTCATCCGGATCAGTGGGTGTGGTGCGAGGCTTGCCGTTGGTAGACGGGCGTGTCCAGTCCCTCCATCCGCGCCTTTAGCTGCAGGGCCAGGTACTTGGAGTAGTGCCGGCTCTGGTGCAGGTTGCCGCCGTGGATCCACAGGTTCTCGACGTTGGTGGGCTTCCACATATTGCGCAACTCGCCCTCCCAAGGGCCGGGGTCCCGTGTGGTGTCGGAACCGTAGCCCCAACATTTACCCACGGAGTCGGCCACCTCGGGTGAGACGAGGTCCGAGAGCCAGCCGTTCATGGAGCCGTACCCGGTGGCGTACACGATCACATCGGCTTCGAGTTCCGAGCCATCCTCCATCACCACGGCATTGCCGGTGATCTTGGTGACCTGACCGGTGGCGAGGTTGACCCGGCCGTCGATGATCAGCTGCGAGGCGCCCACATCGATGTAGTAGCCGGAGCCGCGCCTCAGGTACTTCACGAACAATCCGGAGCCGTCCTCTCCGAAGTCCAGGTCGAAACCGGCCGCGGCCAAGCTGTCATAGAACTCTGCATCCCTGCTGGCCATCTCGGCATAGACGGGCTTCTGGGCGTCAGGCAGGATCCGGTAGGGCAGCGAGGCAAAAAGCAGATCAGCCTTGTCAGTGGTGACCCCATTGGCCAGGGCCTTCTCGGAATACAAGTTCCCCAAACCCAGATCCATGAGCGATTCGCTGCGGGAGATGTGCGTGGAGGAACGTTGCACCATGGTGACATCGGCTCCGTGTTCCCAGAGGTCGGCACAGATGTCGTGGGCTGAATTGTTGGAGCCGATAACAACGGCCTTCTTGCCCGTCCAGTCACCGCCGCCCGGATGCTTGGAGGAATGGTATTGCGCCCCCAGGAAACTCTCCTTGCCGTCAAAGTCGGGGACATTGGGGTACCCGGAGACGCCGAGCGCAAACACGAGTTGCTTGGGGCGCAAGGTGACGGGAACGCCGTCGCGCTTCACTTCCACCACCCATTCACCGGCGGCCTCATCATAGGCGGCCTTGGTGGCCTCCGTACTGGCCCAATAGTTCAGCTCCATGATGGCCGTGTAGTGCTCCAGCCAGTCGCCGATCTTGTCCTTGGCGGCAAAAACGGGCCAGTCATCGGGGAAGTTCAGGTACGGCAGGTGGTCATACCAAACGGGATCGTGCAGGTGCAGGGACTTGTAGCGATTGCGCCAAGAGTCACCGGCGCGGTCGTTCTTCTCCACCACGATGGTGGGCACGCCCTGACGGCGCAGGCGGGCAGCAAGGCCAATGCCACCCTGACCGCCGCCGATGATCAGAGTGTTCGGCTGCTCCTCATAACCCAGCCGTGCCTGATCTTCCTCCTTGCGTTCCAGCCAGGACTTGCGGCCGCGAGTGATCTCATGGGCAACACCCCGCTCCCGACGCACGCCCTTCTTCTCCTCAAAACCCTTCAGTTCCTGCATGGTGGTCAGCAGCGTCCAGCACTTGCCGTCCTTGAGCCGCAGGTGGCCGTAACCATTGGCGGCGCCGGTCTCGAAGGTGATCCACGCTTCGGTGTTTTCAGTGTCACCGGTGGCGTCCTCGGCCATGGCCCACTGGCTCGGAGCCACATGCTCCAGCCGATCCGCGAGCATCTGAGCGATCTGCCCCTTCCCTTCAAACGTTTTCAGGTTCCAAGTGAAGGCAACGAAGTCGCGCCAGTAACTGTCTTCGGTAAATAGTTCAGTGGCCGCGGCAACATCTTTGGCCTGGAGCGCCGAGTTGAGGTTGGCGAGCCAGTCCGCGACGATGCTCGCGGGGGTTGGATCCGGGGTGTGTGACATGTTCACTCCTTTGTGTACATCAGGAAATTTGACTGCGGGATTCCTGCGGTTTCACCCGGAAGGCCGGGAGCGTAGGCTTGTCAAACGTGATTGATCTCACAAGTAAAGCCCTGCGGGGGTTGCATGGGCGTTACACCCCAAGATTCTCCGCGCACGGCCCAGGTCCTCAACTCAAGGGAGAGTGCATGTTCCAGCTGCTGCCAAGCTCCGGGTCAAGGCCGTCTCCGGCCATCGCGGCCCTGCGCTTCTCCGATCCGGTCAACTATGCGCGGCTGTTACGGACTGCTCACGACGACGTCATATCGGGTGCACACCGGCCGGAAATTTCGGCAGGCATCCAAGAATCCTGGCGCAGATCGCTGGCTTTGGGGATAAGCCCTGACCAGCACAGCCCCAAGCACGTGCGGGAGCCGTTGGACGCCGTCAGCCTACGTTCCAGCCACCCGTTGGCTGCCGCCGTGCCCGCCTTGACAGAGCTGCTGGGCGACGACTCCCCTGACGGCCGGCAATTGCTGATCGTTACGGACGCCATGGGTGAGGTGCTGTGGCGGATCGGCAGCAAGGACGCGCTGACGCTGGGCGAATCGTTGGAATTTGTGGAGGGCGCCGACTGGTCCGAATCCGGAACTGGCACCAACGCCATTAGTGAGGTGTTGCGCACGGGTTTACCCGGTCAGTTGTTTTCCGCTGAACATCTGGTGCGCACCCACCATGACTGGGCGTGCACGGCTGCCCCGATCCGCCACCCCGTCAGCGGAGACTTACTCGGCGTGCTGGATGTCTCGGGCCCGCTGGCGACGTTGACTGCAGACTCCCTGCGGATGGTGCGGTGCGCGGTCCGGGCGGCCGAGGAAATCATCGGCCGCGGGCATTCCCTGGGCCGAGCTCGTGGGGGTACTGCCGGTTCCAGAACTACTACCGGCGCGATGTCAGCCCAAGGTGACGGGCCCGGCGTCGAACATACAGGCCATGGCATTGCCGCCATTGAACTTTTAGGTGAGAAACCAACCGTGGTGCACGCTGATGGGCGCCGCGTGCCATTGGCGCTGCGGCGGGCGGAAATTGTGGCGCTGCTGTGTTCGCGGCAGCAGGGGTGGAGCGCCGACGAGCTCGCCTATGAGTTGCTTGGGGAGCAGGGAACCGCGGCGACGGTGCGCATCGAGATGCATCGACTCAAGGCTGCGCTGGGGCCCGTGATCGCATCAAATCCGTACCGTTTGGCCGAGTCCGTCCGTGCCCAGGTGGATGCCTGCACTGTGTGGACAGCGCTGCGTGGCGGGGATATACATGCCGGTTTAGCAGGTTACACGGCGCCGCTGCTGACGCGGTCAACAGCGCTGGCCGTGGAGTTGCTGCGGCAGGAGCTGGATGATTCGGTGCGCAACGCCGTGCATTCGGGTGCATCGGTGCCGGTGCTTTCGAGGTGGCTGGAAACAGACATGGGCGCCGGGGACTGCGCCGCAGTGGCGGCACTGGCGCAGCTGGTGCCTGGCTCCGATCCGCGCGCGGCAGTTTTCGCCGCCCGTGCACAGCGGCTGGAAAACGAGCTGCTTTAGATCCCATCGGTGGGGACCTAACATCACCAACCGTCTGCTGTTCATGGACAAATTTGTAGGCCAATTAGCGGCTGCCCGAGTCTGCTGGCATTCCCTTCCTGCGGGCGCGGATGACAGTCAGAGCGTGAGGCCCAACGCAATCACATTCACCTCTCCTTGGGTCACGGTTTCATAACGGTTGACTTAAGTGCCACCTCCTCATGTATGTTACTCGGCAGTAGCTTAAGTTGTTAGCTACATCACATACTTCCAACTTTCGTGAGGAACTGCCCATGACCCGCAGCAATACAGGCGTGCCGCAGCACAGGACCGTCAGAAACCATTACATTGCCCACGCCGTTCTTGCCCTGCTGGTCCTGGGGCTGATCGTGTTCTTCGCCCTGACCACAACCAAGATTGCCACCGGCGCTTCACAGCTCAACGATGGCACCAAGCTCACCTCGGCCGGCGCCAACAAGCTCCAGCAGGGCGCCACCGATCTGGACGAGGGCGCGGCCGCCTTGTCAAAGGGTGCGGCCACAGCGGCTGAGGGCGCCACAGACGCAAGCAACGGCGCCAGCAAACTCTCCAGCGGAGCAACGGCGCTCAGCGAGGGCGTTGAAGACAAGCTGCTGCCCGGACTCGCGGGCGCCAATGACGGCGCCCACGCCTTGTCAGCCGGAGCAGCCAAAACGGCGGCCGACGTCCGCAACAAGCTCGCCCCGGGCGTTTACTCCGTTGCCGATGGCGCCAATCAGCTGGCTGCCGGCGGGACGGACCTGTTGACCGGTGCCTCAACCATCGCCGACGGCGTCAAGAACCAGCTTGCCCCTGGCGTAATTGCCGCCAACGCCGGCGCTCAGGAACTGTTCGCCGGGTCCAAGGCGCTCCAGTCCGGCGCCGCATCCCTGGCAGACGGCGTTGCCACCAAGCTGGCACCCGGCATTGGGGCAGTGAACAAGGGCGCTGGCGATGCGGCGGCTGGTGCAGCCACAATTAACGCCGGAGCGCAGCAGCTGAGTGCAGGGGCAGCCACAGCCTCCACCGGCGCTGCAGCTCTCGGTGCCGGCGCCGCACAGGCCAACGCCGGGGCCCAGCAAGTGAGCACCGGGGCGCAAGGGCTGGCCGCCGGTGTCTCGCAGCTCTCGGCAGGTCTTTCCGCCTCGTCCACCGGTGCAGAACCGCAAAACCTGGCTGACGGCGTGAACCAATTGGCAGCCGGGGCAACACAGTTGGCTGGTCAGGGTTCCGCTGCGGGTGCTCCGGCCGGGGGCATCGCGGCCTTGAGCGAGGGAATGTCACAGCTGCTTGCCTATTCCAAAGCCAACCCGGCCACACCTGTGGGCGCACTTCTGGATAAATTGGCCGCGTTGGAGGCAGGCGCCCAGCAGGCTGCCGCAGGAAGCTCGGATCTTGCCGCCGGGAGCCAGCAGCTCAAGGCCGGCTTTGGCGTGTTGGGCCAAAAACTCAACAGCACCGATCCCGGCAATCCAGGCCTTGTGGCCGGTGCGCAGCACCTATCGGCCGGAGCCAAACAACTGGCCGAGGGAACAACACAACTGTCCGCAGGGCTCAATGGCGTGCCCAACGATGCCACCCAACCAGGACTTGTTGCCGGCACCCGTAAACTCGCGGTTGGCGCCGCTGCGGTTTCCGAGGGAACCAAGCAACTCGCGGACGGGACCACGGCACTGCACGCGGGTACCCGGCAACTGATGGTGGGCGTCCATGGCATGCCCAATGATCCCTCCCAGCCAGGCCTGCTCAACGCGGTGCAGTCTCTGGCAGCCGGATCCACCACCCTCTCCACTGGCACCGGCAAGCTCTCCGCCGGCACCGGGCAAATCGCCTCCGGCCTGACAGGCTCAGCTGGCACTCCGGGTCTCATTGACGGCACTGCTGAACTGGCCGCCGGCAGCTCGAAGCTCTCTGCGGGCACGGAAAAGCTCTCCGCTGGCACCCAGCAGCTGGTTTTCGGCATGGATGGAACACCCGGAGATCCCGAGCGCCCCGGCCTGCTGTACGCGACCAAGAACCTGGAATCGGGCACGGAGAAGCTCGCCGCCGGCACCGAGGCACTCAATGAGGGCGTCGCGGGGACGCCGGATCAGGCCGGATCGGGCCTGCTGGCCGGAAGCAAGACGCTGGCCGAAGGTGCTGGAAAACTTGCTGCCGGCAACACGGCGCTGGCAGATGGAAACTCGAAACTTGCCGCCGGCTCCTCAGCCCTGGCCAACGGAGCCAGCCTCATGGCTGACGGGGCGGATGCACTGGCTGCTGGCAACAGCGAAGTAGCCGACGGCACTTCGGATCTGTATTCCGGCGTTTCGGCCGTAACCCCGGCCGGAGCAGTCTCATCACCGGCTCCCATCCTGGCAATCGTCGGCGCACTTCTGGTGGCCATTGCCCTGACGCTCATGCTCCGCCGTCGAGCTTCAACGCGGCGGGACTAACGCCCAACAGGTGTCAACGAAAAATGCCGCCGTTCCCGCTTTTTGCCACAGGTATATGGGTGGCATTTTGCGGGAGCGGCGGCATTTTTGGCTGATGTCAGCTGAACAGTTGGCTCTTGGGCTCGTTGTTCTTCACGAACTGCCAGCCAATCCACAGGACCACGGCAAAGAACGGGATGGTGCACAGCGTCCACAGGCCCAGCATGAATACGCTGCCATCCGGGGCCGTCATGGTGTCGAAACCGATCAGTACCGTGATGATGAGCAGGGCAATCAGGCCAACCCAGCTGGTCCAGGGCGAACCGGGCATGGGCAGGGATGAGACTTGCCCCTTCTTCTTGCGCAGCATGATCTGGCTGGCGAAGATGGAGCCCCAGGTAAAGATCACACCGATCGAGGCGGTGTTCAGCGCCAGGTCGAAGGCGTGCGAGCCACCGAGCCAAATGTTGGCCAGCACGCCCACCACGTAAACTCCGGCGATGCTCAGGATGGCTGCGTACGGCACGTGGCGTGAGGACATCTTGGTCAGCCAGCTGGGTGCGTGGCCGTTGTTGGCCATGGTGCGGAAGATGCGTCCGATCGAGTACAGCCCGGAGTTGCAAGAGGACAGGGCTGCGGTGATGACCACAAAGTTCATGACCGAGCCCACCCAGTCAAGGCCCATGGCGGTGAAGACAGTGACAAACGGGCTCTCACCGGACTTGTACTGGTCCGAGGGCATGATCATGGCCAGCAGCGTGACCGAGCCAACGTAGAACACCACAATACGAACCACCACTGCGCGGATGGCCTTGGGTACTTCGCGTTCAGGATTCTTCATTTCGCCGGCCGTAATGCCCACCAGTTCAATGGCGTTGTAGGCAAAAATCACTGCGTTCAAAACCAGGATCATCACCAGGCCGCCCTTGGGGAACATGCCGCCTTGTTCGTGGAACAGGTTGCCAACGCTGGCCTGCCCGGCGCCCACGGAGGCGTTGGTGATTACCATGTACGTTCCCACGGCGAGGAAGATCAAGATGGCGCCGACCTTCAGGCAGGAGGCCCAGAACTCAAATTCACCGAAGGCCTTCACGCTGAGCAGGTTCACCGCCACCAGCAGGATCAAGGCACAGAAGGCGCTCACTTCAACGGGAACACCTGGGAAGAAGTATTGGAAATATAGGCCGATGGCGATGAGCTCAGCCACGCCCGTCATGGCCCAGTTGATGAAGTACATCCAGCCGGAGAGGAACGCGCCCTTTTTGCCGAACAGTTCACCAGCGTAGGAAACAAAGGATCCCGAGGTCTGGCGGTACATGATGAGTTCGCCCAAGGCCCGCATCAGCAGATAGGCAATGACGCCGGCAATGGCATAGGAGAAGATCAGGGACGGACCGGTTGACGCGAGCCGGCCACCGGCTCCCATGAACAAGCCCACACCAATGGCGCCACCCATCGCGATCATGGTGACCTGGCGACGGTTGAGAGTTTTTTGGTATCCCTCGGCTGTGATGTCGTCCGAGCCGGCCAGAGGTGTTGCTGTGTCAGTTGCTTCGGTGCTCACGCAAGGTCCTTTTAGTCGAGGTTCGCCCCACTAGCAGAAGTCTAATATTCGTGGTTTTATCACAAACACAGGCTCAAAGGGCTACACAAGCGTACTACGACGAAATAAGTGCGTGATGCCAATCACAGCCAAATCTGCCCTTAAATTGTCTGGGATGACAGAACTGACGCATGAAAATACATCAATACCCGCGAATTTTCGGCGCGGAGCGACCAGTCATAAATTCGGCAAAAAAGTTTTCATGAATCGGGTCGGTCAGGGACAAGTACAGGCGGTTCAGTGCTGGGCGTCGCGAAAAAGGAGCGCAGCCTGAACCCTGTTGTCCAGTTCCAACTTGGCCAGGATCCGCGAGACATGGGTCTTCACCGTGGCCTCACTGAGGCACAAATTCTGCCCTATCCCGTCATTGCTCATCCCCTGCGCCATGGCGTGGAGCACCTCGGCCTCGCGCGCCGTCAAGCGGTCCAGCCGGGCCAGCGCCGCGTTCGCCTTTGTCGCCGCGGCACGCATGCGGGTCCGCTCGATCAGACGTTTCGTCACCGTGGGAGCAAGCATGCCCTCCCCCGCCGCGACCGCCCTTATAGCGTGAAAGAGCCGTTCCGGTTCGGTGTCCTTGAGCATGAAGCCCGCAGCCCCAGCTTCCAGGGCGGCAAAAACGTGGTCGTCAAGGTCAAAGGTGGTGAGCACCAGAACCTGCGGAGCCTGTTGCAGCGCGCGCACTTGGGCTGTTGCGGTGATGCCGTCGCCGTCGGGCATCCGAACGTCCATCAGTACGACGTCGGAGCGCTGGGTCTGCGCGCACCTCACCGCCTGCGGTCCGCTGGCTGCCTCGCCAACCACCGTCATGTCGAGGCGGGAGTTGACCATTTTTACCAGGGCAGCACGGACCAGCTGCTCGTCGTCGGCAACAATCACCCGGATTTTATCCATCACAGCGCATCTCCGGTAAATTCCTGCTTGCCCTGCTGCTGGAGCGGAATGACTGCACGCAATTCAAAGCCGGATTCCGTTGGCCGGTGGTCCACGGTGCCGCCCAGGAGTTGGACCCGTTCGGCAAGCCCGATCAAGCCCAGGCCGGCCCCCAGTGCCGGTGCGCCAGGACCGCTGGGACCGTTCACAACTGAGATATGGAGGACCGAGCCGCCGGATTCAGTACTGCGCCGCTCAAGCGTCACGGCTGCGGCTGCCTCGGGGGCGTGACGGGCCACATTGGTCATACCCTCCTGCACCACCCGGTAGGCTGCCCGACTGGGCGCGTCAGGAATGCCGTTGCCCAAGGTTGGGTTGGGCGTGTAGCCAACGTTCAGACCGGCCTGCCGCCATTCGGCCACGAGTCCTGCGATCTCTTCGATCCCCGACGGCGCTGTGCGGGCCAATGCGGCGTGCGACGCTCCGGATTCGCGCAAAACACCCAGCACATCGCGCAGTTCGCCGAGCGCGGCATGGGCAGTTTCGCGGATCAACGTGGCAGCTTCGGCTGTTTCGGCGTCGGGGGCGTCAACCTGCAAGGCCGCGGCCTGAACAGCCACCAGCGACATCCTGTGGGCCAGGGTGTCGCGCATTTCGCGGGCGATCCGGTGGCGCTCGGCCAACTTACTCGTTTCAATGTCAGCAATTCGTTCCGCTTCGACTCGCCCTGCCCTTTCCTTGAGGGAGACCAGCCGCGATTGCCGTAACCTGGCCCTCTGGCCGCGATAGGCCCCCCAACCGGCAATGGCCACCAGCAGGACCACCCCAACCAGCGCAACATCCCAGCCCCATGGCCCCATGCCCAGCAGCGCTTCGGCTCCGATGGATAGGGCAACTATGACCGCGACCCACCACGACAGTTGGCGCTTGGCCAGCAGGAACAAGGCCACAAAGAACGCGATGCCGCTGAAGGACAGCGCACCAAGGACTGCAGTTAATGCGGCCACGGATTTTGGGAAGCGGTGCCGCCAGATGAGGGCAACGGCAGCCACCGGGGCTAAGAGGGGAGCGAATCCGAATCGGGCCCATTCAATGCCAGCATGCTCCGGGTCGGGAACAGATCCACTGTCCATGCCCAATCCGATCGAGATGACGGAGAGCAGCACATCGGCTGCGGCCACGACGATGACCAGCAGCACCGTTCGCCACACGCTGCCATCAAGCAATTTTTTTGTATTCATACTTCGAGCCTAAAAGTCCCGCCACGGCCGACGCATCCAACTAAAGTTGTCACTCCCGCACAACCCATCCCCCAACAAACTCACATTTCCCCTAAAACTGTGTGCCGCCGTCGTGAGTCCACGACGGCGGCACACAGGAGCGGCTTGGGCCCACGGCCGCGAGGGCCCCGGAACGAGCTTGCGAGTTCTGGGAGCGGCTGGGGACTAGCGGCGGACCACGGGGTTGGAGAGGCGGCCGATGCCCTCGATCTCGACGTCATAGCGGTCGCCGTCGTTGAGCAGGTCAACACCGGCCGGGGTTCCTGTCATGATGACGTCGCCCGGCAGGAGGGTGAAGGCGTGCGAGACGATCGAGACGAGTTCGCGGACGCTGCGGACCATCTGGTTGCTGCTGCCGTCCTGGCGCAATTCGCCGTTGAGCCAGCCCTTGATGGACACGTCATCGGGGTCCAGCTCGGTTTCGATCCACGGGCCAAGCGGGGCGGACGTGTCAAAGCCCTTGGCGCGGGCCCACTGGCCGTCGCCAGCCTGGACGTCGCGGGCCGTGAGGTCGTTGCCGCAGGTGTAGCCGAAGATGACCTCATCCACCCGTGACTCCGGGACGTCCTTGCAGATGCGGCCAATGACAACGCACAGCTCGGCCTCGTAGGAGACCTCCTCGGAGAATTCAGGCAAAACGATGGGCTCGTTGGGGCCAATCACGGAGGTGTTGGGTTTGAGGAACAGCAGCGGACTCTCAGGCACCTCGTTGCCCAATTCGCGGGCGTGGTCGGCGAAGTTGCGGCCCACCCCGATGACCTTGCTGCGCGGAATGATCGGGGCTACCAGGCGCACATCGATCAACGGGTACTTGATGGTGGTGAGTTCGACGCCATTGAAGAAAGGATCGCCCTTGATGACGGTGACAATCTCACTGCCGACCTCCCCTTCCACAATGCCGTACATCGGGTCATTATCAACAACAAAACGGGCTATACGCATGTGTTTTAGTGTATCGGCAAAGTGCTGGCGACGTGGTCCGTGGCGCGGTGGCCGGACGGCAGCGCACGGTGCATCCCGCCGTCGGGCTTAAACCCCAACTGACCCGCAGAAAACGCCGAAAAACACGTCAAAATCGTGATTTTTCGCCGTTTTCTGCGGGCCAGTTGGAGAAGGCTAGGCCAGGCGGGTCAGCCAGCCGTGCAGGTCCTCTACGGCGCCCGTCTGGATGCCCAGCAGCTGTTCGCGGATGGCGGCGGTGACTTCGCCGATGCCGTCAGCCGGGGATGAGATGGTACCTTCAGCCGTCTTCAGCTCGCCGATGGGGGTGATGACTGCGGCCGTACCGCAGGCGAACACCTCGGTGATCTCGCCGTTGGCTACGCCGTCACGCCATTCATCGATGGTGATCTTGCGTTCTTCAACTTTCATGCCTCGGTCCGCCGCCAACTGCATGACTGAGGAGCGGGTGATGCCGTGCAGAATGTGCCCGTTAAGTGCTGGGGTGACAAGCGTCCCGTCCTTGAACACGAAGAAGACGTTCATGCCGCCGAGCTCTTCAACGGCGTTGTCGTTGAACGGGTCAAGGAACAATACCTGCTTGCAACCCTGGGCCTCAGCTTCCATCTGCGCTGCCAGCGATGCGGCATAGTTGCCGCCGCATTTGGCCTCGCCCGTGCCGCCTTCGCCGGCGCGGGCATAGGTGGTGGTGAGCCAGATCGAAACGGGCTTCAGCTCGCCGCCAAAGTAGTTGCCGGCCGGGGAGGCGATGACCCGGTAAGAGACTTCGCGGGCCGGGCGGACACCCAGGAACGCCTCGGTGGCGATCATGAACGGGCGCAGGTACAGGGCCTCGCCGTCGCCGCTGGGCACCCATTCCTGATCCACGGCAACAAGCTGGCGCAGCGATTCAATGAATGTTTCCGGCGGCAGTTCCGGCAGGGCCAGCCGACGCGCGGAGGTGTTCAGACGGGCGGCGTTGGCCTCGGCCCGGAACGTCCACACCGAACCGTCGGCGTGGCGGTAGGCCTTCATGCCCTCGAAAATTTCCTGGCCATAGTGAAGCACGGCGGCGGCCGGGTCCATGGCGATGGGACCGTAGGGCTCCACGCGTGCGTTGGACCAGCCACCTGCACCGCTGGCGTCAACCTTGAAATCCACAACGGCCGTGTGATCCGTAAAGTAGTCGCCAAAGCCGGGGTTGGCCAAAATGGCCTCACGCTCTGCACTGCTCTTGGGGTTCTCACTAAGCGTCTGCGAAAAGCTCAGCTCATTGGCGTTCTGGGTCATGCTTCCTCCACAGGGTTGTTCGCCCCGTGCTGAGACCAGCCTGGGGCGGAGTTCGGTGCCGGGAATTTATCAAGATTCTCGTGGTGGTGCGCCGCACATTTGAGTTACGGATCATTCACCTAATGGGTTAAGCCTACTCCTGCCCGCCGGTGCGTCGCGGCCGGTCAGCCGCGCCCGACATGCAGCGCCTAAAGGGCTGCCGTTATGGCGTCGCCAACGGCCTGCGTGGAACGGGCTGCTTGTGTGCTGCGGCCGGCGATGTCGGCGGCCACGGCGGCCTCCACCTTGGCGGCCGCGTCCGGGTAGCCCACATGGTTCAGCAGCAGTGCCGCGGACAGGATCGCTGCCGTGGGATCTGCTTTTTGCTGGCCGGCAATGTCGGGGGCCGAGCCGTGGACCGGCTCAAACATGGACGGCGCTGTCCTGTCCATGTTGATGTTGCCGGAAGCGGCCAAGCCAATGCCGCCGGTGACGGCTGCGGCCAGGTCGGTGACGATGTCACCGAAGAGGTTGTCGGTCACAATGACATCAAAGCGTGCAGGGTCGGTGACCAGGAAAATCATGGCGGCATCCACGTGCAGGTAGTCCACGCTGACGTCCGGGAATTCCACGGCAACTGCCTCAACTGTGCGCTTCCACAGGTGGCCGGCGTAGACCAGCACGTTGTGCTTGTGCACATATGTCAGCTTCTTGCGGGGGCGTTCGTTGGCGCGGCGGAAGCCATCACGGACCAGACGCTCCACGCCGAAGGCCGTGTTAACGGAAACCTCGGTGGCTACCTCATGCGGGGTGCCCTTGCGCAGCACGCCACCGTTGCCCACATACGGGCCTTCGGTGCCTTCACGAACTACAACAAAATCAATGGTGCCGGGGTTCGCCAAAGGCGAGGCGACGCCGTCGTACAGGAAGGAGGGGCGCAGATTCACATAGTGGTCAAGGCTGAATCGCAGTTTGAGCAGCATCTCGCGCTCGATCAAGCCGGAGGGGATGCGGGTGTCGCCGGGGGCCGCACCAACAGCGCCGAACAAGATGGCGTCGTGGCCGCGCAGGGCCTCGATGGTTTCCTCGGGCAGCGTCTCACCCGTGGCGAGCCAGTGCTCTGCGCCCAGGGCGTAGTCCGTCAGCGTCAGTTCGACACCCTCGGATGCCGTAACTTTCTTCAGGACCTTGACGGCCTCAGCTGTGACCTCGGGACCGATGCCGTCGCCGGCAATAACTGCAATGTCAATCGATGCGCTCATGAATTTAGCCTAGCGAAACCATCCACATGATGGTCAAACGATCTCAGAATATGAGACATCATTTGATGGAGGCGTAACCCTCCAACGCGTCCAGGCGAGATTTCGCCAGATCCACCACGGGCTCAAGATAGTCCGGGGTCAGAAGTTCCGGCACCCAGCGGCCCACGTACTTGCCCGCCGGATCAAACTTCTTGGCCTGCGTCAACGGATTGAAGATCCTAAAGAACGGCGAGGCGTCGGCCCCGGATCCGGCCACCCACTGCCAGTTGGCCGGGTTGGAGGCGGCGTCGGCATCCACCAGCGTGTCCCAAAACCACCGCTCCCCCACCCGCCAGTCAATCCCCAGGTTCTTGATCAGGAAACTGGCCGCAACCATGCGGACCCGGTTGTGCATGAAGCCAGTGTGCCACAGCTCCCGCTGCCCCGCATCCACCAGGGGGATGCCCGTTCGCCCTTGTTGCCAGGCGCGCAGATGTTCGACGCCGGAGTCCTCGCCGGGCGCTCCTGCCGGGGTTTGTGCCAGCTCCGGATTTCGCCACGGAAAGTCATCAAACTGCCGGCGCAGGTTTACCGTGGCCAGATCCGGGTGGTGGTAGAGCTGGTGCCAGCAAAACTCGCGCCAGCCAAGTTCCGAGGCAAACACGGCTGGACCCGCAGAGCCCGCGGCGCCGTCGCGGCGACGCTCGGCGAGCGCGGCCCAGACTTGGAAGGGGCTGAGCTGGCCCCACCGCAGGTAGGGAGACAGGCGACTGGTGCCCGGCTGGTCCGGGCGGTCGCGGGCTTCGGTGTAGTCACCGACTCGTTGCTCAAGGAATTCCGCCAAAGCTTCAGCGCCCGCTGCAGCGGTGGCAGTCCACGTCTCGCGCAGACCCCCGGCCCAGTCGGGTTTGGTGGGCAGCAAGGCCCACGCGTCCAGCGATTCGCTCTCCGGCAGGGACCCGCGGAATCCGTGGTCGGCGCTGGGCAGGCCCAGGGGCGCCCGGAAGTCTTGTTCCGACAGGGACCGCCAGAAGGGGGTGAACACCTGGTAGGGGTTCCCGGCCCCCGTGCGCACAGTCCACGGTTCGTGCAGGAGCGAGGCATGGAAGCTTTCGGCGCGAACTTCGTGCTCGCCCGCCCATTCCTTGACGGCGGTATCCACGTCCCGTTCCGGACCCCCGTAGCGGCGGTTCCAAGACAACGATCCGGCGCCCAGCTCCGTAGCAACATCCGCGACAATGTCAGCCCCGGCACCCCTGCGCAGGAGCAGGGGAATGCCCAGCTGCGCCAGTTCGAGCTTTAGATCCGAAAGTGCATGGTGCAGCCACCATTTTGCGGCACCGCCCAGGGGCCGGATGCCAGCCGATTCCTCATCCAGGACGTAGAGTGCCGCAACGTCGCCATCGGCGGCGGCCGCCAGCAAGGCGGGGTTGTCTGCCACGCGCAGATCATCCCGGAACCAGACTAGGGATACGTTCATCTCATGCACCTTTCGTTCCGCATTAGCGGTTCAGGATCAGCCAGATCAATGTCAGGGTCACCAGGAATCCGGTGAGGTAGTTCAGCCACAAAAAGCGCTTCCAGGCGGCATTCGCGGTTGCCGAGGTGGCGTCGGTGACCCGCAGGTAGGGTGCCACGTTGAGCAGGTAGGGCACCACGAGCAGCGCAGCAAACGGCACAGCCGTCCACAGCATCAGCACACCGGCACCGGCATAGGCGGCAAAGGCAAACCGGACGGTGAACCTCGCCCCCAGCACGGTGCCAATGGAGGCTATTGACCCCTCACGGTCCGGGACGATGTCCTGCACTGCCCCAAAGGCATGGCTTGCCACACCCCACAGGAAGAAGGCTGCCAGGAACGCCGCGATGCCGCCGGTGAAGGGCGCCTGGGCCAGTGCCAGGCCATAGACCGCCGGTGAGACAAAGTGCGTGCTGGAGGTGATGGAGTCCAGAAATGGGCGCTCCTTGAAGCGCAGCCCGGGCGCACTGTAGGCCACCACGGCAAAGATGGACACGGCCAGGACGATGTTCGCCACGGTGTCCCCCACCAAGGCAAGCACCACCAGAAAGGGCACGGTTGACACGATGGCCGCCCACAGTATGAAGCGGTGGTGCCTGCGGTCCAGTACCGCGCCCTCCACGCCCCCCTTGCGCGCATTGAGCAGGTCCGATTCGTAGTCGAAGACATCGTTGATGCCGTACATCAACAGGTTGTAGGGAATCAGGAAGAATAAGGTCCCCAGCACGAAGACCCAATCGAGGCGCCCTGTTGCCAGGAAGTAGGCGGCAGCAAAGGGGTAGGCCGTGTTGACCCACGACACCGGCCTGGACGTCATGAACAAGTTCTTCACGGGCGCCGTCCCCTCGTGAACAGCAGCCACAATCCCGGCAGCAGCAATCCAGCCGCAATGGGGTAGGCAAAATCTTCGATGGGCGCCAAGCCAACCCGGAGGCCGTTGAGGGTGTGCCCGGCGTAGTCGAACAGGCCGGAGGCAATCATGACGTTGTCAAAAATGGCCGTCAGAACCACTAGTACGGCAATGCTTGCGACGACGGCGGCCATCAAGGTGCGCTTGGCAGCCGCCCCTGGCTGCCGGGCCAGTGCCACCACCATGACCAGCACGGCTACAGCCACAAAGATCGCATTGAGCTGGGAAAAGGTCATGATTGTTCCCCTGCCCGGCGCAGGCGCCCCCGGCGGTGCCAGATGTGCAGCGCTCCGGTGAACAAGATCATGGTTTGGTAGCACAGGAACAAGAGGAAGAACGCTTCTTCCAGGGGAAGCTGCGGGCCAATCATGATGCCTGTCATGAGGTGGGAGTCTCGGTGCAAGAAGATGCCAGCGGCAATCGCCGCCACGTCCCACACCAAGAAGTAGGCTGTGCCGATCGCCAGCACGGAGGCCGCCGCCCACGGATGGGCAAAGAGGAACAGTTTCCAGCGCGCATCCAACAGGGCCATGCAGCCCAGCAGGAGCAGCAAGATGATGAGGTAGATCAAGGGGCAACCACCGTCACAGCATGATCCGGCTCGGTTGCACCCAAGCCAGCGTCAACTGAAGCGGGGTCAACTGAAGCGCCGTCGGCTACGTGACCCTCACCCGATGCTCGCTCATCCGGGGCGGGCTCGGCCAGCGGGCCCCCGGTCTTGTCTCCGCGCACAGACTTGAGCACAATCTCGGCACTGATCATGCACAGCGGCACCCCAATGCCGGGGCGCACCGAGCTTCCGGCGTAGAACAGGCCAGCCACTTTACTGTTGGTGTTTGACGGGCGGAGAAAGGCGCTTTGTTCCAGGGTGTGCGCCAGACCCAAGGCGCTTCCCTGCCAGGCATTGACATTGTCAGCAAAGTCCGCGGGGCCATAGCTGCGCCGCACCATGATGCGCTCGGTAAGATCCGGCGTGTTGCTCCACAGCGCCAGCTGGGCGATCGCGGCGTCGGCAACCTGTTCCACCTGGGGCGAGCCGCCGCCGTCGAACCCTCCTTTGCCCCACTGGGGCAGGGCGGGAGCGGGGATGAGCAGGAACAAGTTCTCAGCTCCGGCCGGGGCCACGGCGGAGTCGGTGGCGGTGGGGCGGCAAACGTAGATGGAGGTGGTGTCCGCGAGCGCCTTTCCCTCAACGATCCGGGCGAAGTTGTCCTGCCAGTCGTCGGTGAACAGGAGGTTGTGATGGGCCAGGTCCGGCACTTCGCCCCTGATGCCCAGGCACACCAGCACTGCACTGATGCCGGGATCAGTCTTGGCCCACTTTTTCACAGACCGCGTGCGGAGCTGCTCCGGCAGCAGCGCCGTTTCAATGTGGTGCAGATCCGCGGCGCCCACCACTAGTTTGGCGCCGCTGCGATGATCGACGCCGTCGCGGTCACGCCAGGCGACGGCCTCGCACCGGGTTCCGCCATCCGCCGGGCCCGTGACAATTTGGGTTGCTGTGGCCCCGGTGACGATGTGGACACCCGCCCTGCGGATGACCCGTTCCATGGCGTCGACCACCGCGGCAAAGCCGCCCTGCGGGTACAGCACGCCGTCTTGGAGGTCCAGATGGCTCATGAGGTGATAGATCGAGGGCGCCTTGTAGGGGCTGGTGCCCAAAAATACTGCGGGATAGCCCAGGATCTTTTGTTGCAGCGGATGTGTAAACCTCCCCGACACAAAACGGTGCAGGGACAGGGTCAGGAGTTGGGCCAGCCTCGGGGCATGGCGCAGCACAGCCGGCGTGGCCAATCCCCGCAGCGAGCCGAAGGGGTCGTAGAGGAAATGCCGCTTGGCCAGGGTGTAGGCCAGCTCGGCGGAATCCAGGTACCTGGCCAGTTGGGCGCCGGAGCCCGGTTGCTGGGATTCGAACAAGTCTACGGCTTCGGCACGGCCCGTGCGGACCACCGTGGACTCAGCCCCCGGCTGCGTGTCCGCGGCGCTCGCAGGCTCCGTTCCGCGGGACGTCCACAGCTTGTAGGCAGGGTCCAGGCGGGTCAGTGTCAGCTCGGCGGCGGCGCTGGTGCCCATCATCTTGAACCAATGGTCAATGACCTCGGGCATGAGGTACCAGCTGGGGCCGGTGTCAAACGTGAAGCCATCGCGTTCCCAGCGACCTGCACGGCCGCCGAGTTGCTCCTGCTTTTCCAGCACCGTCACGCTGTGACCATCTTTGGCCAACAGGCCCGCAGTGGCCAGGCCGGAGATGCCTCCCCCAATGACCACGCACTGCCTGGGTGCGGTGCCGGCATGTTTGGTGCCGGCATGTTTGGAGCCCGCTTTTCCGGTAAGGGCGGAAATGAGCCCTGCCAGGTGCATGGCCGGCCGTCGCATGCCATTCATGAGGACACCTCCATGCTTGTTTCGGGCACGCTTGTTTCGGGCACTTTCAGCTCGGACACGGTTGTTTCGGGGTTTGTTGAGCCCGAAGGCGTCCATGCCGGAACCTGCGGACTCGGCTGCACCGGGGAACTCTCCCTGCTGAGGACTCGGTGTCCGCGCAGGCACACCCTCACGGCGATGAACGCCTTGTGCCAGCCTGGCACCCGAACCCTTTGCTGGGTGAGCCGGGCTGCGGGGATGCGTGCCAGCTTTGTGACCAGGGCGGCAAAGAGATCGTGCGCCAAATGCACGGCCCGACGGGCCGGCGGGGCAAGGAAGGGCATACCGGTCCGGGCAACTGCCAGGTCGTGGCGAATCTCGGCAAGGAGCGCATCCTTGTGCCGGTCGTTGAAAGCCGCCGGGTCCAATCCCGGGAAGTACAGGCGCCCCAACTCAGCACTGTCGGCCCCCAGATCGCGCAAGAAGTTTACTTTTTGGAAGGCGGCGCCCAAGCTGCGGGCCGAATCCAGCAACTGCTGCTCGTGTCCGGCCGGCGCGCCTTCCATGGCCCGGAAAACTTTCAGGCACATCAGGCCCACCACTTCGGCGGATCCGTAGATGTACTCCGCCAAGGTGCTCGGCGAATGGGTGCTGCGCGAAACGTCCGTGCGCATCGAGGCGAAAAACGGCTTGGTCAACGCGGCGTCAATGCCTGCACGCCGGGCGGTGCCGGCAAAGGCATGAACCACCATGTTGGTGCTGTAGCCACTGCTCAGGGCTTGCTCGGTTTCCCGCTCCAAGGCGTCAAGCTGGGCGCACACCGCCACCGTGTCCAGGCCGGCGGCCGCTGCCGCGCCGTCCACCACCTCATCGGCCACCCGCACCAGTGCATAGATGTTCCCAATGTCCCGGCGCGTCTTGGCCCCCAGGAGCCAGCAGGCCATGCCGAACGACGTCGAATAGCTTTTGATCACCACCGCGGCACTTCGCGCGGCTGTCTCGGAATAGTGGCTCAAAGGATCGATTCCCATGGCTAGCTCCTCCGGCTCAGCACGTAGTCGCAGATTTGCGTCAGTTCCAGAAACAGGGACTCCGGCAAGGCCAGCTCAGCGGCCTTGCCCATGGCATCCGCCACCAGGTTCTTGGCTAATGCCAAGGCCTGCTCCTGCGCACCCAGTTGGCGCAACACGGTGCGGACAACCTCGGCGTCGCCGTCCCCTGCGCGGAAGGCGGCCGCTGCGGACACAAATTCCTCCGAGCCCTCGGCAAAGGACGTCAGAATGGTGCGCTTGCCTTCACGCAGGTCCGAGTCGACTGACTTGCCGGTGACGGACTGTTGGCCAAAGGTGCCCAAGACGTCATCCACCACTTGGTAGGCAACGCCAATGTCACGCCCCACGGCTGCGAGCGCATCGGCCGTGGCTGAAGATTCACCCGCCAGCAGAGCGCCGGCACGAAGGGGCATTTCAAAGGAGTACACGGCAGTTTTTAGCCGTTCCATGTTCAGCACATCGAGCAGACCGGGATCGCTGCGCCCCAGCGAGAACAGCAAATCATCCAGCTCGCCGGCAGCGGCGGCAAAGATGGCCTCGTGGATGGTTGAAAGAATTGCGGCGCTTTGGCCGTGCCCTGTTGCTGCAGAGGTTGCCAGCCGCAGGGATCCGGTCAGGAGCAGGTCCCCTGCTATGATGGCCGCGGAGAACCCTGCGTGGTCGGCGTCGGCGCTGCTGTGGCCGCCACGTAGTGCCAGGTCCCGGTAGCTGGCGCCGAGGGTTTGCACCCCGCGGCGGACAAAGTCCCTGTCGATGACGTCGTCGTGCACCAGCAGCGCGGCATGGAGCATTTCAAAGGCGGCGGCCAGTTCGCTGCACGCCCGCCAGCCCTTCCCACCGAAGGCCTCATACGTCAGGTAGACCAGTTTGGGGCGCATCCACTTGCCGCCGGTGGTTGTGGCTGCCATGCGGTCCCATAACTCGCCAAATGCTGGCGAGTAGCCACCGGCACGCAGACGCTGAGAGTCAAAGTATTGGTCCAGTACATCCTTGACGCTTCCTTGGAATGCCTCCCAGTCCAAGGGCTCCGAGGCAGTGGCCACCTCGGAGAAGTGACCCCTGTACGCCAGAAGCGTTTCACCTTGCGGCCCGGACTCCCTGGCCCTGGGCTGGGCGAGCTGGCTTTCTTTCTTCGCTGGCATGATCTTTACACCTTTCGGCTATCAGTGTGAACGGTTGGGGGAATCGGTGCTGGGCCATTTTCCAACGCGGCGACTCGGCTGCCCATGGAGGCCACCACACTGTTCAAGAAATCGACGATGACAGCCTGGTCGCGGTCGTTGTAGCTGCGTACCTTGTTGTCCACATCTAGGATCATCGGCATGAGATTTTCCATGGCTGCGCGTACGGATTGTTCGCTGGGGCTGATGAGCCAGCGACGCCTGTCAGTGGGGTGGGGGGTCCTGGTGATGTGACCCTTCCGCGCCAACCGATCGATGACAGTGGTGGTGGCCGCCGCCGTCAGGTGCAGCACCTTGGCCAGTTCACCTGGGGACATGGACCGCTGCTTCATGAGGTGTTGCATGGCCTGGAAATCTGTTTCATTCAGGTCCATTTCCCGGCGCATGATGAATTCCATGACCTCATTCAGGACAAGAATTTGCCGAACCAGCACCGAGGCCGGATGCATCTGCATTGGGGGGCGGCCGCCGTGAGAGTTCTGCATGAAACACCTCCATCTCTTGATAATCAGAAAATCTAATTACATAATGGTGGAAGGAAGAGGTTTTGTACAGCACCAGTCCAGCAAGGAGTTTGCAACATGAGCGTGATAGCCGTTGCCGGAGCCACCGGATACATTGGCGGGAGGCTTGTTCCCTTGCTCTTGGAGGCCGGCCACCAGGTGCGGGTTTTGACCCGTGATCAGGAAAAGCTCCGAGATGTGCCGTGGCGAGGACAGGTGGAGGTCACAGTGGGCTCCATGGAGGATCCGGTCATTGCTCGAAATCTGTGCGACGGAGCAGACATTGTGTACTACCTAGTGCACTCCATGTCCGGCGACAGGCACGCGGCCGCCAACTTTGAGCGCGTGGAAAGGCTGTGTGCACGCAATCTCAGCCAGGCTGCCCGGGATGCAGGAATCCACCGGCTCATTTATCTCTCGGGCCTGCACCCGCAGGGACAGCTAAGCCGCCACTTGGCCTCCCGCACGGAGGTGGGCGAGATTCTTTTGTCCTCGGGAACGCCCACCGCTGTTCTGCAGGCGGGGTTGGTCATTGGCTCCGGCTCGGCCAGTTTCGAGATGGTGAGGCACCTGACAGATGTCCTGCCGGTCATGCCCGCCCCCCAATGGGTACTGAACAAGATCCAACCCATTGCCGTCAGGGACGCGCTGCACTATCTGATGGGCGCCAGCCAACTACCGGCAGAAGTCAACAGGACCTTCGACATTGGCGGACCGGAGGTTCTCACGTACGCGCAGATGATGCGCACGTACGCCGTCGCGGCTGATTTTCGCCAGCCAGTGGTCCTCCCCCTTCCCGTCCTGACACCGTGGCTTGCCGCCCAGTGGGTCAACCTTGTCACCCCTGTCCCGCGCAGCCTGGCCATCCCCTTGGTGGAGTCCCTGCAGCATGACTGCGTGGCGACCGAGAATGACATTGCCACCTACATCCCCGAGCCCGACGGCGGCCTGACCCCCTATATGCGCGCCGTGCAACTGGCGCTGAACAAGATCGAGACGGACACGGTGGAAACCACGTGGGCCACAGCCCACGCCGTGAGCGCTCCAGCAGAACCGCTGCCCAGCGATCCCGAATGGGCGGGGCAGACGGTGTTCACCGATGAACGCAGCAAAACCACTGCGGCTCCCGCCAGTGCCGTCTGGAAGGTCATGGAAGGGATAGGCGGGGCGAACGGCTACTACTCGTTGCCATTCGCCTGGACGGTGCGCGGCTGGATGGACAAGCTGGCCGGCGGCGTCGGTCTGAGCCGGGGGCGGCGCAGCAATAACAGTCTCCAGCTCAACGACGCCGTGGATTGGTGGCGGGTGGAAACCTTGGAACGTGGGAAGCTGCTGCGCTTGCGGGCCGAAATGATCGTCCCGGGCCGAGCCTGGCTCGAATTTGAGGTCACGCCACTGTTTGCCGACGGGACGGAGGAGGGCAGCGTGTTCCGCCAGCGGGCCATCTTCTTCCCGCGCGGCCTGTCCGGACGCCTGTACTGGCTGGCGGTACTCCCCTTCCATGGCATCATCTTCAAGAACATGGCCAACAGGATCACCGCCGCCGCGAGCCAACAACCCTGAGGGACGGCCGGTCCCCGGCGAGTTCCCAGCCAGTCTCCACCCTGGGCAGGATGCCGCGGGCCCGGGAGCCGCCTAAAGTGGTGTGAGTGATTATGCATTCCATCTACGACTGGTTCCGGCGGCACCGCTTTGCCGTGGACTTTGTCCTCATGGCAGTGCTCTGGCTGGTGGCGATGCCCCTCAGCGTGATGGACGGCGGATACTCAAACTCCACGAGCGATGTAGTGGTAGCCGGGATCTTCGCCACGGCCCTCATAGTGCCACTTGCCTGGCGCCGGACCCGCACGGTCATGGCCGGCATCATCGTCGCCGTGGTGGCCATTACCCAGTGGGCACTGCATGTCCAGCCCATGCCAGCAGACATTGCGGTGCCGCTGATTGTCTATGCCCTGGCAGCCTTTGGCCCGCGCTGGGCCAGTTTGGGTGGGCTCGGACTGGCCATGGTGGGTGCCGTCATGCTGGTCACCCGCTACTTTTACAACCTCACCTCCACCTCCCTGGCCGACCTGCCGTACGGGGCCGTGCTCATTCTGGTGGTCTGGGTCCTGGTGCTGTTCAGCTGGACAGCCGGGGATCTGACACGCACCAAGCGCCTGCGCGAACAAGCCCTCGAGGACCGCGCCCACCGCCTGGAGATTGAGGCCCAGCATGAGCGCGAGCTGGCCGCCAGTGATGAACGCGCCCACATTGCCCGCGAAATGCATGACATTGTGGCCCATTCCCTCTCCGTCATCATCACCCAGGCCGACGGCGCCCGGTACGCTGCCGTGGCCAACCCGGACATTGCCCCGGCCACCCTGGCCACGATTGCCGAGACCGGCAGGTCCTCGCTGCAGGAGATGCGCCGCCTGCTGGGCGTTTTGCGTGGCGATGCCGCAGCCTCCATGCGCCCCCTGCCCGGCCTGGCTGACCTGGATGAGCTGCTGCTGGGCATCCGCGCCGCCGGCCTCCCGGTGGCCTATGAGGTCAAGGGCGAATCGCGGCGACCGCTGCCGGCGGGCGCCGAGCTGACCGCGTACCGCATGGTCCAGGAGGGGCTCACCAATGTCATGAAACATGCCGGGCCCAAGGTGATGGCCACCGTGACACTGGTGTGGAGCGCCCGCGGCCTGGACGTGTCGGTGACAGACGACGGCAGGGGTGCATCGGCGTCGTTCGCTGACACCGGCCCCATCCCCGTGTACGACGGCGGGCCCTCCGCCGTTGCGGACCCTCGCGACTGCGGCGGGAACGGCCTGCGCGGCATGGCCGAGCGCGTGAAACTCTACGATGGAACCCTCACCGCCGGGCCTGTTGCCGGCGGCGGCTTCGCCATCACAGCCTTTATCCCCTACACGGAGACCTAACATGACTTCCAACCCCATCCGCGTCGCCCTGGTCGATGACCAGCAACTGGTCCGTTCCGGCCTTGGCATGCTCATCAATTCCCAGGCTGACCTGAACGTGGTCCTCCAAGCCGGGAACGGGATCCAGGCCTTGAGCGCCCTCTCCGCCACAGCAGCCGACGTGGTGCTCATGGATGTCCGCATGCCGGGGATGGATGGGATTGAGACCACCCGCCGGCTCATGGAGCGCATCAAGGCCGCACCGGCCGGTTCGTGGCTGGCCGAGCTGAAGATTGTGGTGCTCACTACCTTCGACCTGGATGAGTACGCGCTGGCAGCCATTCAGGCGGGTGCCAGCGGTTTCCTGCTTAAGGATGCCCCGCCGGAGGAACTCCTGGGTGCGATTCGTACGGTATTTGCCGGGGATGCCGTGATTGCCCCCTCCACCACGCGCCGCCTGCTGGACCATGTGGCCCCCATGCTGTCGGCGCCGAGCCCGGCCAATGACGCCCATTCGGCGGCCGTTGCCAGCCTGACAGGCCGCGAGCATGAGGTGTTTGTGCTCATTGCCAATGGCCTGTCGAACCCGGAAATCGCCATCGAGCTCTTTGTGTCCGAGGCGACTGTCAAGACCCATGTGGGCCACATTCTGGCCAAACTCAGCGCTCGCGACCGGGTCCAGGTGGTGGTGATTGCCTACGAGACGGGCATCGTCACCCCGCGCTAGCACTTCACAGCGGGCGCACGCCCTCGCCGGCGTGCCAAACTGGCCGACTTCACGCCGAGGGCGTGCCTAACGAGTGAGGGCCCATGAAATTTCATATGTCCCCACCGGTTTGGCACGCCGTCGGCACATGACCGGACGGCCATGTCCACGTGCGTGAGGTGGACGAGGAAGGCGCGAAACGCCGTCGTGCCAGAAAAGTGCTAGCCTTTCACGGCCCCTGCGGTCAGGCCTTGGACGATGAACTTGCTGGCGAAGGCAAAGATCACCAGTGTGGGCACCACCGTCAGCACGGCCGCGGCGGACATGGAACCCCAGTCAATGTTGAAGCTGGAGATGAAACCTGCCAACGCCGTGGGGATGGTCTTGTTCTCGTCACTGTTCATCAGCGTCACCGACAGGAACAACTCGTTCCAGCAGTTGACGAAGTTGAAGATGAAACTTGCCGCGATGCCGGGCATCATGACCGGAACCAGCACCCTAAAGAGGGCGCTGAGCCGGGAGCAACCATCGATCATGGCCGCCTCTTCAAGGGCGTCGGGGACGTTTTCAAAGAAGCCGCGCAGCATGATGGTGCAGAACGGGATGCAGATGGCGATGTACACCAGAATCAAACCGGTCTTTGAATCGACCAGGTTGAAGTTGGTCATCATCATGTACAGCGGTCCCAGGGCGATGAAGCCCGGGATCATCTGGGTCAGCAGAAACGCCGCCAGAACCCAGCCGCGGCCGGAAAACTGGAACCGCGCCAACACGTACGCAGAGAGCAGGGAGATGAGCGTCGCCACGGTGGCTGCCACGGTTGCCACCAGCAGGCTGTTAAGCATGTACACGCCAAAATCGGACTTCGTGAACAGGCCAATGTAGTTCTCAAAGGACAGTTCCTTGGGCCAGTAGTCCAGGGGCAGCGAATAGATGGTGCCGGGCGCTTTCAGGGACGTGACAACAATCCAGTACAGCGGGAAAATCGTCACAATCAGGCAGAGCCCTAAGAAGATGATCTTGCTGGTGCGGGCCAGGGCCGTTTCTTTGTTGATCATCGGTTTGCCTTTCGGGGACGCACGGCCATCAGGTAGAACGCGGCAAACAGCATCAAGGTGAAGACCACTATCAAGCCCAGTGCCGAGGCCTGGCCGTAATCGCCTTCCTGCGTAATTTTGATCATGTAAGTGGTGATGATGTGGGTCTGATCAGCAGGTCCGCCGCCGGTCATGGCCCAGATGATGTCCGGGAAATTGAAGATCCAGATGATGCGCAGCAGGATGGTCAGCCCCAGTGTCACGGAGATGGCTGGCAAGGTGATGCTGAAGAACGTGCGGATCTTGCCGGCGCCGTCAATGGCTGCCGCCTCATACATTTCATCCGAGACTGACTGCAGGGCGGCCAGGATCATGATGGCGAAGAAGGTGACGCCGTACCAAATGTTGGCCACAATGATGGCCGTCATGGCAAAGCCGGGTTCGGCCAGCCACGGGATGGGTGTGTCAATGATGCCCACCTTCATCAGCAGGTCGTTGACCACACCAAATTCGGCATTGAACATCCAGCGGAACAACATGCCAATCAGGAACCCTGACACGGCCCACGGGAAGAAGATGAACGCCTGGTAGGCGCCACGGAACTTGAACTTGCGTTTGAGGAACAGTGCCAGGGCGAAGCCGATAACCACCTGCGGCACCAACGACCCAACCACCCAGACCACAGTGTTGCGGACAATGGTGCCAAACTCCGGGTTTTCAAACAGGGCAATGAAGTTGCCCCAGCCCACCCAGGAGGTGTCCGATAAGTCGTTGAGGTTCCAGTTGCGGAACGCCATCTGGCTGCCGGAGATCATCGGATAGTAGGTGAAGATTCCTACAAAAATGGCTGCCGGTGCCATGAACGCCAGCAACGTCAAGGCGGTTCTGGCGTTGAAGCGCTTCTTCCGGTGATAGTTCGTGTGCGGTGCCGGTGGTGCGCCGGCCGGTTTTGACCCGCGCACCACCTCCTGCCTTGTTTTGAGTGCCACGAGTGACTAGCCCGCCATCTTTTCGGTCCAGTAGCTGTCCCAGCTGGTCAGCAGCTCCTGGGTGGTCATCTTGCCGGTCAGCACCCGCTGCAGTTCGCCGTCGGACTTCTTGATCCATTCGGTCCACCAAGCAACGCCGCGGGGCTGGACGGCTGAGATGTAGGTGTCCGGGTTCTCCGTCATGGTGACGTAGGCAGCCCAGGGGCCTTCGCTGTAGAACGGGTCCTTGGCTGCGGCCTTGAGGATGGGCACCAGGGAGTTGTCCTTGCTGAACTGGGTTGCGGGCTCGCCCTGGGACAGGTACTTGATGAGCTTAATAGCCTCGGGCTTGGCAGTGCTGGCCTCGGCGATGCCCCAGCCTGCCGTGGCGACCGGCTGGATGGCCTTGCCGGTGGGTCCTGTCAGCAGCGGCGCAACACTCCACTGATCGGCCTTGATGGACTTGGATTCCTTGATGGTGGCAATCACCTCAGGATCCTGCAGCAGGAATGCTGTGGAACCGTTGCTGAAACCCTGGACCATTTCCGGGTAGCCCCAGGCAACTGACGACGGCGGGGACCCCTTCTTGAAGATCTCCAAGTAGTCGTCCATGGCCTGCTGCGCCTCGGGGGCGGAGAAGATGGTTTTCCCGTTGCTCAGCTTGAACGCATTCTCCTTGTCGATCTGATCAGCCGTGTAGGCCTCGATCACGGCGACGGCGTTGGAGTTGGCGTTAGTTCCGCCACGGAAGGCGTAACCGAACTTGTTGGCGTCCGGCTGGTTGAGCTTTTCCGACTGCTTGAGCAGGTCCGACCAGCTGGCGGGAGGTCCGGAGAAACCGGCTTCCTTGACCAAATCGGTGCGGTAGAACAGGGACAGGCCGTAGAAGCCGTAGGGGATGTAGTAGGTCTTGCCGTCCTGCTTGGAATAGTTGACGGCGTTGTCGGTCAGGTTTTCCCAGCCCTCCCAGCCCTTCAGATCGGCACTCATGTCGTACAGCCACTTGTTGGCACCAAAGGAGCCCACGGTGATATCTCGTGCCTCAACCACGTCAACGCCCTTGCCGGACTGGAGCATCTGCTGGATCTTCTGATCGGCGGAGTCCGTTGGCGGTGAAATCAAGTCAACCTTGATGTCGGGATTGGCCTTTTCAAATCCCGTCAACAGGGTCTTGAGGGTTTCGGTGCGTGTGGGGTTGGTCAGGCTCTCCACCATCTTGAGGGTGACCTTGCCATCGGCAGAATTGCTATTCCCGCCTCCTCCACAACCCGAAAGGGCCAGGACGGCAGCGACACCCAGTGCGGCTATGGTTGTGATTTTGGATTTCATTGGTGACCTTTCAAAGCAGTGAGTCGGGGAAGAAAGTTACTGGCTGTTAGCGGAGCTTTGCCAGCCGGAGCAGTTCGGGGACGGCCCGTTCGACAAAGCCGTCGTAGTCGGCCGGGGTGTTGTACAGGTGCGAGGACAGCCTGAGGTAGCCGGCTCCGCCGAAGGTGGTGATGGCGGTTTCAAAATGAAGGTTCGCTGAAATCCAGCCCCGCACGGCGTGGGAATCCTCGTGCGTGGTGGCTAGGCCCTGGGGCAGGCGGACCAGCCGCAAGTGCCCCACCGGCATGCCGACGTCGACCGACGCATCGGCGCCCGTCCCGGCGGTAAGGGCCTCCCCCACAACTCCCTGACCATAGTCGGCCAGCGCGGTTGCGTAGTTGCGGCACGCATCCCAGCCGTAGCGGGTCTCGATGGTCTCAAATGATGTGCTTGCGGCCATCCATGAGGTGATGTCCTGGGTGCCCACATGGTCAAAGCTTTCGGGGAACTGGTGAGGGAAGCCCCAGGAGTCGATCAACGGGTGCAGGTGTTTGCGCAAGGGCCCGCGCGCCACCACTGCCGCGGTGCCGCGCGGGGCACAGGCAAACTTGTGCAGATTGCCCACCCAGAAACCTTCAAAGTCGGGAACCGGTTGCGCCAAAGCGCCGGGTGCGTGGGCGCCGTCGACCATCAGGGGAATACCCAAAGCCTTGGCGGCCTTGGCGATTTCGACCACCGGGAAGCTCCGTGCCGTGGCCGAGGTGATCTGGTCAATGACAATGAGTGCAGTGCGCCCGGTGACCTGGGCCATGACAAGTTCAACGACGAGGTTCGCGTCCGCGTCCAGGGGAACTTCCGCGACGGCCACGCGGCCGTTGTGCTTGCGGGCAATGCGCTGGGCACCCTCAAGAACAGCCCCGTAGGTGTGGTCCGTGGTGACGATTTCCGCGCCGTCGGTGAACGGCAGTGAGTTATACACGGCCGTAACACCTGCACTGGCGTTGACCACCAGCGCCAGGTCATCCGCGGGAACCTGCAGAAAATTCGCAATGTCGGGGCGGGTGGCGGCCAGTGCCGCGGCCTGGCCCATGAACCAGGTGCAGGGGTTCTCATCCATGCGGGCCCGCAACTGCTGCGCCTTGTCCTGGGCCGCGCGGGGCACGGCGCCGTAGGAACCGTGGTTGAGATGAACTTTGTCCGCGCCAAGGCTCCAATCTGAGATTGCCGGCTTCCCCTCGGGGGTCAGCAAGGCAGCGGGGGCGGTGAGGAGAGAAGAAGCCACGGAGTACTTTCTGTTGGCGGCAGGTGGTTGGTGTTCAGTAAGCTATCTCACATTTGAGGCCAAGACAAGAGATGAGTCAAAAAATTCATCTGATGACTTAGTCAATCTGATGGATGTTTCTGCGTTGTTTCTAGATAATTACACTAAGAGATCTGAGGACTTTGGGAAATCATATGATGAATCTGTACAGTGAGGCCTGTGTGCGACTAAAGTGACAACAGTGATCGAGGAGTGCCAATGAGCGCAGTGGAAACCGCCATGCACGGCCTGCGGGCGAAGATTGCCTCCGGCGAACTCGCCCCCGGCCAGAAATGCCCCCCGGAAGGTGAACTCGCAGCCCAGCTGGGCGTGTCAAGAAGTTCCTTGCGTGAGGCCATCAGGGCCATGTCCGCCCTGGGGGTCATGGAGGCCCGGCACGGTTCAGGGACCTATGTCTCGTCCCTCGAGCCGGCGGAGATCCTCAAGGGCTTTGCCCTTCTGGTGGACCTTTTCCCGTTTGACAGCGTCCTGGAACTCTTTGAAATCCGGCGGGCTCTGGAATCCCACGCCGCGGCCGGGGCTGCCGCGCGGTCAACGCCGGAACTCATGGCCGAGTTGGACGGCCTGGTGGCGCAGATGGAGGCTACCGACAACTCTGCCGACATCTCCGCACTGGATGCCCGCTTCCATGAGGCCATTTGCGAAGCCGGCGGCAATTCCACCCTGACCGGACTCATGGGCCTGTTCCGATCCCGCGGGCGGCACTTCAACATCTTTGACAGCGCCGAAGGGGCAACTGTGCGCGAGGTCAGCAACAAGGGCCACCGCGACATTCTCGAGGCCATCCGCAACAGGGACCCCGCTTCGGCAGCCACCGCCACCGCGGGGCACATTGCCCAGTCGGAATTTTGGCTCAAGAAGTTCCGGCCGGCACCGCAGCTGGACAGCTAGCGCCGTCGCGCCGGAACAGTCGCTGTTGCCCGCTCCACGCTGCGGATAGGGTGAATTTATGGCCAGCGCTTTGAGTATTCGCGACGCGGTGACTGTGCGCATGCACCGACACAGTTTGTGGTCGCCGCTGGCTGCGAGCGCCGGCGCAGTGGTGCACCAGTACGTGGCCATGCAGGCGCAGGAGTACGCGTATGCGTTGTGGGCCACGGCGCAGCGCCGGGCACCCGGGACCGATGGCAACACGGCCGCCGACCTGGCCGCCGCCGTCGACCGTGGCGAGATCCTGCGCACCCACGTGCTGCGCCCCACCTGGCACTTTGTGGCGCCGTCGGATGCCCGGTGGTTGTTGGCCCTGAGCGCCCCCACCATTCACCGGATCAATGACTCGTATTACCGGAAATCCAGCTTGGATGCCGCCACCCTCAATCAGGTTCACGAGGTGCTTGCGGTCGAGCTGGCTGGTGGCCGGCACAGGACCCGGACGCAGTTGCAGGCTGCTTTGGCGGACTCCGGTGTGGAGTCATCCGGGCTGCGGCTGACGTATGCCATGATGCACGCAGAACTGGAGCAAGTCATCATCAGTGGCGCTTCCGTGGGTAAACAGCGCAGCTACGCCCTCTTCGACGAACGGGTTCCGGCCAGCGCTCCCCTGGACAGGGCCGCTGCCTTGAAGCTGTTGGCCGAACGGTACCTTAGCACTCGCGGGCCGGCCAGCGTCAAGGATTTTGCCGTGTGGAGCGGCTTGCGCATGCCCGACGCGCGGGCTGGTGTGGCCGCCGCTGCGGAGGACTCCCCGGGGCGGTTTGAACAGTTTATGCTCGACGGCGTGACCCTCTGGTGGGAGCCGCGCAGCACCGTGCCGCCTGCCCCTGCCCCGCCACGGGTGGATCTGGCCCAGTGCTATGACGAGTACGTGATGTCGTACTTTGAATCCAAGCACTTCCTGTTCACCCCGGCCGGGCAGCGCCTTGAGCCGGCGGCCATGATGTACCACCCGGTTCTCATCGACGGCCTCATGGCTGCAACGTGGAAGCATGTGCTCACGGCTGCGGCAGCGGTCATCCAGCTGGCCCCGCTGCGATCCTTAAGCGCCGCCGAGGTGGCCGCCGTGGAAGACTCCGTTGCGGCCTACGGCTGCTTTCTGGGACTGCCCACTTCCACACAATGGCTGCTGCCCTAGTTGGGGATGCCTAGGCCAGGGACAGAAACAGCTTCTCCAACTTGCCGCTGTCCAGCTGTTCGGAGTCGCCGCTGGCCAGGCACTCCTTCAGGCTTTCGGCGATCAAACCGAAGCCTGCCCGGTCAAGGGCCTTGCTCACCGCAGCCAGCTGCATGACAACGTTTTCGCAGTCCTGCTCCTCCTCCAGCATGCGGATCACCCCGGCCAGTTGGCCGTGGGCGCGGCGCAGCCTGTTGATGACTGGGCGTGAACTCTCCGATGACAACTTCATGATGCTCCTCGTTGCAGGTATATCTCGATTCTACGATACCCCCAGGGGTATGTAAGATGATCATCACTCAATACCCCTAGGGGTATCCAAATGATAAGGAGAAAACCATGTGTCGAGCCACAAGCTGCAAGACCTGCGCCAAGACCACCTGGGCCGGTTGCGGCAACCACGTCGAAGACGTCATGCGCCACATCCCCGCCGCCGCCCGCTGCAACTGTGACAGGACCGCGCCCAGGGAACCCGCATCCGGCGGATGGTTCAGCCGGCTCTTCGCCAAGAAGTAGTTCAGGCCCCGCTCACACATGCAGCCGGTAGAAGCGGAACACTGAGAAGTCCTCGATGGGCAGCCTTTCCACGCGCGAGAATCCGGCCTCGACGGCGTAACGCTCAAGTGTTGCCTGCCGCATGGGCGTCCCCGTGCCCACGGAGCCGGGCGTGGAAAGGCTGTCCGGCAGGCACACCAGGAGGCTGTAACCGTACATGAGCCGTTCCACTTCGTCACCGGCCGGGGCGAAGGTGTCCGCAACGGCCTCGTCCATGACCACCACTGCGCCGTCGGGCTTGATGAAGTTGCGGATGGCGGACAGCACACGGACGGGGAACGGCATGTCATGCAGGGCCTCAAAAATGAACACGGCGTCGCAACTGCCCGGCGCCGCCATATCACCGGCATCGGCGAGCGCGAAGCTGACCCGTCCGGAGCTGCCGCGTTCGCCGGCGTTCTCCCTGGCCCGGCGGATGGAGGGCTCATCAATGTCGACACCCACCACCTCGGCACCCGGGTAGGCGTCGGCCAGTGCCAGCGTGGACCAGCCAAAACCCGCGCCCACATCCATGATCCGGGCGCCGGGCCTGGAGAGGATGGCGTGCAGCTCCGCCGACGCTGCCAGGGCTGCTCCGAGGCGTTGATCGAACCATGGCTTGTTCAGCTCGGCCTGGGATTCCCGGCCGTCGTCGCCCAACTCGGACCAGGCCACTCCCCCACCGTCCCTGTACGCCTGAAGCAAATCGGGGAAATGCCCCACAGCTGTCACCAGCATCCGGGCCACGGGCGCCGTGTACTCCAGGGAATCCTCATCGACCAGCACGGCTGCGGCTCCCGCCGGCAGGGCAAACCGGTAGCTGGGCCCGCCCAGCGGTTCGGCATCCAGCACGGCGGTGAGCAAACCGGCCACGGCCTGCTGTTCCAGCCATTCCTTCGCGTAACGGGGCTGGGTGTTGCTGCGCTGGGCCAGCTCATCCGGGGTGAGTCCCGCGTCCCCGGCACCGGCGAGTGCACGGTACCAGCCCAGGCGATCGCCCAGGGCAATGCTCGCCATTTCAGCAAACCCCAGGGCCGCAGCAACAATCCGGTCCACGTAGGCGGCCGTGCCAGCAGACCCATTCTCCTCGTTCCGGGCTTCGCTCATGGGCCCATTCTCCTCCGCTGGCCCGCTCTGTGGAATGGGAAACGGGGCAGAAAATGGCGGCACCCCGGCGGCAGGCAACTCCGCCCGTGGTAGGAGGGAACGGCGTCGGGCAGGGGGCACATATCCACCCAGGCTCCGATCCGCCCGGCGCAGGGCCGCGCCTAGGCTGGAGCCATGACGATCATTACTGAGAATTCCCAGCGCACCATGGCGGTTCAGGCCCGCGGTCTGCGCAAGACGTACGGCAAGGGTGACACCGAGGTGAGCGCCCTGAAAGGGGTTGACCTGGATTTCCCGGCCGGCCAGTTCACGGCCATCATGGGCCCCTCCGGCTCCGGCAAATCCACCCTCATGCATTGCCTGGCCGGGCTTGATTCGGTGAACTCCGGCACCATCCACTTGGGCGACACCGAGCTGACGGCACTGAACGACAAGGCGCTGACGCAACTGCGCCGTGACCGTATCGGCTTTGTCTTTCAAGCCTTCAATCTGGTCCCCACTCTCACCGCCGAAGCCAACATCACCTTGCCCGTGGCCCTGGCCGGGGGAACCGTGGATGCACAGTGGTTCTCCTTCATCACCACCACACTGGGCCTCACGGACCGGCTCAAACACAAGCCGCACGAGCTCTCCGGCGGCCAGCAGCAGCGCGTTGCCGTGGCCCGCGCGTTACTGACCCGACCCGACGTCATTTTTGGCGACGAGCCCACGGGAAATCTGGATTCGCGGTCCGGCGCCGAGGTGCTGGGCATGCTGCGCCGGTCCTCGCGTGAAATGGGCCAGAGCATCATCATGGTCACCCACGACCCCGTTGCCGCCTCCTATGCCGACCGCGTTGTCCTGATGAACGACGGCGAACTGGTGGGCCAGCTGGAAAACCCCACCGCCGAGTCCGTGCTGGCTTCGCTGGCCTCCCTGGGGGCGTAAACCATGCTGCAAGTAGCCCTGAGTCAGCTCAAGACTCATTCCCGGCGCTTCATAGCCATCACCTTGGCCGTGCTGCTCGCCGTCGCATTCCTGTCTGCCACCTTAATGGTCAACGCCTCCACCAAGGCCTCACTGAAGGCCAGCATTGGACAGGCCTACGCCTCGGCGGATCTGGTGGTTTCCCCGCCCGGGAACAATCCACTTCCGGAGTCGGCGGCAGCCACAGTGGCGGCCTCCGCTGGGGTTGGCGAGTCGTACGCCCAGAGGACGCTTTACATCCAGACTGATCTGGGCAAGTCCTCCATTGGTGCTTCATTCCGCAACGTGTCCGCGTTCCCATCCCTGGAACCCGTCAAGCTCCTGTCCGGAACATGGCCCGGAAATGACCAAGAGGTTGTGGTGGACACCGTCACTGCCGAACGCAACTCGCTGGCAATAGGCGGCAAGACCACGTTGACCGGCCAAGGTACCGGCGAACTCGGTGACGTCAAGAAACCAAGCCTGACGGCCACGATCACGGGCATCACGGCGACCTCCGCTGACCCCCAGTCATCGGGGACTGCCCAATTCGTCGGCACCCCGGCGGCGGTGAATAGCTTAGGCACCCCGGACGACGGCTACCGCACCATCTCGGCAAACCTGAAGGATGGCACATCCATTGCAGAGGCCAAGGCGTCCCTGGCTGCCGCCCTGGACCAGCCCATCGAAACCATCATGACCCCGGATGAGAAGACCACCGAACAGGTGGCGAACTTTACCGGCGGCCAGGACCAGCTGACCATTGTCCTGCTTGCCTTTGCTGGCGTGGCCCTGTTGGTCTCCGCTTTGGTTGTCTCCAACACCTTCTCCGTTTTGGTGGCCCAGCGGACCCGCGAACTGGCACTGCTGCGCTGTGTGGGCGCCAGCCGCAGCCAAGTCCGGAGCTCGGTGATTGTGGAGGCCCTCATTGTCGGCTTCACGGCCTCCGTTCTGGGCGTTCTGGCCGCCACGGGCACCATGGCCCTCGTTTTGACCCTGCTGAGCCAAAACCCGGACTTCAGCTTCGCCACCCTGGCGGTGCCGCCGTCGGCCATTATTGCCGGCATTGTGGTGGGCACCCTGCTCACCGTCCTGGCCGCACTGGTGCCGGCTCGGGCCGCGACCGCCGTAGCGCCACTGGCCGCACTGCGACCCGCTGATGACGCGACGATGCACAACACCGGAGGCCGCATCCGCCTGACCATTGGAGTGGTGCTGATCTTGGCTGGCGGTGTGGGACTGATTGCCGGCGGCATCTCCGCGAACCTGCTGCTGGCGCTCCCCTCCGGCGCGGCGTCATTCATCGGATTCCTGATGGCCGCGACGCTCTTTGTGCCCAAGTTGGTTTCGCTCGCCGGAACCTTGGCCCGACCAGCCGGTGTGCCCGGGAAGATGGCAGCGGCCAACGCCGTGCGTAATCCACGCAGGACCACCGCAACGGCGTCGGCCCTGCTCATTGGCGTCACGCTGGTGACCATGATGATGACGGGCGCAGCAACTGCCCGGCACGCCTTTGATTCCGAGCTCGACGGCACCTACCCGGTGGATCTAGCGGCACAAACGGTCCCCGGCGGGGACGCCATCTCGGAGGCCGATATGGCCACCGCCTCAGCACTTCCCGGTGTGACACACATTGCCCGGCTTGAACTGGTGGGCCTGGTGACGGCCGGGAACACGCAGCTCCCGGCCTACGGAATTTCCGACGCCGATGCCCTCGCCTTGCTGGCAAATCCGGCAAACCGTCCCTCCCGCACTTCCGTGGTACTCCCCAAGGGCACCCCGGGCAGTGCGGGCAGCCTGCTCGCCGGGACGCAGACCACGAACCTGACGGCAACCTCCTCCACGGCCTATGGCATGACTGCTTTGGTTTCCTTGGACGCATTCCACGCGCTGCCGGCGGACGATCCGCTGCATACCCAAATGACGGCACCGCTGTGGATCACGGTTGACCCGGCGTTGGATGCGAATGCGTTGATGGACCTGCGCACCTCCTTGGCGCAGACACTGCACCTAGACGAGAACCAGATCAGCGGGGGTGTCCTGGAAAAGGTCATGTTCAACCAGGTGATCGACATGCTCTTGCTCGTGGTCACGGGTTTGCTGGCCGTGGCGGTGTTCATCGCCTTGATCGGCGTTGCCAACACGCTTTCCCTGTCAGTGCTGGAACGGACCCGGGAAAACTCGCTGTTGCGGGCGCTGGGCCTGACCCGCGGACAGTTGCGGGGCATGCTCGCCATTGAGGCGGTGCTGATTGCTGGGGTGGCGGCCATCATCGGCTCCGTCCTGGGCGCCGTGTATGGCTGGGCTGGTGCCCAATCAGCTCTGGGCAGCTTTGCTGATGTTGCAGCTGTCATCCCGTGGGGCCAAATCCTCGCCGTGGTGCTCGTTGCCGCGGTGGCCGGCTTGCTGGCCTCCGTGATCCCCGCCCGCCGCGCTGCGAAACTCTCCCCCGTTGAGGGACTGGCCATGGACTAATTTCGGTTCCCCCGGCAAAAGGGACGGCGCTTGCGCAAAAAGACGGTGCTCCACGGCCAGCTTTTTACGCAAGCGCCGTCTTTTCTGACTTCGGCAAGGAGCCGAAGTTATCCACAGCCGCAAAAGTGCCTCTTCCGCAGCGCTGGCTGTGGTGAAACCCTGTAGAACATGAGCATGCCACGGCTGATTTTGCCATCCGATTTGGAAAGTGTGGGGCAGGACAGACGCAAACTGGTGGCGTTGTGCAACAAGGGCGAACTCACCAGACTGCGCCGCGGAGTCTATGTCACTGCATCCGACTTCCGGGAACTCCACCCCTTGCAGCAATACGGCCTGAGGGCACTGGCCTTTCAACAACTTGCACCACGGCAACCCGTACTCTGCCATGCCACGGCAGCGCTGTTGTGGGGTTTGTGGATCGTGGGGTCGCCCCAAAGACTTCACGTCATGACGGAGGTGACTCGCGGCGGGCGCACCGAGAATGGCGTGATTCGCCACCGCGGTTCGATGACCGAAGGGGTGGTTCACTGCGGTCCGTTCCAACTCACGGACAAACTCACAACTGTCACGCAATTGATTTTGAGCCTGCCCTTTCCCTACGCTGTGGCGGTGTGTGATTCCAGTCTGCGCGTCCCCAACCGCCAACACATCTACAACCAGTTCACCCAGGCAGATAGGGATCCCCAACCCGGGGAGCCCCGGTGGCAAAGCAACTACCCGCAAGGAACACCATTGGGGCGCGAACAGCTCGCGGCCGCTGCCGATCTACTGCCCAGCAGGGCTGCCAATGTGCGGGCCATGGCCGTCATAAATTTCGCCTCAGCACTCTCCGGCTCTGCCGGAGAGTCGATTAGCCGGGCCAAGATGCACATGTTCGGATTTCCAATACCCGTGCTGCAGAAACACTTCACGCTGCGTGACGGGAGCGACGCCTTTGTCGACTTCTGGTTTGAACAACTCCGCCTCGCTGGGGAGTTCGACGGCAAGGAGAAGTACCTCCGGGCTGGTTGGAGCGGCGGATTGTCCATTCAGGACCGGGTTTTGAAGGAAAAGCAGCGAGAAGACCAGATCCGATCCCAGGACGTCGGATTTGTTCGGTGGACGTGGGCGGAAATGCTGAACCGGGAACGGTTTATCGCCCTGCTCCGTCAGGCCGGCCTTCGGCAAAAATAGTTCACCTGCACAAAAGAGACGGCGTTCGCGGTTAAAGCCGGTGGTAGAACACCGGCTTTAACCGCGAACGCCGTCTCTTGCAACAGGCCTGGCGGTTACGCCTCTACCGGAGCCGGTTCCTCATACTTGGGGAAGATCGGCGCCGGTGCGGGCAAGACTGTACCGGCCACCAGGGGTGAGGTGAAGGCAGCGAACTGGCGAACGGCGTCGTCCGGGGAAGTTCCCTGGCCCAGCACCTCCAGCAGCTTCGCGGCGGCGTCGGGCATGACCGGCTGAACCAGGATCGAGACCATGCGCAGCACCTCGAGGGTCACGTACAGCACCGTTTCCATGCGGGGCACATCTGTCTTGCGCAGCACCCACGGGGCCTGGTCGGCAAAGTAGGCGTTGGTGTCGCCCAGCACATGCCAAATCTTCTCTAGTGAACCGTGGAAATCCTGTACCTGGTAGGCAGCGCGGGACTGCTCCAACAGCGCAGCGGCCGCGGCCAGGATGGCCTCATCAGCCTCGGTGAATGCGCCGGGAGTGGGCACCACGCCCTCGCAGTTCTTGGCCACCATGGACAAGGAGCGCTGGGCCAGGTTGCCCAAGTTGTTGGCAAGGTCGGAGTTCATCCGGCTCACGACGGCGTCATGGTTGTAGGAGCCGTCGGCGCCGAAGGGGACCTCGCGCAGCAGGAAGAAGCGCACCTGGTCCAGGCCGTACTGGGCAACCCAGTCGGCCGGGGCCACCACGTTGCCCAGGGATTTGGACATCTTCACGCCGTTGTTGTGGAGGAAACCGTGGATCATGACACGCTGAGGCAGTTCTAGCCCGGCGGACATCAGGAACGCGGGCCAGTAGACGGCGTGGAAACGGGAGATGTCCTTGCCGATGATGTGCACGTCGGCGGGCCAGAACTTCTGGAACGATGCCGAATCCACGTCCGGGTAGCCAATGCCGGTGAGGTAGTTGGTGAGCGCGTCAACCCACACGTACATGACGTGCTTGTCATTGCCGGGCACGGGAACGCCCCAGTCAAAGGTGGTGCGGCTGACGGACAGGTCCTCGAGGCCGCCCTTGACGAAGCTGATGACCTCGTTGAAGCGGGTACGCGGGGAGCCGAATTCGGGCTGGTCAGCGTAGAGCGCCAACAGCTTGTCCTGGTAGTTGGAGAGGCGGAAGAAGTAGCTTTCCTCTTCCGTCCAGGTCAGCTCGGTATCGGTGACCTTGGAGTAGCGCAGACCGTCTTCACGCAGTTCGGTCTCGTCCTCGCCGTAATAGGCCTCATCGCGGACGGAGTACCAGCCCTCGTACTTGCCCAAGTAAATGTCCCCGGCATCCTCCATCTTCTTCCAGATGGCCTGCGAGGCGGCGTAGTGGTCGGCGTCCGTGGTGCGGATGAACCGGTCGTAGCTGATGCCCAGGGCCGCGTGGGCTTCCTTGTAGACGGCAACGTTGCGGTCCACGAGTTCCTTGGGCGTGACGCCCTCTTTCTCAGCCGTTTGCGCGATCTTCATGCCGTGCTCATCTGTGCCGGTCAAGAACATGACGTCGTACCCGTCCAGGCGCTTGAAGCGTGCCATGGCGTCCGTGGCGATGTACTCGTAGGCGTGCCCAATGTGCGGGACACCGTTCGGGTACGTGATGGCGGTGGTCAGGTAGTAGGGCGTCTTGGCCGATTCAGTAGATGTCACCCTACGAATTTACCGTGAACCCGGCTAAAACACCGATTCGTGACCGTCCCCACGGACCATGGTGGCATGGCCCCAAAACGAACTGACCCGCAGTAGTGGTCGAAAAAACACGAAAATTCGCGATTTTTCGACCACTACTGCGGGTCAGTTGGAAAAGGAGATTAGTCCTCGAGGTCCACTTCACGGGCCATGGTGGCGCCGATTTCGGTCTTGATGGAATCCAACACAGCCTGCGGGACGGCACTGTCGACTGTCAGCAGGGACAGTGCCTGGCCGCCCTCGGTGTTGCGGGCAACCTGCATGCCGGCGATGTTGATGCCGTTCTCGCCCAGGAGACGGCCCAAGGTGCCGATAACGCCGGGGCGGTCAGCGTAAGAGATGACCAGAAGGTGATCGCTCATGGGGATTTCGAGCTCGTAGCCGTTGACTGAAACGATCTTCTGGATCTGCTTCGGACCTGTCAGGGTGCCCGAAACGGAGATCTGTGAATCGTCCGAGAGTGCGCCGCGGATGGTCAAAACGTTGCGGTAGTCAGCTGATTCCAAGGTGGTGATCAGGTGGGTCTTGATGCCGCGCTGTTCGGCCAACACCGGTGCGTTGACGTAGGAAACCTGCTCGGAGACGATGTCCTTGAAGACACCCTTCAACGCTGAGAGCTCCAAAGCCTTGACGTCCAGGGCGGCAATTTCACCGGCAATTTCAACGTCGATCTGGGTCACGGAGGCGTGGGACAGTGCGGTGAAGATGCGTCCCAGCTTCTCGATCAGCGGGATGCCGGGGCGGACCTCGGCGGCAATGACGCCGCCGGCAACGTTTACGGCGTCCGGAACGAGCTCGCCAGCCAGGGCCAGACGCACCGACTTGGCGACGGAGACGCCGGCTTTTTCCTGCGCCTCATCAGTGGAGGCACCCAGGTGCGGTGTTGCGATGACGTTGTCCAGGCCGAGGAAGTCAACGTCCGTGGCGGGCTCCTTGACGAAAACGTCAATGCCGGCACCGGCGATTTCGCCCTCACGCAAGGCAATGTTCAAGGCCGCTTCATCGATCAAGCCACCGCGGGCCACGTTGATGACGTAGGCGGTCTTCTTCATCTTCGCAAAAGCTGCGGTGCCGATCATGCCCAGGGTTTCCGGCGTGCGCGGCATGTGGATGGTGATGAAGTCCGACTGTTCCAGCAGCTCATCCAGGGTCAGAAGCTGGACGCCCAGGCTGGCCGCGCGGGCTGAGGTGACGTAGGGATCGTAAGCAACGATCTCCATGCCAAAGGCCTTGGCGCGCTCGGTGATCAAGGCGCCAATGCGGCCCAAGCCGATGATGCCCAGCTTCTTTTCCAGCAGTTCGGTGCCGGTGTACTTGGAACGCTTCCACTCGCCGTTCTTCAGCGCGGTGCTGGCGGCGGGAATGTGCCGGGCCAGGGAGAGGATGTGGCCGATGGTCAGTTCCGCGGCGGAGACAATGTTCGACGTCGGGGCGTTAACCACCATGACGCCGGCCTGCGTTGCAGCCTTGATGTCCACGTTGTCCAGCCCCACACCGGCACGTGCAATGACCTTCAAGTTCTTCGCTGCGGCAATGGCCTCGGCGTCCACCTGCGTTGCGGAGCGAACCAGGATCGCGTCGACGTCAACGATGGCAGAAAGCAGTTCGGAGCGGTTTGCCCCATCGGCATGTCGGATCTCAAAATCGGGACCCAGCGCCTCAATGGTGGCGGGCGAAAGTTCCTCAGCGAGGAGTACTACTGGCTTGGTGGCGCTCACCTGGTGACCTCTTTAGCTTTCGTTTATGTTCTTGTGGGGATTTTGGTGATGGTTCTTATGCTGATATTCCAACAGAAAAGCCGGACTCCAGTTTATGGGAGCCCGGCTTCCTCACCGTAACAATCGGCAAGTGCACCGACGCAAGCGATGCAACTCACATGTGGAGCGCTGCTTGGCTCAAGTTCGACGTCGGCTGCCGAGCCCAGGTGGGTCCGGCAGGCGACGCAAGAACTTGAAACGCAACTGCCTGTGCTAGCGGGCTACGGAGCCTTCGGTGTAGTCGTCGCTGTTGCTGATCCAGGAGAACAGTCCACGCAGTTCGCGGCCGGTGGCCTCGATGGGGTGCTCTTCGCCCTTCTTGCGCAGGGCCTTGAACTCAACGCCGCCGTTGTCCTGGTCGTTGATGAAGCGCGTTGCGAAGGCACCGCTCTGGATGTCGGCCAGGACGGCCTTCATGTTTTCCTTCACCTCGGGGGTGATGACGCGCGGGCCGGAGACGTAGTCGCCGTATTCTGCGGTGTCGGAAACGCTCCAGCGCTGCTTGGCAATGCCACCTTCCCACATGAGGTCAACGATGAGCTTGAGCTCGTGCAGGACCTCGAAGTAGGCGATTTCCGGCTTGTAGCCGGCTTCGGTCAGAACTTCGAAGCCGTACTGGACCAGCTGTGAGGTGCCGCCGCAGAGAACTGCCTGCTCGCCGAAGAGGTCGGTTTCGGTCTCTTCGGTGAAGGTGGTCTCAATGACGCCCGCACGGGTTCCGCCGATGCCCTTGGCGTAGGACAGTGCCAGTGCCTTGGCGGCACCGGTGAAGTCCTGCTCGATGGCGATCAGGTCGGGGATGCCGCGGCCGGCTTCGAATTCGCGGCGTACGGTGTGTCCCGGAGCCTTGGGGGCAACCAGGGCAACGTCGACGTCGGCCGGCGGGGTGATGTAGCCGAAGCGGATGTTGAAGCCGTGGCCGAAGAACAGGGCGTCGCCTGCGTTCAGGTTCGGGGCAATGTCCTCGGCGTAGACGAAGCGCTGCACCTGGTCCGGGGTGAGGATCATGATGACGTCGGCTTCGGCGGTTGCCTCGGCCACGTTGAGGACGCGCAGACCCTCTGCCTCTGCCTTGGCGATGGACTTGGAGCCTGCCTTGAGGCCAACGCGGACGTCGACGCCGGAATCGCGCAGGTTCAGTGCATGTGCGTGGCCCTGGCTGCCGTAGCCAATGATGGCGACCTTGCGACCCTGGATGATTGACAGGTCGGCATCGTCGTCGTAGAACATCTCGGTCACTGTGTAACTCCTTGGTAAATGGTGTGTTGCTGGTTGTGAAAAGTATTTGTTGGTGGCCCCAGGGGCCTGTGCGCTAGGAAGCGCGAAGTGCCCGGTCGCTCATGGAACGGGAACCGCGCCCAATAGCCAAGGTGCCTGATTGCACAATTTCCCGGATCCCGAAGGGTTCCAGAACATTCAGCAATGCTGCAAGCTTGTCCGCGTAGCCTGTGGCTTCAATGGTCAATGAGTCTGTGGACACATCCACCACCGAGGCCCGAAAGAGATCTGCAGCTTGGGTGACTTGCAGTCTCGTCGCGGCATCCGCACGTACCTTGACCAGGATGTGGTCCCGTTGCACGGAATTCTCTGAAACAAGTTCAACGATCTTGATGACGTTGACCAGTTTATTCAGTTGTTTGGTGACTTGTTCAATCAAGTCACCGTCGGCGTCAACCACAACTGTCATACGGGAAATCCCGGCAATCTCTGTGGGGCCAACGGCTAGGGAGTTGATGTTGAAGGCGCGGCGGGCAAACATGCTCGCAACACGTGTCAACACACCTGGTTTGTCTTCAACCAGTACGGAAAGAGTATGTCGAGTCATGTTCTAGTCCTCCTCGTCCCACACCGGGGTCATGTTCCGGGCTACCTGAATTTGGTCATTGCTGACGCCCGAGGGCACCATGGGCCACACCATTGAATCGGGGCTGACCACGAAGTCAATGATGACGGGGCGGTCATTGATGGCCAGGGCGGCCTCAATGGTGGCGTCCAGATCTTCAACACGTTCGCAGCGCAGGCCAACACAGTCGTATGCCTCGGCCAGTTTCACGAAGTCCGGAACCCGGATGGTGTCGTGGCCCGTGTTCAGGTCGGTGTTGGAGTATCGGCTGTTGTAAAACAGTGTCTGCCACTGGCGAACCATGCCCAGGGAAGAGTTGTTGATGATGGCAACCTTGATGGGGATGTTGTTGATGCGGCAGGTGGCCAGCTCCTGGTTGGTCATCTGGAAGCAACCGTCGCCGTCGATCGCCCACACAACACGGTCCGGGTCGCCCACCTTGGCACCCATGGCCGCGGGAACCGAGTAACCCATGGTGCCGGCACCGCCGGAGTTCAGCCACGCCCGGGGACGCTCGTACTTGATGAACTGGGCCGCCCACATCTGGTGCTGGCCAACGCCCGCGGTGTAAACGGCTTCGGGTCCTGTCAGGGCCCCGATGCGGGAGATGACGCGCTGCGGAGACATGAGCCCGTCTTCGGGTTCGGTCCAGCCCAGCGGGTAGGTGTCGCGCAGGTTGCCCAGGAACGCCCACCAGTCACCGAGGTCCGGCGCGCCGGAGGCATCGAACTCCGCCTTCACGGCAGCGCTCAGGTCCGGAATGATCTCCTTGACCGAGCCAACAATGGGAACATCTGCTGTGCGGTTCTTGGAAATTTCTGCCGGGTCAATATCGGCGTGAATGACCTTGGCGTGCGGTGCAAAGCTGCTCAGCACACCAGTGACGCGGTCATCGAAGCGTGCACCTAGGGTGATGAGCAGGTCCGACTGCTGCAGGGCTGTGACGGCGGAAACGGTGCCGTGCATGCCAGGCATGCCAACGTGCAGCGGGTGCGAATCGGGGAATACGCCCCGGGCCATCAAGGTGGTCACAACGGGGGCACCCGTCAGTTCCGCCAGAACCATCAGTTCCGCAGCTGCATTGCCCTTGACAACGCCGCCGCCCACATAAAGAACAGGCTTTTTGGCTTCGCGGATCAGGCGGGCCGCTTCACGCAGCTGCTTGGAATGGCCGCGGAATACGGGGCGGTAGCCGGGCAGGTCAATGACCGGCGGCCAGGAAAAGGTCATCTGCCCCACCTGGGCGTCCTTGGCGACATCCACCAGGACGGGGCCCGGGCGGCCGGTGGAGGCGAGGTGGAATGCCTCGGCCAGCACGCGGGGGATGTCGTTGGGGTCGGTCACCAGGAACGAATGCTTGGTGATGGGCATGGTGATGCCCACAATGTCCGCTTCCTGGAACGCATCCGTGCCAATCACGGCACTGGAAACCTGGCCCGTGATGGCCACCAGGGGCACCGAGTCCATGTGGGCATCCATGATGGGCGTAACCAAGTTCGTGGCACCGGGGCCGGACGTTGCAATGCACACGCCAACACCGCCGGTGACCATTGCGTAGCCCTGGGCGGCATGGCCGGCGCCTTGTTCGTGGCGCACCAGAATGTGATTGAGAGAGGAAGCCATGAGCGGGTCATAGGTGGGAAGAATGGCACCACCGGGAAGACCAAAAATGTCCTTGACGCCAAGCTCTTCAAGCGAACGCACAATGGCCTCGGAACCGGACATCTGAATGGGAGCCACAACGTTGTTGGGACCCACGACGGCGGAGACTGGGCCAACGGTGCTGGCGGCACCTGAGACGGGGCTAGCTTGCGTACCGTGTCCGGAGGACTTGGCTGCCATCAGCGCTGGGCTGGCGGGCGTTCCTTTACTCATCGGTTCTTCCTTTGGGGAACTCATGTTTCTTAGGTAAGTCTTCTTCAGCTGCGTGGAAAATCTGGATGGTTCACGCAGTAGTACGAGTTGCCGCTGGTGGTGGAAACAAAAAAACCCCTCAGCCCATGAGGCTCTCATCGAGGGGTATGCACGTGTTGCGACGCTCTCTCATTGGAGAATCGCAGGGCCATGACCATGGGTGCGGTCATTTTGCGTCACGCGCTAACGTATGACGACTGGGAGCTTTCGTTGCATATGTGTAGTCTCCCGTTTTCAGCTCTTAAGTGTCAAACGAGCCGCGCGGGCATCTCACTATTTGGACACTGTGTCCACAGTTTGGTCAGGGCGCGGAATGGCGGGGTTGTTGGGCCCAAGGGAACAGTCCGCTCACGCTGCTCCCACCGGGAATTTCCGCTGCGTTGACGGCATTAGCCGCAATATGCGCCGGTTGAGGCACTGTTGACCAATTTGGCGTACTTGGCCAGAACGCCCGTGGTGAATTTGGGCGGCAACGGCTCCCAGCCAATCCGCCGCGCGTCCAGCTCCGCCTCGTCGACCAGAAGGTCAAAGCTGCGCGCTGCAATGTCCACGCGGATTGTGTCCCCGTCGCGCACCAAGGCGATGGGGCCGCCGTCGACAGCTTCAGGGGCGACGTGGCCAATGCACAGCCCGGTGGTGCCGCCGGAGAAGCGCCCGTCGGTCAGCAGCAGCACATCCTTGCCCAGGCCGGCCCCCTTGATGGCGCCGGTAATGGCGAGCATCTCGCGCATGCCGGGGCCGCCCTTGGGGCCTTCGTAGCGGATCACCACCACATCCCCCGCATGGATTTGCCCCTTATCCAGGGCATCGAGAGCGCCCTGTTCACGCTCGAACACCCGCGCGGTGCCTTCAAACACGTCCAAATCAAAACCTGCGCTTTTGACCACGGCGCCTTCCGGGGCCATGGAACCGTGCAAGATGGTGATCCCGCCGGTCTTGTGGATGGGATTGTCCATGGCGCGCAGGACCTTGCCATCGGGATCCGGCGGGTTGATGTCGGCCAGGTTCTCGGCCACCGTCTTTCCCGTCACGGTGAGGCAGTCGCCGTGGATGAGTCCGGCGTCGAGCAGGGCCTTCATAATGACAGGCACTCCCCCGATCTTGTCCACGTCGAACATGACATAGCGGCCAAACGGCTTCAGGTCGCCCAGGTGCGGGACCCTGTCGCCGATCCTGTTGAAGTCGGCAAGGGTCAACTCGACATTGGCCTCGCGGGCTATGGCGAGCAGGTGCAGCACGGCGTTGGTGGAGCCGCCGAAGGCCATGGTGACGGCAATGGCATTCTCGAACGCCTTCTTGGTCATGATGTCGCGGGCGCGGATCCCCTGCTTGAGGAGATTCACCACGGCCATTCCGGACTGGCGGGCAAACATGTCACGACGCCTGTCAGCACTGGGCGGGGCAGCCGAGCCGGGCAGGGACATGCCCAGGGCCTCGCCGATGCACGCCATGGTGTTGGCCGTGTACATGCCACCGCAGGCACCTTCACCCGGGCAGATGGCCCGCTCAATGGAGTCAAGGTCCTTCAGGCTCATCTTGCCGGCGGCGCAGGCACCCACGGCCTCGAAGGCGTCAATCAGGGTGACTTCCTTCTCCGTGCCGTCCTCCAGCTTGGCGAAGCCGGGCATGATGGAGCCGGCGTACAAGAACACGCTGGCTAGATTCAGCCGGGCGGCCGCCATGAGCATCCCGGGCAGGGACTTGTCGCAGCCGGCCAGCAGCACCGAACCATCAAGACGCTCGGCCATCATGACGGTTTCCACTGAATCGGCGATCACCTCCCGAGAGACCAGCGAGAAGTGCATACCCTCGTGGCCCATGGAAATGCCGTCGGAGACGGAGATGGTGCCAAACTGCATGGGGAAGCCGTCGGCGGCGAACACGCCCTCTTTGGCGCCCTGGGCCAAACGGTTCAGGGAGAGGTTGCACGGGGTGATCTCATTCCACGAACTCGCCACACCAATCTGCGGTTTCCTAAAGTCGTCATCCCCCATGCCCACCGCGCGGAACATGCCGCGTGAGGGTGCCGCGTGTATGCCGTCGGTGACAACCCGGCTGCGCGGCTTGATGTCCGGGCGCCCGTCTGCTGTTCGGACGACGTCGTCTGCTGGCTCTACTGAATTGCTCTCGGCACTCATGGTGGCAGTCTATGACCGAAACGTGAGCTGAGCCACTCCCCTGCGAGACTCATCTAAAGTGCTCGCGAAAGGGGTGCGTGCCGCATTTGCGGGATGCTCGCGAAATCTCTTGCGAATGCCCCAGGCGGCTTTGCCCCTGCGCGCTGCCAGCCGCTTGGCTTGCGCAGGAATGACAGCGGCGCAGTGCCAGCACCCCCGCGTGCGCATAGCCGAAGTTAACTTTGGTCATGCGCACGCCGCGGTGCTGGCGCTGCGCATTATGCGCAGCTGAAGGCCCGGGCAGCGGCCACGACAAGCCACACAGCAATGAATTCGCGAGCAACTTGCGATGACGCACCACGCTCCCCTGCGGCGTGCAGCTGCGGCACTTGAGAATAAAATTTAATGAATTTTTGCGGCAGGAACCGCGAGAATCCGGGGAAGTTACCGGATCTTTTGGTGAGCTGCGGCCCAAAATGGGCAAAATTGGACATTTCGATTTCACACTTGCCCAAAAAAGCCGTATAGTTTCATGTCGTTGCGAGGAACACGACGGAAACAATCCGAATTGCTTCCCAGCAGCGAAGAGATGCACCTCTAGCTCAATTGGCAGAGCAATTGACTCTTAATCAATGGGTTTCCGGTTCAAGTCCGGAGGGGTGCACGGGTAAAACCGCTCCGACACTGGTAACAACCGGTGTCGGTGCGGTTTTTTACTGCGAAGCAGTTCTTGCTGCTGATAACCAAATACGCACCTCTAGCTCAATTGGCAGAGCAATTGACTCTTAATCAATGGGTTTCCGGTTCAAGTCCGGAGGGGTGCACGGGTAAAACCGCTCCGACACTGGTAACAACCGGTGTCGGTGCGGTTTTTTACTGCGAAGCAGTTCTTGCTGCTGATAACCAAATACGCACCTCTAGCTCAATTGGCAGAGCAATTGACTCTTAATCAATGGGTTTCCGGTTCAAGTCCGGAGGGGTGCACGGGTAAAGCCGCTCCGAAACTGGTAACAACCGGTGTCGGAGCGGCTTTTTTATTGCCCGGTCTCAGGACATCTCAGGACAGATTGGCGCGGGCCTGTTGCACCAGCTCAAGGCTCGTGATATCCCAATCCGCGGTTCCACTGCAGTCTCCTGGCAGGCTCCCGTGGATCCTGCCAACTCCGGCCGCATCAACGGGCCCGCCATCGCGTCGGTGGATACCAGTACCCGTACAGACCTGTATGCCGGGGCAATTGACTGACACCCTGCCCTGCCAACATCGAGAAGAACGACGTCCGACGCCGGTCACCCAGCTGGGCTGGCCGGCGTCGGCCTTCACGTCAACCCATTAGGCTGGAGCGAGTGCCCAAAACTATTTCCCCGGCTTTCGCCACCAGGCGGTGCGGCGGGGCGAACCAGGAGTATTCAATGACTGAGCGTCTAGTCCCCGGCGACCCCGCCCCCAGCTTCACCCTGCCCAATGCTGAAGGCGGCGCAACATCACTGTCTGACTTCTCGGGGCGCCAGGTGGTTTTGTACTTTTACCCCGCAGCCATGACACCAGGTTGCGCCAAGCAGGCCTGCGATTTCCGCGATAATTTGGCGTCGCTACAGGCCGCAGGCTACGCGGTGGTGGGCGTCTCCCCCGATCCGGTGGAAAAACTGGCCCGCTTTGCAGCAAAGGAGGGCCTCACCTTCCCGCTCTTGAGCGATCTGGACCACTCGGTGGCGGAGGCCTACGCCGCCTGGGGTGAGAAGAAGAACTACGGAAAGACCTACCAGGGCCTGATCCGTTCAACCCTTGTCATTGATGGTGAGGGAAAAGTGGCGCTGGCCCAATACAACGTCCGGGCAACCGGCCATGTTGCCAAACTTCACCGGGATCTGGGCCTCGCCGTGGCCGCCTAGGTCTAGCTCCCCAGCCGCTCCCCAGGGTCAGCGCCCACGCAAAGGCCCCGCCGATTTTCATCAGCGGGGCCTTTATTGGTGCGCAAGAGGGGACTTGAACCCCTACGCCCGAAGGCACAGGTACCTAAAACCTGCGTGTCTACCAATTCCACCACTCGCGCGGGTGCATTGAAGCATGAACAATACTACCGGTTCCTGCCAGTGCTCCTGACCACCCTTGCGGCCCTTCCAAGGAACCGTCCAGTAACTCACACTATGATGAGTGGCTGATGGAATAATCGTGCTGCAAGGAGAACTCGAACGTGCCAAGCCCTTCCGGCCCCCAGCACAAGGATGCAACAGTGAAGGTTCCCTGGCGCACAGCCACTGGGCGCAAGCCACGCCAGAGTGCCCAACCACAGCGTGCCTTCAGCCGGGGCACCGTGGCCCTGGCCGCCGTCGTCCTTCTTGCGCTTTCCGCCTGCACGGCTGCTCCCGTGCCCGGCCCCTCAGCCCCGGCATCGGCCACTGCCACCGCTGCTGCTGCCACGACATTTAACTTTGGTGTTGGCTCGGATCCCCTGGGTTTTGACCCGGCACTGGTGGAGGACACGGAGTCGTACAGGGTGACGCGGCAGGTTCTTGAGGGCTTGCTGACCATTGACCCCGTGACGGGCGCCCCGGCACCCAGCCTGGCCACCAGCTGGCAGGAGCTCGATGACGGCTTGGCGTACACCTTTGAGCTGCGCCCTGGGGTCAAATTTCACGACGGCACAGCCTTCGACGCCCAAGCGGTGTGCACCAACTTTGAGCGCTGGTACTCCATGTCGGCCGCGACCCGAGGTGACGGCTCGGCCTCCATGTTCAAGCAGGTTTTCCGCGGCTTCAAGGACGATGCTGCGAACTCGCTCTACAAGGGCTGCACCGTGGACGGGCCCTTGAAGGTGACCCTGGGGCTGAACATTCGGTTGACGGGCTTCCTGCAGGCGTTGACCCTGCCAGCCTTCGCCATCTCCTCACCCACGGCCCTGGCCAAGGGAACTGCGGATGTTTTGGACCAGACTTATGCCGCTAACAAGGTGTCACGATACGCGTTGCACCCCGTGGGCACCGGACCCTTCACCTTCACCCAGGCCGGCGCCGGCACCGTGACCATGAATGCCAATGCCGGATACTGGGGCGAAAAGGGCCAAATCACCACACTGAATTTCAGAACCTTCGACCAGCCCGCCACCCGCTTGGCCGCTTTGGAGGACGGTTCGCTAGACGGCTTTGACCCGGTGACGCCCAGCAATTTAGATAAACTCATCAAAAGTGGCAAGCAAGTTCTCCAACGTGACCCCTTCTCCGTCATGTACTTAGGGATCAATCAGAAGGTTCCTGTTCTGGCCGATCAAAAGGTGCGAGAAGCCATCGCCGCGGCCATCGACAAGACAACCCTCGTCAACAACTACTTTATTGCCGGCACCGCCACCACCGCCCAGTTCATCCCACCGAAACTGAGCGGCTTCAACAACAAAGTTCCTGGGATCCTCTACGATCAGGCCAAGGCCAAGACCCTGCTGGCCGAATCCTCCTATAAGGGCGAAGAGCTGAAGTTTTATTACCCCACAAATTCGTCCAGGACCTACCTTCCCTCCCCGGAAAAGGTGTACGCCAGCATTGCCGCCGAGCTCACGGCCGTTGGATTCAACATCAAGCCCGTTCCCGTGCCGTGGAGCGATGGTTACGTGACTGCTGTGACCCAAGACGGCGACCACGCGCTGAGTCTGTTGGGCTGGAATGGCAGCTACGCGGATCCGGACAACTTTGTGGGTCCCCTTTTCGGCTCCCCTGGCGCCGAGCTTGGTCTGGATGATCCCCAGCTGGTCTCCAAAATCACCCGCGCACGCAGCATGCCCAACGGGCCTGACCGCGTTGCCGCGTACGAATCCATCAGCAAGCAGCTGGCCGCAACGGTTCCTGCCGTGCCGATCGCCTTCCCCATCTCAGCCATTGCACTGTCTGACAAAGTGGTCTCCTACCCGCTCAGCCCGGTCTTAAATGAGGTCTTCAACCACGTGGTGCTGGCGCCAAAAACGGGCTGATGACGCTGGGGTGCCGGCTAGCCCCATTGTGTGGATTTAGGCATGACGCACGTACCGCGATACGCTTCTACCGCTAGGAAGAGCCTCTACCGGAGTTGACTGTGACCTTCATTTCGAACACCAAAGACGCTGACGTTGTTCTCATCGGAGGCGGCATCATGAGCGCCACGCTGGGCACCATGCTCAAGCAACTCGAACCAAACTGGAAGATTGTGCTGTTTGAACAGCTTGATACTCCGGGATTGGAATCATCGAGCCCCTGGAATAACGCCGGTACCGGCCACTCCGCGCTCTGTGAGCTTAACTACTCACCGGCGGCCGCCGACGGTTCGGTAAACCCGGCCAAGGCCATCAACATCAACGAGCAGTTCCAGCTCTCACGCCAGTTCTGGGCGCACCTGGTCGACGAATCGCTGATTGGCTCCCCCAAGGGCTTCATCAACACGGTTCCGCACATGAGCTTCGTCATTGGCGAAGCCCACAGGAAGTTCCTCAAGGCCCGGCACGAGGCTCTCAAGCCGAACCCTGTCTTTGCCTCCATGGAGTACAGCGAAGACCCGGCAACCATCGCCAAGTGGGCTCCGCTGGTGATGAAGGGCCGCGACCCGCAGGAAAAAGTTTCAGCCACCCGTGCCGCCGAAGGCACCGACGTGGACTTTGGCGCCTTGACCCGTGAGCTGATCGGCTACATGGACACCAACGGCGTCGAAGTGAACTACGGCACCACCGTCACGGACCTGGAACGCACCACCGACGGCGGCTGGGACGTATCTCTCAAGCACCCCGCCTCCGGTGAGTACGGCAAGGTAAAGGCCAAGTTTGTCTTCATCGGCTCAGGCGGCGGCGCCCTGCACCTGCTCCAGCGCTCGGGCATCCCCGAGGGCAAGGGCTTTGGCGGATTCCCGGTTTCGGGCCAGTTCTTCCGTTGCACGGACCAGAAGATTGCCGCCAAGCACAGCGCCAAGGTGTACGGCCAGGCCTCAGTGGGCGCCCCACCCATGTCGGTGCCCCACCTGGACACCCGCTACGTTGACGGCCAGCGTTCACTGCTGTTCGGCCCGTACGGCGGCTTCTCCACGAAGTACCTCAAGACCGGCAGCTACCTGGACCTCCCCGGCTCCATCCGCCCCAACAACATCATCCCCATGCTGGCTGTTGGCAAGGACAACCTGGACCTGGTCAAGTACTTGGTCAGCGAAGTGACAAAGTCCCGCAGCGGCAAGGTTGACGCGCTCCACGAGTACTTCCCCGACGCCGAGGGCAAGGACTGGGAGCTCATCACTGCTGGCCAGCGCGTGCAGATCATCAAGAAGGATGCCAAAAAAGGCGGCGTGCTGCAGTTCGGCACCGAAGTCATCACGGCGGCCGATGGAACCATCTCGGCCCTGCTGGGTGCCTCCCCGGGCGCCTCCACCGCTGTCCCCATTATGCTTGAGCTGTTGCAGCGTTGTTTCCCACGCAAGTTCAAGCTTGAATGGCAGGAATCCTTGCGTGGCATGATGCCCACCTATGGCACCAAACTCAACGATGACGCGGATCTTTTTGAAAAGAGCCTGGCCGCCACGGCAGCTTCTTTGCAGTTGAAGACGGAAAAAGCCTAAAGTTCCCTCGCAGTGCCGGGTGGAACCGGCATGACGGCGTGGGAGCGTGCTGATGTTTAGTTTGGCAAAAATGTCCTTGGGCAACCGGGCGTTGATTGCCCTGATCACCATCTTTGCGGTGGTTTTCGGGGTCATCACGCTCGGTTCGCTGAAGCAGGAACTGATCCCCAGCATCGAATTCCCGCAGATCACTGTTGTCTCGGCCATGCCCGGCGCGTCCCCTGCTGTGATCGACAAGCAAGTCAGCGAACCCCTCGAAGCCGCGCTGAACGCGGTGGAGGGGCTGGAATCGAGCATATCCACCTCGCGCAGCGGCGTTTCCACCATCAATCTGGCCTTCGCCTACGGCACCAACCTTGACCGGGCCCGGAACCAGATTGATCGGGCCATCTCCAATGTCAGCCAGCGACTGCCTGAAGGCGTCCAGCCGCAGCCCATCGCCGGCAGCATCGCGGACTTCCCCATCGTCTTCCTGGCCGTTTCCTCCGATCAGGATCTGGCAGCCCTGAACACTGACCTGCAACGCGTTGCCGTGCCCAAGCTTTTGAAGATCGACGGCGTGCGCGGCGCCGATCTGAGCGGCGCCAACTCCCAGCACATTGCCATTCTGCCGGACCCGGCCAAAATGGCCGCCGCTGGTGTCAACCCCGGCTCCATCGCCAAGGCCCTGAGCAATAACGGCAGCCTGGTTCCCGTGGGCTCCTTGAGCACCGACACCCTAACCCTGCCCATCCAGGCCGGCAGCCCGGTGGACTCCCTCGACGCCGTCAAGGCACTGCCACTGGCAAGCACGCCCGTTCCCGGCGCCGCGCAATCGGGCACTCCCCCCACCATCGCCTCCGTTGCCAGCGTTGCCCTGGCCGATGACCCCACCACCTCCATCACACGCACCAACGGCCAACCCACGCTGGCACTGTCCATCACCAAAAAACCTGCCGCAGACACCGTTTCCCTGTCCCGGCAAATCAACGAAGAACTGCCCGGCCTGGCCGCCTCGCTGGGCAATAACACCACGTTCACAACAGTCCTGGACCAGGCCCCCTTCATCGAAAAATCCATCCACGACCTCACGGTGGAGGGTTTGCTGGGACTGGGGTTCGCCGTCGTCATCATCCTGATTTTCCTCATGTCGGTGCGCTCTACGCTTGTCACAGCCATCTCCATCCCGCTCTCACTGCTGGTGACGTTCATTGGGCTGTGGGTCACGGGATATTCGCTGAACATTCTCACCCTGGGCGCGCTCACCATTGCCATCGGGCGGGTGGTGGACGACTCCATTGTGGTGATCGAGAACATCAAGCGGCACCTCAGCTACGGCGAAGACAAGAAGACAGCCATTCTGGCCGCCATTCGCGAGGTTGCGGCAGCCATCACCGCCTCCACACTGACCACCGTGGCAGTGTTCTTGCCCATTGCGTTCGTGGGCAGCCTGGCCGGGGAGCTCTTCCGGCCGTTCGCACTCACTGTCACCTTCGCCCTGCTGGCCTCGCTGCTGGTCTCGCTGACCATTGTTCCTGTGCTGGCGTATTGGTTCCTGAAGTCGCCGGGCGCTGCTGATCACACCTCCGCGGACGACGCCGGAACTCCCTTGAGCGGGAAGGCGCTGCTGAGCGCTGTGGAGGAGAAGGAACGTTCATCCTGGCTTCAGCGCGGCTACCTGCCCCTTCTGGCCAAGACGCAAAAGCACCCCGTGGTCACGTTGCTAGCCGGCGGCATAGTGCTGGCGGCAACCCTTGCCATGACGCCGCTGCTGCCCACCAATTTGCTCGGCAATACGGGCCAGAACAGTTTGAGCATTCAGCAGGACATGCCGCCGGGAACCAGCCTGGCGGTCACCGACCAAGCCTCGCAGAAGGTGGAGTCGGTGCTGCGCGGCATTGACGGCGTCACCGACGTCCAGGTGACAGTGGGCAACGGCTCCGGTGGTTTCTCCGCCCTGCTGTCAACAGGGGCCTCAAGCGCCGCGTTCCAGGTCATCACCGATCCCGATGCCGATCAGGTCGAACTGCAGGCAACCGTCGTGGCAGCCATCGACGGCATCAAGGACGCCGGCACCATCAGCCTGGGCTCCCAGGGCGGCGGCTTCGGCACCTCAAACTCAGTGGACATCACCGTCAAGGCCACCACGGGTGCCGAACTGCAAGAAGCCAGCGACCTGTTGGTCAAGGCCTTGGCAGGGGTGCCCGGCTCGCAGTCCGTGGACAGCAACCTCAGTGGATCCCAGCCAGTGGTGCAGGTCAGTGTTGACAGGGCCAAGGCTGTTGCCGCCGGCTTGGATGAAACGCAGATCACCGGCCTGCTCGCCGCCACAGTCAGCCCCATCCCGGGCGGCACAGTGCGCATCGACACCACCGACTACAAGGTCCAAATTGGTGTAGGCACCAAGTTTGATTCCGTGACGGCACTTGCTGCCGCCCAACTCCTCACAGCTGGCGGGCCCGTTCCGCTCTCCGCCGTGGCCACCGTGGCGGAAGTTCAAGCCCCACTGACCATCACCTCCGCCAACGGCCAGCGCACGGCCACAGTTTCCGTAACTCCCGAGGGAGACTCTCTGGGGTCCCTGAGTGCTGAGGTGCAAAAGCGCCTGGATGCCACCAGCCTGCCGGCAGGGGTCATCGCCAGCATTGGCGGTGCCGCAACACAGCTCAACGATTCCTTCTCCCAGCTGGGGCTGGCCATGCTGGCAGCGATCGCCATTGTCTACGTCATCATGGTGGCCACCTTCAAGTCACTGATTCAGCCACTGATCCTGTTGGTCTCCATCCCCTTTGCTGCCACCGGAGCCATTGGCTTGCTGCTCATCACTCGGGTGCCGCTGGGCTTGCCGTCGCTCATCGGCATGCTGATGCTGGTGGGAATTGTTGTCACCAACGCCATTGTGCTCATCGATCTGATCAACCAGTACAGGCAGCCCTCCGGGGACAGACCCGCCATGAACGTGGCCGACGCCATTGAACACGGTGCCCGCCAGCGCCTGCGCCCCATCCTCATGACAGCGCTGGCCACCATCTTTGCCCTCACGCCCATGGCGTTGGGTCTGACAGGCGGCGGCGGCTTTATTTCGCAGCCCCTGGCCATTGTGGTGGTGGGTGGCTTGATCTCCTCGACGGCGTTGACGCTCATTCTGGTGCCGGTGCTGTACCGCCTGGTGGAGGGCCGCAAGGAACGCAACGACCTCATCAAGGCACTCAAGGTGGTCCACAAGCCGGATCACGGCGGCGGTGCGGCAGCCGCCACTGGAACGATGTCACCCATGGACTCCAGTGCCGCGTTCCAAGACTGGACCACAGGAGCCATACCCAAGGTCCGCGGCCGCCGCGCCGCCGACTAAACCCACGGCCGGCAAGCCGCCGATCGGCATGACTGCGGTTGACCGGCTTGTCGACGGTTTCTGAACCGCAGACAAGCCGGGCAACCGCAGTCATGGCTCTGGGGGCAAATTCTTAGTGCGGGAGGGTGGGACCGAAGGCCAACTTTGGCACAAAGTACAGGGCGACGGCGGCCACCAGCGCGGTCACGCCGCAGATGGTCCAGACCAGCATGTACCCCTCCAGCGGTGCCGCAGTGCTCCCGGCCCCTGCCGTCAGGGATCCGAGCGCCTGCCCGGCCAGCGCAATGCCAAACACGCAGGAGGCAAACGCCCCGCCAAGGGTCTTGGTGGCATTCGTGAGCCCGGTGGCCATGCCCGTTTGGGTTAACGGCGCCGCAGCCGCAGCTGCTGACGGCAGTGCCGCCACGAGGGCGCCGCTGCCAATCCCGGCAATGGCCATGTTGGTCAGGACCTGGCTCATGGATCCGTGGAACGGCAGGAACAAGAGGTAACCCACAGCAACGAGGAACGCTGCGCTCATCAAGGTGATTCTCGGCGTCGTCCAGCGGGTCACCAGTGGATACAGCAGCGCACCCACCAACAGCCCCAGGACGTAGACGCCAATCAAGATGGAGACCAGCCCGGAGCTGGCGCCGAGTCCGTAGCCCACTTCGTCGGGGTTGGTGCGGGCAAAGGTGGACAGTGGCGCCTGCGCGCCCAGCACCGAGACGCCGAACAGGAACGCCGTCAGCTGCACGGGCCACATGCTGGGTTGGCGCAGCAAACGGATGTCGATCAAGGGGTCCTTGTGGCCCAGTTCGTAGCGGGTAAAGGGCACCAGCGAGGCAATGCCAATAACCACGGCAGCCCACGCCCACCAGGTGCCGGGGCCGTTGATGCGCATGAACGTCAGCCCGGCGGTGATCAGCAACAGCCCCGTGGAGAGCAGTGTGAGCCCCATAAGGTCCAGCTTGCCACCTGTACGGTTCTCCGATTCCGGCACACCGAAGAGGATCACGAAGAAGCACAGGGTGACGGCAATGGCCGGGATCATCAGCACCAGCCACAATTTGTCGACGAAAATGCCGCCGAGGAAGCCGCCGGCGAGGGCTCCGGCGATCACACCAACTTCAAGGCCGGCCACCAGGATGCCAGCCGATTTTCGGGTCAGCGCGGCACCGTCGGGACGCTGATGGGAGCGGCTGTAGATGAGTGCAATTTCCAGCGGCAGCCAGACCACATAGAAGCCCTGCAAGGCCCAGGCGATGATGAAGATCCAAAAATTGGGCGCAAACGCTACACCCCAGGAGGCCGCGGCCGTCAACGCCGTGGAGATCAGCAGCACCTTGCGGTGACCAATCATGTCGCCCAGTTTGGCCAGCACCGGCACCACCAAGGCACTGACCATCAACTGCGCGGCCTCGAACCAGTTGACGTCGGCGTCGTGGATGCCCAGAAAGCGGGCAATGTCGGTCAACAACGGGGTGTAATACCCCTGCAGGATGCCGCTGGTCAGTTCCACCAAAACCAAAAAACCCACGATCGCCGTGGCCGTGGGGGCCAGCCGAACTGTGTTGCCGGCCAGGCCCGTGCGCAATGAAGCCATTGCCATCCTCCGCAGATACTTGTGACATGCCTTACATGCCGCTTGAAAGCATCCTAGTACCCGCCGGTAACATGCGTGGGTATTGCGCCGATTATTGTCCCGAAGTGACAGAAATTTCCTGGCGGGAACATTTTGACGCCCCGTGGGGTTGAGCCTTATATTAGATACAAACGCATATATCTCTCGGTGATCCCGGGGCGAAGGAGCACACCATGCAGTTCGGTATTTTCAGCGTAGGCGACATCACCATGGATCCCACCACGGGCCGGACCCCCACGGAGCATGAACGCCTCAAGGCCATCACCACCATTGCCAAGCACGCAGAAGATGTGGGGATGGATGTCTTTGCCACCGGCGAGCACCACAACCCGCCGTTCTACCCCAGCTCGCCCACCACCATCTTGGGCTACATCGCCGCGCAGACTGAGAAGATCATTCTCTCCACGGCCACCACCTTGATCACCACCAATGATCCGGTGAAGATCGCCGAAGACTTCGCCACCCTCCAGCATCTGGCCGAGGGCCGCGTGGATCTGGTGCTGGGTCGCGGTAACACCGGCCCGGTCTACCCGTGGTTTGGCAAGAATCAGCAGGACAGTGTTGAGCTGACGGTTGAAAACTATGCCCTGCTGCGCCGCTTGTGGGACGAGGAAGTGGTGAACTGGGAGGGCAAGTTCCGCACTCCCCTGCGCGGCTTCACGGCGACTCCCCGCCCGCTCGACGGCGTTGCCCCCTTCGTGTGGCACGGTTCCATCCGTACGCCACAGGTTGCCGAAATTGCCGCCTACTACGGCGACGGCTTCTTCGCCAACAACATTTTCTGGCCCAAGGAGCACTACCAGCAGCTCATCAGCATGTACCGCGAGCGCTACGAACACTACGGCCACGGGCAGGCTGACCAGGCCATTGTTGGCTTGGGCGGGCAGTTCTTCATCCGGCCCAACTCCCAGGACGCCGTCAAGGAGTTCCGCCCCTACTTTGACAATGCACCTGTCTACGGCCACGGACCGTCCATGGAAGATTTCACCTCCCAGACCCCGCTGACTGTTGGCAGCCCGGCTGAGCTCATTGAAAAGACCCTGACCTTCCGCGACTACTACGGTGACTACCAACGCCAGCTTTTCCTGGTGGACCATGCCGGCCTGCCGCTGAAGACTGTCCTGGAGCAGCTTGACCTGTTTGGCTCCGACGTCCTGCCAACCCTGCGCAAGGAATTTGCTGCCAACCGCCCCGCGCACATCCCCGACGCACCCACCTTCGAGGCCCGCCGCGAGGCAGCCCGCTCACTGGAGGTGAAGTAGCATGTCTGCCGCTACACACCGCCGCTTGGCTACAGCGTCGTGGGAATCGCTGTTGAGGTCCCAAGTGGCCGTCATGCGCGAACTTCACAAGGAGCCCAGTTTCAAGAAGGTGGGGAGCCGCGAATACGACGTTTTGTTTACCCTTTCGCAGTGCCCCACTGGCTGGGTACGCCTGAACGAACTCAATGACAACGTTTTGCTGACCCAGCCGAGCATTTCCCGCATGGTGGACAGGCTGGAGGCGCGGGGCTTGATCCAGCGCAAAACGGCAGAAGATGACCGGCGCGGGGTGCTCATTGGCCTGACCGAGGCCGGCGCGGCGCTGCAAAAGGAAGTGGGCAGGGCCCATGTGCACAACATTCTGGACGTCATGGAAACGGCGCTCAGCGATGAGGAGATGCGCACCCTGCTGGAGTTGACCAGCAAGCTGCGCGAATCGGTGGCCCAGCGCTAGCCCAGGACCTTCAACGATGTGACCATCTTTTGAATGTTCTGGTATTCGGCGCTGCGCATATGGGCCTGGGCGTCGGCGATGGTGGCGAAGGCCCGCAAACCGGGCGAGCCGTCCGGTGCGCTGGTGAACTGGAGGACATCGCCGAACATGTAGACGCCCAGCTTCTTCGAAGTCACGGTGTTGTACACCAGGCAGGCTTTGCCATCCGGGCCCGCCGACTGGTCGGTGAGGCCGTAGGAGGCGAAGAAGTGGGTGGCGCCCTGGATCACCCTGTAGACGTAGCGCGGTTCCACGGCGGCGGGAGCCGTGTTGTCCGAAGGAATCACCATAGGGAGGCTGGCCAGCACCGTGTAGGGCCTGCTGCTGGCGGGCTGGCAGGCACCGCCCAGCCCCGTGATGTGGGTATTCAAGGTGGCCATGAGGGTTCCGGCGGGGTCCTTCACCTCAAGGTGCAGCGCACCGGCGCCCGGCGACGGCAGGACTTGCACACTCCAGTCCTGTGGCACCTCAAAGCTCACTGTCTTCCCCGGGTCGGTGAAATTCTTCCAATCTGCGGAGGAGGCCGACGCCGGGGAGCTCTGGGAGGCGGCGGCTTGGGACCCGGTGGCGCTTTCGGAACTGCCGGCCGACGGCGTAACCCCCGTTGGGCTGCTGGCGCTTGGGCTGGGCGCCGGCGCCGAGGTTTTTTCGGGAATACCGAGCGAGACGCCACAGCCTGCCAGAGCCAGGGCAGCCACCACAATCCCGGCCGCGGCCCATGCACTGAGGCCCGTGGCCGGATTCCCGCTTGACTGCATTCTCATGCGCTGTCCTTTCCCCACTGTTGCTTCCTTAGCTGTTGCACACGCTTGTTGCACAGGCTACAGCCGGGACGCGCGCCACGGTTGCGTGTTGGCGGCAGACTCGCCGGGGCAGTGTTGCGTCAGCAGGGAAAGGGGCCGGCTGCACAGTCAGGCCAGGCCCGCCAGGAGCTCACGGTAAAACACCACTCCCGCGCCCAGCGAGCTGATGCGGACCTTCTCATTGACGGCATGCAGGCTGGCCCTGTCCCCTGCGTCCATCAGGAGCGGTGAAAACCTGTAGACAGCTGGACAGATGGCCGTGAAGAATCGCGAATCGGTCGCCCCCGTCTGGATGTACGGGGTCACCACGGCTTGTGGGTAGGAAGCGGCCACGGCCCGGCTCAGCAAGGCAAATTGCTCATTGTCAAAGGCTGAAATTGGCGAGGGGTTGTGACCCGAACGGACGGTAAGTTGCACCCTGGGATCGTCGATGATCTCCCGCACGGCGTCCACCACCGAGTCCACACTCTCCCCGGCGGCTATGCGAATGTTGACATTGGCACGGGCCGTGGCTGCCAGCACATTGGAGGCCTTGCTGCCCTCGAGCATGGTGACAGCCACCGTGGTGCGGGTCAGTGCCCTGGTTTCGTCCCCCACCAAACCCAACACTTGGGTGACCAGCGGTTTGAAGGCCCACATATTGGCCGTCACGAGCCGCATGGCAAATCCGCTGTGAGTACCTATGCGGCGTAACATTTCGGCAATGGGCTCGGGCATCGAGGCCGGAAACGGTGTCTCCTCCAGCGCCATGATGGCCTGGGCCAGCCGGGAGGTGGAGCCCATGCGCGGGGGTGTGGAAGCATGTCCGCCGGCACTGCGGGTGAGGATTTCCAAGTCCAGAATGCCTTTTTCGGCCACGCCAATGACAGCCGCCGGTGCGTCCAGGCCGGGGAAGGCGTCCAGCGCCACTGCGCCGCCCTCATCCAGGACCAGCCAAGGCTGCACCCCGCGGCGTGTCAGCAGGTCCACTGCCGCCTGGGCACTGTCGCCGGCCGTTTCCTCGTTGTTGCCAAAAGACAAGTACAGATCGTGGGCGGGCCTGAAGCCTTCCTTGATCAAGGACTCAATGGCCGCCATGATCACCACCAGTGCGCCCTTGTCATCCAGGGCGCCGCGGCCCCACACGAACTCACCATCCTGATGGCCGGAGAAGCCCGGATGCGTCCAGTCGTCGCGCGAATCCACGGGAACCACGTCATAGTGGGCCATCAGCACGGTGGGCTTGGCGCCGGCGTCGGCCCGGGTCCCGGACCACTTGAACAGCAGCGCATGGCCATTGACCAGTTCCCGGCCCAGCGTGGCATGGACGCTCGGATACAACCTCTCCAACGCCTCAATGAAGCCCGTGAACTGTTCCAGCTCGATCCTGTCGCGAAAGCTTGAGAAGACGGTGCGGAACGTGATCAACTCACTGAGCTGTTCTGCGGCGGCGTGGGCATACTCGGCGCCAATCGCACCGGGATGCGGGGCTGCACCGTGGTCACCCACCGGCGGGGCCGCCCCTGCACGGTAGGCCCGCGCGGCAATGACTGCTGCGGCACCGGCGGCACCAACGCCCACCGCTGCAGCCAGCGCGCGATTAATTGCTGAACCTTTAGGCATGACACGGATTCTATGCCACGGGACTGTGATTTTGCCCACCGCCGGCCGTGACACCTGCCGCCCATCGCGGACTGTTCTCATTAATCACCGCCGCATGGAGGTAGGATGTCCTCATGACTGTTGCCCCGTACCGCCTGGCCCGTGTCCGCCCCCTTGACGCTGTGGCGGCGCCGCTGCCCGAGCAATTCTTTGTGCGCAATGACGCCACCGACTTTGACAGCCCCGAGGGCCGCATCTGGACGCGGATGGAAACCCCGTTCCCCACCTCGGCCGCCAATCAAAACACCGCTGCCCGTGACGGCTGGGCCGTGGGAGATTCTGTAACGGAGGCCCAGTTCACGTTCTTGGCCCCCTGCGCCCCCGCCAATGTCTTCGGCATGGCGCACAACACCGGCGCCCCCGGCCGTGCCCTGCCGCCCCAGGCCTTTCACAAGGCCGCCAGCTCTGTGGTTGGCCCCGGCGACGCCATTGAGCTCAGCCCCACCGTGGGCTACGTTGACCCGGAGGCCGAACTGACTGTCGTCATAGGCCAGCCCGCACGGAACCTGACCCTGGAGAATGCGCGTGAAGCCATCCTGGGCTTCACCATTGGCAACGACGTCTCCGCCCGCGATGCGCAAAAGTCCGATGAGCTGTGGATCAGCGCCAAGAGCCCGGACACCTTCACCCCCTTGGGCCCGTGGATTGTTGTTGGTCTGGCGGACGACGGCGTGCCCATCAGTATTGTGCACAACGGCACAGAGCTGGCCCCGGCCTCCAGCAACGATCTCGGGTGGGGCGTGGAGGAGATTCTGGTGTACCTGAGCGGCTTTATGACCCTGGTGCCCGGGGACGTCATCATGACAGGATTCCCGGCCGAGTGCCGCCAGATCACCCCGGGAGATGAAGTCATCTGCCGGGTGGGCGGGATTGGCGAACTCCGCAACCCCGTGGTTGCCGGGGTCTAGTTCCGCTGGCATTATTGGTTATCCATGGCAACGACAGCAGCTACCGAACCATCCCCCGTGGATCCTGACATTGGCGCAGGGCCCAGCGGGTTCTTTTCTGCGCGCCCGCAATGGTTGCAGCGCTACCCAGTGCTGGCCGCGCAATTGCGCGGCTTTGCCCTGGTCGCCATCATTTGCACAGTGATCTCCATGACCATTTTTGCCAGTTTGCGCCCCCTGCTGGGCCTGCAATGGGCCAACGCCTTGTCCCTTTTCCTTTGTTCGGTGCTCAATACTGACCTGAACCGGAGACTGAGTTTTGGCATCACGGACCGGGCGCTGTGGTGGCGGGACCAGCGGCGCGGCCTGTGGGTCATGTTGCTGGCGCTGATGTTCACCAGCGGCAGTCTGTGGGTCTTGCACGAGGTCTCCCCCAACGCCTCACTTCTTGTGGAGCTGGTGGTGATAGTCGCCGGGAATGTTGCCTCTGCGGTGACCCGCTTCCTGATGATGCGGTATTGGATTTTCCGCAGGCTGCGCCGCCCCGCCACCACGGGTTAGCGTCGCGGCGACGCCGGGCGCGCAGCAGTTCGCTAGTTGGTGTGCTCGTAGGTCAGGCAGTCGGCGTTGTCTGCGCCGGGCCCCACACGCACCGAGTCGGCACCGCACATAAGGTGATCGTTGTGGATGCATTCGGTGCGCTGGCAAGCGCCCACTGACGCCAGCACCTTCGGCAGGCCGCCATGAACGCCGGTATCAATGAAGGTGGCGCACTGGGCGTGGTCGGCGTTGCCGCCAATGGTGATGCCCGCGGCCCCGCAATGGGTGTGATCGTTGAAGGAACAGTTTTCCACGGCGCATTCGGTGACGGGAACTGTGGCAGTCATGATGCTCTCCTTGCGTGCAGTAATCCGGCCGTGCGTGGCCCGATTTCTTCCTACCGTACGCCCAAACACGGCCAACTAATTAGTGCCAATTTTCTGCCCTAATTCGCCTGCTGATTTCTGGGCTCGCGTTGCCTCAGCGTCCCAGCTTGCCCACCGTGGCCACGGCCGCCACCAATTCACGCGCAGCTAGCACCAGATCATTCTCGGCAACGTCCGCGCCGAAGCTAAATCGCAAGGCCGTCTGCGCCACAGCGCGTTCCACGCCCATGGCGCTCAACACGGCTGAGGGTTCATCGGAGCCGGCGGCACAGGCCGATCCGGAGGAGCACATGATGGATTGCCGCTCGAGTTCCAACAGCAACGACTCCCCGCTGGTCCCTGGGAAGCAAAACGATGCCACGCCGGGCAGGCGGCTGCTGCGATGACCCGTCAAACTGGCTGTAGGTATTTGCTCCAACACGCTGTCTATGAAGCCGTCCCGAAGGGCAGCGACGCGAACCGCGGACTCTGCCCGGCCCGCCTCGGAGAGTCGCAACGCCGTGGCCAGGGCCACGGCGAACGCCACATTTTCGGTGCCTGAGCGGATGCCGCCTTCCTGGCCCCCACCGTGGATCAGCGGTTCCAGCGGCACTGAGCCCTTCACGTACAGCAAGCCAACACCCTTGGGCGCCCCCAGCTTGTGCCCGGAGATGCTCAGGGCATCAACACCGAGCCGGTTGACGTCCAAATCCAGCCAGCCAGCGGCCTGGACGGCATCGCTGTGGAACGGTACGCCGTGACTGCGGGCAATCCCGGCCAGCACGGGGATGTCCTGGAGCGTGCCCACCTCGTTGTTGGCATACATGACCGAAGCGATCGCCACATCCGCGCCGGGCACCTTCGTGCCGCCGTCGTCCCTGCCTGCCCCAGCACTGCCTGCCCTAGCACCGCCCAGCACCGCGGCGAACACCGCAGGATCCACCACGCCGTCGGGGCCCACGGGCACCAGCTCAACCACAAAACCGTGAACCCGGCTCAGGTAGTCGGCGGAGTCCGCAATGGCAGGGTGCTCAATGGCACTGATGACAACACGGTTGCGGGCAGGATTGGCGGCCCGACGCGCCAAGGCAATGCCCTTGAGCGCCAGGTTGTCCGCCTCGGTACCTCCGGAGGTGAAGATCAATTCCTCCGCGTGGCAGCCCAGAACGGCCGCGCATTGCTCCCTGGCCCCTGCCAAAGCTTTGGCTGCCAGCTGCCCCAGCTCATGGTGGCTGGAGGGGTTGCCAAACTGGTTCGTCAGAAACGGGAACATCGCCTCAATGACCTCGCGCCGTACGGGCGTGGTGGCTGCGGCGTCCAGGAAGATCACGGCTCAGGCCTCGATGGCGATGTCCAGGCCAAGGTCCAAGGCCCGGACGCTGTGGGTGAGCGCGCCAACGGAAATGATGTCCACACCTGTTTGGGCAATTGCGGCGATGGTGCCCAGGTTGACGTTGCCGCTGGCCTCTACCAGCGCCCGGCCACTGACCAAGGCAACACCCGCCACCAGCTGCTCATTGCTGAAGTTGTCCAACATGATGGTGTCCACGCCGGCTGCCAGCACTGCTTCGATTTGCTCAATGCTGTCCACCTCAACCTCAAAGTGGACGGTGTGAGGCAACTGCGCCCGCACCCCGGACAGGGCAGCTGTCAGCTTGCCCAGGTCTCCCCCGGTCAAGACTGCCAGGTGGTTGTCCTTGGCCAGGACAGCGTCGGAAAGCGAGAACCGGTGGTTGTGTCCGCCGCCGCAGCGAACAGCATGGCGTTCGAGCACGCGCAAACCCGGGGTGGTTTTGCGGGTGTCCGTCACCCTTGCCTTGGTGTTCGCGATCAGGGCCGCATATTCCGCCGTCTGGGTTGCAATGGCGCTCATGCGCTGGGTCAGGTTCAGGGCAATGCGCTCAGCCGTCAGCACACCGCGGGCCAGACCCGTGACGCGCATGATGCGGGTGCCCGCGTCAAAAGGCTGCCCCTCGGCAATCAGCTGCTCAACTTGGGCCCTGGGGTCCTGCATGAGCATGGCAGCTGTGAACACCTCGCCGCCGGAGAAGATGCCCGGTTCCCGGGCGACCAGCCAGGCCGTGGCCTGGGCCTGGGCGGGCAGCAAGGTGGCGGAGGTGATGTCACCATACGGGGCATCCTCCAGGAACGCAGCCCGCAGGATGGTCTCCACGGCCGTGGCCGGGAGGGCTGGCAACGTGGCTGTTGCGGTGGCTGCGGGCGGGACTGTGTGGAGCGCGTTCATACTGATTCACTTTCAAGTTCGGCAAGGCTGGTGGTTTGCTCCGTGGCGGGGCAGGAGTTGGTGTTGATCCAGAAGCGGGAGGCACGGGTGCCCTGGTCGCCACCGGGGTGGTCGCTGCGGCAATGGGCACCCACCGACTCCTCACGGGCCAGGGCCGCATGCACCAGAAGTTCTGCCACCAAGAGCAGGTTCCTGGATTCGGCGGCCTCCGCCGAGGTTCCTGCGATGCCTTCGCCGAGGGACTGCGAGCGCCAGTTAGCGAGCACGGCTTGGGCGTGACGCAGGCCCGCCCCGTCCCGGACCACACCTACATGGCCGCTCATCAGGGAGCGCAGGGCCAGACGGCTAAACGGCTCTGCCGCCGGGGCTGTGGGCTTTTTCGTGGCTGTCGGTTCAAGGACACCCGGGCGCACCGTGCCCGTAACGGGTAGTTCAGGCCAACTGGCGGCGAGCGGATGCGCGTCCTGCGCTTCGGCGCCCTGCGTTTCGGCGTCGTGTGTTTCGGCGTCGTGTGTTTCGGCGTCGTGTGTTTCGGCAAGGAACGCAGCAACGCCCCGTCGGCCAAAGACAAGCCCCTCAAGGAGCGAGTTGGAGGCCAGCCGGTTGGCGCCGTGGACTCCCGTGCAGGCCACCTCGCCTGCGGCGTACAACCCGGGCAGGGACGTTTGGGCGTTGAGGTTGGTGGCCACCCCACCCATCCAATAATGCGCCGCCGGCGCAACCGGCAGCCATTCCCGTGACCAGTCAAAGCCCAGTGCGCCGGTCATGGCGTCAATCGTGGGGAACCGCTTGGCCAGGTACCCGGCACCATGGAGCTTCTCCACGGCCGTGGCGTCAAGGAAAACGGTCCGGGGCGAATCTGCGGACGCGGCACCTTCGCTGCTGCGGGCCAGGTGGGCGGCAATGCTGCGCGAGACCACATCGCGGGGCGCCAGCTCGCCGTCGGGGTGGAAACTGAGCATGAAGGCCTCGCCGGATGCGTCGCGGAGCACGGCCCCGGCTCCCCGTACGGCTTCGGATATGAGGAAGTTCTTGCCAACGGCCAGGGCGGTTGGGTGGAATTGAAAGTACTCCAGGTCCGCCAGCAGTGCCCCCGCCCGCCACGCGGCGGCCACGCCGTCGGCCGTTGCCACCTCGGGGTTGGTGGTGAATTCAAAGAGCTGGCCGGCACCGCCGGTGGCCAGCAGGACGGCATCGGCAGGCAGGGTCACGGAGTCCGCGGCCTCGCGCGAACGGCGGAACAACACATCCGTCACACGGCCTTGCCGCACCAGCAATTCCTGCAAAAAAGCGTCTTCTTCAATGGTGAGGGTGCCCAGGGCGGCCGCGTCAAGCACGGCCCGGATCAGGCCGTCGGCGATGGCCGCCCCTGTGGCGTCGCCGCCCGCGTGGAGGATGCGGGCGGCCGAATGCGCCCCCTCCAGGCCCAACGCCCGGCGCCCGGTCTCCGGGTCTCGGTCAAACGCCACACCGAAACGTTCCAGCGCTGCGATATCTGACGCTGCCTCGCTGCACAGGATGCGCACGGCTTCAAGATCACATTGTCCCGCCCCGGCTTTGAGGGTGTCGGCAATGTGCGCGGCAACACTGTCCCCGGGGGCGGCCTCTCCCGGGGACAGCACGGCACAGATCCCGCCCTGGGCAAAGTGGGTGTTGCTGTGGGCGAGCTTGCCCTTGGTCAGCAGCGTCACCCGCAGTCCCGCCTCGGCGGCCAGCAGCGCGCTGTACAGCCCAGCTATGCCGCTGCCCACCACCACCAGGTGCGAGTTCCGCGCTGTCATGACAGCGGCGCAGCTGGTTGGGCCTGGCTGGGCTTGGCCGCGAGCATCCGTTCCAGGGCAATGCGGGCGTTGACGGCCGTGGCTTCCGGCACCGTGATTTGATTGAGCACCTCACCGCGCAGCAGCCCCTCCAGCACCCAGGCCAGGTAGCCGGGGTGGATCCGGTACATGGTGGAGCAGGGACAGATCACCGGGTCAAGGCAGAAGATGGTGTGCTGCGGGTACTGTGCCGCCAGCCTGTTGACCATGTTGATCTCGGTGCCAATGGCGAAGGTGCTGCCGTCCGGGGCGCCTTGGATGGCTTTGAGAATGTAGTCCGTGGAGCCGGCCTCGTCAGCGGCATCCACCACCTCCATGGGGCACTCCGGGTGCACCACCACCCGCACGCCGGGGAAATCAATCCGGGCCTGCGCAATCTGCGCCACGGTGAAGCGCTTGTGGACGGAGCAGAACCCCTGCCACAGCACCACCTTGGCATCGGTCATGACCTGTTCGCTGTTGCCGCCCAGAGGCATGCGCGGGTTCCACAGCGGCATGTTCGCCAACGCAACACCCATGGCCTTGGCCGTGTTGCGGCCCAGGTGCTGGTCCGGGAAGAACAGCACGCGCTGGCCCCGCGCAAAAGCCCATTCCAGCACTGTTGAGGCGTTCGATGAGGTGCACACAATGCCGCCGTGCTCACCGCAGAAAGCCTTCAGCGCAGCCGAGGAATTCATGTAGGTGACGGGGATGACAGGAACCCGGCCCTCGGCGTCGGGCTCGGTGCCATAGAGCTTTTCCAACTGGGCCCAGCAGGCCTCTACGGAGGGCAGATCCGCCATGTCAGCCATGGAGCAGCCCGCGGCCAGGTTGGGCAGGATGACCGATTGGTGACTGCCCGAGAGCATGTCGGCCGTCTCGGCCATGAAGTGCACACCGCAGAAGACAATGGCCTCGGCCTCGCTGCGGTTCTTGGCGGCGTTGGCCAGCTGGAAGGAGTCCCCCACAAAGTCGGCAAATTCCACCACCTCATCGCGCTGGTAGAAATGCCCCAGCACGACGACGCGTTCCCCCAGTTCAGCCTTAGCGCCAAGGATGCGCGCCTTGAGCTCGGCGTCGGAGGCGTCCTTGTATTCCTGCGGCAGCTGGCCCTGCTGGGGGGTCTCCTGGGGGGCCTTGTCCTCGCTGGAGGCGCCGGGGCCGTAGCCCGGAGTGCCGGCGAGCGCCTCGGCCAGGTCAAATTCCCAGGGGCCCTTGGAGAGCTCGGTGCTGCAGCTGGACTGCTCGCGGCCGGCCTTGCCCGCGGCAAGGGCTTCCTCACGGGTCATGAGCTGGATGGTGGTGTTGACAGATGACATGGCTTGCTCCGTAGCGGTGACGTTGGTCCGGTAACAGGAAAATGCGGGGGTTTTGGGGAGTTGCTGGTGCCTAGGGTGACGGCGAGTCGGAGAAGGTGTCTCCGGTGTAGCGGTAGAGCCTGGGGGGACGGTGCTTGCCGCCCTGCAGGTACTCGTCCGTGGCTTCAATGTGCGCCGCCTGTTTGAGCTGGCGGCGGAAGTTGGCAGGATCCACGGTCCTGCCCAACACGGCCTCATACACCTCGCGCACCTGTGCCAAAGTGAACTTCTCACCCAGCAGGTAGTAGGCGATGGAGCCGTAGGTCATTTTGTTGCGCAGGCGCCACAGGGCGTAGTCAACAATTTGCTTGTGGTCAAAGGCCAGCTCGGTCAGCTCGCCAGCCCGGAACCACTTCACATTTTCGGATTCCCTGGCCATGGCAGCCTCGGTGGATTGGACCATGGCCCAATACACAATGGAGACCACGCGCTGGCTGGGTGAGCGGTGCAGGCCGCCGAAAGCGTAGAGCTGTTCAAGATAGTTCGGCGCCAGCCCGGTGGTGTCCGCCAAGTTGCGGGCGGCAGCATCCTGCAGGGAATCGGCCTGGGTCAGCGGACCGCCAGGCAGCGCCCACTGCCCAATGAACGGCTCACGGATGCGGCGCACCAGAGGAAGCCACAGGGTGGGGCGGCCGCTGGATTCGCTGGGCCGCAGGGCAAAGATGACGGTGGAAATTGCCAGGGCAGGTGCTTGTGCCAGCCGTTCGCTCACATTGGCGGCCCCCACAGGCAGCGGGACCGCTGGCAGCCGGACCTCTGGCAGCTGGACCTCTGGCAGCTGGACCTCAAGGGGCGCCGCGGCCGGGGCAATGCCGGCAAGCGTGCCTGACCCTACGCTGGAACCAAGCCTGGACTGTTGCTGCATTTTCACCACCCCGAACTATCAAATCTAGTTATAGTCAACTTGACTACAACTAAGCTTACGACTCAAACAACGCATCAGCAAATAGTGTCCAGAGTGATCCCCACCATAAGCCGATGACAAAGTCCCGCTGTTTTCGGGGGATAATCCTAGGCAGGGCACTATCGACTTGTTGCCCGCACCGCTTGCTTTCTCAGCTCTTGCGGTATGTCCCACACCCAGGAAGCACTTGCCCCATGAGCCCCTCAAAGCCAACACCCAAGGGGCCTGTTGATACAGGCGCCAATCAAAGCGCCCCCTCACAAGCAGGCTCGGGCACCCCCGGGGGAGATGTGAAGGACCACTCCAACGCCCGCAGTGGGGGCCTGGGCCACTCGCTGAAACAACGCCAACTCACCATGATGGGGCTCGGCAGCGCCATCGGTGCGGGGCTCTTCCTGGGTTCCGGGAAGGGTTTGGCCGAGGCCGGGCCCGCCGTCCTGATTTCCTACCTGGCCGCGGGCACCCTGATCATCCTGGTCATGTGGGCGCTGGGTGAAATGGCTGCCGCCCACCCAAACTCCGGCGCGTTCTCCGTGTACGCACAAAAGGCCATGGGTCCGGTGGCCGGTTCCACGGTGGGCTGGCTGTGGTGGCTGCAGCTGGTGGTGGTGATTGCCGCCGAAGCACTCGGGGCGGCCGCCCTGCTAGTCAGTGTTTGGCCGGTCATCCCCGTTTGGGCGCTGACCCTGATTTTCATGGTCACCTTCACGGCGATTAACCTGACGTCGGTGAAAAACTATGGTGAATTTGAATTTTGGTTTGCGCTGCTCAAGGTTGGCGCCATTGTCTTGTTCCTCGTGTTTGGCGCGCTGCTCCTGCTGGGCTGGCTGCCCGGGACACCGTCACCGGGACTGGGCAATCTAGTCAACAACGGCGGCTTTGCCCCGAACGGCCTGTCAGGAATAGCCACCGGCCTCTTTGTGGTGGTCTTTGCCTTTGGCGGCACGGAAATCGTGGCGGTCGCCGCCGCGGAGACAGCGGATCCCCAGCGCAGTGTGGCCATTGCGGTGCGCACAGTTGTCTGGCGCATCCTGGTGTTCTACATTGGCTCCATCTTCATCATCGCGGTAGTTTTGCCCTGGAATTCACCGGATCTCAGCTCCCCGTTCGCTGCCGTGCTCAACGTCGCCGGGATTGAATGGGCCGGCACGGCAATCACGCTGGTGGCCGTGGCTGCGTTGCTGTCGGCGTTGAATGCCAACCTCTACGGCGCCTCCCGCATGATTTATTCGCTGGCTGACCGTGGCGAGGCCCCCCGCATTTTTTCCCGCACCACCGCGCGCCAGGTTCCCTTGGCAGCCGTGGCCGTTTCGGTCAGTTTCGGCTTTGCCGCTGTAGTCCTGGAGCTGCTGTTCCCGAACCGGGTCCTCGACGCGCTGCTGAACTTGGTGGGGTCCACCTGCCTGATCGTCTGGGGCATCGCCTTGGTATCACAGCTGATCCTGCGGCGACGGGCGGACCGGGACGGTACCGTCCTGCCCCTGCGCATGAAGGCGTTTCCCGCGCTGACCATCTTCGGGCTGGTACTTCTGGCCGCGATCTTTGCCGTGGGCTTCATCGGAGAATCCAGCCGGGGCCAGCTGTTCGGCACGTTCACCCTCGTGGCCGGCATCGCCGTTGTTTGCGCACTGGCTCAACGCTTCCAGCGCCGTCCGGTGTCAAGCTAAGCCACCCCTCAGTTGGACGGCGTGCGCAACGGCGCGCACACCGTTCACCGTTCGCCTGAAGTTTTCGCTACTCTGGACGTACGACGGCGGCGCGGGCCACCGCGTGGAAGGTGGAGTCATGAATGCCCCAGGCAAGCACACAGTAGCGGTGGCTCCCCACAGCGTGGAAGGCGGGGATACAGGGCTGAACGTTCTGGTCTTTGACAGTGCCACACCGGCCCCACTGCCTCCCGTGTTTTTGATTCACGGCTTTGCCTCATCCGTGGAGCTGAATTGGGTCAAAACCGGCTGGGTCAAGGCCCTCAATGATGCCGGGCGCCACGTGATTGGCGTGGATCTGCCCGGCCATGGCAGCAGCAGCTCCCCGTACGACTTGGACTCCTATACGCCGGGAAAGATCCGCGCCGATCTGCTGCAAGTCCTCGTCGATCAAGGAGTGCGCCCCTTGGTGCCCGGGGAACCCGGCAGCGGTGTCGATGTGATCGGCTATTCACTGGGTTCGCGGTTGGCTTGGGAATTTGGCGCCACGCAGCCGGAACTGGTCCGTAAAATGGTGTTGGGCGGACCCAATCCACAGGACCCGCTGGCTGATTTTGACCTGGCCGCGGCCCAGAATTTCCTCAACGACGGCACCCCCATTGCCGATGAGTCAACAGCATGGCTGCTCAACATGGCCCAGCTGGTCCCCTCCAACGACATTTTCGCCCTGCTGTCACTGATTCAGGCAGTCAAAATGGAACCCTTTGATCCCACGGACGCCGTGCCGCGCATGCCCGTTTTACTGGTTGCCGGGGAACATGATGAAAGGGCCGCCACCATGGACCGCCTGGCCGGGCTTTGCACCGGTGCCACCATGATGGTCGTAGCGGGGCGCACACACAACAACACGGTGACCTCCAGAGAGTTTAAGGCTGCTGCGCTGAATTTCCTCGGCTGAGGTTTTTTCGCAGCACAACGGCTGAGACAACACCCATCACAAACAGGGCGCTGGCGGCAACAATGGGGACCACGAATGCCGTGTGGTAGCCCACGGTTTGGGCCAGCGAACCGGCGATCGAGGATCCCAGCGCGGTGCCTGCCACAATGCCGCTGGCCAGGGCTGTCATGACCGTGCCCATCCACTGTGGCGGGGCAATGACGCTGCCCACACTGAAAATGGTGACCATGGTGGGACCAACAGGGAGGCCCACCAGCAACAGGACGATGATCATGGAGCCCAGGGAGTCCGGCAGCAGGAAGGCCAGGGTCCCGGCGGCCATCAGCCCGGCCGTCAGCACCCAGCGCCAGGCGTGCCTGAAGGCCACGGGCCAATAGGCCACGGACAGGGCGGTCACTGCGGAACTGGCACCCATGACGGCATACATCAGTCCGGCCTGGTCCACGGAACCGTGCACACCGGTGAACGCCGTCAAGGCTGTCTGGGAGGATCCGAAGAACGCCCCCATGCAGACCATGCCGAACACAGGGACGGCAACACGCAACCATTTGATGGGTTCGGCGGGGATGTATCCGGCGTTGCTGGTCACTGAGTTTTGGCGTGCTCCGACGGCGGCCTGGGTGGGGTGGATGGCAAAAAGTGTCACCAGTGTCACCGTCATGGCTGCGGCCAGGACCAGTGGCAGCCAGGGTGCCACGAGTGATGCCAGCAGGCCAACCAGGGCCGGCCCCAGCACAAAGGTCACTTCGTCGGCGGTGCCTTCCAGGGACAAGGCCGTGTCCACCAGTGGGCCTTGTTCCTTCTTGGGCAGCTTCTTGCTCAGCGCCATCCACCGTACCCGGGACAACGGCCCCACCTGGGGAGAACTGGCCCCGGCCAGCAGCGCAGCGGCCAGCATGGCCACGGTGGCGCCAACGGTGAATTCGCCGATGCCGTAGGCCATGAGCACCACGGCGCACACCAGCACGGCGTTGGACACCGCGGAGACCAGCAGGACTCGTTTTTGGCCGAACCTGTCGGCGAGATACCCCACCAAGGGGGCACCAATGGCCGCACCTACGCCCACGGCACCGGCGGCGTAGCCACCAATCGCATAGGACTCACTGACGGCCGTGACCAGAGTGAGGACACCAATGGTGAGCATGGCCAGGGGCACGCGGGCAAAGAGGCCCAGCGGGATGTAGCTTTTCCCGGCCAGCCGAGGCAGCATGCCATAACGGCCACCCTTGCCCGCGTTGTCTGGGGCGGGCGGCTCAGGGGTGGAAATGGGGTTCGGGAGGCTGGGAAGTGAGGAAGTCATGTTTATCCGGTCAGCTCAAAATACGCGTGCACCGTCCCCCCACCCGGTACACCGAACCCAAATACGTTTCCAGTCTAGTGGGGATCGGGCCGGGCCGGAACTATTCGAGGCTTCCCACTGTCAGGGTGGAACCGCTGCGGCCCTTCAAGACGTGCAGGTGCATGGGGATCCGTGTCTTCATCTCCGCCACGTGGCTGACCAGGCCAATCATGCGCCCGCCGTCGCGCAGGCCTTCCAACGCATCCATGACTTGCTCCAGGGATTGCTCGTCAAGGCTGCCAAAGCCCTCGTCAACGAAGAGGGTTTCCATGTCCAGTCCGCCGGATTCCTGCTGCACAACATCTGATAATCCCAGCGCCAGGGACAAGGACGCCATGAACGACTCCCCACCGGACAACGTGGCGGTGTCCCGGCTCACGCCGGTCCACTGATCAACGACTTCCAGGCCCAGCCCCGATTTTCTGTTTCCGCCGGTTTTTGCGTCGCTATGGCGCAGGGTGTACCGGGCGTCGCTCATGGTAGACAAGCGCAGGGACGCCGCCTGGGCCACCTGTTCCAGCCGGGCCGCCAAAACATAGCTGGTCAGCGTCATCTTGTACCTGTTGTCACCGGATCCGCGCACCACATCAGCGAGCCCGGCCAACAAAGCAGCCCGTTCACGCAGTGGCGCCACGGTTGCCTCCAGCTTCCTGAAGGAAATTTCCGTGGCCGCAAGCTGGCCCGCAGCCGATTCTGCCAGCCCCAGAGCCACGGCACCGGCACGTGCGTGCGTTTGGGCGTCCTTGGCCGCACTGCGCAGGGCCTCTAGTTCCGCAACTGTGGGGACGGGGACGTTTGCCGCTGCTTCCTGAGCGGCCAGTACCGCGTCGGCTGCCGCCAGTCTGTCCGCGTTGACAGCAACAGCCCTGGTGTAGTCCTTCAAGTCCTTGTCCACGGCCGCCGCCTCCGAAGGGCTGAGCAGGGCTTCCTTGACCTGTGCAACATCGGAAAAGTCGGATGCCGCCAGGGCTTGTGTCAGGGCAATGGCTGCCGCTTCCTGGGCCTGCATCGCCGTGCCGCGCTCACGGACGGCTCGCAAAAGCGCATCGGCGGGCACTTGTGCCTGGGTCAGGGCGGCCTGCCGCAACGCCAACGACGGGTATCCGTCGCGGGCCAGCGTCAGCTGCTCATTCAGGAGCTCAATTTCTTGGCCCAATGCCGCATTGGTGGCACTCAGTGCAGCCGCGCGTTCTGCCGCGGCCAGGCCGGCTGACCGGGCCGCGGCAAGGTGTTCCTCTTGGGTGGCGGCCTCGGCGGCCAGGGCGGCAATCTCGCTCACAGTTTTGCTGGCCCGTTCATGGGCCATCGTTGCCTGCACCACCGCATCCTGTGCGTCGTTGAGCTTGCCCGTTCCTCCGCGTTCCACCAGAACGGCCAAAGTGCTCTGGCCCTGAGCCAGCTCCGTACGTGCCGTATTGGCCATTTTCTCGGCCAGCTCGTGGGCCTGCTTGGCTGCTTTCTCGGCCTTGGGCAGGTCTGCTCCGGAGCTGGCTAAGGGAGAGGGGTCCGGATGCACTGTGCTGCCGCAGACTTGGCACGGGTCGCCGTCCACCAAGTCGGCCGCCAGTTCACCGGCAACCTGGCTGAGCCGGCGATCGAAGGCCTGAAGCCACGTTTCCTTGGCGTCGAGAGCCTGGCCGCGCGCACTGCTTTCTGCCTCCGCCAGGTGCGTGACCAACAGTTGTTGGGCTGTGTGTTCGATGATGGTGTGAACAAGGCTCTCTGCCTGCTGTGCTGCTTGTTGTGTGAGTTCCACGCTCTGCGCGCCCTCACGCAGTGCCGTCAGCTGACCTTGAATCTGGTCTAGTCGTGTCCTTGCCGCACCCACTGCTTCGCCTTGCTCTTGCTGGAGCGTCAGGACAAGCGAAAGCGAGCTCCGGTTGCTGGCGAGCAAGGTGGTTTTTTCACCGAGCCGCACTTCATCCGGCAGCACGGCTGCCACAGCGGCCAGCTGTGTTGTCAGCTCACGGTCCACGGTTTCCAAGGCGCTGGCGCCAGCAGTATCCACGGGTTGGCCCAGCAACGCCACGGCCACCTCATTGGTGCTGAAACTGGCCGCAGCAGAGGCCACCATTGCGCGCGCCTGCTGGCCAGCCTGAGATGTTGTCACAGCAGCATCCACCACCGCCGCAAGGACTTGGGCTTCGTGGTGCTGTTCCTGCTGGTCGCGCCATAGCCGGGACTGCTCAGCCAGCCCGGCGAGCCTGAGCTGCTCCGCCAGTGCCGAAGCCAGCGCCGTGTGGCGCGCGCTGCGGGCCTGCGCGTCCCGCACAGCCTCCTCAAGGTGATCGTGTTGTTGCTCTGCCTGCGCCGCACGGCCTTGCGCGGCCGCAACCGCCAGCGCCACCTGTCGACCCAGTTCGGCAAATAGCTCCAGGCCGGCAAGTTCTGCAATGTCCACTGCGTCCGTGTCCTGCTCGGGCGGGGATGCTTGGGCTTGAGCGGCAACGTCGGCGGCCAGGGTGGGCGCGCTCTGGCTGCGGGCCAACTGCTGCGTAGCTGCCAACTCATTCAGACCGGCAGCAACATCAGTGTTTGCCTGTCTGGACTCGGCGGTCAGGCGGACCTCCAAGTCCTTGTAAATGTCGGTGCCAAAGAGTTTTTGCAACAATGTTTGGCGTTCCTCGGCAGTGGCACGCAGGAACGCGGCAAAATCCCCCTGGGCCAACAAAACCACTTTGGTGAACTGCGCCATGGTCATGCCCAACAGTCCCTGAATTTCAGCCGCAGCTTCATCGTTGCGGGTGGACTTCACTTCCCAACCGTCGGCGGTTTGCTCGCGCAATTGGGTGCTGGCCTGCTCCCGGGTGGTGCCCTGGCCGCGCTTTACCGGACGCATCCACTCGGGCTTGCGCTGGACCTCCAAACGCCGCCCGCCGGCACTGAATTCACACAAAACCTCGGGGCCAACACCCTCGCCCGCGTGGTGGCTGCGCAGCTGCCCGCTGGTGCCCTGCCTTGCTCCTGGAACCTGTCCGTAGAGGGCGTAGGCAATGGCGTCCAGGACGCTTGTCTTCCCGGCTCCCGTGGAACCATTGAGCAGGAAGATGCCCTGGGCACCCAACTCGTCAAAGTCCACCACTTCACGCCCGGCAAACGGACCAAAGGCCTGGATTTCCAAACGGTGAATCCTCATAGGGACGCCTCCTGTGCCCGGACCGCAGTCAAGGCTTCGCGCAAAACTTTTTGTTCGTCGTCGTTCGCGGGCCGGTGCCGCACATGGTCAAGGAAACCACAGCAGAGGTCCAGCTCATTGGCCGCGGCGGAAATCCGCTCACCGTAACTTTGTTGATCGGACTCACGCGCAATGTCCGGGGCGAACATCAACACCAGCGTGTTGGGGAACCGCACACGCAGCCGCTCCATGGCCTGTTCTGGGCGGTCGTTGTCGGTGAGGGTGATCTGGCAGAAGTGTTCTTCCGCCTGGTCAAAATCGACTGACGAGAGCAACTCCTCCAATTTGCCGCTGAGGATGCTCAACCCACGCTCCGGCGCCCAGTCCACCTTGCGCACCTCCCCCAAACCCGTGGCAGTGATTTCCACCAGCCACGCACCCTTGTTGTGTTTGGCTTCGGAGAAGGAGTACGGCAGCGGCGAACCGGAGTAGCGCACCGAATGGCTCAGCGTCTGGGGCCCGTGCAAGTGCCCCAGTGCCGCATAGCTGAAGGGCTCAAAAAGGTCCAGGGGGACGGCACCAACACCCCCAATGGACAGTTCACGTTCACTGGCCGAGGAGATCCCGCCGCTGGCAAAGGTGTGGGCCAGAACCACACTGGGGGTTCCTGGCGCGCGCGTGGCCAGATCTGCAGCAATGAGTTTGAGGGCTGCCTCCGTCACGCTGAAGTGTGTGGGGTTTTCCACGCCCAGATCTTGGGCTGCCAGTCGGGGTTCCAGAAAGGGAATGCCGTAAATGGCAACGGTGGCAGGCGGCTCGCCGTCGTCGCCGCTGGCACTGCCATCCAAGGGAAGCAGAATTGGCACGGCCAGATCCGCCAGCCGCGTGCGCAAATGCACACCGGCGCTCTCCAGCAGCCTGCCACCAAAGCCAAGCCGTGTCGCGGAATCATGGTTGCCACTGCTCACCACCACCTGCACGCCGGCAGCGTTGAGCCTGGCCAGGATGTCATCGAAGAGATTCACAACATCCACGCTGGGCAGTGCGCGGTCGTAGACATCCCCGGCAACCAGGACCACATCGACGTTTTCTGAGGTGACTGTTTCCAGGAGCTGATCGGCAAACCGGTGTTGTGCAGCGAGGGTGCCAACACCGTGGAAGGACCTGCCTAAATGCCAGTCGGAGGTGTGAAGTAGCTTCATGGTTCCACGCTATAGGAGGGCACCGACATTTCTGTCACAGCCAGGGCGTGCGGGTGGAGGCCAAACCGGGGAAGATGCTTAGCGGCGCGCTTTTTCTACGGTCAAAGCTTCCACAGCAGCAACATTTGCCAGCTTGGCACCGTAAATGACTGCTGTGACCAGCAGGGCGCACGCTAGGAAAACCATGACGAGCTGGGTGTTGGGGTCCTCCAAGAACAATAACCCGGCCAAGGAAATGGCTGCCGCGGCAATGCCACTGACCCAGAGCGGCTGCACGGCGGCGGCGTGCCCGGCCTTCCAGGTGTCCTCATTGACCATAGTTTTGGCTGTTCGAATGCCAAGCAACGGATTCTTCTTGATTTTCCCTGCGGCGCACGCATGATTGGCGGCAGCAATGCCCAGTGAGCACGCGGCAAGAAACAGGAGGGAGAAGATCAGCATCCACCAAGCCTAGCGCCAAAGCCAACTGACCCGCAGAAAACGCCGAAAATTCACGGTTTTACCGTGTTTTTCGGCGTTTTCTGCGGGTCAGTTGGAAAAGGAAATGCGGGTTACTTCTTGCGGCCGTCGAAGAACGCCTGGGCGTCGTCAATCACGGCCCTGTCAGTAGCGGCACTGTCACTATCGGCACCGTCAGTCTTAACACCCTCAGTCGGGGCAGCCTTCCGGGCAGCTGCGCCGTCGTGGCCGGATGCAGGCACTGGCTTGGGCAGCTTGTCCGTCTCGACCTGCGTTGCCGAAGAATCCGAAGAATCGGAAGAATCAATGGTGGCGGCATCAGCTGCGGGAGCAGCGGCGTCGTCCGTCAGATCCGCAGCAACCAGGGACGCGGAAGGAGCGAAGGAACGGAAAATGGCTGCGGCCAAGGCTGCACCAAAGAGCGGGGCGAGCCAGAACAACCACAGCTGGCCGGCGGCCCAGGACTCGGCCAGGAAAACCACGGAGGTGGCGCGGGCCGGGTTCAGCGAACCGTTGCTCAGGGGCATGGTGATGCCGATGGCCACAGCAAAGCCCAGGCCAATGCCGACGGGGCCAAGCGAGGTGGTGTTGCGGGCAGAGGTGATGCCCAGAATCAGTGCCGTCAGCACGGCAACGGCAACAATTTCCACGATCAGCACGCCCACCATGGGCACCTGGGACGGGGAATGCGAGTCAAAACCGTTGGCCAGTGCGCCGAACAGTTTGGGCGTTTCGGGGGTGGCACCGGCCGGCATGACCTTGACCAGGGCCAGCAATACAGCAGTTGCCAGCAGGCCGCCAACAGTCTGGGCCACGATGTACAGGGCCATGGCCGAGTACTTCAGGCGGCCGGCAACGGCCATGCCCAACGAAAACGCCGGGTTGAAGTAGCCGTTGGAGATGTGCCCGAAGGAAATGATGACGGCCACCATGGCCAGCCCGTAGGCGAAGCCCACTGTGGAGCCTGACCCCGTTGCGCTAAACAGTGCCGTGGCCAGACCTGCAAACACAATGAAGAAGCTGCCCAGCCCCTCAATGGCAACGCGGGTACTGAGCGGGTAGGCATGCGCCGTAGCCGTTCCGGGTGTAGTCATGGTGTTGAAATCCTTCGGTAGGAAACATAAAGTCAAGGGCTGCGCCGGGAACTAAATCCCCAAGGCCATGGCACACATGGTGGCGAGCGCCAGAGCAACTATAGCGGCCGATGCTGTGCGTACCATAAGAGTTGGCACGGTGATGTGGGCACTGCTCTCCAACACCCCAACCCCGGCGTGCAGCAGGCGGATCCGGACCACCGAACACATCACCAAAATGATGGTTGTCACACTGGCCACCACGGCGCAGATGCCCAGCCCAACGATATGGGCCGGGCTGCCCTGGCCTATCAATGAGGCACTCTCGGCAGCAGTTTGGGTACCCGCAAGGGCTTGGATCCAGCCGCGCCAAATCAGGACACTGGCGATGATTGCACTCATGACGGTGCGCCGCCAGGCCAGAGCCGTCCGCTCGGGCTGCAGCCCGGGGTCCCTGGCCGGGGCGTGCGTGGCACCCAAATTAGGGCCGGACCATAATCAGGACGGCAAAAACGATGGCCGCCAGAGAGACCACAATAGTCATCCCGAGCATGAGCCAGGAATGCGGCAGCTCTTCATCGTTGCGCATGGCTTGTTCCTGATGGGCCCAGCGCCGGTAGCTGACCACCGCCAGCACGGCCCCAATCAGGGCCAGCACCATGCACAAGATGATGCGCACCACCGGCGGTGCTATCTCCGGTGCCAGCTGGTCAATGGCCACAGCCCCTGCCAGCAGGGCCAGTGCAGTGCGCACCCAGGCCAAAAACGTCCGCTCGTTGGCCAGGGAAAACCTGTAGTCAGGCATCGTCCCGGTCCGTCGCCACGCAGGCTCGCGCATGGGTCTCCTCATTAGTGTGGGGTGGTTGTTCAGCTACGAGTCTACTGGGCATGAATGTCCCACCGAAGGACGGTAAATTAGTGTCATGACAATTGCAGCGCAGTCCCCCGGCGAGCCAACGGCCAGCTTTGCCAGCCGCGTCCAAGGAACACTCATGGGAGGCGCGCTGGGCGACGCCTTCGGCTATTTGGTGGAGTTTGATTCGCTGGCAGAAATCACCGCCCGGTACGGCCCGTCCGGCTTGGTTGACTTGTCCCAGGCTCAGATGCCGGTGCATTTTTCCGACGACACCCAGATGACCCTCTACACTCTGGATGGTTTGCTGGATGTCCTGGAATGGGCCAACAACGGCGTGGGCGCGGACATCAACGCCTGCCAGTGGCTGGCATACCTGCGCTGGTTCAAGACCCAGGGTGTTCCCGGCGCCGAGCACGCCCCCGAGCAGGCGCCGCGCTGGATTGATGCCCAGAGCGTCCTGCACCACCAGCGCCACCCGGGAAGCGCCTGCCTGAGCGGGCTCGCCACGGGTGAGATGGGTACGGCTTTCCGGCCCGTGAACCTTGATTCCAAGGGCTGCGGGACGGTCATGCGCTCCGCTCCTTACGGCCTGCTGCCCAATGTTGAGGCCGAAACCGTCTACAAGATGAGTTCCGACGCCGCGTCCCTGACCCACGGACACCCTTCCGCGCGCCAGAGCTCCGGGGCGTTTAGCTGGCTCATCCATGAGCTGGTGGTGGGCGGCTTGCCGCTCCGGGCTGCGGCCGAGTCCGCCCGGGACCGTGCCGCTGCCGAGCCCTCCCCCGACGCCGAGCTGCTCGCCCGTCTGGCGGCGGCCCTTACGCTTTCCACGCACGACGGCGAACCCCTGAACGGCGATTCCCTCACCGCCGCGCTGGGCTTGGGTTGGGTGGCGGAGGAGGCTCTGGCTGTGGCCCTCTACGCAGTGCTGTCCACCGCAGCAACGTCGTCCTCGCCCGTGGAACACTTTCTCGCTGCACAGCGTTTGGCCGTGAACCACAGCGGCGACAGTGATTCCACCGGATCCATTGCCGGGAACATCCTTGGTGCGCTCTACGGGGAAGCGGCCTTGCCGCCGTCGTGGCTTACGCTGTGCGAGGCACCGGCCCTGATTCGCCGCCTGGGAGCTGACTTCATCAAGCTCACCACCGGGGAGTAACTTGGCGCTGGCGCTCTCAATTATTGCGCAGTCAGTTAGTGCCCCGTCAGTGCGTGCGCAGCGTGAAGTTGGCGCATTCGGCACAGATGCTGGCGGGGATGAGCCCGCGGCGCTGGAGCCAGCCAAAGATCAGGCAGCCCAGGCACAAACCGATTACCGCCTCGAGCGAGGCGGCCATCAGCAGCATGACCATGAGCAACCAGCCAAGGGGTGCCACGCCTGACAGGAGCAGCACAAACGCCGCGATGGACAGGACAGCACCAATCCCCTGGGCGAACCGTTTTGGCGGGCCAGGCACCAATTTGGGTGCGCCCAGGCGCGGGGCCAGGACCTTCACAGACAGTTGGGCGGCCGGGGAGATGCGTGGGCCAAAGGCTACGCGCAGGGCAAATCCCGCCGCGATGATCCCCACCAGCCACACGATCGATCCAACCACTGCCACCAGTGCCAGGACCACAATGATGCCGGCGGTGAATCGTGCCGCGTATTCATTGACCGGGTTCGGGAAGGCGAAGAACCGCTTGAGGGCGCCGGGCCGGGGAGGCTGCACGGAATCGGCTGCGGCGTGGAACTTCGCTAGCTGTGTCATGTTCCCACAGTAGGACGCGGCAGCACTGGAAATAAAGCATTGTTGCCCCATGTGACAGCCGGTTGCCATTTGACAGCCCGGCGTGGGGGCAGGCTACGGCCGGCGGTCTGCCGGTGAGCCGTCGCGTTCCAGCAGCGCCAAGCAGGCGGCTGGTGCAATCCGGCGGTAGGAGCTGTCCAGTAGCTCGGCAATTTCCTGCCAATCCGGCTCGGCCAGGGTCAGATCGAGCCCCACCCAGCCGTACGGTCCAATGTAGGAGGGGAGGTAGAAACGCGGGTCTGCCAGCAACGCCTCACGCTCGTCAGCTTCCGGCAGCACCTGGATGGAGGCGGGCCGGGGGTGCCCGCTTTGGCCCTGGCCGTAATACGCAAAGATTTTGCCGCATCTGAACGTGGGCCGACCAAAAGTTTCCTTCTCGATGGCCTCCGGGAAGGCAAAGCACAGGCCCCGCAGCCGGAGCAGGAATGGGTCATCGTCGCTGTACATTCGAGGATGGGCCATGGGAGCATCCTAGGCGCGCGGGCCCCGGTGGCACCAGCACCAAATCCCGCCGATGAGGCTGATGACGTCGATGTGGTGATCCGCGCCGGATATATCAGCAGCGAATCACCAAAGCTGCGTCTTAGCCGATCATCTGCATGAATTCGCCCTCGGAAAGCACCTCAATGCCCTGGCCGCGGCGCTGCAATTCCAGCACCCGCTGCGCCTTGGAGGTGAGCCGCCCGCTGCGCAGATCGGTGGCCGTGAACCCGCTGCCCACCACCAGCACAGTGGTTTTGAGTGTCACATTACTGGCGCATTGGGCACCGTACACGGCTGCTCGCTGCTTTGCCTCGGGACGCCCCAGGCTCAGGTCGCCGGTGAAGACCAGCGTCTGCCCAAACAAGGGGTGTGAATCATCGGCGTGTGGATTCGGCAGCGGGTTGGGGCCTTCCGTGGACCAGCTGACGCGGCCGCCCCGGACGGCACCGCCGGCAATCCCCGCCTTCATCTCCGCCATCTTCTCCAGGGCCGAGCGGGTGGCCTTGGACATCTCGTCCCGGGCAGGGTCGTAGGCGTCAACGTGGGGCATGGCCAGTTTCATCGAGGCAAAAATGTCCTGGACGCTGTTGGCGCCGTGCTTGGCGGCAATGTCCACCATGATCCCGGCGCAGGCCCGCGCATCTTCTGTGGCGTCGTGGTGGTTGAGCAGCGGGACTCCTGCCTCCTGCGCCACGAACGGCAGCGAGTAGGACGGGAGTGAATAGTTCTTGCGGGACAGGATCACCGTGCACGCATAGTCAAAGGCCGGCGAGGTCATGCCGGAGACTTCCGACGCCGAACGGATCACGCCCACATCAAAGGCGGCATTGTGCGCCACCAGGGCATCCTGGCCAATAAAGTCCAGCACCTCCGGAAAGACCTCACGGAAGCGCGGGGCGGTGGCAACGTCGTCGGGGGTGATCCCGTGGATGGTGATGTTTCGGGAGTCAAAGTGGTCATGGCCAACGGGCGGGCGCATGAGCCAGTAGCCCTCATCCACAATCACCCCGCCACGGACCTTTGTCAGACCCACGGAGCAGGGCGATCCCCTAAATCCGTTGGCGGTTTCAAAATCGATGGCAGTAAAGTCCAGAGGCACCCATCAAGGCTACCGCCCGCCGCGGACGCTTAATACATCTCGAGCCGTGCGTCACACCCCTGCCCCAGCGCAAAGGTAAGTCCGACGCCGGGCTTGCGTTCCGGCGTCGGACTTACCTTTGAATTTCTCTAGGGTGTGGCCCGGCGCAGTGTCAGGTAGGCGCCAACTCCCAGCATGAGAACCAGGGCCAGAGCCAGCACTCCGATGCTGGCCGGCGTCAGGGTGATGGCCCACGCTCCGACCGCTGGCCACCAGCCCTGCAGCGTGATGAGGGCGATGGCACCGACCAGCAGCACCGCCAGCGAGAGCGACATGACCAGCGTTCCCGTCGCCTGCCAGCGCTTGTAAACGGTGGCGAACCAGAAACCCAGCAGGAACAGGAACATCATCATGACGAAGTAAAAGAACCATTGGATGAACCACGGCTGGTCCGCGACCCAGGAGATGGCAAACATGCGGCCCTGCAGGTTCCAGCCGTTGGTGGCGCTTTCAATGAGGCCCAGCACCACATACAGGGCTGCAATCCCGGCAGCAAGCACAGTGAACAGCCCCACCGTGCCAAGGAAGAAGTTCCGGCGGCTGATGCTCAGGCCCTGCGAGAACGGGAAGCTCAGGGTCAGGGACTGGATGCCCAGGCCAAAGAAGTACCACATGACCGCCTGGCCAGCGCCGGAGTATTTGACGCCCACCGAGTCCGGGATCAGGGCCCAAATGACCATGCTGAGCAGGAACGATCCTGTGATGATCACAGCAGGTATGCCCAGAAACGTCCATTTGTTGATGAGCTGCATTTTGGCAACTCCCAGTGCGCGGTTCATCGTGATGCTCCTGTCCGGGTGATCTTCGGGTTTGCTTCGACGGGGTCCGGGGACGGGCCGTCCAGGGCCGCCTCGGCGTCGAGCGTTTTTCGGATGACCAACTGCTGGAGCGACACCGGCCCCAGTTCCAGGCCAAGCTCTTGGGCTTCGCGGCGTTCGGCGGCCGTCAGGGAACCCTCCAGGGTGAGCGACAGCAACGCACCGATGCTCTCCCTGTGCAGGACGCTGCGGCCTGCGGCAAATGACTCGACGCGCGCACTGGTGCCGGCAATATTGATGGCTGATCCGCGGATGTTCTCGGCGTCGTCGTCAAGGATGATGCGGCCCTTGTCAATGATGATGACGTGCTCGAGCAGATTCGCCACCTCGTCAATCAGGTGTGAGGACAAGACGATGGTGCGCGGGAATTCCGTGTAGTCAGCCAACAGCCTGTCGTAAAAGAGCTGCCGTGCCACTGCATCCAGGCCCAGATAGGGTTCGTCGAAGAAGGTCAACTCCGCACGTGAGGCGAGCCCAATGATGACGCCCACTGCCGAAAGCTGGCCGCGCGAGAGCTTTTTGATTCGGCGCTTCATGGGCAGTTGGAATTCCTTGGCCAATTGCAGGGCCAGCGCGTTGTCCCAATTTTTGTAGAACAACGCTGCTGCCTTGAAAGCGTGCACCGGCTTGAAGTCATCCGGGTACTTCTGTGATTCACGGATGAAGCAAATCCTGCTGAGCACTTTTTCATTTTCATAGGGGTGCTCCCCGAAGACGCTCACGGATCCGCTGCTGGCAAAACCCTGGGCAGTCAGGATGGACATGAGGGTTGTCTTGCCGGCGCCGTTGCGGCCCAGCAAGCCGTAGATCTTGTCCCGCTCCAGGCTGAGGCTGACGCCATCGAGGGCCTGGACGTCACGGTAGCGCCGACGAAGGTCCATCACCTGGACAATGGATGTGCTCATAACGCGCCTTCTTTCGCATTGGCTCTGGTGTTTTCTTCCCCTGCGCCCGGGTCCCGGGCCAGCATCTCCGCCAGCGCAACGCCGTCGATCCCCAACTTGCGGGCCTCACTGGCCAGCGGGCGGACAAACTGTTCGTAAAAATCCTCCCGGCGCCGGCCCATCAGCACGGCGCGGGATCCGGTGGCAACAAACATGCCGATTCCCCTCTTCTTGTAAAGGATCCCGTCATCAACAAGGCGGTTGACGCCCTTGGCTGCCGTGGCCGGGTTGATCCTGTGGAAAGCCGCAAACTCATTGGTGGAAGGTACTTGCGTCTCTTCGCCCAGAGCCCCGTCAACTATGTCGTTCTCGATCATTTCCGCAATCTGCAAAAAGATCGGCTTGCTGTCATCAATCACCGGCCATCACCGCCAAGCCCCGGCCGCCCGGACCGCTAGCCAACCCCATTGGTTCATTACTCATGTAACTAACCATACAAGCAATGAAGTAATAGTCAAGGGGTGCCCGAAACATCAGCCCATGGATGGAGGAAGCGTCCAGCTAAGTGCCGTAATCTGGAACGGTGATACTAACCGCACTCAGTGACTCTGCCCTGCCCGCGCTTGTGGGACACGGAGCCGTACCCTCCCTCGGCTTCCTCCCCGACTGGCTGGATCCCATGAAGATCCTGGACAACTCCGCCCTGGGCTTCTGGGTAGTGATCATTGCCTGCGCCATCATCTTCGCCGAAACCGGCCTGCTGGTGGGCTTCTTCCTGCCGGGCGATTCACTGCTGTTCACGGCCGGCCTGCTGGTGAGCACCGGCGCCATGCCCGTGAACATCTATGTGTTGATGGGGATGTTGATTGTCTCCGGTTTCGTAGGCAATCAGATGGGCTACTACATCGGCTACAAGGCCGGCCCCGCCATCTTCAACAAGCCCGACTCCAAGTTTTTCAAGAAGCAACATGTGGACAGCGCACACGCCTTCTTCGAAAAGCACGGCGGCAAGGCCCTGATCCTGGCCCGCTTCGTCCCGATTGTGCGCACCTTTGTTCCCGTCATTGTGGGCGTCGCCAAGATGGACATGCGCAAGTTCCTGCTCTTCAACGCCATTGGCGCCGTGCTGTGGGCAGGCGGAGTCACCTACTTGGGTTACTTCCTGGGCAACAAGGTGCCGTGGGTGCGCGACAACCTCGACATCATCTTCATCGCCATTGTTGCCGTCTCGGTCATCCCCATTGGCATCGAGTTCCTCAAGGCCCTGAGCAGCCGTCGCAAGAAGAAGGTCACGCAGCAGGCCGAGCCCACCCCGTAATTTTCACAGTTCCCGCAACCATCGAAAAGCGACCCGCAGCAAATTGCTGCGGGTCGCTTTTTGCTTTCCCCCACCCAACTATGACGCAGTAGGTGCTGGAAATCGCCGTGAATTTAGCACCTACTGCGTCATAGTTGGGAGAGGGCCTTGATGATGTGCGGCAGCAGCGCACGGAACGCGTTGCCGCGGTGGCTGATGGCGTTCTTTTCAGCGCCTGTCAGCTCCGCGCAGGACTTGTCCAGGCCCAGGGGCGCCAGGATGGGGTCGTAGCCAAAGCCACCCTCGCCCCGTGGTTCGCTCAGCAGGGTTCCATCCAGGGTCCCCTTCTCCACAACGTCCACCGAGCCGTCGGGGCTGGCCAACGCCGCAGCGCACACAAAGCGGGCACCACGATGATCGGGGGCAATGTCTGAGAGCTGCGCCAACAGCAGATTGAGATTGGCCGTGTCATCGCCGTGTGTCCCCGCCCAGCGGGCAGAGAAGATCCCGGGCGCACCGCCGAGCACGTCTACGGCCAATCCTGAGTCGTCGGCTATGGCCAGGGCTCCGCTGAACTGTGCCACGGCGTGCGCCTTCAGTAACGCGTTCTGTGCAAAGGTGACACCCGTTTCGGCTACGTCGGGCGCTCCGAGAGCTCCGGCGTCGACCACGTCAGCATCCACATCCAAACCCGGCACCTGGCCGCGCAATAATTCACGCAGCTCACGCAGCTTGCCCTGGTTGTGGGTGGCCAAAACCAGCTTGGGTGCGCTCATCAGAGGCCGAGGGTTTCGCGCTGAATCCGGGTCAGTTCGGTGGTGCCGATGAGGGCCAGATCGAGCAGCTGGTTCAGTTCGTCACGGTCAAAGGGTGCTCCTTCTGCGGTGCCCTGGACTTCGACGAACTTGCCGGAGCCGGTGACGACGACGTTCATGTCGGTCTCGGCGCGGACGTCCTCAACGTAGGGCAGGTCCAGCATGGGGACCCCGTCGATGATGCCCACGGAGATGGCGGAGACCGTGTCAATGAGCGGCTGGGCGTTCTTGGCGATCAGCTTGTTCTCCTTGGCGTAGGCGATGGCGTCGGCCAGTGCCACATAGGCGCCGGTGATCGCTGCCGTGCGGGTGCCGCCGTCGGCCTGAAGAACGTCGCAGTCCAGCACGATGGTGTTTTCGCCCAGGGCCTTGAGGTCGATGATGGAGCGCAATGAGCGGCCGATCAGACGGGAAATCTCATGGGTGCGGCCGCCAATTTTGCCCTTGACGGATTCGCGGGAGTTACGGGTGTTCGTGGCGCGCGGCAGCATCGCGTATTCGGCCGTGACCCAGCCGGTGCCTTCGCCTTTGAGCCAGCGCGGCACACCAGGTGTCAGGGATGCGGTGCACAACACGCGGGTGTTGCCGAATTCGATCAGTGCCGAGCCTTCGGCCTGCTTGGACCAGCCGCGGGTGATGGTGATGTCGCGGAGTTGGTCATTGGCGCGCCCGTCAGAGCGCAAGGAAACAGTTTCAGTGGATGTCATGGTGACAAGCCTAGCGCCCGAGGGGCCACGAGCGAGCGCAGCGAGCTTGGGGAGGGCGCGACGGCGCTAGCGCCCGAGAGGCCAAGAGCGGGGGCCCACGGCCGCGAGGGACCCGCCGCGAGCTTGCGAGCGGTGGGAGCGGCTGGGGAGCAGCGAGGTTGGGGAGGGCGGCTACTGGCATCGACTGCTGACCGTGGCCGCACAATGCCGCGTGCAACCATGCATCTCGCGGCTACGGTCAGCAGTGGTGAAAAAGGCGGCCCCCGGTGATGGGAGCCGCCTTGTGAAGCCCGCTGGACGGGAGGAATACGGAGCTAGGGGGTCTTGCTCGCCAGCTTGAAGTTCTTCTTCGCCGTGAAGAAGGCAGCCGCCGGACCGGTGAAGCACAGGACCATGGCAGCAATGCCGAGCAGCACCTGCAAGATGACGGCGATCCCGCCAGGCATGGTCATGCCAACAAGCTGCCCCAATGACAAGGCAGCCAACACCAAGCCCACAATGCGGGCCCAGCCCATGCCCTTCTTGATGAACAAGCCAATCACCACGTAGACAATGACACCCACAACACCAATGGCAAGGGAGGTCACCAGCGTAAACATAATGGTTGCGTCCACGATCTCCGGAGTGGTCTCAGGCATGTTCTGACCGGACAGCTGCTGCTCGACCTGGTTGCGGAAGGAATCCGAGGTCACGTTCATGATGCCAAGAATAGTGGCGACAATATGCAGCACCGCAGCGCCCAGAAGCATGAAGAAGATGGTGTTCATGATGGGCGGGGCAGTGGGTGCCTGCGCCGGAACAAAAGCTTCGGGTGCGGGGTTGTAGCGGGGCATTTCACTCATGGTTGGCATCCTTATTTCATCTCATGTTCGACGGCGCAGGCCATCAGGTCTTGAGTCGAGCCTAACCGGACGGCCGGCCAAAAAGGATGATCCTTTGGGACGATATTCGCCGCCGAGAAGCCGCGAAGCCGAGAAGCCAAGGCATCCAAGAAACTAGATGGTGTAGTGGACGCCCGCCACGGCAGCGGCAACATCGCCGGAATATACTTCCTTGGCCTCGGCCACCACAGTGTTGGTGTCAGTCCAGACGGGGATATGCGTCAGGAGCAGGCGTTTCACATTTGCTCGGGCTGCCGCTTCTCCTGCGCGCTTGCCGGTGAGGTGGACGTCGTTGATGGCATCATCGCGGCCCTCCTGGAAGGCCGCCTCGCACAGGAAGAAATTCGCGTCTTGGGCGGCGTCTTCCAGGCCCTGGCAGCTGTCGGTGTCCCCCGAATAAGTCATGACGGCCGTGCGGTCAAGACCCGTTCCGTCGTACTCCGTGACCTCAACCCGCAGCGCATAGGCTTCAGGGACTGGGTGGTTCACAGCGTACGGAGTCACCTTGAACGGACCCACAGTGACGGCTTCGCGTTCTTGCCAATTCTGGAAATCAAATTCCTCGTGCATGCCCGGATCAAGCTCCAGACCGTAGGCGGTGGCGAGCCTGTCAGCCGTCTCGGCAGGGCCCCAGACGGCGATCCGGTCGCGGTTCCAGCCGTTGGGGCTCCACCGGACAGCCACGTGCAGGCCACACAAGTCCATGCAGTGGTCGGGGTGCAGGTGGCTGAGGAAGATGGCATCGATGTCTTCCAGATCCATGTACTTCTGCGCGGCGCCCAGGGCACCGCTGCCCAGGTCGATCAGCACCCGCCAGGGCCTCACGCCGTCGTGCGCCGTCAGCAGGTAGCAGGACGCGGGCGACGCCGGGCCGGGGAATGACCCGCTGCATCCAACGATTGTTAACTTCATGTTTGCTCCCCCGCAACTGTTCCCGGCATAGCAAGTCTGCCCATCGAATCCGCCAAAACAAAATTGGAGACGTGTGTGGCCGCTGGCCCGGTGGCGATCCTGCGGGCTGCGGCGATCATGTCCGGGGTGATGCGGGCCAAGGATCCTGTGGGGTAATGGGCCGCCACGTGGCTGACTTGTTCCACGCCACGGACTTCCGGGCCCAGGAAGCGCCGGGCCAGCACGCCGAAGCTGCCGGCGTCGCCTGTGGACAGGAAATTGTGGGTGGGCGGCTGCTCGGAAACGCGCTCAAGGTCGTGGCTGACCAGCGCCTTGTAGACGTCCTTGGCGGTTTCCTCGGCGCTGGAGACCAGGGTGACCGAGTCTCCCATCACGTAGGAGATGACACCTGTGAGTAGCGGATAGTGCGTGCAGCCCAGGACCAGCGTGTCCACCTGGGCAGCCTTGAGCGGGGCCAGGTATTCTTCGGCGGTGGTGAGTAGCTCGGCGCCTGCCGTGATGCCGGATTCCACAAAGCGCACAAAGTCCGGGCAGGCCACGGAGGTGATGCTCAGATCCGGGGCCGCAGCAAAGGTGTCCTCATAAGCTCGCGAACCAACAGTTGCAACGGTGCCAATGACGCCCACCTTGCCGCTGCGGGTTGCTGCCACGGCGCGCCGAACGGCCGGCTGGATCACCTCAATGACGGGAATCCCGTAGCGGGCTGTGTAGCGTTCCCGGGCATCGCGCAGCACGGCAGCGGAGGCAGAGTTACAGGCAATGACCAGCAGTTTGACCCCGGAGTCAACCAGTTCATCCATGACGCCCAGGGCGTTGGCCCGGACCTCGGCAATGGGCAGCGGACCATAGGGGCCGTTCGCTGTGTCGCCAACGTACATGATGGATTCGTTGGGCAGTTGGTCAATCACAGCCCGGGCCACTGTCAGCCCGCCCACACCGGAATCAAAAATACCGATGGCCCGTTCGGACACGGCGCCCTGCGCCCCGGTGGTGCCAACGGTTGGTGTTGGGGCTGTTCGTGGATGTGTGCTCATGATCGTTCCAACAATAGTTTGTTTGCCAGCCCAGCTGTTGCTATTGCGGCTAAAAACACAACTACTTTGCGCGCTGCAGAGTAGCCAGCATGGCTTGGACAAGGCTTTCCTGGAGCCAGGAGACAAAGTTGTAGACCAGGCTCAGGTAGCTGTCCACATCCTCGGCATCGCCCCAGTCCTGAACTTCATGGACCCGTTCGGCGTCTTCCTCGTCACGGATTTCAAGCCTTTCAGCCAGCACCAGGCGGATGTCATTCAGGGCCATGGCCCATAGCTTTGCCGCTTCCGGATCCAACACCAGCTTCTCGGAGTCCAACGCCATCGAGGCTGCGCGCAGGGCACCAATCTTGGTTTCGCGCAGTGAACGTTCGGTGAGCTGGCGGAACTCAAGGGCAGCGTCGTCGTCCTCCTTCACCGCGTCAGGGAGCAGACGCAGCAGCGCCGGATCGACCGGCACCTGCACGTCCATGTCAAGGCCAATCAAGGCCGCCAGCGGGTCCTCGTGGGCGGGGGTTTCAGGCTCAAGCATGGTGATGATGTCGGCAAAAAGCTTGCGCAACAGATCGCGCTCGGCAGGTTCCAAGTAGCCGGTAATGCCGCGGCGCCCGGCGGAGAAGGCCTTAGCCACGGTTGCCGCCCTTTTGGACCGTTGCCCACAAACCAAATCCGTGCATGGCCACAGCGTGTGCTTCCATTTTTTCCTTTGCTCCATGGGCCACGGCGGATTTGCCCTCCGTGTGGACCTGCAGCATCAATTTCGCCGCCTTTGCCTCTGAATAGCCAAAATAACTTTGGAAGACGTAACTGACATAGCTCATCAAATTAACCGGGTCGTTCCACACGATTAATTCCCACGGGATGTCCGGGGAGATGAGTTCGCTGGTTGAGACTTCCCGGACTGTTTCCGGGGCTGTGCTGACACTCATGTGTCCATTCTAGTGTTGCCGCACTAAAGTAAATTCCGTGACTACGCCATCAAACTGGGGCCACCCCCGCACTTCATTGTTTACGGATCACTATGAGCTGACAATGCTGCAGGCAGCGTTGCACTCCGGTGCCGCACACCGCCGCAGCGTGTTTGAGGCTTTTGCCCGGCGCCTGCCAGATGGCCGCCGGTACGGTGTTGTGGGCGGCACGGGACGTTTGTTGGAAGGTTTGGAGCACTTCCGCTTTGGCCCGGATGAGCTCAATTTCCTGGCCAACAACAACGTTGTCAACGACGAAACCCTGGCCTGGCTCTCGGATTTCAAGTTCTCCGGCGACGTCTACGGTTATGCAGAGGGCGAACTCTATTTCCCCAATTCGCCCATTCTGACCATTGAATCCACGTTTGCCGAGGCCTGCATCCTGGAAACGTATGTGCTCTCGGTGCTCAACCACGACTCCGCCATCGCTTCCGCCGCTTCCCGCATGATCGGTGCTGCCGGCGCCCGCCCCTGCATTGAGATGGGGTCGCGGCGCACGCAGGAGGAGTCGGCCGTTGCCGCCTCCCGGGCCGCCGTCATCGCCGGTTTCCACAGCACCTCCAACCTCGAGTGCGGTTTGCGCTACGGTGTCCTGACCCAGGGCACAGCCGCGCATTCCTTCACGCTCCTGCACGACTCCGAGGAAGCAGCCTTCCGCGCCCAGATCGGTTCCATGGGTGCCGGAACCACGCTGCTGGTTGACACGTACGACGTCGAAGCCGCAGTTCGCAAGGCCGTCGCCATTGCGGGCCCCGCCTTGGGCGGCGTGCGGCTGGATTCCGGCGATCTTCTCGCCCAGGCGCGCGACGTCCGGGCCCTGCTGGATTCGCTGGGGAACACCAGCACCCGCATCACAGTGACCAGCGATCTCGACGAGTTCGCCATTGCCGCCCTGGCCGCGGCACCTGTGGACTCCTACGGTGTCGGGACATCCCTGGTGACCGGATCCGGCGCCCCCACAGCCTCCATGGTGTACAAACTGGTCTCGCGCGAGGGTGACGACGGCGAGTTCGTCTCGGTGGCCAAGGCCGCCAAGAACAAGGCCAGCGTGGGCGGGCGGAAGTACGCCATGCGCCGCCTGAATGGCTCTGGCATTGCCACGGCGGAAGTTGTGGGCATCGGCCACGAGCCAGCCTCAGACAACAACGACAGGCCGCTGCTGGCCAAGTTCATGACCGGCGGCGTGCTCGCAGCTGGGTGGACCGGTGCCGAGGGCGTGGTGCGGGCAACGGCCCGCCATGCCGCTTCCATGGCGGAGATGCCGGGAGCGGCACGCCGGCTCCAGCGCGGGGACGCCGTCATCCCCACTGAATACGAACAAGCAACAACCCCAAGGAACTAAAAGGAGTTACTCATGGCCAAGGCCCTGATTATTGTTGATGTCCAGAACGATTTTTGCGAAGGCGGATCACTTGCCGTGACTGGCGGGGCTGACCTTGCCAGCGAGATCACTGAGTTGATTGCCGACGCACCCGACTTTGACTTCATTGTCGCCACCCAGGACTGGCATGTGGATCCGGGCAGCCACTTCTCGGATGCCCCTGACTTCCGCACCAGCTGGCCGGTTCACTGCGTTGCTGGTTCCAAGGGCGCCGCCCTGCACCGCAACCTGGACACCGAGGACATTGACGCTTACTTCCGCAAGGGCAAGTTCGACGCCGCCTACTCGGGCTTCGACGGCCTGCTGGCACCCGAGGACGAGGTTGCCGTCGGCGAACGTGAGGCGCACGAGTCCGCCGATGTGGACGCCGAGTCCCCCCTCAGTCTGGATGACTGGCTCCGCGAGAACGACGTCGAGGATGTGGTCATCGTGGGCCTCGCCACCGACCACTGCGTCCGTGCGACGGCACTTGATGCCGTCAACGCCGGCTACAACACCACGGTGCTGCGCGACTACATTGCGGGCGTTGACGAAGACGCCAGCGAAGACGTCTTGGAAGAACTCGAAGACGCAGGCGTGGAGGTCAAGTAGTCCCCACGCCCTCCCCAGCCTCGCAAGCTCGGCCGCGTGGGCCAAGAACTGACCCGCAGAAAACGGCGAAAATCACCTCCAAATCGAGGATTTTCGCCGTTTTCTGCGGGTTAGTTTTATTTGCGGCCGATAAACCAGTCCTGGAGTTTCTTCATCCGCATCTGCAGCTGCGATTCGTTGGCCTGGGCCACGGCAGGTCCGCCACAGATGCGGCGCAGTTCGCTGTGGACCATGCCGTGCGGCATACCAGAGCGGGCACTCCACGCCGATACGTTTTTGGCCAGCTCGTTGCGCAGATCCATCAACATTCGGTGATCAATCAAGGGCGGCGCTTCAGGCTCCGCTGCGGGAGCCTTCTTGCGGCGCCGGGTTTGCTGATCTGCCTGGCGCTGGCGCAGCAGGACACCCATTTGATCGGCGTCGAGCAACCCGGGAATGCCCAGGAAGTCCATTTCATCGTCACTGCCGATGGCCCCGCCAGTGCCGAATTCGCCGCCGTCGAACAAGACGCGGTCAAAGGACGCCTGGGATTCCAGCGCCTCAAACTTGAACTTCTCCATGGTGTCGGAGGCTTTTTCTTCACGGTTGGCTTCCTCCATCTCGGCGTCTTCTTCCATGAAACCATCGGGATCTTTGTCCGGACGGTCCAAGGCGTGGTCGCGTTCGAGCTCAAGTTCGTTGGCCAATCCCATCAAGTTGGGCACCGAGGGCAGGAAGATCGACGCCGTTTCGCCCCTTTTCCGGGACCGCACAAAACGCCCGATGGCCTGAGCAAAGAACAGCGGGGTTGCCGTGGAGGTTGCGTAAACACCGACGGCCAGGCGCGGTACGTCAACGCCTTCGGTCACCATCCGCACAGCCACCATCCATCGATTGTCCCCGGCGGAGAACGCGTCGATCTTGTCTGAGGCCTTGGCGTCGTCGGACAGAATAACTGTGGGAGAGCTGCCGGTAATTTTCTTCAGCTGGTCGGCGTAGGCGCGGGCGTCCTCGTGATCAGTGGCAATGACCAGAGCACCGGCGTCGGGCACTGCCCTGCGAACTTCGGTGAGTCGCTTGTCAGCAGCAGCGAGTACGGCCGGAATCCACTCCCCTGCCGGGTTTAGCGCCGTACGCCACGCATGGGCTGTGACGTCCTTGGTGACAGCTTCGCCCAGTGTCGCGGCCATTTCCTCACCGGCGCTGGTCCGCCACCGCATTTGCCCCGAGTAGGCCATGAACATGACAGGGCGCACCACATGATCCTTGAGCGCTTCGCCATACCCATAGTTGTAGTCGGCCTTGGAACGGCGAATCCCGTCACGGTCTTCGACGTACTCCACAAACGGAATCGCTGCGGTGTCGGAACGAAACGGCGTTCCGGTCAGAGCCAGACGGCGCGCGGCAGGGTCAAATGCTTCACGGATACCATCGCCCCAGCTCAGTGCGTCACCGCCGTGGTGGATCTCATCCATGATGACCAGCGTCCGGGCGGCCTCAGTCTTGGCCCGGTGCAGCATGGGCTTGCTGGCCACCTGCGCGTAGGTCACTGCGACACCCACGAACCCCTTGCCGTGACGGCCGTCAGCGTTCTTGAAGTTGGGATCAATGGCGATACCCACCTTGGCGGCGGCATCCGCCCACTGGCGTTTCAGGTGGTCGGTGGGGGTGACGATGGTGACCCTGTTGATGGTGCCACGGGCCATAAGCTCGGTGGCAATGTGCAGGGCAAAGGTCGTCTTACCGGCGCCTGGGGTAGCGACGGCCAAGAAGTCCTTAGGGTTTTCGGTAAAGTACTTCTCCATGGCTTCTTTCTGCCATGCTCGAAGTTTTTGGGCCGTTCCCCATGCAGCACGCTCAGGGTAGGCCGGAGGCAGCGACGGGCCACCAAACAATGTTTCCGTCACGAATTCTCCGCCATCCTTGTCACTTCATTCTTTGCTCCGCGTCCGGAACCGGGCACGGTAAAACAACGGCCATGAGGCCGCACAAAATTTAGGGTGAAGCCAAGTTACTTCTTGGGTTCCTTGGGGCCTTTACCCTTGCCGCCCTCGGGCTTCAGGCCATCGTAAATGGCCTTGCAGTCTGGGCAGACCGGGAACTTATGCGGATCCCGGCCGGGGGTCCAGACCTTGCCACACAGGGCCACCACGGGGTCGCCTGTCATGGCAGATTCCATGATTTTTTCCTTGCGAACATAGTGCGAGAACCGCTCGCTGTCGCCAGGTTCTACTTCCTGTTGCAATTCCTGGCGCTCGATCACGGCGGTGGAACCACCGCTGCGCTCAGGATTTCCCGTGGGCTGGTTTTCGAAGGGGTCTGGAGGCAAACTCATAAAACCATTCTAGCGGCAACACGATCACGACTCACCGAGGCATCCATCGATTTGGGATATCAGCTGTCCACCGCGGCTGCGCAAAGTCCAACGCTCCAGCAGCAACTGCGCTGGCGTTTCAGTTTTTTCAGCCAGGGCGGCAATAGCCTGTGAAAAAACGTGCGGCGGGGAGGGAAGTTAAGTGATTAACTTCCCTCCCCGCCGCACGTCAAACTGCTTAGGCGCCAGCTTGCTAGAGGCCCTGCTTGCTAGATGTCCTGCCTGTTAGATGCCCTGCCAGGACGGCTTGTTGTCAAAGGCGTGGCGGTAGGTGGATGCACCGGCAAGCTTTGCTGCCGCGGCCTCGTCAATGATGATGGTGGCGCGGGGGTGGAATTGCAGGACGGATGCCGGGCAGGATGCCGAGACGGGTCCTTCCACAAAGTCGCGAACCGCGTCGGCCTTGCCCGCGCCAAAGGCCACCAGGACCACGTGGCGGGCATCCATGATGGTGCCCAAGCCCTGGGTGACCACGTGGTGGGGAACCTGGTCTAGATGATCAAAGAAGCGCGCATTGTCTTGGCGTGTCTGCTCGGCAAGGGTCTTGATCCGGGTGCGCGATGCCAGCGACGAGCCTGGCTCGTTGAATCCGATGTGGCCGTTGGTGCCAACGCCCAGGATCTGCAGGTCAATGCCGCCGGCTGCCTTGATGGCGACCTCGTAGTTCTGGCAGGCTCCTGCGATGTCCTCGGTGGCACCGTCCGGGCCGTGGACGTTTTCTGCTGCAACATCCACCCGGTTGGTGAACTCGCGGCGGATAACTTCGCGGTAGGACTCGTAGTGGCCCACCGGCAGACCCACATACTCATCCAGGGCAAAACCGCTGACCTGTTCAAAGTTCAGGCCGGCTTCGTCGTGGCGTCGTGCCAACTCGTCGTAAATCGGCAGCGGCGAGGAACCCGTGGCCAGGCCAAGGACCGCATTGGGCTTCTGCCGAATCAGGGCCTCAATGGCATCCGCGGCCAAGGCACCAATTTCTTTACTGCTGGGGAGGATGATGACCTCCATGAAACACGCTTCCTTTCACGACACGTACGTGCCTGTGCGATTCTCTTGCAACGCTAATCTGCCAGCTCTAACCTTAGCTATTACTGCTGGTGTTCCGTTAACGGTCCACCGACACAGCAAGCAACAACTCGGGGGCACGCTGGTTGAAGACGGCGGCGCCCTTGCGAATGCCCACCACCAGGAACACGGCACCGAGGATGATTCCCACGGCCAGGGCCAGCCAGGCGTACAGCAGCTGCCCCGTCACCATGGCAACGATGGCAAGAATGAGCTCCGGCAAAACCAGGACGCCCAGGCCCACAAACCCCGACATTTGAATGAAGACCGAGGAGAGCCCGTTGCCGGGCCGCGTTTTCATGGGGCTCTCACCGGGCAGCGGCACAGCCATGGTAAATCGGGCTGAGAACACACTGGCCAAGCCAAGCCCGGAGCCCACCACACCCAGCACGAGTCCCACCGTGGCCAGCAGTTGGCCTAGGTCATGTGCCAGCACTGCCCCGATCACGGCGTACAAAATGCCCAGCGGCAGTGCCAGGACGGCCGCAGCAAGCGCCCGTCCGCTCCTGTCAGCGGTCCCTGACACCCCTGTGGCGATGTGCAGGGCGAAGGCTGTGTTGTCATACGAAATATCGGAGCTGATGGACCACACCACCAGATATGCCGCAAGGGCCCCGCCCAGCCCCAGGGCAATTCCCAAGGACTGCGTGCCGCCTGTTTCGCTGGCCGCCTGGGACCCTGCAAACACAAAGATCAATGGCAGTAACGGGGCAATGAGCAGGCCAGCACTGTACCGCGGGTCCCGGAACCAATAGGTGAGGCAGCGTGCTGCCACTGCTCCTGTGGGGGTGGCCGGGAACCAGTTAAAGAAGCCCAGCTTGCCCCCTGCCTTCCGTCCGCCACCGGCGAACGCGGGCGTGACCAGGGCCCTGCTCAGGCACGCCCGCCAAATCCACGTCAAGGCGGCGATGCTTGCCACCGCGATGAGGAGCTTGAGCCCGGCAGCACCGTAGGAACCCGCAGCAACGGCGGCGGGCACCGACCAGACTGCTCCGAGGGGAGTCCAGGAGACGGTCTGCGCCAACGCCGGAAGGTACTCCTTGAAGTCACCCACACCAGAGCTCACACCGCTGATGATGGGTCCCATGAACATCAGGGGAACCAGCAGCACAATGCCGCTGGCATCCTTGAAACGGCGCGACGAGGCCAGGCTGGTACTGGCAGCTGTGATGGCCCGCGAGGCCACAATGCAGGTCACAGCGCCCAACACGCCGCAGAGCAGCGCCACCAGGGCCGCGAGGGGGTGGCGCCACCAAGCGATGGCTGTTCCCAGCGAGGCAAGGAGGGTGATGGCCCCGGGAATGCCAATGAAACTCCCCAACAGCAGGCCCGTGAGCATTGACTTCATCGGGATGGCATAAGTGGTGAAACGCGCCGGGTCCAGGGTCATGTCCAGGCCGGCGGCAACCACGGGAATGATCAGCCACCCAAGAACCAGTGCGGCTCCAGCCAGCGTGAGAACTGTGCCAATGAGTTCGGGCTCACCCGCACCCAAGGCAGCCAGGCCAACCAAGGTCATGGCCAGCACGCCCAGGCCGTACAGTCCGCCAATGATGAGCCCCACCAATTGCCAGGGGCTGCGCTTAAGTGAATTGCGCAGCAGGGTCAGCTTTAGGCTTACGAGTTGCGCAACCATGACAACCCCGTATTCTCCTTGCGTCCGCCAACGAGGTCCACGAACTTTTCCTCCAGGCTTTGGCTTCCGCGCACCTCATCGACCGTGCCGGCGGCAAGAACCCGGCCGCCGGCAATCACGGCAACATGGTCGCACATGCGCTGCACCAGATCCATGACATGGCTGGAAACGATGACGGTGCCGCCGGTGTTGACGTAGTCGTGCAAAATGTCACGAATGTTGGCTGCGGACACCGGGTCCACGGATTCAAAGGGTTCATCGAGCACCAGGAGTTTCGGGGCATGAATCAGTGCCGCCGCCAGGGCAATCTTCTTGGTCATGCCGGCGGAGTAGTCCACCACCAAAGTCCCGGCATCCTTGCTCAGGTCCAGGGCGGAGAGCAGGTCCTTGACGCGGGCTGTCACAGTGTCCTTGTCCATGCCACGCAACAAACCGGCGTAGCTGACAAGCTGCTCCCCGCTGAGCCGGTCAAAGAGCCGAACGCCGTCGGGCAGGAGACCCATGAGGCGTTTGGATTCCAGGGGATGGCTCCACACGTCCACCCCGTGCACCCAAACCTGCCCCGCGTCCGGACGTAAAAGGCCCGTTGCCATGGACAGCGACGTTGTCTTGCCGGCGCCGTTGGGTCCCACCAGGCCGTAAAAGGACCCGGCGGGGACGTCAAGATCAATACCATCGACGGCCACTTTGTTGCCAAAGTGTTTGGTCAAGCCACGGATGGAGAGGGCCGGTGGCAGCCCTGTGTCTTTTGCTTGCTCAAAGGAGTTGCTCATAGGCACACCCTAACAACCCCGATGGTGCGGGCACGGCATCCCAAAGGATGAGATTGGCTGTCCTTGCGGACCCTGACGGCGCAAAAAAGCTCCCGCCCCAACCTTCCATGACAGGGAGGTTAGAACAGGAGCTTCGTTGCGCGTCGCCAGCCTAGAACAGGGCGCGTGCCAGGGCTTGGCGGGATGCGGATACGCGGGGATCGCTGACGCCAATGGCGTCATAAAGCTCCAACAACCTCACCCGGGCGGTGTCCCGTTCGGGACCAAAGTGCGTGCCGATGAACTTCACAATGCGGGCAAAGGCGTCCTCAACATGGCCGCCCGTCACATCCAAGTCAGCTACCGAAAGGGTTGCCTCGAGATCATCCGGGTCCCCAGCCGCACGGGCCCGCAGCGCCTCGGCGTCTGCAACGTTCAGCTCCGCTGTGCGGCGCATGAGGTGGACCTGCGCCAAGCCAACCTTTGCGGCGGCGTCGGACGGCATTTCGGCCAGCGCCTTCTCATAGCTGGTCTGGGCCAGCAGCAAGTCACCGGCGTCGATGGCGTCGCGGGCAGCCTGGTGCAACGGAGGCAGCGGTGGCTCCGCCGGAGCTTCGGGGTCCTGGGCGCCGCCCAAGTTTCCTGTGACGCCGTTGCTGGCAGCAACCTTGAGCAGTTCGGTGAAGAACTCCTTGATCTGCTCCGCCGGCAGTTCACCCTCGAACATGGGCACCGGCTGCCCCTTGATCAAGGCCACCACCGTAGGCACCGCGCTGGCACCAAACGCCTGCGCAATTTGGGGGCTGGAATCAACATCCACCCGGCCCAAGGCAAGCTGCCCGCCGTACTCGTTGACAATCCCCTCCAGCACGCCTGTCACCACCGAGGATTGGTGTGAGCGTGCAGATCCCAGCAGCACCACCACCGGCACCTTGGAGGAAAGCTGAACAAGTTCCTGGAAGCTTTGCTCGTTGACATCAACCGCGTAGGGCGATGGTGTTGAAGGGGCGGCCGTGGCCCGGTTCTTCAACGCTGAAAGGTCGACGGCGCCGCGCAGGTTGATCCCGGGCGCTCCGTTGGGTGCCATGGGGCTATTTTGACTCATGAACTCACTCTAACTGTGCTGGCCCGCGACTTTTCCAAGATCTCGCCGCGGGTGAAACTTTGCTTTGCCAACGCCCCGCTGCCGGGTTACTTGAACTGGCCGCCCACAAGATCCCGGGTTGCCGAGAGCAGCGTGATCTTTCCATCACCGGAGGCTGCCGGAATGTACATGACAACAGGTTCCGCGTAGCTCAAGGTGAAGCCCTTGGTGGTCTCTGTGCCGCCGGTGAACACGGCCGCGTCGGCGGGCACGGTGAGGGTTGCATCTTCCTTGGACGTTGTGTCAATGCCGAAGGTGTATCCCACCACAACCATGGCCCCGCCGTCGGCTGTGCGCATGGCAACGGGTGACTTGGTGTCGGCCGTATGGCTGAAGACGTTGGTGGCATCCTTGGCGTCAGCAACAATCTTCTTCTGCGCATCGAGAACACTCGTGATGTAGACGCTGTCGTTGAAGGAGTCCTTGAACTTGCTGTCATCCTTGGTCAAACGGTCGCTGAGCGCCGCAATGGCGTCCTTGGGGCTCATTTTCAGGCCGGCGCTCTCGTCAATGGCTACTTCCTTGGTGCCTTCCTTGTCCACTGTGGGAAAGGTCTGGCCGGGCAGCAAAGGCGTGGACTTGATCAGCTTGTAATTTTCCCGCGGGCTTTGCTGAACCAATGTCAGCAACTGCGGCAGCTCATTGTTCTCACCCTTGGTGACGAACATGGCTGACCGCGGCCAGGTGTCCGTGGTGGTGACAACCTTGGCCAGCAGCTGTGTGGCGCTGACGGGTTCCGGCGCTGGGGCGCTGGCAACCTGGGAACGAATCTTGTAGTTGGCTGTGCGAACCTCCAAAGCCATGCCGGTGACGCGTGATTCCAATTCCTTGGCGTTCTTGGCATTGTCCCCCGAGGCAACAACCGTGGCCACGGCGGTGGCAATGCGCTGAACCTGGCTGTCCAGAAGAGACGGGAAGCCGGGCGTGTTCGCATCAGCACTGGCAGCGGGCGCCGTGCTCGAGGCGGAACTGGTGGGGGCCGGTGTGGCAGCGCCTGTGGTGGCATCCTCCGCCACGGCCGGGCCAACACTGCCTGCGACCAGGATCACGGCCAATGCCGCACCCCAACGGCTCTTGTGGTTCATGGTTTTGTGCATGGTGCGGGGTGTTGCAACCTCTGTGGGTGAGCTGGCGCTGAAGTCCGCCTTGCCCTTTTTCTTGGCATCGTTCTTGGCTTCGGTCTTGGCTTCGGTCACGTCAGCGCCCTTCACGTCAGCATCATTCTCCGGCGTCGATGCACCCTTGCCGTCGTCGTCACCGCCTCCGGAACCCTTCGTGGAGTCGTCATCGTTCTTGTCGTTACTCTTGGCCCCGGCCGCGGAGCCAGCTTCAGGGTCTTGGGCAGCCGGTGGCTGCAGGACTGCCGGCAACGCGGACGTGGCATCGCTGACAAAGGCCGGGGCCGAGGCTTCCCCGCCAGCCTTGGCGCCTGCAACGGGCCTCTCTGCGTTCCTGGCCTCGGCAATGGTGGACGGGGCATCCTTGCCCGTCGCCGCAGCCGACTTGGCGGCTTCACGGGCTGCCACCAGCTTGTCGACCTCCAAAGCGCCCGTGGCGGGGTCGGCCGGGGCCTTGCCGGCCGCGCGTCGGCCAACGGGAGCAGGTTCGCCGCTCTTGGGTTTGCGCGGTGCAATCAAAAACAGCAAGGCAGCTGCTGCCAGCATGGCCGAACCAAGAATCATCAACGGCACTGCCCACGGGGTTCCGGCCTGATTGTCAACAGTCATGGAAATATTTGTCGGCGCAGCAGCCTTGCCGTCGGAGGAGAGCAGCAATGCCCAGTCACCATGTCCTGGAGCCTGCCAGGTGTAGGTCAACTCGCCGGTGGCCTTCTCCTCACTGACCCACAGATCCGAACCAGCGGGATTGGGCACAGAGGCGGCACCTGCATTGCTCTGTGTGCTCAGGGCCGTGAAATCGTCGTTGGCACCGTCCACCTGTGTGTAGGCGGCGTCGCCAATCCAGCCGATGATGTCGCGCTCCCGCGCCACAGCGAGCTGGATGGGGCCGTCGCTTTTGACGGTCAGAGTGAAGTGACCGTCACGGGTCTTGAGTATCTCTGGGCTGATGACAGTCAGCGGTGCGGCGCTTACATCGGCTGGGGTGGTGGCTGTCAGCTGCGCGGCAGGGAGCCAGATGGTGCGCTGGCCAATACCGGAACCCAACACCAACAAACCCAAAATAGCCAGGACAATTGCAATTTTTGAACGCACGTACTTACCTAACATCGGCGGAACACTGCTGTGAACGTTCCTTCTAGGGTAACTGAACCGTTATCTTAAGGGCATGCCCAATTGACGAATCTCACGTTATTTCATCGAATGCATGCCGCCAGTACTGGGCTGCGCTGATACTCTCGAGTCACAATTGTGGTGCGGAGCCAATCATCCGCAAAATCCTGGATGCGAAGGCAATACCCGTGAGTTCGACCCCTGATTCAAGCGCAACTGGCCCCGTCCCTGACGACGGCACCAACTCTGCACAAGCCAGCCCCAACCCTGCCAGGCCCGAGCCTGCCGGCTCTGAAACGTCCCCGCCGGGGCAGTCCACACCTCGTGGGGACACTGACGGGGCCGGGTCGGATTCGCAGAGCCAACCACTTCCCCCAGCGCCAGTAGCAGCCGCTGCGGCTGCTGGAACGGGCCACGGCGCGGGTCACCATGTGGGATGGCGGGAGTGGGTGGCAAAAAAGGTTCTCAAGCCGATTCCGGGAGCCCAGCCCCGCGTGCGTTTTGACCTGCCGGCGGAGACCATCTTCGAGGAGCAGGCCAAGGCCACCCAGGCCATGGTTGATGCAGCACCCAGCTCCGGCCTTTTCCGCCACCCCATCTACTTTGGCTTCATGGGTACTGTTGGTGTCGGCATCGCCTTATCCGTTAGCTACATGCTGGCCAACACCCAATCGCTGCTGCTGTGGATAGTCACAGCCCTGTTCATTGCCTTGGGTCTGGACCCGGTGGTCCGCTGGTTGGAGCGGCGCAGCGTGCCACGTCCGCTGGGCATAGTTCTGGTGCTGGGCGCCTTGCTGGGCCTTGTGGCCATCTTCTTCGCCACGCTGATTCCCACCATCGTCGAACAGACAACGCAGCTGGTGAATAAAGCTCCGGGCTGGATCAACGACTTCCTGAATTCGGAATTCTTCAAGCAACTTGATGTCCAGTATCGCGTGCTGGACACCATCAACGCCCAGGTTGCCAAATTCTTCCAGGACGCCCAAGCCGTGGGCGGCATCTTTGGTGGAGTGGTGGGTGTTGGAACCACCATTGCCAACGCCCTTTTTGGAACCTTGATTGTGTTGGTGTTGAGCCTGTACTTCCTGGCCTCCCTGCCCGGGATCAAAAAGTGGGGCTACCGCTTGGCACCGCGCTCGCGCCGGGCCCGTGTTGAGGATTTAAGCGAGGAAATCACCCGCGGCGTGGGCAACTACGTCATAGGACAGGTTTGCGTGGCCGTTCTCAACGCCAGCTTCGCGTTCATCGTCATGACCATTTTGAATGTGCCGTTCAGCATCCTGCTGGCGTTTGTTGTGGCGCTGCTGGCGTTCATTCCGCTGGTAGGCGGCATGATTGCCGCCGTCGTGGTCATCGCCGTGAGCCTGACGGGCGGCTGGCAAGTGGCATTGATCTACGCCGTCGCCTACCTGGCGTACCTGCAGTTTGAGGCCTACTTCATCTCCCCCCGCATCATGCAAAAGGCAGTGGCCGTTCCTGGTGCCGTGGCTGTCATTTCAGTTATTGCCGGTGGCAGCCTGTTGGGCGTGCTGGGCGCCTTGATAGCCATTCCCACGGCAGCCGCCGTCATGCTGCTGGTGCGGGAAGTCTTCATTGCCCGCCAAGACAAGAACTAACCAAGCTCACCGCGTGACCTGGGTTGTAAACAGCGAACGGCCCCGCACCAACAAGGTGCGGGGCCGTTCGCATGAGCAAGTCCTAGGCTTGAAGTGGCGCCGCGACTTCATGCCATTGGCCTGGCAACTCCACGGCGCTGCCCAAAACTGCCGAGGCAATCTCATTCAAGGCACGGGCTGCGTACTTCTCCCCCACCCAGAGGTGCTTGGCCCCCGCAACAGCAACCAGTTGGGCCTGAGGAACCACGGAGAAGCGGGCCGTTGCCGCCGCGGGCTGGAGGTAGTCATCAAATTCCGGCACCAGAACACACAGGGGCTTGCCGAAGCTGGCCCAGGCGCCCAGATCCGCATCCGTTGCCCGGTGCAGCGGCGGTGACAGTAAAACGGCGCCCTCAATAAGCTCTGATACAGGAGCCACGGCACCGTATTTCAGCACCAGCTCTGTGCCAAAGGACCAGCCCACGAGCCAACGGTTGGGCAGGCCGCGGTCAACCGCAAACTGGACAGCCGCCTCAACGTCCAGGCGCTCGCCCAGCCCTTCCTCGAAGACCCCGTCGCTGGTGCCTCGTGGCGAAGAAGTGCCCCGGGTGTTGAATCGCAGTACGGCAATGCCGGCCATGGCCGGAAGGCGGTAGGAGGCCTTCTTGTAGACGTGCGAATCCATGAAGCCACCGTGCGTGGGCAGCGGGTGGAAGGTGATCAACGTCGCCTTCACCACGCCGTCGGCCGGCAACGCCAACTCTCCCACCAGGGTCAAGCCGTCGGCCGTTCTCAGCTCAATATTTTCCCGGATGGCGGGCAAAATGGTGGCGGCGCGGACGTCAACAAGGGCAGCTGCGTCAACCAGGTCGTGGGATGCGGGGTCAAAAACCATGTCCACTAGCCTATCTGTACTTGTAGCTACGACCGCGCCAGCAATTGCTGTGCCAGTGCCTGCGGTCGCGCAAGCCGGCCTCGGCGCCAAACATGGCGTCCTCCTGCCACACCACCAAGTGGGCTACCCCCGGTTCAACAGCACGGTGGCAGCCGGGGCAGGTGTAGACCTTTTGCGCATTGCTCGCCGTGATGGACCGCACGGCCCATTGCCCGTCGGGCGCTGACTCGCGGGCCGGAACTCCCATCCGCGCCCGGTCCAGATCCGGCTCCTCTTGCTCCTGCCAGCCCTTGGGGGCAGCGGAACGACGGCGCGGGCGGTTTGAACGGGGCATGTTTCCATTGTGCCGCACCGGCGCAGCGAGCGCGAAGCGTCCAGGGCGCCCAGCGGCTTCCACCCAGGCCACTCGGTCCAACCACCACCAACCACCAACGGAGAGCGGCTACAGTGGAGGGCGTGCGTTTAGTGATTGCCAAGTGCTCCGTCGATTACGTCGGACGCCTCAAAGCCCATCTTCCCCTTGCCGTTCGGCTCTTGTTGGTCAAGGCCGACGGTTCCGTCCTGGTCCACTCGGACGGCGGCTCCTACAAGCCGCTGAACTGGATGAGTCCGCCCGCCACCATGCGGACACTCAACCCGGACGAGGCCGACCTTGAAAACGGTGTGATCGATCAGTGGATCGTGCAGTCGAGCAAGACCGATGACAGGCTCATCATCAACATCTATGAGCACATCAGCGACTCCAGCCATGACCTTGGCGTGGATCCGGGCTTGATCAAGGACGGCGTGGAAGCCGATCTGCAGCGCCTGCTTGCCGAACAGATTGGGCTGCTGGGCGAGGGTTTCACGCTCATTCGCCGGGAATATTTCACAGCCATTGGGCCTGTTGACATTCTGGCCCGGGACGCCAAGGGAGCCACCGTGGCCATTGAGCTCAAGCGCCGTGGCGACATTGACGGCGTCGAGCAGCTCACCCGCTACCTGGAACTGCTCAACCGTGATCCGCTGCTGGCTCCGGTGCGCGGTATTTTCGCCGCCCAGCAAATCAAGCCGCAAGCCAAAACACTGGCAACCGACAGGGGCATTGAGTGCAAGACACTTGATTACGACGCCATGCGCGGAGTAGATGACAGCGCCTCACGGCTGTTCTAGGCAAAGGCCAGCTGTTCCTGACTAGACTTGAGCCATGACTGCTCCGAATCCCGCGCCCGTGTCCACCAAATACCTCCTCCACGGTGCCGTAGTTACCGACCACGGTGTCATTGAAGGTGGATTGCTCGCCGTCGAAGGCGATCGGATTGTGTACGCCGGCCGGGCCGACCATTTCGACGAGCCCGACTTCAGCCAGGAATCCCTGGACGCGGCCAACATCATTTCCCTCCCGGCAGGCCAGCGCATCATTCCCGGCCTCATCGACATCCACAACCACGGCGGCAACGGTGGCGATTTCCCCAGCGGTGACGAGGCCTCGGCACGCATTGCAGTGGATTTCCTGCACCGTTCAGGGACCACCACCTTGCTGGCCAGCATGGTGACGGCATCTCCGGAAGACCTCATCAAGGGCATTGGCATTTACGCCAACATGACTGATGAAGGGTTGCTGGCCGGCATTCATCTGGAAGGCCCCTTCCTCTCCCACGCACGATGCGGTGCACAGAACCCGGCCTTCCTGCTGGAACCTGACCTTGAGATCATGGGATCCCTGATCGAGGCCGGCCGCGGCACCATCACCACCATGACGTACGCTCCCGAACTCCCCGGTGCCCCCGAACTGGTTGACCTGATGACAAGCCATGGGATCACACCGTCACTGGGCCACACCGATTGCGACACGGCGACGGCCGCCGACTCCTTGGAGCAGGCCCGTGAAGGCTTGGATTCCACCGGGTTCGACGGCGTTTCCGGCCGCCCCACGGTTACCCACCTTTTCAACGGCATGCCTCCCATGCACCACCGATCCCCCGGCCCTGTCGCCGCGTGTTTGCGCATTGCCAAGGCCGGGAACGCGGCCGTGGAGCTTATTGCCGACAACACCCACCTGGATCCGGAAACAGTCCAGACAGTCTTTGAACTGGTGGGTGCCGCCAACATTGTGCTGGTCACCGATTCCATGGCCGCAGCCGGGCTGGCAGATGGCCAGTACATGTTGGGCCCGTCCCCTGTGAGCGTCACCGACGGCGTGGCAACCCTGGATGCCACGGGCTCCATTGCCGGCGGCACAGCCACCTTGCTCGATGTAGTCCGCCACACCACCGCGGCTGGAGTGAAGTTCACCGATGCGCTCAAGTCCGCCACAGTGGTTCCGGCCGCCGTGCTGGGTCTGACCGACGAGGTTGGTTCCCTGCGCCGTGGGTTGCGGGCAGATTTCCTGATAGTCGACGCCGATTTGGCCCTCCAGCGCGTCATGCGAGGCGGACTGTGGTTGAAGTAGTTGATGCCAACGTGGCCATGGAGCGCGTCATGCGTTCCGCTCTGTGGTTGAACTAGTTAATATTTCCGTCTCTTTTGTGCACTTCATTGACCTGACATGTGACTCATGCCATGCTGAGTTTGGCCTCTAATTAGGCAATATGCCAAGAGCTAGGCAATACACGGCGCAGTACATTTGCGCTGTCATCACAAGGAGAAAACGTATGGCACAGGGTACCGTCAAGTGGTTCAACGCTGAAAAGGGCTTCGGCTTCATCACCCCGGATAACGCCGAGGCGGATGTCTTTGTTCACTACTCGGAAATCCAAAGCGGCGGCTTCAAGACCTTGGATGAAAACGCCCGGGTCGAGTTTGAGGTCGGTCAAGGCACCAAGGGACCCCAGGCCACGGGTGTAACCACCATCTAGTCCTTCCGTGCCTCAAGAATTCCGGCACAATCAACAGCCCCCGGCATGAACTGCTCCCCGGGGGCTGTTTCTTGTCTACATTCTTAGTTCTGCCGCGGCGAAGGAGACAGCGAATCGCGCGCACCAAATACTGACTGAGCTATAGTCGCCCAACACCGTCCCTGCTGGTATCTCATAGTTCTGATCACCCTTGCTGGCTTTGAGTGCTCCCAGGCTCAGGTACGCCCCGTCGTCGAAGACATGCCAACCTGCCGTCCCCTCGATCACCGGGGCATCACTAAGCCATACCTTAAGGTCGGGGCCGTCGGAGGTGTCAAGGCCCTCGAAGCGCAGGATCCGGCTGCCATCAGGTAATTCCAGTATCCTTACGGATCCCGAGCTGGCGTGTTCATGGCTGATGAGCTCTCCGCTGACCAATTCGCGGGGAGCCAACGGAGTGGGTGCAGGGGCAGAATCGCCGGCAGACTCAGAGCTCGGAATGGGGGTCGGCGCGAAACTCGGAAGTCCCTCGGTCGCCGTCGAACTAGTGAAAATCCGCCACGGTTGGAACAAGTAAAGTCCAAGCGCGGCCACAGCAGTTGCCATAAGGAGTACAAGCGGAATCAGAACCCGCCTGCTCATAAACTTGCTCATGCAGTTGAGCATAACAACTATCCACTGGCCGAATAAGATCAGATCCTACCCGGCTCTGGTGGGTCCGCGGTCAATATTTGACTAGAGGGCCATAGTATCCTGCGCTCCAGTCCGCAATGCCTGCTGCTAGTGCCAGCGGCCTGGGCCGGGCTGGGGGCCGGCTTCCAGCCAGGAGGACAGGCCCGCATAGGCGGCAAACTTCATGGCCAGCAGCACCTCGTTGCCCTCATAGTTGAGCATGACGATGACAACGCTGGGCGGAACGCGCGTCAGCTCGTTTTCAGTGGGCTCGCGGCGACCCAACAGCACAATTTTGTTGCGCTTCATGGTTTTGGCCGGGAGCGGACTTAACGACAGAAGCCGAACCCACTCGAGGTCCGACTCCTGGTAACGACAAACCCCCATTGCCCAGCGATTGTTCGCCGTGCAAATGGAGGCGTCGACTGTGCCCCAGGTGCGCCGCAAAACAATGCGGCGCACCCCAAACAGACACAGTGAAACTACAACTAGCAGAAAAACTCCCGCTAGGACGATGAACGCAAAACCTAATTGGTTCATCAATTGATTGCTAGCGAATCCCTGCGTTTGCTGAAGTACCCTCGTGGAGACGAGCACCATCAGCAACGATCACGACCCGGTTGCTGTCAACGGAGAAGAAGCCGCCGTCAACGTCAACCGAAAAACGGTTGCCGTCCACGGGTGCGATCTCCAGCAAGCCCGGCGCCAAAACCGCGAGCAACGGGGAGTGACCGGGAAGAATCCCGATCTCACCTTCGCTGGTAAACCCCTTGACAAGGGTCGCTGCGCCAGACCAAACAGCGTGGTCAGCCGCTACGATTTCAACTTCGAGGTTAGCCATGATTACTTCGTCGATTCCTGGATTGCAGCCCACTGACGCTCAACATCATCCATGCCACCGATGTTGAAGAACGCCTGCTCGGCAATGTGGTCGACGTCGCCGTCGCAGATGGCCGTGAAGCCTTCAATGGTGTCCGCGATCGAAACCGTGGAACCTTCAACGCCGGTGAACTGCTTGGCGGTGTAGGTGTTCTGCGACAGGAACTGCTGGATACGGCGAGCACGCGATACAACGATCTTGTCCTCTTCACCGAGCTCATCGATACCGAGGATCGCGATGATGTCCTGAAGTTCCTTGTTCTTCTGCAGGATCTGCTTGACACGGACAGCCGTGTCATAGTGAGCCTGGCCAACGTACTGCGGGTCAAGGATTCGTGACGTGGACGTCAACGGATCGATGGCCGGGTACAGACCACGTGAAGCAATTTCACGGGAAAGTTCCGTGGTTGCATCCAAGTGGGCGAAGGTCGCGGCCGGGGCCGGGTCCGTGTAGTCATCAGCAGGCACGTAGACGGCCTGCATGGACGTGATGGAGTGACCCTTGGTCGAGGTGATGCGCTCCTGCAGGAGACCCATCTCATCGGCCAGGTTGGGCTGGTAACCCACAGCTGAAGGCATACGGCCCAACAGTGTGGAAACTTCGGAACCGGCCTGTGTGAAACGGAAGATGTTGTCGATGAAGAGCAACACATCCTGGTTCTGCACGTCGCGGAAGTACTCAGCCATGGTCAGTGCCGACAGAGCAACGCGAAGACGCGTTCCCGGCGGCTCATCCATCTGGCCAAAGACCAGCGCGGTGTCCTTAAGAACACCGGCTTCTTCCATTTCAACCCAAAGGTCATTACCTTCACGGGTACGCTCGCCAACACCGGCGAATACCGAAGTACCACCGAAGTTGCGGGCCACACGGGTGATCATTTCCTGGATCAAAACGGTCTTGCCGACACCGGCACCACCGAACAGACCAATCTTTCCACCCTTGATGTACGGGGTGAGCAAGTCAATGGACTTGATACCGGTCTCGAGCATCTCCGTGGAGCCTTCGAGGCTGGCAAATGCCGGGGGCTTGCGGTGGATGGGCCAGCGCTCGGAGATGTTCAGCTCCGATTCCTTCACGTCCAGGGGTTCGCCCAAGACGTTGAAGATGTGACCCTTGACGCCGTCACCAACAGGCACGGTGATGGGGGAACCCAAGTCCTGCACGCTGGTACCGCGGACAAGTCCGTCGGTAGCCTGCAAGGAGATGGCGCGGATGAGGCCGTCTCCGAGGTGCTGGCTGGTTTCGAAGGTGATGGTCTTGGTCTCACCGTTGAGAGTGATCTCGGTGGTGAGTGCATTGTAAATGGCGGGAATGCCGTCAGCCGGGAATTCGACGTCGACAACCGGGCCGATGACGCGCGCAATGCGGCCTGTGGCACCGGCCTTCGCTGCGGTTCCCTGCTCGTTAAGTTGGGCAGTCATCTCTCTCACTTCACTTGTGTAGATGGCATTGAATAAGTATGAATTGGGCTACTAAGACGCGTTGAGCGCATCAGCGCCCGCAACAATCTCGGAGAGCTCCTGCGTAACCTCAGCCTGGCGGGCGTTGTTACGAAGACGCGTGTACTTCTTGATCAGATCGCTGGCGTTATCGCCTGCGGACTTCATGGCCCGCTGGCGTGCTGCGAGCTCGGAAGCTGCGGCCTGCAACAATGCTGAGAAGATGCGTGATTCGATGTACCGCGGCAACAAGGCGTCCAGGACGTCTTCAGCCTGCGGCTCGAATTCGTACAGCGGCAACAGGTCATCCGAGGATTCAACTTCTTCCTCAACAACTTCCAGCGGCAGCAGACGAATTACTGTCGGCTCCTGAAGAATCATTGACTTGAACTGGGTGTAAACGACGTGGATTTCATCCACGCCACCCTCTTCAAAGTCTGTTGCGAAGTCCTGTAGCAGGGCGACGCGCAGTTCACGTGCAGTTTCAAATTCCGGGGCGTCAGTTCCACCGGTCCACACCTTGGCGTAATCGCGACCTCGGAAGTCAAAGTATGCCTGTGCCTTGCGGCCGACCAAATAGGTCGAGACGTCCTTGCCTTCTCCGTGCAGCAATTCGATGAGGTGCTCTGCCTGCTTCAAAACGCTGGCGGAGTAGGAACCGGCAAGACCACGGTCGGAAGTCATAACCAATACTGCGGCCCGGCGGATCTGATCCGGCTCGGTTGTCAGCGGGTGGTCGACCTCGGACTGGGACGCAACGGCAGAAACGGCACGGGTAATCGCATTGGAGTACGGCAAGGATGCCGCGACACGTACACGTGCCTTTCCAATGCGGGACGCAGCGATAAGTTCCATCGCCTTGAAGATCTTTTGCATCGACGTGGTCGATGAGATCTTCTGGCGGTAAACCCGTATCTGGGCTCCCATGTTTGTCCTTTCCTTATCCTTGTTTGGGTTGTTGGCCCGTTAAGGGCCAACAACCCAAATCAGAGATGGTGTCAGCGTTTCTGCTTGACGATCTTTTCCTGGTCAACGTCCTCGGCGGCAAGAGCACCGAACTCCTCGTGGCCGGCGCCAACCAAGTGGTCGTCGCCCTCCGCAAAGAAGCCCTTCTTGAAGGCGTCAATGTTGGACTTGAGCGCGTCTACAGTCGAAGGTTCCAGCACGTTGGTTTCAGCCAACGTGGTCAGGATCGACGTGCGGTGACGCAGGTAGTCAAGGAACTCGGCCTCAAAGCGGAGGACATCCTCCACCGGGACGTTGTCCAAGTGGCCGGTGGTGCCCATCCAGATGGAAACAACCTGGTTCTCGACCGGGAACGGTGCGTACTGACCCTGCTTGAGCAGTTCCATCAGGCGCGCACCACGGGTCAGCTGCTGCTTGGTAGCAGCATCCAAGTCGGAGGCGAACATGGCGAAAGCCTGCATGTCACGGTACTGAGCCAGTTCCAGCTTCAAAGTACCGGCAACCTTCTTCATGGCCTTGACCTGTGCCGAACCACCCACGCGGGATACGGAGATACCCACGTCGACGGCGGGACGCTGGTTGGCGTTGAAGAGGTCCGACTGCAAGAAGATCTGACCATCGGTAATGGAGATGACGTTGGTCGGGATGTAAGCCGAAACGTCATTTGCCTTGGTTTCAATGATTGGCAGACCGGTCATTGAACCAGCACCAAGCGCGTCAGAGAGCTTGGCACAACGTTCGAGCAGACGGGAGTGCAAGTAGAACACGTCGCCGGGGTAGGCTTCGCGTCCCGGTGGGCGACGCAGCAGCAGCGAAACAGCGCGGTAGGCTTCAGCCTGCTTGGACAGATCATCAAAGACGATCAGAACATGCTTGCCGGCGTACATCCAGTGCTGGCCAATGGCCGAACCGGTGTACGGTGCCAAGTACTTGAAACCGGCCGGGTCAGATGCCGGAGAAGCCACAATGGTGGTGTACTCCAACGCGCCGTGGTCAGCCAGGGTCTGGCGAACAGCAGCGATCGTGGATGCCTTCTGGCCGATTGCTACGTAAACGCAACGAACCTGCTTCTTGACATCTCCGGAAGCCCAGTTGGCCTTCTGGTTGATGATGGCGTCAACGGCCAAAGCCGTCTTGCCTGTCTGACGGTCACCAATGATCAGCTGACGCTGGCCACGGCCGATCGGGATCATGGCGTCAATGGCCTTCATACCGGTCTGCAGCGGTTCGTGAACCGACTTGCGCTCGGTAACACCAGGTGCCTGAAGTTCCAAGGCGCGGCGGCCTTCGGATTCAATCTCGCCCAGGTCATCAATCGGCTGACCCAAGGGGTCAACCACGCGGCCAAGGAAGTTATCGCCAACCGGCACGGAGAGGATCTCCCCGGTACGGTGGACTTGCTGACCTTCGGCGATTCCGGCGAAGTCGCCAAGGACAACCACACCGATCTCGCGAGTGTCCAAGTTCTGGGCCAGGCCCAGTGTGCCGTCTTCGAAACGAAGCAGCTCGTTGGCCATGACAGAGGGAAGTCCCTCTACCTTGGCAATGCCGTCACTTGCGGTGGTGACGCGGCCAACCTCGACGCGCTCTGCGTTGCCCGGTTCATAGGACGCTGCGAACTCATTCAAGGCATTGCGGACGTCGTCGGCATTGATGGTCAAGTCGGCCATCTGCAGTCCCTGCTCTCCTAAGTTGTGGATACCGCCGCATAAATCAGTGAGCTGCGGTAGCCTAAATTTTTGATTCAGTCTGTTGTGGACTGGCTGCTAAGAAACGAACGTTCCTTAGACTGCCAACCGGCGGCGAAGTTCGGCAAGTCGTGTGGCTGCGGTTGCGTCAACAACCTCATCCCCCACAACAACCTTGATTCCGCCGACTAATGTCGGGTCGATATTGACATTGATCTTCAATTCGCGACCATAGAGATTGTTCAAACCGGCCTGCAGGCGCGTCAACTGCTCTGCGTTCAGGTCACGGGTGACACTGACGTAGGCAATCCAACGCTGCTGGCGTTTGGCAACCAATTCCACGAAACGTTGCACCAAGGCCGTGGGCTTGAGCCCGCGAGGGGCCAGTACGGCCTGGCGGATCAACAGGGCGGAGACGGTACTTGCCGCAGGAACAACGCGCAGCGCCAAGGCGCTCTTTGCTGCATCCGAGGCCTGTGAATCGTCTAACGCACGCTGCAGATCATGACTGGAGCCCACAACTCGGATAAACGAGAAGAGTTCCTCTTCAAGCTTGTCCAGGTTGGCAGAGCCGTCACCCTGACCTTCAGCAACCGAGATCGCCGACGTTGCTGCCAAGACTTCTAGTGCATCGCCAAGGTCACGTGCCGAGCTCCATCGTGAGGCAACCAGTCCCAGAAACACGTTCTGTGCTTCCGGAGCAACGTTGCCCGCAAGGAGCTTGGCAACGAGGGCTGCCTTATCCGCGCTCTCACGAGAGGGATCAGTCAGGGCGCGGCGCAGGCCGGCGTTGCTGTCAAGGAGCTCCAAGATGGAAAAGAGGTCCTTAGCCAATGCGATCGACGCAGTGGCAAGCTTGGGTTCCAACGACTCCAAAGCCGCTGCCAATGACTTGCTCGATACACCTGCCATTACTTCGACACACCCGCGTTCGCCTGGTTTTCCAGATCGGTCAGGAAGCGCTCAACAACACGGTTGGAACGCGCATCATCGTTGAGGGCTTCGCCCACGATTTTGCCTGCCAGCTGTGTTGCCAGTGTGCCAACCTCGTTGCGGAGGGAGTTCACTGCTGCAACACGCTCGGATTCGATCTGAACCTGGGCCTGAGCGGTGATGCGTGCAGATTCCTCTGCAGCCTTCTCCTTCAGGTCGGCCAGGATCTGTGCGCCTTCTGCACGGGCGCTCTCACGGATGCTGTTGGCTTCCGTGCGGGCGTCCAGCAGCTGGGCCTTGTACTGCTCCAAGAGGGCATTAGCTTCGGCCTGAGCCTCTTCTGCCTTCTCAATCCCGCCCTCGATGGCTTCTACACGATCCGTGTATGACTTCTCAAAGGTGGGTGCGATGAATTTCTTCACCACGAAGAGCAGGACAGCGAAAGCTACAGCCGTGACTAGAATTTCCCACGGGTTAGGCAGGAGTGGGTTTGCACCCTCACTAGCAGCGAGGATTACTTCTGCGGTAATCATTTCTCACTAATCCTTAATCTGATATTCGTCCATGAACAACGGATCCTTTGGGATAAGGACCCACAAGTCTTTGGACTAGACGCCAACGACGAAGGCGAAGACCAAACCAAGGATGGCCAATGCTTCTGCAAGGGCGAAGCCGAGCAAAGCGATGGGCTGCAGGATGCGCTGAGCTTCCGGCTGGCGGGCTACACCGTTGATGTAGGCAGCGAAGATCATACCCACACCAATAGCCGAGCCAATTGCTGCCAGGCCGTAGCCAATCATGTTGAGCGAGCCGTGGAGTTCCATTTCGTTCCTTTCAAGATACCGGCATTGTGCCGGCAGGTTGTGAGGTGATTCTTTATTCGAGAAAAACTAAGGTGATGCGAGGAAAACTTAGTGTGCGTCAGCTTCCAGGCTGCCCTGGATATAGATAGCTGTCAGCAAGGTGAAGACGAATGCCTGCAGCACCATGATCAACAGTTCCAAGCCATACATGGCTACAAAACCGATGATCACAGCAACGCCGGTGCCTTGGAGCAAGAGGTTGTCTTGTTCCGTCATCAAGAACCGTGCACCGCTGGCTGCCAGGACCACAATCATGTGGCCGGCAAGCATTGTTGCCATCAAACGCAAGGAATGCGTCAGCGGGCGAACAATGAAGTTGGAAATGATTTCCAACGGCACCAGCAGGGGCAGGATCCAACCGGGAACACCGGAGGGAACAACTGCCAGCTTGAAGAACCGGATTCCATGCTTCTGAACACCAACAGCAATCCACGTGAAGTAGATAATCAAGGCAATTGCATAAGCACTGCCGGCGTGGGAGAAGGACGGAAGCTGCAAGAACGGAACAGCACCAAAGAGGTTGTTCAGCAGCACGAACAAGAACACTGAGAAGAGCAGCGGCACCCAGGGGCGGAAGTTCTTCTCACCCATGATGTCGCGGCCAACAGTGTTGCGCGCGAAGCTGTAGAAGCCTTCGGCGAAGAATTGGACTTTGCCCGGAACCAGTTTCGGGTTTCGGATCGCAGCCATAAAGAACCAAGTGATCAGAACCACCGACAAGATGATCATTACCATCTGCTTGCCAAGTCCAGTGCCGTATTCGGCCATCCAGGGAAGGATGTCTGGGAGGTGGGTGTCACTAATCGTCGGTGGGATGAAGCCACCGTCATTCGAGGCCATCGGAAGCGCAAACGCGGTCAACGCGCTGTCCTCTCTGCAGTTTCGGTCATAGGGCAAGTGTGGCGGCCCATCAAAAGATGGTCAGCACCGTGAAAAAGTCTGATGGTGGAAATCATTGTTGCGGCGTATCATCGTGGCGGCCATGCCTTTGATGATGCCGGGCGAGAAAATATCCACACACCGCCCCAACAGGCAGGGCAGCGAACAGAATCCAACCAGTATTCAACAAATTGTCCACTCCCCACCCTATCAAACCCCAGAGCAGGATTCCGCCAATAATGTAGGTGAAGTCCAGCTTTCCGGCATCAGACTTGGGTGGAACTACCACGTGATGAGGCTCGTGGTCAGCCGGGTTCTTATTCGCCATGAGGCAGATCCTTTGCGTCGTTTTTGTCCTGCGGATCCACCGCTGCCGGTTCGTCAAAGAACAAGAAACGCTGCTTGCTGAAAATGACAACCTCCGTGGCCTGCCACAACAAGACACTGACGACGGCGGCAGCCGCAAACCAGGGCTTGTTGAGCCAAGTGGGGGTGCCGAGCGCAAAAAGCACTGCCGCGAATCCCACAACCTTGACGAAGTACGTCATGACGAACACACCCATGACAGCCGATGGCATCTTCTTACTGGCGAGGTGACCCACCAGCAGACTCAGGCCAAAGAAGGCCATCACCAGGAGCGAGCCGAACAGCACGCTGAGCACGCCGTCGAGGTTTGTGAAGAAGAAAGCCACAACCACCATGACCACCAAGGCCATTCCACCCACCAGAAGGCAACGCTTCAGGATGTTCCAACTGGGGCTCGCAGTGGGACCGGAGGCCACAAGATGACCTCGTGCAACGCTGTGTTGGGCGCCTTTGTCCTTCATGGGAACTCCAAAATGGGGAATGATTGGGGCAGGAAAGAAATATTGTGCACGAATGTGACGTTTTCAAGGTATGGCGGTGCGATAGTCACCGTAGGGAATTCTACACGACATAGAAGTTCATTACGACGTGGGGGTTCCTATAAGTTTAGCTGCTGCGCTTGGCCCGCCGGCCAAGGTAGCGCTGAAACAGCGTTGGGGAGCGTAAATAGGCCAGGACAATCAGGAAGCCGGCAGCCGTGGCAATAAGCTGCACCATTTCCCCGCCCCGAGCCGCAGCAATGCCCAGAAGACTCACTAACAAGGTCGCCAGCGACACAACGGCCGTGGCCGCACCATGGCTCAGGCCAACAATTGTCAGGCGCTGATAAACGTGCTCGCGGTGCGCCACATACCAACGCTCACCTGCCAGAAGCCTGCGCAGGAACGTCACAAACGTGTCCGTCAGGTAGATCAACACGGGGGAGAAAATATACTCCACGGGAACGCCGGACAAGAAAGCGCACATTGCGGTGACAGCTATGGAGGCGCCCAGCAAATAGCTGCCCACGTCCCCCAGGAACACATTGTTGCGTCCCAGGTTCCACGGCAGGAAGCCGGCAAAAGCCATCGCTATGGCAATGCCAACATAGACCAGCCAGGAATGGCCTGTGGCGTAGCCGGCGTAAGCGTACAGGCCACCCACCAACAGTCCGTGCATTCCAGAGATGCCGTTGATGCCGTCCATGAAGTTGGCAACGTTGATGTAGGCGGCCACGGCAATGGCGCCTGCCGGAATGAGCCAGAGCTGTTGCTGGCCCGGATCAATGATGGCCACAGCGGCTGTTGCCGCTCCTCCCACCAGGAGCTGCAAACTGGCACGGACCTTCACGCTCAAGCCGCGAATATCCTCAATCCAGCCAATGGTTGCCGCAGCCAGCATGAGCGCAACAATCACCACAAGGATCAAGGCACCCTGGTTCCCCGGCCCGGACTGGGGAAGGAAGATGGCCACCAGCACGGCGGCGGGCAACGCGACCGCCGTCGTAATTCCCATGCCACGAATGGTGGGGATTTGGTGCGAGGAGCGCGCATTGGGGACGTCAAGGACGCCGGCCCGGGCCAGCAGCGGACGAACCACCACAGGCAAAAGCAGTGCCAGGATCAACGCAATGGCACCGACTGTTATAAAAGCTGCGAGTTCCATTACGCTCCCGCCGCTACGTCGCCGTCGGAGTCATCGATGCTGGGGGCATCATCACCCGCCTCGTCGCGGCACCGTTGCAGCCACAGTTCCAAATCCAGCTCAGCCGGGTTCAGGGGGCGTGCCTGGGTGTGGGAAATCTTCTTGTGCCCGTCCGGATCCTGGACCTCATCCTCACCGGTCAACTGTTCGTGCAGTTTCTCCGAGGGGCGCAGGCCCGTGATCTTGATCTTAATGTCACGTCCCGACATGGCGATCATGCGCTCGGCAACATCCATGATGCGCACCGGCTCGCCCATGTCCAGGATCAGCACGTCACCGCCGTGGCCGATGGCGCCGGCCTGGATGACCAGCTGGCAGGCTTCGGGGATGGTCATGAAGAAACGCGTCACCTCCGGATGCGTGACAGTCACCGGACCGCCATTGTTGATCTGGTCCGTGAACAGCGGCAGCATGGAGCCTCGACTGCCAATCACATTGCCAAAGCGCACCGACACATAGCGTTTGCCGGTCTCCCCCGCCATCCAGGCCGTGAGTTTCTCCGCTGCACGCTTGGAATGACCCAGGGCAGTGGTGGGGCTGGCCGCCTTGTCGGTGGAAACGTTCACAAAAGTTTCAACATCAACGCTGCGGGCGGCCTGGAGCACATTCAGGGAGCCCAGCACGTTGGTCTTCCAACCCTCCTTGGGGTACATCTGCAGCAGCGGTGCATGCTTGAGTGCCGCTGCGTGGAAGACAACTTCGGGACGGCGCTGGGCAAAAATCTCATTAAGGGACTCGGCGTCCCGGATGTCCGCGAGCACAATGTTGGCATCCTGGAGCAGGCCGTGGCCCACAATGGAAAGCTGCGTTTGCTGGAGACCGGATTCGTCACGGTCCAACATCATGAGCTCGGCCGGATCAAAACCGTGCAGCTGACGGCAGAGTTCGGAGCCAATGGAGCCGCCGGCGCCCGTAACAAGCACCCGCTTGCCCCTGATGTAGCCGGCAATTTCCTCCACCTGCGTTTCCACGGGTGTGCGGCCAATGAGGTCGGCGACGTCGATCTCCCGGAAGTCCGTCAACCCGCCCTTGTGGTCCCTGTTGGTGTTGCTGCTGAGCATCTCCTGCAGCGGCGGGAGCACCAGAACCTTGACGCCCAGACCTGACACGCTGTCCGAGATCTCGCGGATGCGCTTGGCGCTGAGGTGCGCCACGGCAAGGACCACAACTGTGGACTTGGTGCGCTTGATGATTTCCGGGAGCTCACGTCCACCGCCCAGAACACCTACCGAACTCAACCGCAGACGCTTTTTCGAGGCGTCGTCGTCAATGAGACCCACGGGCACGTAGGGCGACTCCGGGTCTTGGACCATGCGGGTCACCAGCGAGTTGCCCAGGAAACCTGCTCCGTAAATCAGCGTCCGCTGGGCTTCTTCGCCAAAGATCGGTTTCCCCTCAACGTACAGCCGCTTGGCGTACCGCACGGCGGCCATGGACAGGGCCGCGAAGGGGAAGGCAATGATGGCCACTGAACGGGCAATGTGGAGCTCGTTGATGAAAAGTGAGAGAAAGACGCTGGTGACAACACCCACAATCAACGTCACGGCAATGAGCACCCGTGCTTCGTGGATGCTGCCAAAGGTGTACCGGCCCCGGTACAGGGCCATATACCAACCGGCAATGAGCTGCGTGGCGACGGCAACACCTATCAGCACGGCCAAGCCAACAAAGTTTATGAGACCAATATCGAGCTCATAACGGAGTAAAACCGCCAAAAAGAGGGCCACCGCCCATGCCAGGGAATCGAGAATCGCCTGTGACCAGAGCCACAGCAGCGGCTTGCGCTCCCCGTCCCCGGAAATGACCGCGGGGTTGCCGGCTGCCTGTTTGCTGGAGGTATTCAACGTGATTCGTTTTTCCGTATTCTGCCCGGTTGTTGCTGACTAAGGCCCAGTTGTCCACGGCGCAACAGTCCACAAGATGGTGGCTGTACTAAAGTGGAGGGTACACAAGAATAGTAATCCCTTCCGATGATTACTCACTGTTTAGCCGTGCCGGATGCCGCGCCTCGCCGCGAGCACCGCCCGAGAGGACCCTCCTTGACCGATACCGTAGCCGTCGCTGCCGTCACCTTTGACAGGCCCGAGGACGTACGCACATTGCTGGGGGCCCTTGCACAGCAAACCCACACCCCGCACGCCATAGCCTTGGTGGATTCAGGCACCGAGGCCGTGGGCCACATCGCCGCAGAGGCGGCTGCGCCGGTTACGTACGTGCGCTCACTGGCCAATCTGGGCGGTGCCGGCGGGTTCTCGCTGGCCATCTTGAACGCCATTGCCTCCGGTGCGGACTGGGTGTGGATCATGGACGACGACGCCCATCCCGAAGATCCCGCTTGCCTGGCCACGCTGTTGGCGGCCGCCAAGACCCGCGGCCTGGACGTTGTGGTGCCCTTGATTGTGGCCCCCGGCGAACCCACCAAACTGTCCTTCCCGTTCCGGATTGACGGCCACCTGACGCATGACCGCGCAGTGGTTGAGCCGCTGGGCTTCATTGACAATGTGGGCCAGTTCTTCAATGGCGCCTTGATCCGCACCGATGTCTTCTTCAAGGTGGGCCTGCCCGATCTGCGCCTGTTTATCCGCGGCGATGAAACTGACTTCATGCTGCGCCTGCGCGAAGCCAAGGTGAAATTTGGCACCGTGACCTCCGTTGCCCTGACCCACCCGGCCGGTTGGGGTGAAGTTCAGGAAGTCCTGGGCGACCGCCTGCACGTGCTGGTTCCGGAAACTCCCTTCAAGCGTTTTTACTACTACCGCAACCGCGGATTCCTCACCCGCAAGCATCGCCGCGTGCGCTCCTTGGTGGCAGATGCCGTGGGTTATCCGCTGTTCTTCCTTAAAAAGGGCGACGTCAAGGGGTTGCTCAAATGGGCCAGCACCTATGGGGCCGGTCTGCGTGGGGCAAAATTTGGTCCCATGAAGGACCAGAAGTTTTGAGTTTGAGCCGGCGGGAGCAGTTTTACCTTGTCATCACCACGTTTAACCGTGCTGACTACCTTGCCGATCTGCTCGACTCGATTGCCGCGCTGGAGCCCGCCCCGGATGGCGTGATTGTTGTCAACAACGCCAGCACCGACGGCACCGTTTCGGTCATTGAGCAGGCCCGGGCGCACTGTGCCGCCCTGCCGTCCCCCGTCGCCGTGATTCATCACGAGCTTGCTGTCAATTCAGGCGGCGCTGGCGGATTCTCCGCAGGTGTGGAGCGTGCCCTGGCCGAGGGCGCCCAATGGATGTGGCTCATGGACGACGACGTCACCACCGTTCCCGGGGCGATCGCTGCCTTTGGACCCTGGATGGAGAAATACGACGCCATCATTGGACGCCGCTACGACGCATCGGGTGAACCGTTCTACTGGCAGAACAACTTCAGCACCTTCTTGGGTTTCCCCCTGCCCGTACGCGGCGACGTCTTTGATAAGACCAACGAATTTGCCACCAATGTGGGTTGCTTTGAGGGCATGCTGGTGCATGCCGATGCCGTGCGAGGTGTTGGCCTGCCGGATCCACGATTCTTCCTGAACTGGGATGACACCACCTTTGGCTGGTTGATTTCGCTCCAGCGGCCTGTGCGCTACGTCAACGAGTTTGTGCTGCATAAGGCTCGCGCCCAGCGCAGCATGGATCTGGGCATTCGGCACCTCAACGACTCCTCAGATCTGAGCCGTTACTACGTCATGCGCAACCGGGGACTGGTGGGGCAGTACCTACGGGTCCACGGACTCTTCAACCCGGTTGGCTTCGCCCTGGGGACAGCCTTGACCGCTGCCAAGGAGATGCTGCGGCTGGTGGCCGTGGAGCGGACCCTGCGGGGCTGGCGCAAACTCTGGAAAGGGTGGTTGGAGTCCAGACGGATTCTTGCCGCCACGGACTTTGAGCCGATGCCCGCCCTGGAGCAGGTGAGTCCGCATGAGCAGTGAACCAACCCACGCGCATTGGCTGGTGCTGGGCGCCTCCGGTTTTGTTGGCAGTGCCGTAGTTGCCGAGCTCCGCGGCAGGGGGCTGAAGGTTGCCACGCTCGCAGCGCCACGGCTCAACAGCGTTGCAACAACCGCACAGGCGCTTGCGGACCAGGCCCGCCTTTTCACAAGTCCTGGCCGATCCACGAGCGCCGCTGACTATGCCGCGCTGCTGCAGGCATTTGACGGTGTGGATGTGGTGGTCAACGCCGCGGGGCTGGCAGCCCCCGGCGACGCCGAATCCCCAGCACTGACAGGCGCCAACGCTTTCCTGCCCGCCGTCATTGCCCTGGCCGCGCGCGCCGCCGGGGTCAAACGCTTGGTGCATCTGAGCAGCGCCTCGGTTCAGGGACACCGCCGCGTCATCGATGAAACCTCCGTCCGCGCCCCGTTCTCGGCCTACTCACGCTCCAAGACTCTCGGCGAAGAGGTGCTGGAAGTCCTGGCCGGCGACACCGTTGCGGCAGTAGATCCCGACTCGACAGTGGTGACCATTCGGGCCACCTCCGTCCAGGGGCCCAGCCGGTCCACCACCTTGTCACTGGCCAAAATTGCGGCGTCCCCGTTAGCCTCGGTGGCCTCGCCCGGAACCGCCCCAACACCCGTCAGCTCCATTGACTCCCTGGCCTGGTTTGTGGTGGAGGCGGGTGCATTCGCCGGCCATGTCCCGGCGCTGGTGCTGCAGCCGTGGGAGGGGCTTACCGTCACGGACGTGCTGGCCGCCGCCGGTGGGCAGGCACCCATGGTGATTCCCGCGTGGCTGTGCCGGCCCATTCTGGCCTCGGGCTACTTTGTGTCCGGACTTTTGGGCGAACGCCTGCATGGTTCCCTTCGTCGGGTGGAACTCATGTGGCTGGGTCAGGAGCAAACACCGGGTTGGGCCGAAGAAGTGGGGTTGGTGCCCCCGTCCGCCATCCGGCCGCTGTTGGAGCGAGTCAGTCTCACCCTGTAGGGAGTTTCTGCCGTGGCAGGTACCAACAGTGCCTGCCACAACTTTCGGTCCTGACATACGGTTGTGACCACGGACCAGATCCGAGGTCCGCGATCAACATGTCAGCAAGGACTCAAGAATGCACCTGGTACCCAAGACTCCAACCACCAAAGGACCCGCCGAGATGTTTTGCGGCGACGTCCACTTCGACGTCATCGCCGCTGGCGAGGCCCCTTCACGGCTGCGCGTCAACCTTGTTCGTTTCGCCCCCGGCGCACACACCGCCTGGCACCGCCATGCCAATGGCCAGACACTTCACATCACCGACGGGATGGGGCTGGTGCAATCCCGCGGCGGGGACATCATTGAGATGCGTCAGGGCGACACCGTCTACACTCCCCCGGGCGTTTGGCACTGGCACGGCGCCACACCCGAACACTTCATGGCACATTTGGCCATGTGGGAATCACTGGCCGAAGGCCAGGACGGGCCGGAGACCGAATGGGGCGAGCACGTCCAACTCGGCTGACCACAGGAAACGGTGAGTGTGCAGCTGATGCGAGTTGGGGGGGCCCACCTCGCACCAGCTGCACACTGACCGCAGGGAATGGTGCCTAAGTCGTCGTTTCGGGATCCTTGTTGTCCAAGTCCACGGGTTCAGCCGCTGATTTCGGGACAGACCCGGGGGCGGGCTTGCTCAGATTGATGGGCGGAGCAGCCTCATCGGCTGCTTCCGCTTCAGTGGATTCAACTGATTCACCGTCAGTTTCGGCCGGTTCGTCCTTGGTCAGGTTCGGCGGGGACCACATTTCCGGTTCCGGCTCGGAGCCCAAGGCACTGGGCACAATCTTTTGGATGTCGGCGAGGGAAATGGCGCCCTCACGGACCACGCGCAGGCGCAGGCCGGTGGCGTCCACAATGGTGGACGGAGTGGGATCGGTTCCCTCCAGCGGACGGAAGCCGCCCTCCAAATACACCTCAACCGATTCTGCCAGTTGGGCACGGGCTTCGGAGGCTGTCTGTGCCGCCGGCTGACCGGTCCGGTTGGCACTGGATACTGCAAGGGGGCCCGTGAGAGTCAGCAGATCAAGGGCCAACTGGTCATCTGGCACACGCAAGGCCACAGTGCCCACGGTGTCGCCCAAATCCCAGGTCAACGAGGGCTGGGCGTGGAAGATCAGGGTCAAGGGGCCGGGCCAGTACTTCTCCGCAAGCTTCCGGGCGTCGTCTGGAATCTCTGTGGCCAGACCCTCCATGGTGCCAATGCGCGGCATCAACACCGGAGGCGGCATGTTGCGGCCGCGGCCCTTGGCAGCCAGCAAGGTGGCCACTGCCTGGGGCGAGAACGCGTCTGCGGCAACGCCGTAAACGGTATCCGTGGGCATGACGATAACTTGCTTGGCAGCAATGGCCTTCTGTGCGTGGGCAAGACCCTCGGCGCGCTGGGCATCATTGGTGCAGTTATAAGAAGTGGTACTCACAAGTTCATTCTTTCATCACGGCGCCCATAGATTTGAACGCGCACAGCCAATCATGAAGTTAGAGCGCAATAATCTAGCGGCGGTAGCCGCTGGTGGCCCTGTCGCGCCCGGTCAAATCCAGGTGTGTGCGCACATTGCGCCACTGTCCGCTCTGCTCAAACAGCTCCGCCATTTGTTCTGCCTGCACTTCTGCATGCTCCATGACGAAGAAGCCACCCGGGCGCAGAAGCCGCGCAGCACTTGCCAAGGCCGCCTTGGGCATGTCCATGCCGTCCGCTCCCCCGCCGTAAAGCGCCATGTGCGGGTCGTACAGCCGAACTTCCACGTCCCGCGGAATGGCATCGGCTGGAATGTATGGCGGGTTGGACACCACCACGTCCACTGTTCCCTCCAGTTCGCCCAGAGCATCTCGCATGTCGCCTCGAACCAAGGTGGCGCCGGTGTTGGCCAGATTCTTCGCAGCCCACGGGTATGCGTCGTCACTGAGTTCCACAGCGTAGACGCGGGTTCCGGCGGCCTCCGTGGCCATGGCACCGGCGATGGCACCGGAGCCCGTGCCGAGATCAACGGCGAGAAGTTCGGTCTCCCCACCGCGTTCTTGGCGCAGCCGTGCTAATACGTCGATGGCCAATTGAACCACGGATTCAGTCTCCGGCCGCGGCACGAAGACGCCCTTGCCCACGGCCAGTTCAAGGTGCCTGAAATAGGCGATACCGGTGATGTGCTGCAGGGGTTCGCGAGCGGCACGACGTGCCACCAGCTCCGCATAGCCCGCAGGTGCTACAGCTGTGCCAAATAGCATGGCAGCCAATTCTCCCAGGCCCACACCGAGCAGGTGCGCAGCTAAAAGCTGGGCATCCACCGCCGGTGAGGGCACGCCGGCGGCCGCAAGGGCCGCCGTCGCTCCCGAAACAGCATCAGAAAGGCTACTGGTCACCCAGGGCGTCCAAACGGGTTTGCTCATCCATCACAATGGCCGACTGGACAACGGGTTCCAGGTCACCGTTCATGACGGCGTCAAGGTTGTAGGCCTTGTACCCGGTGCGGTGGTCGGCGATCCGGTTTTCCGGGTAGTTGTACGTGCGGATGCGCTCGGAACGGTCCATGGTGCGGATCTGCGACTTGCGCACGGCCGAGTTCTCGGCGTCGATGATGGCCTGCTGGTGGGCCAGGATGCGGGCACGCAGCACGCGCATGCCTGCCTCACGGTTTTGCAGCTGCGACTTCTCATTCTGCATGGCGACCACAATGCCCGTGGGCAAGTGCGTGATGCGCACTGCAGAGTCAGTGGTGTTAACCGACTGGCCACCGGGGCCAGAGGAACGGTAAACGTCAATCTTAAGGTCGTTTTGGTTGATGTCCACTTCCTCGGGCTCATCAACTTCCGGCAGCACCAGAACACCGGCAGCGGAGGTGTGGATGCGCCCCTGGGACTCGGTGGCCGGCACGCGCTGCACGCGGTGCACGCCGCCCTCAAACTTCAGGCGGGCAAATACGCCTTCGGCGGGGTCGTTGGAACGGCCCTTGACGGCGATGGAAATATCCTTGTAGCCGCCAAGGTCTGAATGCGTGGCTGAGATGACTTCAGTCTTCCACCCACGATTTTCGGCATAACGCGTGTACATGCGCACCAGGTCGGCGGCGAACAGCGCAGCTTCATCGCCACCTTCGCCGGCCTTGACTTCAAGGATCACATCACGGGCGTCGTCCGGATCGCGCGGGATCAACAGGCGGCGCAGCTTCTCCTGCGCCGCGGCCAGTTGCTCCTCCAAAACAGGCACCTCAGCAGCAAACTCTGCGTCCTCGGCAGCCATTTCCTTGGCAGCTTCGAGGTCATCGCTGATTGTTTCAACCTGGTGGTAGCCTTCCACCACATTGCTCAGTTCCGCATAGCGGCGGCCGAGCTTGCGTGCCAGCGACTGATCAGCATGCACCTCGGGTTCGCTCAGACGCATCTGCAACTCGGCATGCTCATCGAGCAACCCATGGATTGATTCAAACATTTCAAAACCTCTCTCGACGTAAGTCAAGTCTAATAACTTCAAGATGATGCGCTGCCGGCGCCGTCACGGAAAGCTGTTAACGCACTAATCCGCCCGAAGTAGAGAAGGAGCCTGGGCGGGCCCCTTCTCTACGAAGGCGGATTAGTTTGAACAGCTATTTGTCTTGTTCGGCCTTGGAGCCCAGGGTTGTCTTCTGGATCTGCATGAGGAACTCGACGTTGGAGCCTGTTTCACGGATCTTGGAGGTGAGCAGTTCAAGGGACTGCTGCATTTCCAGGCCGGAAAGAACGCGGCGCAGGCGCCACATGATCTTGACCTCTTCCGGGGACAGCAGGTTTTCTTCGCGGCGAGTACCCGAGGCGTTGACGTCAACGGCCGGGAAGATGCGCTTGTCAGCCAGCTGGCGGGACAGGCGCAGCTCCATGTTGCCGGTGCCCTTGAACTCCTCGAAGATGACCTCATCAGCCTTGGAACCGGTTTCCACCAGTGCCGTGGCCAAGATGGTCAGTGAGCCGCCGTTTTCGATGTTGCGGGCCGCACCGAAGAAACGCTTGGGCGGGTACAGGGCAGCAGAGTCCACACCACCGGAAAGGATGCGTCCGGAGGACGGGGCAGAGTTGTTGTAGGCACGGCCCAAACGGGTCATGGAGTCCAGCAGAACAACAACGTCCATGCCCATTTCCACCAGGCGCTTGGCACGCTCAATGGAGAGCTCGGCAACCTGGGTGTGGTCATCGGCCGGACGGTCGAAGGTGGAGGCAATAACCTCACCCTTGACGGTGCGCTGCATGTCGGTGACTTCTTCAGGGCGTTCGTCAACAAGAACCATCATGAGGTGAACCTCAGGATTGTTGATGGTGATGGCGTTGGCAATGGACTGCAGGATCAAGGTCTTGCCAGCCTTGGGCGGGGACACGATCAAACCGCGCTGGCCCTTGCCGATGGGCGCCACCAGGTCGATGACGCGGGGGCCGATCTTCTTGGGATCGGTCTCCAGACGCAGACGCTCTGAGGGGTACAGCGGCACGAGCTTGGAGAACTCAACACGGTCCTTGAGCTCGTCCGGGTTCTTGCCGTTGACGCTGGTGACGCGCACCAAGGCGTTGAACTTCTGGCGGGCGGTCTGGGCCTGGCTGCGGTCTTCGCCTTCGCGCGGTGCACGGATGGCACCAACCACTGCATCGCCCTTGCGCAGGTTGTACTTCTTGACCTGTGAGAGGGAAACGTAAACATCGTTGGAGCCGGGCAGGTAGCCGGAGGTGCGCACGAATGCGTAGTTTTCCAGGATGTCCAAGATGCCGGCTACGGGCAGCAGCACGTCATCTTCGGTGACCTCGGTGTCATCAAAGTCGGGACCGGCGTTGCGGCCGCGGCGGCGCTCGTTGCGGTCACGGAAACGGTCGTTGCGATCATTGCGGTCGTTGCGGCTGTTGTTGCCACTTCGATCGTTGTTGCCGCTGCGATCGTTGCGCTCGGTTGACTCGTTGACGTTGCGGTCACGACGGTTGCGGCGGTTGCGGTTGTTGCGCGAGCCGTCTTCGTCGTCGTTGTTGGTGCTCGCGTTGCGATCGCCGGCTGCGCGCTCTCCGGTGTTGCGCTCGGTGACATTCCGCTCACCTGCGTTGCGCTGGTTGCGCTGGTTATTGTTGCGCTGGTTGCGCTGATTGCGATCGTTGCCTTCACCGTTATCACCGGCAGATTCAGCCTGTGTGGCCTCGTTGGCCTCGGCGGGAGCGGATTCGACGGCGGCCGGAGCCTCGTTTGCAGCCTCCTGCTGGCGTCCGCCACCTTGTGCACGGCGGTTGCGGGTGCGCGTAGGGCGGCGGTTTTCGCCGTCGTTCTCGGCAGTTTCAGGCGCAGCAGCCTCGGTAGGCTCGACGGCGGCCGGAGCCTGGGCTACAACGCCAGCTTCTGCGCTGGTACCGGTGGTGATGATGCCGTCGCTGCTGGCAGCGCGGCGGGTGCGGCCACGGCCACGGGCAGGACGCTCAGTTGCGTCAGTTGCGCCGGAGGTAGACTCGGCAGCGCCCTTGTTCTCGGCAATGGGCTCGGCCGTCTTTGCCGGTGCGGACTCGGCGGGAGCCTTGGTGCCGCGGCTCTGGCGGTCGGCAACCGATGATCCGCGCTGGTGTGCTGAAATGGCTTCAACAAGATCGCCCTTGCGCATCCTGGAACCGCCAGTGATGCCTAACTGTCCAGCCAAAACCTGCAACTGGGCAAGCTTTAGTCCAGCCAGTCCCGCGGACTTGGCAGGTGCGTTGGTTGTGGTGTCCGCATCAGCAGCTGTGGGAGCAGCGGCTGAAGTAATTGTTTCGGTCACGAAGGATCCTTCCCCCTCGATGGCGGGCCCAATTATTGGGGCCGCGATGATTAGTGTCAGATTCCTCTGTTGTTGCCGCACAGGCTCACAGGGAAAATCTGAGGTTCCATTCCGTTTCCCCACAAAACGACGGGGGTGAAATGGAATGGTGAAATTCACTCTTTGAATCAAATCTCAAATGGTGTGACTCTCTGGATCGCTACGGCGGCTGCCGAAAGTTCAATCCAGTAGGCACCGCACAAGATAACGCGGGCCACAAGAGCGGCATCAAGGCCAATAAACATACTTCATTTCCGCAACTGCCGTTTAAAAGCAGCTTGAGGAAGGTGTTTATAAGCTGGGATGCACTTCCACTTTAGCACCTTCAAGGTCCACCTGGAGCCGCAGAACACGCCAAGACACGCCGGAAATCGCGGGCATGGATGTGCTTGCACCCAATTCGTTGATCCGGTGCACTATCAGCTCAGCTTCTTCAACACCATTGGCAAGTGTCATGACCGTTGGCCCGGCACCTGAAATGAAGGCGGCGTGGCCTTCTTGGCGCAATTGTGCCACCAGGGCTGCACTGCCGGGCATGGCTTCTGCACGGTAATCCTGGTGCAGGTAGTCACGGGTGCCGGCGAGCAACAGCGTCGGCTCGGCACTCAGGGCATGCATCAACAACGCTGCCCTACCCGAATTTGCCGCAGCGTCTGCGTGCGGAACAGTTGCCGGCAGCATGCCGCGGGCACGTTCTGTTTTCAATTCCACATCGGGAATGGCGGCCACCGGAATGACCCCTGCGTGTGGCATGACCTTGGCACTGGCGAAACCGGCAGCTTCTTGCCAGGAAACAGCGACGGCGCCAAAGATGGCCGGGGCCACGTTGTCCGGATGGCCTTCAAGTTCCGAGGCCAGCTGCAAAACCCAGGCATCGTCTTGCTGGTCGGCCGGGGCAACCAAGGCGTTGGCAGCCATGATGGCTGCCACAATGGCCGACGCCGAGGAGCCCAGGCCGCGGCCGTGTGGGAGTACGTTACTCGCCGAAACGCGCAATCCCCCACGGCTGTAGCCCAGGCGTTCCCAGACCAGGTCCATGGTCTTGACCACCAGGTGACTGGCATCCCTTGGCAGGGACTCAACCCCTTCCCCGCTTAGTTCAAACTCCAGCGCCGGGGTCTCCAACACGGTGATGCTCAAGGTGTCGTAGAGCGAAACGGCCAGGCCCAGGGAATCAAAGCCGGGGCCAAGATTCGCGCTGGTGCCGGGGACGCGCACGGTGGCGGTGGCCCCGGTTGCGGGAGTTTTCAGAAGCGGGGAAGTCATGGTGAGCCCTGTCATGATGGTGTGCTGCTAGTCCGTCAGGCCCAGTGCGGTGGCAACTGTGACCACGTCAAAGGGAACTGACTTCGGCTCGGCCGCGCTGCCATCGGCGTTTTTCAGGGCCCAGTCGGGATCCTTCAAACCGTGGCCGGTGACAGTGACGACAAAGGTCTTGCCTGTGGGGACCTGGCCGGCTGCGTGCTTCTTGATCAAGCCGGCAACACCTGCTGCCGAACCCGGTTCAACAAAGACGCCTTCCTTGGCTGAGAGCCAGCGGTGGGCGGCAAGGATTTCTTCATCCGTCACGGCTTCGATGAGTCCACCGGACTCATCGCGGGCCGCAATGGCCATGTCCCAGGACGCCGGGTTGCCAATGCGAATGGCCGTGGCGATGGTGTCCGGCTCGGTGATGGGGTGGCCGGCCACGAACGGTGCTGCGCCAGCTGCCTGGAAGCCCCACATGATGGGGGTGTGCGTGGAGACTGCAGGCAGGGTGCCGGCAGTTGCCGACTCGTAGGGGGCTGCGTATTCGCGGTAGCCCCTCCAGTAGGCGCTGATGTTGCCTGCGTTGCCAACGGGCAGCACATGGTAATCCGGAGCGTCACCCAGGGCGTCAACTACCTCAAAGGCGCCAGTCTTCTGGCCTTCAATGCGTGCTGGGTTAACCGAGTTCACCAGGAAAACGGGGTAGGAGTCAGCCAGCTTGCGGGCCACATCCAGGCAGTTGTCAAAGTTGCCGTCAACTTGCAAAATGGTGGCGCCGTGGGCCACGGCCTGGCTGAGCTTGCCCATGGAAATCTTGCCCTCAGGCACCAAGACCGCACAGGTGAGCCCGGCAGCCTTGGCATAGGCTGCCGCGGAGGCTGAGGTGTTGCCGGTGGAAGCGCAAACCACTGCCTTGGCCCCTGCCGCAACAGCTGCCGTCATGGCCATGGTCATGCCGCGGTCCTTGAAGGAACCGGTGGGGTTCATGCCCTCCACCTTCAGGTAGACCTTGGAACCGGTGAGCTCGGAAAGGTGCGTAGCGAACACCAGCGGTGTGCCACCTTCACCCAACGTGATGATCTTGGTTTCTGCCGTGACCGGCAAACGCTCTGCATATTCGCGGACAACTCCGCGCCACTGGTGAGCCATTAGACTCCCTCCACCCTCAAGACACTCGTTACGGAATTAATGATGTCAAGACCCTTGATGGCCTCAACAGTTGCTGCCAAGGCAGCCTCGCTGGCACGGTGTGTGACGATGCGCAGCTCTGCCGAGCCGGGCCCGTCGTGGCCGTTGCCTTCACTGTGCACTGTTTGTCGCATGGTCTCAATGGAGACACCATTCTGCGCAAAGAGCGCTGAAATCTTTGCCAGAACGCCCGGCTGGTCCGCCGCGTCTATGCCAATGTAGTACTGCGTGGTGACGGCTTCGATCGGCAGTACCGGCAGCACCTCAATGGTTGATTCGGTGCGGCCGGGGCCGCCCAAGACCATGCGGCGTGCAGCCGAGACAACATCGCCCATGACTGCGGACGCGGTGGGCGACCCACCGGCGCCACGACCATAGAACATCAATTCACCGGCCGATTCCGCCTCAACAAATACAGCGTTGAAGGCTCCGCGCACGGCACCCAGCGGGTGCTCACGGGGAATCAAGGTGGGGTGCACGCGGACGCTGACACCACTGGTGATCGCGCCGTCGCTGTTCGCTGCCTCAAGTTTCTCGGCAATCGCCAGCAGCTTGATGACGTAGCCGGCATCCTTGGCCGCTGCGATGTCAGCCGCCGTCACCTCGGTGATGCCCTGGCAATCCACATCCTCCAGTGCAAAGCGGGTGTGGAAGGCCAGTGAGGCCAAAATGGCGCCCTTGGCTGCCGCGTCGTGACCTTCAATGTCGGCTGTGGGGTCTGCTTCGGCGTAGCCCAGGCGAGTGGCGTCAGCCAACGCGTCAGCAAACTGGGCCCCGGTGGAATCCATTGCGTCCAGGATGTAGTTGGTGGTGCCATTGACGATGCCCATGATGCGGGTGATCTTGTCCCCGGCCAGGCTGTCATTGATGGGGCGCAGAATGGGGATGGCGCCAGCCACGGCAGCCTCGAAGGAGAGCTGGACGCCTGCGGCGTCAGCCTTCTCATACAAGGTGGGGCCATCCACTGCCAGCAGCGCCTTGTTTCCGGTGACAACTGCGGCGCCGTGCTCAATGGCTTCCAGAATCAGCGTGCGGGCCGGCTCCAAGCCACCCATGAGCTCAATGACAATGTCGGCTCCACGCACTAGCGCCGAGGCGTCGGTGGTAAATAGCTCGCGGGGCAGTTCAACCTCACGGGGCGCGTCAACGTTCCGCACGGCAATGCCCACCAACTCCAAACGGGCACCCGTGCGGGCAGCCAAGGCGTCGGCGTCGTCGAGCAAAATGCGCGCGACTTGCGAGCCCACATTTCCTGCTCCAAGGAGCGCCACTTTCAAGGTCTTGCTATTGGCGGTCACATCAGTGTCCGCGGTGTTGCGCTCTGTCAAAGTCCCTCTAGGCCCCTAAATCGCGTGCCAGCAAATCATCTTCGGTTTCGCCCCGCACAATCAAGCGTGCGGTGCCGTTTTTTACGGCGACGACGGGCGGACGGGGCACATAGTTATAGTTGCTGGCCAATGCCCAGCAGTACGCGCCCGTTCCGGGGACTGCAAGCAAATCCCCGGCCGCCACGTCATTGGGCAGATATACATCTCTAACAACAATGTCACCACTCTCGCAATGTTTGCCCACCACTCGGGACAAAGCTGGAGTCGCAATGGAGGACCTGTTGGCCACGACGGCCGAATAATCCGCGTCATAAAGCACCGGACGGGCGTTGTCGCTCATACCGCCATCCACCGAAACATAGCGGCGCGGCGCCGTCACATCTTCTTGGCCGTCCACCTCAACCTGCACGGTTTTCAGCGTGCCGGTCTCATACAAGGTGAAGGTGGTGCTGCCGACAATGGCACGGCCGGGCTCAATGGACAGGCGCGGGCAGCTCATGCCCAGCTGTGCGCAAGTTTCTCGGACGACGGCGGCCATGGCCTCCGCGACCTCGGCGGCGGGCCGCGGGGTGTCCACTGCCGTATAGGCGATGCCGTAGCCGCCACCCAGGTCCAGCTCGGGCAGCGTGATGCTGTACTTGTTCTGGATTTCGTTGGTGAAGGCCAACAGCTTGCGGGCGGCAATTTCAAAGCCCTCGGCCTCAAAGATTTGCGATCCGATGTGGGCGTGGAAGCCCAGGAAGTTGATGCTCGCCGACTCCACGGCCAGCTTTGCGGCCGCCTCGGCAGCGCTCATGCCGGGTGCCTCCGGATCCTCGGCAATGAAGGAGAGGCCGAACTTCTGGTCCTCGTGCGCTGTGGCAATCGATTCGTGCGTGTGGGCGTGCACGCCGGGGGTCAGGCGCAACATGACGTTGGCCTTCACGCCGCGGGCGCCCGCAATGTCGGCCACCCGCGCAAGCTCATGCAAGCTGTCCACAACAATGCGACCCAGGCCCATGTCCAGGGCGCGGTTGATCTCGGCGCTGGACTTGTTGTTGCCGTGCAACCCCAGGTTTGCGCCGGACAGGCCGGCACGCTTGGCCACGGCCAGTTCACCGCCGGAGCACGTGTCCAGGCGCAGGCCCTCGGAATCCACCCAGCGGGCCACTTCGGTGGACAAGAAGGCCTTGCCTGCGTAGTAGACGTCCACGCCGCCGCAAATGTCTTTGAATGCCTGATCAAAGGCAGTCTTGAACGTCCGTGCACGGGCGCGGAAGTCGTCCTCGCTCATGACGAACAGCGGGGTGCCAAACTGGGCCTTCAGTTCACTCACCGGGATGCCACTGATGGTGACTTCCCCGTTTGGTCCGCGTTCGACGTCGTGCGCCCACATGGCAGGGACAAGCTCATTGACGTCACCGGCGGCAGGCAGCCACGCCGGTGCCAGCTCGGCGCCGGCAATCTGCTGGACCGCTGAGGTTGTGTCAGTCATGGCTTACATCCGTTCCGGAGCTGAGACACCCAACAGGGACAGGCCGTTGGCGAGAACCTGGCCCACGGCGTCGTTGAGCCAGAGGCGGGTGCGGTTCGTGTCGGTGATGGCTTCCTCGCCCATGGGGGTCACGCGGCAGGCGTCGTACCAGCGGTGATAGGCGCCGGCGATGACTTCCAGGTGGCGGGCCACGCGGTGCGGTTCGCGGAAGGAGGCGGCCTGGTTGAGCACGCCCGGGTACTGGCCCAGCACGGCGAGGAGCTCAGACTCCGTTGCGTGGGTCAGGGTTGCTGCATCAAAGGAGGTGCGCTCCACGTCTGCGGCTGCTGCGTTGCGGCCCACCGCGCGGGTGCGGGCATGGGCGTACTGCACGTAGAACACGGGGTTCTCGTTGGACTTCTTGGTCAGCACGTCCAAGTCGATGTCAATGTTGGAGTCGGAGGAGAAGCGGGCCAGCGAGTAGCGGGCGGCGTCCGTGCCAACAACCTCCACGAGGTCTTCCATGGTGACCACTGTGCCGGCGCGCTTGGACATGCGGACTGGCTTGCCGTCCTGAACCAGGTTCACCATCTGGCCGATGAGGACCTCAACGCGGTTGGCGTCGTCGCCCATGGCCGCAGCTGCTGCCTTCAGGCGGGCAACATAGCCGTGGTGGTCGGCGCCGAGCATGTAGATGCACAGGTCAAAGCCGCGGTCGCGCTTGTTCTTGAAGTAGGCTATATCGCCGGCAATATAGGCTGCGTTGCCGTCACTCTTGATGACCACGCGGTCCTTGTCGTCGCCGTAGTCGGTGGAGTTCAGCCACCAGGCGCCGTCCTTGAGGTACATGTTGCCGGAGCCCTTGAGCTGGTCCAGAAGCTTCTCCACGGCACCGTTCTCAAACAAGGAGTTCTCGTGGAAGTAGACATCAAAGTCCACGCCGAACTCGTGCAGGGAGGCGCGGATGGCGGCAAACATGAGCTCAACGCCCTGGGCGCGGAACTCTTCCTGGGGATCCGCTGAGTCAAGGATGCCGGGGTTGTTCGCCATGACTTCCTTGGCGATGTCCTCGATGTAGTCGCCGCCGTAGCCGTCTTCCGGTGCGGCCTCGCCCTTGGCGCTGGCCAGCAATGAGCGGGCAAACTTGTCAATCTGGTTGCCGTGGTCATTGAAGTAGTACTCACGAGTGACGTCGGCGCCCTGAGACTGGAAGATGCGGGCCAGGGAGTCGCCCACTGCTGCCCAACGGGTGCCACCGAGGTGGATGGGGCCGGTGGGGTTGGCGGAGACGAATTCCAGGTTGATCTTGGTGCCGGCCATGGCTGCAGTGGTGCCGAAGCTTTCGCCGGCTTCAACGATTGCCTTGGCCAGTTCGCCTGCGGCGGCAGCGTCAAGAATGATGTTCAGGAAGCCGGGACCGGCAATGTCCACCGTGGAAACGCCGGGAATTTGCGCCAGGCGGGTGCTGAGGACTTCGGCGATTTTGCGCGGCGGAACTCCCGCCGGCTTGGCCAGCTGGAGGGCAATATTGGTGGCCCAGTCGCCGTGCTCGCGGCTCTTGGGCCGGTCCACCTTGACTTCCGTGGGCAGGGCCTCGACGGGAACACTGAGTTCACCGGCGTCGACGGCATCTTTTAGGCAGGTGGTAATGGCGGCAGAAAGTTCTTCAGGAGTCACACCCCTAAGTGTACGGTTCTCCCCGTTCCCTCCCCCAATCCTGCTAGGAGTTGACGGGAGCTTGCGCGAAATCGTCCTCGAGCATCTTGGGGCGGCAGATGATCCAGGCGCCGGCCCCCAGAAGCATCAAGGTGGCGAACAGGAACAGGAACGGGGCCGTCCACGAGCCCGTCCACTGATGCAGCAGGCCAAAGAACAGCGGACCCGTGCAGGCGAAGGTGTAGCCCATCCCCTGGCTGAATCCAGAGAGCGCTCCGGCCCCGAGCTGGGTCCGGGTGCGGTGGTTGATCAGCAGCAGCGACAGCGGGAACGTTCCAGGGCCCAAACCGGCCAGTGACACCCAAATCCAGGTGCCCGACGCCGGTGAAAGCAGCAGCCCCAGGTACCCCGCGATGAAGCAGCCCAGCATGACCAGCACAGCCGGGAAGGGATTGCGCATTTTTGCCGCGATGAGAGGGATAGCAAGGCTCAATGGCAAGCCCAGGGCCGCAAAGAGGGCCAGCATTGAGCCGGCGGCTCCCCTGTCCAGACCGGCCTCAGTAAGGATGGCCGGCAACCAGGCGAACATGGCATAGGTATTCAGGGACGTGCAGCCGAACATGAGCGTCAGTCCCCACGCGGTGGGCGAGCGCCACAGGTTCATTTTTGGCGCCTTGGCCGGTGAGACTGTTGCCGAGGATGACTTGATCACCAAGTCCGCCTCGGCGGGCACAGCGGCGGGCGGGGTTCTCGGGGAAGCCGGGTTCGACGTCGTCCGTGGTGACATGAAGGCAACCAGCCACGGGATCAAGGCAATGGTGCTGATCCCGGCCCACGCAGCAAGGGAAAGCTGCCAGGAAGTGGCGTCGGCGATGGGGACCGCGAGCTGAGCCGGAATGGCCGTGCCGAGCGAAAGTGCTGTCACATAGAGGGCCGTCATCAGGCCCACCTTGGCGGGGAAATACTTCTTGACCAGCGGCGGCAGGAGCACGTTGCCGGCGCCCAGGCCGCCAAAGGCAATCACCGAAAAGACCAGAAAAAGTGGGGTGTTGGGTGCCAGGACGCGGGCAATCTGACCCACAATCCCCACCAGAATGGAAAGGATGATGAGTTTTTCCAGGGAGGCCCAGCGGATCACATAGGGGGTCAGAAAGCCGAAAAGCCCGAACGCCGCGGTGGGAAGCATGCCCAGGATGCCGATGGAAGTGGCACTCAGCGGGAGGTCGTTGTTAATGCTGGTAATGAGTGGCGGCACCACTGTCACAGCGGATCGCAGCGTCAACGCCGTCAGGATTATGGCCGCCGCGAGAATCCATGCGGAGGGACGCAATTTGCCTACCATGTGTTCACCATTGCCCCAACGTTACCCCGCGGGTGTTGGTCCCGACAGCATTATTCGGCGGCCGCGGTGATGATGCTTGCCACGTGTTTAGGGCTGTTGTGGACCCGGTTTTACATTGGGCGCCCCGCACCTGCTAAGCTCTTTCTCGTTCCCTTTGGCAGCCACGGTTGCCACGCCTTCGTAGCTCAGGGGATAGAGCGTCGGTTTCCGGTACCGTAGGTCGGGGGTTCGAATCCCTCCGAGGGCACACAAAAAACCCCGCCAATTCATTGAATTGGCGGGGTTTCTTTATGCCTTCTTTATTGCGACGCGGCCCAATCCGCAACCCGCTGCGCGCTTTCATCCTCGGAGAGGTCCTGAACCCGCGTCATGATGGACCACCGAACACCGAAGGGGTCCCTGATGCTGGCGAAACGGTCGCCCGAGACAAAATTGGTGACGGGTTCCCGAATCACTGCCCCGGCCTCCTGAGCCCGGGCCACCAGAGCATCCACATCCGGGCAGTACAAGCCCATCGAATAGCAGTCGTTGTCGCCTTCCGGGGACGGAACCAGATGGTAGTGCGGACTCGGTTCACCGATCTGCAGGCGGCCCTGGCCAAAGTCGAGCTCGGCGTGCACCACCACGCCGTCGAACTCGGTAACACCGAGCACCCGGGCGCCAAACACTTCTGCATAGAATGCGAGCGCGTCCTTGGCACCCGGGATGGCCAGAAACGGCGTCAGGGATGTGAAGCCGTGCGGAACCCCCTGAGTGGTGAATTCTCCATTGGCTGCTGCGGTCAATTCTGGGCTCTTGTTTTCAGTCATGGAAGCGACGGTACTCATAGTCACGGAAATAAGCTTGTAGATTCGCGACAGCACAAAAAGTAGACTCGGTGCGTGGCGAATCCCTTCAAAGGCATCCTGTACCCCACCCGATTGCCAACATTTCACCGTTTGCCCGCACCAGATTCCGTTAAGGACCTGGTGCAGTGGTTTTGGATCCCGGAATGGGACATTGAACCTGGCCGTTCATCCCGACAGCAGTTGATAGCCTTCGCCGCCTCCAATCTGGTGGTTCAGCCCCACGCAGTGGAGTTCTCCGGCCCGACCACCCGCACCTCACACCGTGATCTCACCGGCCATGGGTGGGCCGTGGGGGCGCTGCTGCGCCCGGCTGCCATTCCCGCCTTCACCACGGATCCCGCAGCATTGCGCGATCGCGAGGTGGCCCTGAGTCTTCCGGCCTTGCAATCTGCCGTGGTGGCGGCGATGGGTGGCGCCGACCCCGCTCAGCGCCGAAACGATGCCGTTGAGGAATTCACGGCGTGGCTCCTGGAAACCGTTGCCGAGGTCTCCCCCGAAGCCTTGCTGGCCAATTCCATGGCGGAGCTGCTTGGGTCCTCACCGGAAGTAGTCCGGATCGAGGACGCAGCACAGCAGCTGGCGGTGTCGCCGCGGACCCTGCAACGGCTGGCCAAGAAGTATGTTGGGCTGAGTCCGGCTGCCTTGATTCGACGACGGCGCCTGCAGGAGGCCGCCGACAAGGTCCGGACCCACCCCGGGCTTGACCTGGCCGGGATCGCCGCCGACCTTGGCTACGCCGATCAAGCCCATCTGGCCAATGACTTCCAACGATTCCTGGAATTCTCCCCCAGCAGTTACCGCAGCACAGTGAACGGCCCGCACCCTTAACCCACTGCTTCCTCTCAGCATTCGCTCACAATCCCGTGACAACGTGGATGCGATGGACTTGCTTCAGGAACACCACGGCCCCACACGACGGTCCCGGAAACGCCCGGTACTGAACCTTTTTGTGCTGCTCGGTTCCCTGACCTTGACCTTCATACTGCTGGCCCACGCATGGCTCCCGGAAATCGCCGGGCTGGGTCTCATTGTGGATTCGGGCCTGATCTGGTTTGGCGCCCTGATCCCTGTCCTTGGCCTGCTGGCCCTCGCCGCGCGACCCAGGCAGCTGGCCGTTGCCGTCCTGGTGCCAGCACTGGTCTGGGCGCTGCTTTTTATTCCGGGAATGGTTCCCCTGGCCTGGTCCGCGCCTGCATCATCGGAAGCGTCGTTGAGCGTTATCAGCCAAAACGTTCAGGCCGGATCAGGCACCGCGGGCGACTCGGCCAGGAGCCTTGCCGCCACAGGCGCCCAGGTTATTGCCTTGCAGGAGATCGACGGCGCGTCCCGGGACGCCGTGGACGCCGAGCTCAACCCCCACTACGAATTCTCTTACCGCATTGGCACTGTTGGGCTGTGGAGCAACTACCCCATCCTCAACCCCTCACCGCAGGGCCTGGGCCTGGGCTGGAACAGGGCCTTGTCGGCGGATCTTGATACGCCCGGCGGCCTGGTGCGCATCTATGTGGTGCACGCTGCATCCGCCCGGCCGTTGGAGCATTCCGACAGGGACACCATGCTGGCCAGCCTTGCCCAGACAATAGCCGAGGACCCGAGCAAGAAGGTCATCGCGGTGGGCGACTTTAATGCAGCGTCCACCGACAGATACTTCTCCGCCCTCACCAAACACCTGAGTGAACCCGCCCAGGACGACGGCTTGGCGGGGTTCACCTGGCCCGCCAAACCGATGCCAATCACCCGTCTGGACCATATTCTCCAACGCGGCTTGACCGTTACCTCAAACTCTGTGGTGCCCGCCGGGGCCAGTGACCACCTGGCCATCCACGCCACCTTCAACCTGTAGCTTCAACCTGTAGACGGTCCCCAGCGGGGAAAACCTTGACTTCCAGCCGCTCTTCCGAGAGGCTCATGCCCAAGGGCGTCAATGAAAGGTCTCCGTGGAAAAACTCACTTTCCCCCATTTTCCGCGCGATTTTGTGTGGGGCGTTTCCACCGCCGCATACCAAATTGAGGGCGCAATTAAAGAAGCTGGCAGGGGCCCTTCGAGCTGGGATGCCTTTGTGGCTGAGCCGGGGCGAATAGTCAATGGTGACACCGGAGATGTTGCCTGCGACCACTACCACCGCTACCCGGAAGACATCGCGCTCATGAGTGAACTGGGTGTGGATGCCTACCGCTTTAGTTTCTCCTGGTCACGGATACAGCCGGGCGGAACCGGGCCGGTGAACCCGGCGGGCCTGGCTTTCTACGACAGGCTTGTTGACGGTTTGTTGGAGTCGGGCATCGCCCCCAGCCCAACACTGTTCCACTGGGACACCCCGCTGGAACTCGAACAGAGCGGCGGCTGGCTCAATCGCGACACTGCCAGCCGTTTTGCCGACTACGCACTCATTGTGGGCGAACACTTTGCGGACAGGATTCCCCGCTGGATCACCATCAACGAACCAGTGGTGTTGACCATGCTCGGCTACGGGGCAGGCATCCAGGCGCCAGGACTTTCGTTGGGCTTTGACGCACTCCCCGCAGCCCACAACCTCCTATTGGCACATGGTCTGGGCGTTCAAGCCTTGCGATCCGCCGGTGCGGGGAACATTGGCATCGCCAACAACCATGCCGCAACCTGGCCGGCCAGTGAGCGTGAAGAGGACCTGCAGGCTGCCGGGCTCTACGACAACGTGGCCAACTGGATCTTTGCCGACCCCATTCTCGCTGGCGCCTACCCCCAGGAGTTGGCCCCCTTCCTGCCGCCCGTTCCCGACGGCGATTTGGCCACCATTTCAACCCCCATCGACTGGTACGGCATCAACTCCTACAACCCCACTCTGGTGGGTGCGCCCGCAGGTGGGGAGGCAGCACTAATTGACGGCCATGCCCTGGACTCGACCCTGCCGTTCTCCTTGCGGACGCTCGAGGGGTACCCCCGCACAGACTTTGACTGGCCAATTGTGCCGGAGGCGTTCACCGAGTTGCTGCTCGGTTTCAAGGAGCGCTATGGCGAAAAGTTGCCGCCCATCTACATCACCGAGAACGGCGCCGCCATCAATGATGGTCCCGATGGTGAAGGACGGGTGCGGGATGCGCGCCGGATCGAGTACACCAACGGCCACCTGCATGCCCTAAAGACCGCCATGGACGCAGGGGTCGATGTCAGGGGCTACTTCCACTGGTCCCTGCTGGATAACTTTGAGTGGGCTGTGGGCTTCTCCCAGCGATTCGGACTGGTCCATGTTGACTACGAAACCCAAAAGCGCACTCCCAAGGATTCCTACCACTGGTACCAACAGTTGATCCGCCACACAAAAAGCGCCGCCCCAACCAAAATGGAAGCAAACGGCGCCCCTGTACAGTGAGCAACACCATCGTGGATGCCACCAGCTGGTGGACTGCCGCAGAAATAAGGAGCTCCTTGTGACAGAAATCGGCACCGAACGCCCCACGGCATCCACCTCCGCGGGTGACGTTCAAGGGTCCGTGAGTCACGGCGTCGAACACTATTTGGGCATACCCTACGCCAGCGCACCAACAGGCGCACTGAGGTTTGCCCTGCCCGCACCGGTGACGCCGTGGGAGGGCGTGCGCAGCGCCACGGAGCTGGGCCCCACTGCGCCCCAAAACCCCTACGCCGGCGCCATGGCGAGGATTCTGCCCACAGCGATCATCCCCGGCGATGACTATTTGAACCTCAACATTGCCGCACCCGCCGAGCGTGGCGAGGGACTGTTGCCGGTCATGGTGTGGTTTCACGGCGGCTCGCTGCAGCATGGTTCCAACGCCTTGAGCGGGTACCAAGGTGGCGCATTCGCCCGTGATGGCGTGGTCTATGTGGCGCCCAACTACCGGCTGGGTGCCGAGGGATTTTCCGTCCTTGAGGATGCCCCGCTGAACTTGGGCCTGGCGGATCAGCTGGCGGCGCTGCGCTGGGTCCAGGCTGAAATTGCTGCCTTTGGCGGCGACCCTACCCGCGTGACGGTGTTTGGCCAGTCTGCCGGGGGCAACACGGTGGCAGCCTTGCTGGCCCACCCGCAGGCATCGGACCTGTTCAGCCGCGCCATCATTCAAAGCGGACCGCTCACCGCACAGCCAGCGAAGAAGTCTGGCAGGATCACCGCCAAGATCGCCAAGGATCTGAAGGTTTCGGCCACCCGGGACGACTTTGCCCGGACGACTCCTGAGGAACTTTTGGCCGCCCAGGCACGGGTCACCGCCGGTTCCACCCCCATTACGGGAGGGGCAGGTTACGCTCTGACTCTGGATCCGGCGCTGGTGCCGGCGAACCCCTTCGATGCCCTGACTTCCGGGGCCGGAACAGGGATCCCCCTGCTCATTGGGACAACCACGGACGAGGCCCGGCTGTGGCTGGTCCCCTCCGGTCTGGTCATGAAACTCAAGGGCATCCATCTGGCCCTTGCTCGGCGCAAAGTTGGCATCTCCGCCGCCGCCGTCATGCTATTCAAGCGCAACCGCCCCCACTCCATCACGGGTGAAATCCTCGGTGCACTGGCCACCGACAAGCTGCTGCGTGTGCCAGTCAACCAGCTCGCCGATGCCCGCTTGTCCGGACCGGCGCCCACTTTTGTGTATGAGTTCGCTTGGCAGAGCCCTGTGGAGTATCTGCGAGCCGCACACGCCGTCGAACTTGGATTTGTCTTTGACGATCTGTCCTCCCCCGATTCGCTGGGGTTGGCCGGCAGCACCGCCCCGCAAGCGCTGGCCACCGAGATGCACAAGGCGTGGGTGGACTTTGCCGTTTCCGGGAGCCCCGGCTGGCAGCCTTGGACAGCTCACCGGCCCGTCAAGATGTTCGACGGCGCAGGCAACCCCGTGGTCCTGGCACCACGGGATGACGAACGCGCAGCACTCACTCCGTAGCGGGCTTAACTCCCTCGCAACATCTGATGTCTACTACCCGTTGACGAATAGACAAGTTGCTCTAATTGACAATGTTGTTATCGAGAACTTTCCCGTAATATTCAGCACCAACAAGCCCTCTGCGAGTATCTTGAATCACATACATCCGATGTTTAAGTTGGGTGTGGGCGGCGTTGCCTGACCAAATCATGGCTGTGCCGACCTGAGACTGGTTCATTTACAAGGGAGAAGCCTTCATGATTTTCGACTCCGTCCGCATCAAGGCGAAAGGTGCGCCTGCGCCTGCACCGCCAAGTTCCCGGGGCAAATCCCGGAAAGCCCCTGCCCTGGCCGGGCTTGCCACGCTGGGCCTGGTGGGGGCCCTCATGGCACCGAACCTTGCGGCCCAGGCAGCTACGAGCGATTCGCTCAACGTGGGGTTCAACGGTTCCCTGGTGGGCAACACCGCCTACACCACCACAGGGGATGAAATCATGCACGGCGCACTCAACCGGGTGACCGGCAATGAGGAGCAGGTCCCGCTCTCCGGCGTGCGGCTCACGGGCGGCGCCCAGGGCATCCGCTACGCACCCACCGACATGACCACCGGCACCGACACGGCGGACCAGGGCTTCTTGGGCGAGGTGAAGTTCACGCCCGCCAGCTCTGCGGACTTGTCCACCATTTTCTCCGCTGGCGGCAACTTCTATATCCGCGCCCAAAGCGGCGAGCTGCGCTACGGCTTCGACTCCCTCACCGGATCAACCTGGACATCCAACAAGGCCACTTTTGCGTACCCGGCCCTGAACAAGGAACACGCACTTTCCTTCCACTACTTCCCCACGGCGACAGGCGCCACGCTCACCGTCATGCTCGACGGCGTGACGCTGCCAGCCGTGAGCAGCACGGCCCCGGCGAAGAACGCCGCCAACCTGGGCTCCATTTTTGGTTTCGGTTACGAGATCAACCCGGGCGGATCCGGACGAGGATTCAGCGGCATGCTGCACGATGCCCGCTTGGCCAAGGCAGCGGGTGCCTTCGCCCCCTCCGCCTTTGAATACCAGCCCAAGCCCGCCTCCACAGATCTGCTTGACGTCTCCTACGACGGCGCACTGGCAGGCAACGCCTACACGGCCTCCGGCAGCGATGTACTGCTGGGCACCCTGAACCGCCGAGCCGGCACCGAGACTGTTGCCGGGGGCAAAGCCACCCTGACGGCCACCGACGAGGGTATGGACTTCACGGCAACAGCCTTTCCGCTCGGCACCACCAAGCTGGACAAGGGCTTTGTTGCCGAGGCAACGTTCACACCGTCCGGACCCCAGGTTGCCCAGGCACCCGTGATCGCCGTTGGCGGCAATCTGTTTGCCCGCTACAACAACGGCGGGACGTCGTTTGAATACGGTTTTAGCTCCAACGCGAGCGGCTCCTGGAAGACCTACTCCGAGTCAGTTCCGGTGCCTGAAGTCAACAAGCCGCACACTTTCTCCATGGTCTATGTGCCCAAGAGCGACGGCACCGCCGAGGTGGTTGCCGGCATGGACGGTAAGCTGCTGGCGCCCGTGACAGGCCTGCAAGCCATTAAGAACTCCGCATCCAACACCACGGCAACCTTCGGTGCCGAGGTGAAGGAAGCCGCAAACAACCGTGCCTTCAAGGGATCATTGGACAAGACCCGCTTCGCCGCACTGACCGCCGGCTACGAGCCCGCAGCCGTGAAGTACCAGGACCTCACTCCCGGCGAGCCCGAGGTGTGCGAGCCTCTTCTGGTTGATCCGGCCAACTACATCTCCGTCAGCACGGGCGACTGCGAAGCCAATATCCTGGCCAAATCAGCGCTCGTGCGCCCCACCAAGGCACAGCTGGAATGGCAGGAGTCCCGCCAGACAGCTTTCCTCCACTTCGGCATCAACACCTTCTACAACCAGGAGTGGGGCCACGGCACCGAAGACCCCGCCCGTTTCAACCCCACGGACTTTGACGCGGACAGCTGGGTCAAGACCCTGCGCGACAACGGCTACCGCTACGCAGTGTTGACTGTTAAGCACCACGACGGCTTCTTGTCCTACCCCTCCCGCTACACCGACTACACGGTGGCATCCTCACCGTGGAAGAACGGCAAGGGCGACGTGGTGAAGGAATTCACCGATGCCGCCCACAAGTACGGCATGAAGGTTGGCCTGTACATGTCCCCCGCCGACTCCAACCAGGAAGTCGACGGCGTGTTCGGCAACGGCAGCGCCAAGAGCGAACGCACCATCCCCACCCTTGTTGCCGGCGATGACCGCGCAGGCAAGACCATCCCCTCCTTCAAGTACCAGGCCACCGACTACGGCGCCTTCTTCCTGAACACCCTGTACGAGATCCTGACCCAGTACGGCCAGGTTGATGAGGTCTGGTTCGACGGCGCCCAAGGCAACACGGGCAAGCAGGAGTTCTACGACTACCCCGCGTTCTACGACATGATTGCCAAGCTTCAGCCCCAGTCAGTGGTCGCTGTAGGCGGCAACGACGTTCGCTGGATCGGCAACGAGCAGGGCGTGGCCCGTGCCAATGAATGGGGCGTGCTGCCCATCACCCGTCCCACGGACGGCGGCAAGATCAAGTCCGTTGCATCAGAGGGTTCGGACAATCTCGGCTCGCGGTCCTCCGTGATCAGTTCGGTCAAGAACGGCCAGGCCAACAGCCTGCACTGGTGGCCGGGCGAGGCTGACATGCGCCTGACCCAGGGCTGGTTTGCGCACCCCAACGATGCCCCCAAGCAGCCCGCCGAAATGATGAACAAGTACTACCAGTCCGTTGGCCGAAACTCTGTGCTGCTGCTCAACGTTCCCCCCACCACCACGGGCAAGTTTGCGCCTGCCTCGGTGACAGCACTGCAGGGGTTCAAGACGGCTCGGGACAAGTCGTTCACTAATGATCTGGCGTTGGGCCTGCCCGTGTCAGTCAACGGCGAAAACTCCATGTTGCTCACGGATGACAATGCCCGCACGGGCGCCAGCCAGGCCCTGAGCGTGGATTCCGTGGTGGGCATCGATCTGGGCTCGGCCAAGGCCGTCAGCAACATCTCGTTGAGCGAACACGTGCTTGAACACGGCCAAACAGTGGAGAAGTTCACTGTGGAAGCCAAGGTCAATGGCACGTGGACGGCCGTCAACAATGACGCCACCAACGGTGGCGGAACAGGCGGGGGCACCATCGGTGTCACACGCATCCTGAAGTTTGCCGCCCCTGTGACGGCAAAGGAATTCCGCGTCACCATCAAGGAAACCCGTGCACCCGCGCACCTGTCCAACCTCTCGCTCTACGGTGATTTGGCAGCTGCCCCCGCGCCTGCCATGAACCTCTATGTTGACTGCAAGGCCCCACTTGCCGGGATTGGCACCGAGGCCCGCCCATTCAACTCCCTAGAGCAGTTCCGCCAGTTGGAAATCGCCACCGGAGCCACCATCGCGTTCAAGGCCGGTACCGACTGCGCAGCATCCGACACCCCCTTCTGGGGCTATGGAACGGCTGCTGCGCCAATCACCGTCACCTCGTACGGCACAGGCGCGGCAGCGTTGATCGGCGGCAAACCACTGGCCGAGAAGTTTGGCGCGTTCGCCTCCAAGGGCTGGACGGTCGCAGGCGTGGTGGAACCCGCCACACCGACAACGAGCCTGAGTGCGGCCACTGTTGAGGCCGGCAAGAGCGTCACAGTCACCCTGGCCGGCTTTTCAGCCAATCAGGAAGCCACGCTGGAACTGCGTCCGGGAGCCATCAGCCTGGGCAAGATCACCACGAATGCCCAGGGCGGTGCAACCATTGCCGTTACAGTTCCGGGCGCAACGTCTGCCGGGGACTTCACAGTGGCGGCGACCCAAGGTGCAAAGACTGCCTCTGCGGCACTAAAGGTCACGGCTCCGGTGGTGGTTCCCACTACGGCGCCACCCACTACGGCGCCACCAACAGTTCCGGCAACTACGGCGCCGCCCACAACGGCTGCTCCCACCACGGCACCACCCACTACGGCGCCACCAACAGTTCCGGCAACTACGGCACCAGCCACCACGACTCCTGCCAGCGGTGAGCCGGCGGGCACGGTCAACAAGGAAACCGTGGCTGCGGGTTCCGAGCTGACCATGACCGGCAAGAACTTCAAGCCGGGGAGCACCGCAACCTTTACCCTGCATTCGGACCCCGTGGTCCTGGGCACCGCGGGGGTGGCAGCCAACGGGACTGCAACCCTCACGGCCACGGTGCCAGTGAGTGTCCCCGCGGGTGTCCACACGATTGTCATCAGCGGCACCGCTGGTGACGGAAGGGCAGCTGAAGTCAGCATCACGGTGAACGTGGCAGCGGCTGGCGGTCCGTCAACAGCGGCCACCTCCCCGTCCACTGCCGCTGCGACGGCTGCCACCACCCCAGCAGCCGCTGACAAGGGCGATCTGGCAACCACAGGGTCCACCGCAACGTCAGGGCTCCTGTGGGCGATGGTCCTTCTGCTGGCCGGATCAGCTTCTGTCCTGATGATCCGACGTCGCGGCAAGCGGGCATAGCTGATCTGAACACCACAACTGAATAAAGTCTGTGCCCGGTACACACGGTGTGCCGGGCACAGCTGTTCCCGTCGCGGATTGGCGGCCGTTGTAGCCTGTATCCATGACGACTATTTTTGATGAGACCTATTGGAACGAGCGCTACGGCAACAGCGGCAAGATCTGGAGCGGCAACCCCAATCCGCAACTCGTCGCCGAGGCTGCTGCACTCGATTCCGGTTCGGTACAGGCGCCCAAGAAAGCACTCGACGTCGGCTGCGGCGAGGGCGCCGATTCCGTCTGGCTGGCCGGGCAGGGCTGGCAGGTGACGGGTGTGGACATCTCCACGGTTGCTTTGCAGCGTGCAGCTGCCCACTCGGCCGAGCTGGAGCTTCCCGGATCCGTCGCCTGGGAGCACCACGACCTGCTGGGCTGGACTCCTCCGGCAGCCTCGTTCGACCTGATCTCGGCCCAATTCATGCACCTGCCGCGCCCTGATCGAGACAAGTTGTTTGCACGGCTGGCGGCAGCCGTTGTCCCGGGTGGGACGCTGCTGATCGTGGGGCACGCGCCGTCGGACAGTGCAGCTGGCGCCCACCGGGCACTGGGTGCGGATATGTTCTTCACTGCCAAGCAGATCGCCGAAGCCTTGGACCCCTCACAGTGGGACGTGGTGGTTGCCGCATCCCGTCCCCGAAGTGCGTCAGGGCCCGACGGCGAAACCATCACCATCCACGACGAGGTCATGCGGGCCGTACGGTTGAAGTGAGTTACCGTCGATGCCTGCGGCGACGTCCTTGAGGGCCTGGCAGCGGGGGCGCTGTGGAGATATATCGGTGCCCCGTTGGAGTTTTGATTTCGGTGATGGGCGGGCCCTCGCGTGCAACAGAAGCCTCGGCAGCCTTGGTGGACGACCAGCCCGGCGCTTCCTTTGCCTGGTTGCAGTCGGAGCACAGGCCTTGGCCGTTGTCCACGGACGTGGCGCCACCGGCCGCATAGGCCTTGATGTGGTCGTATTCGCGAATGGGCGCATCACAATACGGTGTTTGGCATCGCTGGTCCTGGAGTCTAAGGAACTCTTTCATGCCCTCAGGGAAGAGTCTGGCTTGAGAGTCCATGGCCATGAGCTGGCTGGTCTCCGGATGCGTAAACAGCCTCTTCAGCCACACTTGCGGGGCGGACCCGCCACCGCCACCGCCACCGCCACCGCCAAGGACCATGCTGCGCGCAATGGGCGCCGGAATGGGGTCGTAGCCGACCAGCACAGCCGGATCGTTTGCACTGCCAAAAAGCGATCTGTCAGTCATGACCAGTTCAAGGGAAATACTGGCTTCATCTACAGTGGTGCACAATGTCTGGACTTGGGTCCCGCCCGTTAGAGCTATTGCCTGCAAACTAGCCTGATCCTGCGCAGAACCTCCCACCGGCACACCCCTGTGGTCGCTCGGTGTTCCGGCGCCATCGTTGCAGGGGGCATGGCGGACCAACCGGTGCATGAGCGCATCCGCCATGATCTGCCCCTTGCCCCGTTCGTCACCGGACGCCCTGAGGCTGTCGGCAACCTTGGTGAGCGCGGTCAGAATGCGGACCCCTTGTTTCAGCGGTATCAGCGCGGTCAGGTAGGTCATGCCGTCGGCGGCCGGGCGAAGCGAGACATATCTGTCCCCCACGGCTTTCTCATGGCGCTTCACAAAAGCCGGGGGATCCAGGGTATAGGCGGCCTTTCTTGCCGCGGCGCCCAGTTCCCTATTGCCCAGAAGTCCGACGGCGTCCGGGTCCCCGCAGATGGATTGGTCCACATGGGCCCGGTCCGCCAATGAAAGGAACACTGTTTCCTTGGCGATAGTCCCAGCCTTGTACTCGCTGATCCGGCCCTGTGAAAAGGCCCTCATGCTGTAGGGCAATTCCCGCACCAAAACTTCAGACAATTCACACAGCTGGCGCCCGCGGTGGGGAGATTCATGGCGGGCCAGGGCCAGCTGATGGGCAATGCCCCTGCCCAGTTTTTCCTTGGGAATTCCTGCACAAGCCTGTTCAAGCCGCTGTTGGGCAACGAACAGTGTCTGGGCGTGGGCTTGGGTGGCGGAAATGGCATTCTTGGCTTCCTCCAGGACACCAATGAGATCGATCAGGGCCGCGCCCGAGATTTGATCCACAGTATGAGGATCAAATCCGCCCGCATCTGCTGAACCGCCCAGGGAGGTGAGGACCCCTGTGGCCAAGGCGGCCTGGGACTCGGACTTGGTGGACGCAGTCCTAGCTGTTGCCACGCGCTGGCTCAAATGGGCCAGCACTTCCGCGGTGCGCCCTTCGCGGACACCCGCCGCCACAGCCGCTGTGGCGGCAGCAACCTTGCCCCGTTCCTGCCGGGAAAACTCGTGTGCAAGTGCGGCATCCAGCTGTGCTAGGACCACAGGGTCGAAGAAGCCGCCGCAGAATTCCAGCATGGCGGTACCGATGGCCACCATGTCGTGGCACTTTTCCATGGCCGCTGCGCCAGGGTTTGCAGGGCTTTCGGTCATCTGAGAGATGACGGCTCCAAACGGCGGCATACCTCCTTCGGCGGCCCCTGCCACGTCGGCGGCCAGCCCGGCAGGGTCCATGGCCGTGGGGTCGAGCCATTCGGGTACAGCCATGCCGCTCACCGCCTTGCCAGTCCAGCTCCAGCTCCGAGAACCAAAGCCCTTGATGTGGCCAAATCCTGAATCGATAATCAAATATTTATACGGATTACTTCTGTTCTTCTTATACATAGATTCTATCGCCCGGCTCTGACATTCTGGCAGCCCTGCAAGGCCTTTGAGCGAAATCTGTGGATGGCGGCACGCCCAGCGTTGCCTGTGGAGGAATCAATCAGGAAAAGGGCCACGAAGCAACGATGACCCACTCCAGCCACATGGAAGTGACAAGGCCGGCGCCCGCGTGATCCATGAAAGACTTTCCCCCATGACCAAATTGATTGCTGCGTTGGCGATTCTTGCCGCCCTGGCCTGGGCCGCCACTGCCACCGCATCATGGATCGCCAAAAAGAAGGCACCGTTAGCCATTGGCGCCGGCAGGGCACAGATCCATGCCACGCCTGTTGAGCAGGATAGGGCCATGAAGAAAGCCCAATGGCGCACAGTGGCAGCAATCGCCTTTGCAGCGGTCATGTTTGCCACCCTTTTCCGGCTGTCCGTTGGCCTGTCCGGCCAAGAGGGCCTGCCGGTTGCCGTCACCGCCGGGCTCTCGGCCAGCGGCGGGCTGCTCCTGTTCTCCGCCCTCCCCGCCACCAAAATTCCGGCTAGCAACACCAGGTTCCCGCTGCTGCCTAAGCGCGCATTCCTACTCCCGGCCGCGATTCTGGCTGCTTTCACGGCTTTCGTCATCACCGCAGGGCTGGTTCCGGGGTTCATCGCTGTGAAGAACGACGGCGTGCCCCTCCTTCTCATGGCCGTTGCCTTTGGCGGTTCCGCAGTTCTTGCCCTGCACCGGCTCAACACCACGCTTGCTCTGGCGGATCCGCGCATGTCTGCATTTGACCGCCGTTGGCGCGAACTGTCGGCTCGAAATCTGCTCACCTTCACCAACGGCGCACTCCTTACCTACTTCGGCACAGCAGTCATCTTGACGGGCCTGGCCCTGGCCACCGCTGAAGCGGAAGCTGCGTTCCCCCACTGGGGAGTCGCCGGGACGGCCGGTGGAGCGGCACTGGCCCTGGCCGGCGTCGTGCTTCTGGCACTGGCAGCAAGGGGCGCGCTCACAATCCGTGCCGCGACCAGCAAAAGCGCTCCGACGCCAATAACCGCATAAACTGGGTGACACCATGACTTTCACTATCACCTACCCGCCCGCGCTTCCCGTGTCGGAGCGCCGCGAGGACCTCATGGCAGCCATCGCCGCCAACCAGGTCACCATCATTGCCGGCGAAACAGGTTCCGGAAAGACCACCCAGATCCCCAAAATGTGTGTGGAACTGGGCTTGGCCGAGAAGGGCCTGATTGGCCACACGCAGCCGCGCCGTCTTGCTGCGCGCACCGTGGCCGAGCGCATCGCCAGCGAACTTGGCGTCGAAATCGGCCAGGAGGTGGGCTTCCAGGTCCGCTTCACCGGCCACGTGGGTCCGCAGACCAAGATCAAGCTCATGACCGACGGCATTCTGCTGGCGGAAATCCAGCGCGACCGCCTCCTGCGCAAGTACTCGGTCATCATCATCGACGAGGCCCACGAGCGCTCCCTGAACATCGACTTCATCCTGGGCTACCTGCGCCAAATCCTGCCCAAGCGCCCGGATCTGAAGGTCATCATCACCTCGGCCACCATCGATCCGGGGCGCTTCGCCAACCACTTCGCCTCCCCCGAGGGCCCGGCCCCCATCGTGGAGGTTTCCGGGCGCACCTTCCCCGTAGAGATCCGCTACCGCCCGCTGAGCGGCTCAGCCACGGGCGAGGACGACGACGAACTCGGCTCGTCGACCGACCGTCGCCTTGACGGGGGCAACAGTGAAGAAGACCGGGATCCGCTGGATGCCGTGTGCGACGCCGTGGATGAACTGTCCAAGGAAGCACCCGGGGACATTCTGATTTTCTTCTCCGGCGAGCGCGAAATTCGCGACGCCGCGGACGCCTTGGCGGGCCGGGCGAAGACGAACCCGCGCCTGCGCGACGTTCAAATCCTCCCCCTGTATGCCCGGCTCTCCCTGGCCGAACAGCACGCCGTGTTCACGCCGGGCAACCGCAAGCGCATTGTGCTGGCCACCAACGTTGCCGAGACCTCGCTGACGGTCCCCGGCATCAAGTACGTCATTGATCCCGGCACGGCCCGCATCTCGCGCTACTCGCACCGAACCAAAGTCCAGCGTCTGCCCATCGAGCGGGTGTCCCAGGCGTCGGCCAACCAGCGCTCAGGACGTTGTGGCCGTGTCTCCGACGGCATCTGCATCCGCCTCTACTCCGAGGAGGACTTCAACGCCCGGAGCGAGTTCACCGACCCGGAAATCCTGCGCACCAACCTGGCCGCCGTCATTTTGCAAATGACGGCCATGGGTGTTGCCAAGGGCCCCAGGGATGTGGAGAAGTTCCCGTTCGTCCAACCACCGGACTCCCGGGCCATCACCGACGGCGTGACGCTGCTGCGTGAGCTTGGCGCGGTAACCGCCCAAGGCGGGATTACCGGCGTCGGACGCCAGCTCTCCCAGCTGCCGGTGGATCCGCGGCTGGGCCGCATGATCGTGGAAGCCGCCAAGCGCGGCGTGGCTGCCGAGGTCATGGTGCTTGCTGCCGCGCTCACCATCCAGGACCCGCGGGAACGCCCCACCGACAAGCAGCAGCTTGCCGCGGAAAAGCACAAGCGTTTCGCCGATGAGCACTCCGACTTCACCGGGTTCCTGAACTTGTGGCGGTACATCAAGGACAAACAGGAGGAGCTGTCCTCCAGTGCGTTCCGGCGCCTGTGCAAGGCAGAGTTCATCAACTACCTGCGGGTGCGTGAGTGGCAGGACTTGTTTGCCCAGCTCAAGCAGATGGGCAAGTCGCTGGACATCAAGGTTTCCGGCGGCGCCATTGACCCTGTGGGCAACCACAACGCCATCCACATGAGCCTGCTGACGGGCCTGCTGAGCCACATTGGCCTCTATGACCAGCGCAAGCGCGAATATGCGGGCGCCCGCGGCACCAAGTTCATGGTGTTCCCGGGCTCGGCGTTGTTCAAGAAGTCGCCCGACTGGGTCATGGCCGCTGAACTCGTGGAGACTTCACGCCTGTGGGCCCGCGTGGCTGCCAAGTTTGACCCGTTGTGGGCCGAGCAGGTGGCGCCGGATCTGGTCAAGCGCACGTACAGTGAGCCGCACTGGTCCAAGAAAATGGGCTCGGTGATGGCGCACGAGAAAGTCACCCTGTATGGGGTGCCCATTGTGCCGGACCGCCGGGTTCATTATGGGCCCATTGATCCCGAGCTCAGCCGCGAGATGTTCATCAGGCATGCCCTGGTGGAGGGCGACTGGCACACCAACCACAAGTTCTTCCACCGCAACCAGGCCCTGCTGGCCGAGGTTGAGGAAATGGAAACCCGCATGCGCCGCCGCGACCTGCGCGTCGATGATGAGACGCTGTTTGAGTTTTACGACGAGCGGGTTGGCGGCGATGTTGTGTCGGAGCGGCACTTCGACAAGTGGTGGAAGGATGCCCGCCACGAGAACCCGGCGCTGCTGGACTTTGACGCCAACGTGGTCATGGCGGAGGAGCCCTCCCTCGATGAGGCGGCGTTCCCGAAGATCTGGACGCAGGGCGAGTTTGAGCTGCCGCTGTCGTATGAGTTCCATCCCACGGCGCCCGGCGCTGCCCCGAACCCGTCCGACGGCGTGAGCGTTCAGGTGCCGCTGCTGTTCCTGAACCAGTTGCAGGGGGCCCCGTTCAGGTGGCAGATTCCTGGACTGCGCGCGGAACTGGTGACGGCCCTGATCAAGTCGCTGCCCAAGGCCATCCGGAAGAACTTCATTCCGGCCCCCGATGTGGCCCGCCAGGCTGCCGCGGCGCTGGCGGAGGACTTTGACCCGTCTGTGGATGCTTTGGAGCCCTCGCTGGAACTGGCGCTGCGCCGGATCAAGGGCCATGTGATCCCGCCGGGCTCCTGGAACTGGGACGCCGTGCCCACGCATCTTCGCATGACATTTTCCGTGGTGGACAAAAATGGCCGCATTTTGGAGGAGGGTCAGGACCTGGCCAAACTTCAAGAGCAGCTCGCTGGCGCCACCCGCCGCGCCATTGCCGAGTCCCTCGGTGCAACTCCGAAGACCAATCAAGCGGGACGGGCGCCGATTGGCTCCCCAGCCGGAAAGAGTGGCATTGGCGTTGCTACGAAGGGCGCTCCGGCATCAGGTGCGGCACCTGCAGCAGGAGCGTCACGTCCTGCGTCGGACCACTCAGGCATCCAGGAACGTTCCGGCCTGACTGAATGGGACGTGGGCACGCTGCCCCGTGAGGTCAAGCGCCTGGTGGCCGGCCATACCGTGACCGGTTACCCCGCGTTGGTGGATGAGGGCAGCACCGCCGGAATCCGGGTGTTCCAGCGCCAGGATGTGCAGGAAGCTGCCATGCGCCGCGGCGTCATCCGGCTGCTGGCGCTGCGGGTGCCCTCCCCCGACAGGTATGTGCTGGACCACCTGAGCAACACGGAGAAGCTGACCTTCAGCCAGAACCCGCACGGCAGCGTCACCGAGTTGATTGCCGACTGCACTCTGGCCACGATCGACAAGCTCACCCCCGCGGAGCTGCCGTGGAACCAGAAGGCCTTTGACGCCCTCTATGAAGTGGTGCGGGCAGAACTGATTGACACGGTCTTCAGCGTCACGGCCATCGTGGAGCGGGTACTGGCCTCCACTATGCGCATCCAAAAGAAGCTGCGGGAGACCACCAGCTTGCCGCTGATCAGCGCCCTGAATGACGTCAAGCAGCAGCTGGAGCTCTTGGTCTATCCGGGCTTCGTGGCGAAGACTGGTTTTGCCCAACTCAGCCAGCTGCCGCGCTATTTGGCGGCCATTGAGAAGCGCTTGGAAAAGCTGCCCGCCAACGTGGCCCGCGACGCCCAGTCCATGGCCGCCGTGCAGCGGCTTGAGGACGAGTACGACGACGCCGTGGCGGCACTGGTGCCCGGGCAGCGCTCAACGGCGGGGCTGGAGCACGTGCGGTGGATGATCGAGGAACTTCGGGTCAGCCTGTTCGCGGTGGAGCTGGGGACGGCGTATTCAGTGTCGGAAAAGCGCATCCGCGTGGCTCTCGCGAAGGCCATGGCCTAGCGCCCCCCAACTGTGGCGCACTTGTTGCTAGAAACATGGCGATTTTTAGCAACAAGTGCGTCCTAGTTGGGGCGGGCGGGTTAGGCTGCGGACCAGCCGCCATCGGAAGGCAGAATCACGCCGTTGACGTTCACGCCGTCATCGCTAAGCAGGAATGTAATGGAGGCGGCGAGCGCATCCCCTTCGACGGCGTCGGGCAGGATTGCCATGGCCCGGCGGACGCGGGAGGCACCCAGCGGGGAGTCGAAGCGTGCCTCGATGTTGGTGATGACCGGTCCGGGCGCCACGGCGTTGACCCGGATGCCGCTGGGGCCGTACATGAACGCGCTGCTCTTGGTCAGACCGGCGACGGCGTGCTTGGAGGCTGTGTAGGCGGCACCGGCGGCGGACCCGCGCAGCGCTGCTTCGGAGGCCACATTGACAATGGATCCCTGCGCCTGGGCGAGCATCGCGGGCACAACGGCGCGCATCAGCTTCATGGTGCCGTTGACGTTAATGTTGAACACGCGGTTCCAAATGTCATCGGAGACCTCGTGCACAGGGGTCATGTTGTCCATGATCCCGGCGATGTTGGCCAGCCCGTCAATGCGCTCGCCCGCGGCCCCAACAATGGCTGCCACGGCGGCGTCGTCGGTGATATCCCCGGCCACTGTGACAATGTCGCCGGCAGGCAGCGAGGCGGCGAAGTCGGCCAGACGCTCCTCGGAGATGTCGACGGCGATGACCCGGCCACCCTCGCGGGCAACCCTCGATGCGGTGGCCCGGCCAATCCCGGATCCTGCACCGGTGATGATGATGGTTTTCCCAAAGAAGCGGCCCACAGTGACCTGCTCCACCCAGGCCGGAATTTCCGCGGCCGGAGCTGCCGCCGCCGGGGCCGCCACCGCTTCGGCCTCCGCCGGAATGTCGCCGGATTCCACGCGCTGGAGCAAGCCAGCCACCATGTCCTGGGTGAACGCACCCTGGCTCACCTGCACCAGCCGGTTCAGCGCCATTTTGGACACGGGTCGCAGGGACTCGGCATCTTGACCCCCCTGCGCGAGAAGTGCGCGCAGCACCGGACCGCCTGCCGGATCTGCCAGCCAGGTGTTGATGGATGATTGGCCGCTGAGATTGTTGGGGTTGTTGCTCATGGAAGAACGTTCTCCGTTTCATGGGTCCAGTACTGCTGGATCGGATGGTGCCGCCAAGACTACCGGACAACACTGTCCGGTTATAGACTAGCCGTGTGCCCACAAAAGCAAAAGTAAATCTTGGACCCAGCGCGGGACCAGCCAACAGGGCTGCCTTAATAGCAGCCGCCCGGGACGTTTTTGCCGAAGCCGGGTTCATGGCGCCACTGAGTTCCGTGGCGCGGCGTGCCAGCGTTGGTCAAGGCAGCCTCTACCGGCACTTCCCCGACAGGATCGCCTTGGCGGTGGCGGTTTTTGATGACAACATCACGGCTCTTGAGGAACTGGGGGCACGCACGGACTCAACCCTCGTGGATCTCTTTGACAGCGTGGCCGAACAAGTCATAGCCTCAACGGCGCTCATCGACATGATCCTTTCAGAGCGCAATGACCAGCGGGCCGAGCACCTGGCCACGCGCATGACGGCTGTTGCCGCGGCCTTACTGGCACGTGATCAGGACCAGGGGCGCCTAGCGCTTCACGTGGAGCCGGCGGACATCATGCTGGCCATTTCGATGCTGGCGATGCTGCTGGCCCGAACACCTGACGGCGAACGGACCGAGGCAGCCACACGGGCGCGCGCCATTTTCCGGGCAGCTTTTGTGCCTGTCCAGCCAGTCCAGCCTCCCCATCCGCCTAAGAAGTAGGCCGACAGCGGAAGGTGCCTGCCGCCGTCGGCCCTCAAGAAATCTGTGACGCAGTTGTTGCACGAAAATCACCTAGGAAAGCGCTATCCAGCGCATCAAGTGCGTCACAGATCCGGGAGGGAGCTAGGCCCCCGGCACAAACGCCCCGTGGCCGGCGCTGCGCAGGGCTGCGCGGAGCTTTTCGGCGCTGGCGTCCATAGCCAAGGGATCCGGGTTGTTGTCCACGGCTGCAAAACTGAAGTTGTCCAGCCCGTAGGCCGGGAACACGTGGATGTGCAGGTGTTCCACCTCAAACCCGGCAATGATGACACCCGCCCGCGGCGCGCCAAAGGCAGCCACCTGGGACTGGCCAATAGTTTGGGCAACGCCCATCAGCTTCGCCACGAGCTCCGGCGACGCGTCGGTCCACTTGTCCACCTCAAGGCGCGGCACCACCAGGGCGTGCCCGTCGGTCAGCGGCCCAATGGTCAAGAAAGACACGCAATCGGCATCCTGCCAGATGAACCGGCCCGGAATGTCGCCGTTGATGATTTTACTAAACAAGGTGCTCAAGAATTTCTCCCTCAACGAAAACGAAAACGAACGTGGTTAGAGTGTGGAGACGTCCAGCACAAAACGGTACTTGACGTCGCCCACCACCATGCGGTCATAGGCCGCATCAAGATCCTGTGCGGACACGATTTCAATGTCGGAGGCAATGCCATGCTCGGCACAGAAATCAAGCATTTCCTGGGTCTCGGCAATGCCACCAATGAGTGAGCCGCCGTAGGCCAGGCGCTTGCGAATCAGCAGTCCCGGGTCAACGGGAGGCATCTTCTCCGACGGCAGGCCCAACTGGATCAAGGCGCCGTCGCGCGCCAGGGTGCGCAGATACGGGTTGATGTCATGCACGGCGGCCACCGTGTCCAAGATGGCGTTTAGGCTCTGCTTCGCCGCGGCCATCTGCTCCGGATCGCTGGAAACAACTACGAAATCGGCACCCAAATCCTTTGCGGCAGCAGCCTTTGCCGGCGAGGTGGTGAAAACAGTGACGGTTGCCCCGAGCGCTTTGGCGATCTTGACGCCCATGTGGCCCAGCCCGCCCAGGCCGATCACACCCACTGTGTCGCCCTCCTGCACGTCCAGGTAGCTCAACGGTGAGTACGTGGTGACGCCCGCGCACAGCAAGGGAGCGGCCGCAGCCGGGTCCATGCCCTCTGGGATGTGCACCACGTAATTTTCATCCACCACAATGGCCTGGGCGTACCCGCCCTGGGTGATGCCGCCGCCATTGCGGGGATCCGCCACACCGTAGGTGCCCACATTGCCCGCTTCGCAGTACTGCTCAAAGCCCTCAAGGCATGAGTCGCACTCGCGGCAGGAGTCAACCATGCAGCCAACCCCCACGCGCTGGCCCACGGTGAAGCCCTCCACGGAGTCGCCAACGCTGCTGACAATGCCCACAATTTCGTGGCCGGGGACCAGGGGGTATTTGGCCGGTCCCCACTCGGAACGGATGGTGTGCACATCTGAGTGGCACAATCCGCAGAATTCAATGGCAATTTCAACATCGTGGGCGCCCGGTTCGCGGCGTTCAATGGTGCTGGGTTTGAGTCCGGATGTGGCGGAGACGGCTGCGTAAGCCTTTACGTGGGTCATGTTTCAACCCTATCGCCGTTATGGCCCGTCTCAACCGGGCGACCGGCCTGATTTGACCAGGCCGACCATGATCCCGGATACAACGCCGCGGTGAACCCGGCAATTTCCAACGCCGCAATCTGGTGCGCCGCCGTCACCCCGGATCCGCAGTACACGGCCACTGCCGCACCGTCAGCCACACCCAGTCCGGCAAACCGTGCCCGCAACTGATCCGCCGGCAAAAATGTCTTATCCGCCGCCAAGTTCTCCAGGGTGGGTGCACTGACTGCCCCGGGGATGTGACCCGCCCGCGGATCCATGGGCTCCACCTCGCCCCGGTAGCGCTCCCCGGCCCGCGAATCCAGCAAAATCCCCTCCCACCCGGCGGCACCATCGCCGTCGATGGTCTGCTTTGCCCCAAACTGTACGACGGCGTCTCCGACCAGCGCGGTCTCCGCACCGTGCGCGAGCGGCAGTTGGGCCGAGCGCCAGGCGGCCAATCCGCCGTCGAGCAGGTAAATGTTCGCCAGGCCTGCGTAACCCAGCAGCCACCAGGCGCGGGCAGCGGCGGCCGAGCCGGCGTCGTCGTAAATCACCACGGTGTCCCCGGTGTTGATCCCCCAGCGGCGGACCGTTTGGGCAAAGTCCGCCTCGGCAGGCAGCGGGTGGCGGCCGTCCTGCGGCGCACCGTGGGAGGCCAGCTCGGAATCCATGTCGACGTACACGGCGCCGGGAATATGAGCCGCCACGTAGTGCTCGCGGCCGTGGGGATCACCCAGCGCCCAGCGCACATCCAGCAGCACTGTGCGCATCCCGGCCTTCAGGCGCTCATTGAGAGTGGCGGCATTCATCAAGACGGACATGGCGGCTCCTTCACGGCAGTGGGTGATACACCACCAAATGTACTGCGATACGCTCAATTGCATGAACACTGCACAAGCCTCCTGGTCCTGGACGCGCAACGCCATTGGCAAGGTCCAGGCCGAAAACAACCGCTCGGCAGACACCCACCTATACAAGATTGAGTTGCCGGCGCAGTGGGGCGTAGACCTGTATGTGAAGGATGAATCCTGCCACCGGACGGGCAGCTTGAAGCACCGGCTGGCCCGCTCACTGTTCCTCTTTGGCCTGGTCAACGGCTGGATCCATGAAGGCACCACCATTGTGGAGGCCAGCTCGGGCAGCACGGCAGTGTCCGAGGCGTATTTTGCCCAGCTGTTGGGCCTGGACTTTGTGGCCGTCATGACCCGCACCACCAGCCCCGAGAAAATTGCGCTCATTGAACAATTTGGCGGCCGCTGCCACCTGGTGGACCAGGCCGACGAGGTCTACTCAGCGGCAGCCACCATTGCCGCCGAATGCAACGGCCACTACATGGACCAGTTCACCTATGCCGAACGGGCCACGGACTGGCGCGGCAACAATAACATTGCCGAATCCATTTTCAGCCAGCTGGCCCATGAGCGGTTCCCCGAACCCGCCTGGGTGGTGGTGGGCGCCGGCACGGGCGGTACCTCGGCCACCATTGGCCGGTACATCCGCTACCACGGCCACGCCACACAGTTGGCGGTGGTGGACCCCGAGGGTTCGGCTTTCTACCCGGCCTGGAAGAGCGGGGATCTGGGCACCATCACGGGCAAATCTTCCCGGATCGAAGGCATCGGCCGGCCCCGCGTGGAGCCAAGCTTTGTTCCCGGCGTCATCGACTCCATGCTGGAGATCCCGGACGCCGCATCCGTGGCCGCCATGAAGCACTTTGCCCAGCTCACGGGCCTGCACGCCGGGCCGTCCACGGGCACCAATCTCTGGGGCGTGTGGCAGTTGGTGGCCCGGATGGTTGCCGACGGCGAAACCGGCAGCATTGTCACGCTAATGTGCGACGGCGGCGAACGGTATGCGGGCAGCTACAACAACCCTGCGTGGCTGGCTGAGAAGGAGCTGGATCCGGCCCCGCATCTTCGTGTCATCGAGGATTTCTTCGCCAGCGGACGCTGGAACGGCTAGACCCGCAGGGCCGCGGCGCCGAGGGCGATCCCCAGCCACTCCCAAGACTCGCAAGCTCGCCCCGGGGCCCTCGTGGCCGTGGGCCCTGAAATGGGGGCGGGTGAAATTTCATGCTCCCCCGCCGGTTTGGCACGCCGTCAGTGGGGAGAGTCAGCGAGGACCCCCTAAATTTCCACCGACTGCCCCGGCGCCAGGTGGCGGAATGCCACGCCGTGAAGCGCGCCGATCCTGGCCACATGCGACTCCGTGAACGCCAACCCTTTCTCGCTGAGCAGCGCGTCATGGATTTGGAATGCCCTCGGGGATCGCACGGAGACCACAAAATCCACCACTTCCGACACTTTTGACCAGGGCGCATGGATGGGAACCAGCAGTGTGCCCACGCTGACCCCGTGCGGAACTATGAGTGAGTCGCCTGGGTGGTAGACGTCGTCGTCAATCAGGTAGCCAACATTGGCCACCATGGGCATGGACGGGTGGATCACGGCATGCTGGCCGCCAAAACATTGCACGGCAAAGCCGGCCACGCCAAAAGACTCCCCCGCCGCCGAGACAAAAATCCGGGCCGCATGCTCTGGTGCCCGGTTTTGCAAGTCCTGCGCCACGCCGGCAGGGGCATATATGCTCAGCCGCGGGGCATCAGACAGGGCTTGGCGCAGGGCTGCGGCGTCGTAGTGGTCCGGGTGTTCATGGGTGACTAAGACGACGTCGGCCCCGGCAAGAGCCTCGGCGGACTCGGAAAAGATCCCCGGATCCAGCACCAGCACACGGCCATCCTGCTCCAGGCGGACACAGGCGTGAGTGAATTTTGTCAGCAACATGGTGTCAGCCTATGCCGCGCACCCGGCCCCGCCAAGGAACTGCACACGGATCTGGGCAGGGAACTGGGCAAGAGCGGTTTCACGGTTAGGTGCGCTAGGCTGGTTCATTGGATACAGGCCCCTGAGAAAGTGAGTCCACCCATGAACGATGCACCGGTGAAGGAGCAGCGCGTCACCAAACAACGCGTGGCCATCAACGCTGCCTTGGACACGCTGGACGACTTTGTCAGCACGCAGGTGTTGCACCGTTTGCTGCACGAGCAGGACATCCGGGTTTCCCTCGCCACCACGTACCGCATCCTGGCCTCCATGGCTGATGAGGGTGTGGTGGACACGCTGCGCAATGGTGAGGGCGAAACCCTCTACCGGCGCTGCTCCGCCACAAGCCACCACCACCACCTGCTGTGCCGCAACTGTGGCAAAACAGTGGAGGTTGAAGCCCCTGCCGTTGAAAGCTGGGCAGCATCCATCGCCAAGGCCAACGGTTTCACCCAGGTTCAGCACACTGTGGAAATCTACGGCCTCTGCCCGGAGTGCTCGGCAGCCCAACAAAAGGGCGCCTAACTGGCTCGGCTCATGGGCGGCACCAGATCACCCATGGGTTCGCGCACCCACCAATCCCCGCTGTGCCGCCATTCCCGCCACGAGGTGTACCTATAGGCGAACACGCGGGCCCGCACCTGCTCCGGGGGCCTGCCGCCGAACGGGTCATGGCGCAGCAGCTTGAGCGTGGCACGGTCTGCCACCAGCAGCTTGTTCAGGAACGGAATGAACCAGTGCATGCCGGGCTGTCCCAGCGCCAGGAACCACATGAGCCAATCCAGCCGCAAGTGGTACGGCGCAAACTGTCGCGGCATGCGCGCTGGATCCCCGGGTTTGCCGCGAAAGCCGTACTCGAGCCAGCGGTGCCCGTCCCAACCCTCCACCACCACCTCGTAACGTTCGCGGGTGATGCTGCCAAACGCCCCGTACGCGTTGGCCAGCCGCCAGCGGTTGAAGCTGGCGTTCATGGCCTGCTCCCGCGAGATGAGGTTCTTCAGCGGCCACCAGCTCAGCACCAGCATCAGCAGTCCCATAGCCAGTACGACGGCGGCAAACCAGGCCGGGGTGCCCAGCGCCGCGTGGGTGTCCGCTGACACCGGGACGCCGGGGAGCAGTCCGGCCAGCACTGAATCACCCACAGCCGAGAACGCAATCACCAGAGTGAGCGCGTTGAGCCAGGCAAAGTTGCCGGAGAAAACCAGCCACAACTGTGTTGCAATCACCACCACCGCGGCCCACGTTGCCACCGGTTGAGGGGCAAAGAGCAGGAACGGCATGAAAAGCTGGGCCACGTGGTTGCCCAGCACCTCCACCTTATGCAGGGGTTTGGGCAGGTGATGGAACCACCAGCTCAGCGGATTGGGCATGGGCTGGGTTTCGTGGTGGTAGTACAGGGCTGTGAGATCGCGCCACACCCTGTCACCGCGCATCTTGATCATGCCGGCGCCAAACTCCAGCCGGAACAGCAGCCAGCGGAACAACCACAAGGTGATGACCGGCGTCGTGGTTTGATCCGAGCCTAGAAACGCGGCCAGAAAACCAGCCTCAAGCAGCAGTATTTCCCAGCCAAAGCCATAGAAGACCTGGCCCACGTTCACCATGGACATGTACAGCAGCCACAGGGCCAGGAACACCAGCATGGGCAGCCACGCGGGACCTTGCTGGGGCAGGCCCAGCACCACTGTGGCGGCCAGGGCAGCCCCCGACCAAGCCACCGTGCGTAGGAGCGCGTCAGAGTACCGCCAGCGAAACAAGGTGGGCCCGGGCGTCCTGGCTGCGCGGGCTAGGTAGCGAGGCACCGGCAGCAGCCCGCGCTCCCCCAACAGGGCGGGGAACTGCAGGGCGCCGGAGACAAACGCAATCACATACACGGCAGCAATCCCGCGCTGGAGTACAAAGCGTGCCACGTCGTGGTCGGCGGTGCCCCACCAGGCTGCATTCAACCAGTCTGTGTTCAACCAGTCCATGGTTAAACGCTAAGCCCATAGCCCTGCGCGTGGTTAGCGGCAAATGATACGCCGAACCACCCGGCAGAAAAGTTATGCGTCAGACTCAGCTCGAGTCCTGCGCATAGTTACTTATGCGCGGAACCCAGCGCCAGTCCTGCGTATAAGTTCACAAAGTGGGGCTAGACGGCCAGGGCGTTTGGCCGTGCGGACCAACCCCGCCGCCGGCGCCACGCTCCGGCAATCCGGCACAGCAGATAAATCACAAAGGAAAGCGTTGTCACGTAGGGGCTGATGGGGATGCTGCCACCCAGCGCCAGCATAATGCCGCCGACTGTGGCAGTCATGGCAAAGCCCACGCTGAGCAGCACCACCATGCGCGGCGCCGCCGTGACCTGCAGGGCTGCAGCGGCGGGTGTGATGAGCAGGGCCAGCACCAACAACGCGCCCACCACCTGGATGGACAGTGCCACGGCGATGCCCAACAGGAACATGAACGCCAGCGAGAGCGTCCGCACGGGAACACCGCGGGCTGTGGCAATGTCCGGATCGGCGCTGGCGAACGTCAGGGGGCGCCAAATGCTGGCCAGTCCCACCACAACCACCAGGGCGGTTCCGGCCAGCACGGAAAGCTGGGTGGAATCCACCGAGACAATCTGCCCGGTCAGCAGACCAAACTTATTGGCGGACCGGCCCTCATAGAGGGAGAGAAACAAGATGCCCAAACCCAGGCCAAAGGGCATGATGACGCCAATGACGGAGTTTTTCTCCCGCGCGCGCACCCCCATGACACCCAGCAGCAGGGCCGCAAACACGGAACCAACCAGCGACCCAAAGATCACATCGGCACCAATCAGCAAGGCAAAGGCGGCCCCGGCAAAGGACAGTTCGGCAATGCCGTGGACGGCAAACGCAAGATCGCGCATCATGACGAAAGTGCCAATGAGCCCGCCCACCACACCCAGAATGGCCCCGGCCAGCAAGGTGTCGCGGAACAGCGGCAGCAGTTCGGCATAGTTGGAGAAGTTAAAGACCGCGGCGGTGAAATCTGCCCAGCTCATCGAATCTCCTGACCGTGTGTGGAGTCGTGGCTGTGGCTTTGTTCGTCCTCTGGCAGGTGTCCGTCAAGGACAGAATCCGGCCTGCCAACAACAACCAGCCGGCCGTCAATGTGCAGCACCTCAACGCGCGTGCCGTAAAGCTTCGACAGAACCTCGGTGGTCATGACTTCCGCGGGGGTGCCAAGCGTGAAGCGTCCCCCGGCCAGGTACAGGACACGGTCCACGTGTTCCAGGATTGGGTTGATCTCGTGTGTGACGAAGACGACGGCGGTCCCGTGCTGTTTGGCTTGCTGGCCCACCAGGGCGCTGACAGCTTTTTGGTGGTTCAAGTCAAGGGACAGCAGCGGTTCATCGCAAAGCAGGACCTGGGGATTGGCGGCCAGGGCCTGGGCTACACGCAGTCTTTGCTGCTCACCGCCGGAGAGCATTCCCACCGGAATCTTGCCATAGCTGGTGGCACCCACCTGGGCCAACAGTTCATCCACGCGCTGGTGATAGGACTTGCCGCGCAGGCGGAATCCCCACTTGTCACCATCAACGCCCAGCCCCACCACGTCGCGGGCCCGCAGGGGCGTGTCGGGGGCAAAGTTCTTTTGCTGGGGAATGTAGCCAATGCCACGGTTGCCGCGTTTGGCTGGGGCGCCGTTGATGGTGAGCTGCCCGGAACTGAGCGGGGAAAGGCCCAGAAGAATCTTGAGGAAGCTGGTTTTGCCGCTGCCATTGGCACCCAGGACAGCCAGAAACTCTCCTGGCGCTACCTGGAGATTCAGGTCTTTCCAGAGGGTGCGCTGGCCGTATTTTAAGGTGGCGGCGCTGAGGCTGATGATTGCCGGAGCTGATGGGCTCACTTGGCCGCGCCGGATGCTAGTGCTTGTTCCAAGGAAGAAACATTACCAACCATCCAGTCCAAGTAGCTGGTTTCTGCCGGAAGTGTCTCAGAAAAATCAACTACAGGCAGTCCGGCGGTCTGGGCGTCCGCCTTGAGCTGCTCTGTTTGCGGGCTCTGGGTTTGTTCGTTGTAGGCCAGGAAGGCCAGGGTTCCGCCGGTCAGCAGGGTCTTCATCTCCGTCACGGTCGACGCAGCGGCGTCAGTACCATTTTCAACGGCTTCGCTAAATTTTTCGGGCGTTTCATTGACCAGGCCGGCCTGCTCAAGCAGGTACAGGGGCACCGGTTCCGTGATGGCAACGGGCGTGCCGTCATGGGTCTTCTTCAGCTGCGCCAGCCTAGCGTCCAAGTCCTGCAATTTTGCCTTGTAGTCGGCGGCCCGGGCGGTGAAGGTCGAGGCCTGCTCGGGCAAGGCGGCGCCGAAGCGGGCGGCCATCTCATCCACCACCTTGGACATGACTGGCAGGGAGTACCAGAGATGCTCGTTGAAGCCAGGGCCCATGTCCAGGCCGGACAGCTCGCTCACGTTGATGATCTGCCCGGTCTCCAGCTGCCCCTTGGCCAGCTGGTCGAAGAAATCGTCATAGCCGCCGCCGTTTTCAATGCCAATCTGGGCTTTGGACACTGCCAGCTTGTCTTGGGCGTTGGCCTCATAGCCGTGCGGATCGGCACCGGCCTTGCTGATGATGGAGTGTACGGTGACCTGCTCTCCACCAACGGCTTGTGCAATATCTGCATAGACATTGGTGGAGGCAACCACCGACACTGTGCCTTCCGGGACCTGGCTCGGCTCTCCCCCGCCACCGCAGGCAGCCAACGTGAGAGTGGCGCCCAGGGTTGCACCCATGAACAGAAGTGAGCGGCGGCGAAAAGACATGCTGGTCCTTTGAGAGTGCTAATGAGAACAATTACCAATAAGTCCAGCATAGCCCATATTAGGAATCGTTCGCATCAAGCCGTGCGACTAGCTCCTTCTGCGCTCCTGGATGTGCGTTTGAGTGGCGTCGCGGATCTCGCCCACCAGCTGCTCAATCACATCCTCGAGGAACAAAACACCCATGGTTTGGCCACTCGCATCGATGACTCGTGCCATGTGTGAGCCCGTGCGCTGCATGGTGGAGAGCACGTCCTCGATTTCCTCAGTGGCGGCCAGGTTCACCATGGAGCGCACGCGCCCCTCGCCAATGGGCTTTTGGTAGCGTTCCAGGGGAATACGCAGAACGTCCTTGAGGTGCAGATAGCCCAGCAGCGTTCCTGTTCCGTCGGCCACCACAAACCGGGAGAACCCCGTCTTGCCCACCGCGTGTTCAAAGTCCACGGGAGTGGCGTGGGCGGGCAGGGTGATAAGTTGCCCCAGGGGAACCATGATTCCCTGCGCCGTTTGCGAGGAGAATTCCAGGGCGCCCGTAATGAGGCCTGTTTGGTCATTCACCAAGCCACTGCGGGTGGATTCGGCAACAATGGACTGCACCTGTTCCAAGGTGAAGCTGGAGACGACCTCGTCCGCCGGTTCAATGCCAAAGAGGCGCACCATGTGGTTGGCGGCCCAGTTGAGCGCCACAATGAGCGGGCGCACCACCTTGCTGACCAGCACCAGCGGCGGGGCCAGCAACAAGGCAGCCTTGTCAGCGGCTGACACGCTCATGTTCTTGGGCACCATTTCGCCAAAGGTCACATGCAGGAAGGTCACCAGGGCCAAGGTCACCACAAAGGCGAGCGGAGACGCCACATTGTCCTGGACACCCAGCGCGTGCAGGGGTTCGGCCAAAAGGTGGTGGATGGCAGGTTCGGAAACATTCAAGATCAACAAGGAACATACCGTGATGCCCAGCTGCGCGCAGGCAAGCATGAGAGACACGTTTTCCATGGCACCAAGAGTGATCTTGGCGCGCTTGGAGCCCGCGTCGGCCAAGGGTTCTATCTGGCTGCGGCGGGCAGTCATGATGGCAAACTCGGCGGCAACAAAGAAGGCGTTGCCGGCAAGCAGCACCACCAACCAGGCAATTCCGGCCCAGGGGCTCATCGGGAATCACCGGCTGCAGTGGTGGCGTCTGTTGCCGCACCATCGGGCGAAGGCGCCGGGATGAAGCGGATCCGGTCTATCCGGCGTCGTTCAAGTCTGTCCACAACCAACAATCCGCCTTCAACGGCCACCGTGTCCCCCACTACTGCAATGCGGCCAAGCTCGGCCATCATGAATCCGCCCACTGTCTCATAGCCGGCCTCATCGGGAACGTTGAGCGGGCCAATGCGTTCGCTGACCTCGTCAGGGCGCATCAGGCCCGGGAAGAACCAGGTGCCATCCGCTGCCAGCAAAAGGCCGGGTTTGACCCTGTCGTGCTCATCGGAAACCTCGCCAACAATCTCCTCCACCAGGTCTTCCAAGGTGGTGACCCCGGCCGTGCCGCCGTATTCGTCCTGGACAACTGCCATCTGCAGATTGCCTTCTCGCAGTTCCAGGATCAAGGCGTCCAGATGTACCGTCTCGGGCACAAACAGCACATCAGTCATGATGGCGCCAACCTCAATCGAGGGACGCTTGTGAAAGGGGACGGCCACGGCCTTCTTCAGGTGGACAACACCCAAGATATGGTCCGGCGACTCACCAATGACGGGAAAACGGGAGAAACCGGTGCGCCGGGCAAGGTCAACCACTGCCGCCACCGACTGGGTGCTTTCCACAGTTTCCACCTGCATGCGCGGCGTCATGACATCGGCGGCAGTGCGCTTGGAGAAGCTCAGGGTACGCGCCACAAACGTGGCGGTGCCTAGATCCAGTGTGCCCATGGCTGCCGAACGGCGCACCAGGGAGGCAAGTTCCGCCGGCGAACGGGCGCCGGAAATCTCTTCCTTGGCCTCCATGCCGAAGAGGTTCAACACCTTGTTGGAGAAGCCGTTCAACACCACAATGGCTGGCTTGAAAATGGCCGTGAACACCAACTGGGGGCGGGCCACTACCTTGCCAATTTCAAAGGACTTGGCGATTGCCATGTTCTTGGGCACCAGCTCGCCAATCAGCATCGACAAGAGGGTGGCGATCAGCATGGCCAGGGCCAGCGCAATGCCTGACGCGGCAGCTTCCGGCACTCCCACAGCACCCAAGGGCCCGGTCAACAACGCACCGAGCGAGGGTTCCATCAAGAAACCCGTCAGCAGGGTGGTCAAGGTGATGCCGAGCTGGCAACTGGAGAGTTGGGTGGAGAGCGATTTCAAGCAGCGCAACAAGGGTTGGGCGGCTTTATCGCCATTGTCCACTGCCCGCTGGACCGAAGACTGGTCAAGGGCAACGAGGGAAAATTCAACGGCTACGAAGAAGCCGGTACCTAAGATCAGCAGTAATCCTGCTGCCAGGAGAATCCATTCCATTTAGCGAATCCCCCGTTCCAAGGCATCAAGCGCAAAAGCTGCGCTGAGGCGGGGGTTGCTCGCCGGCGGAGGGTGGTCGGCGCCGGGGCCGGCCGCTGTTGCTCCGCCGGAGTCTGTGGCTCCGCAGGAGAATGTGGCTCCGCAAGGGGCTGTCGAGGAAGAGGAACTGTGGTCACGTGTGAGGGATTTGCCGGCATTGCCAAGCGGCTTGCGTGAGCGTAATGAAGCGCCCATCAAGCCGTTGCGCCGGCCCCTAGATTTACTTTCCATAGGCTCTTCAGTGTACATGAGCGCTCCCGGACAGCCCTGTGGGTTGTACCTACAGGCAGCCGTCTACTGACTGGGCAAAATGGTGTGCCCGGCCAGGCCGTGATAGTTGCGTTGGTGGTACACCAACGGCGCGCCCGGGCTGGCGGGGGCAATAACTTCGAGCACTTGCGCAGCCAGCAACAAGGAGTTGCCGGCCTGGGTGCGGGTCAGGATTTTTGCTCTCAAAGCGTAACCGCCATGACGCAGCAGGGGTTCACCGGTTTCCAGGGCAGTCCAGTCCATGGTGTTGGTGAACCGCTCGGTGACGGGGCTGGCGAATATCTTGGCCAAGTGCAGATCGTCAGCGCTCAGCAGGTGAACCATGACAGAATCCGCCACGGCGATGGCGGCCGCGGATCCGGTTTGTGCGGCCAGCGAGAAGGCAAAAATGGCCGGTTCAGCAGACACCGATGCCACCGACGAGGCTGTGATGCCAACGGGTCCCGTGCCGGAGTCGGCGGTAATAATGGCAACGCCCGCGGGGTGTCCGCCAAAAGCACTCTTAAAGTCGCTCGTCATATTACGGGCCGGAACCGTTTCCGGACGCACAGTCATTGTCAAGGAATTCCTCTCGCAACGGTTCGGCCACCTCGGCCAACCACCATTGACTCTAAAACCTCAACCTTAGTTGAGGTCAAGTCAGGCCGCCATGATCCCACTCACATGCACCATCGTGTTGTGAGGGGCCTGCTGTGAGTGGACAACGGCGTGTGGCCGCCTGGCTGCCCGGTGGCCGGACCGTTTAGCCATCGAAAGCGCGGGCACCGGGACCTTCTCCGCCCACTTGGTCTCCCGGGTTGACGAAGCTGCATTCAGCCAAGGACAAGCAACCGCACCCAATGCAGCCTCCTAGGCTGCCCCGCAGCTTCTCGAGAGCCAGTATGCGGGCGTCCAGTTCGTGCTGCCAAGCTGCGGAGAGCCGCTGCCAGTCGGTTCTAGTGGGAACACCGTTGCGCGGCAGTTCAGCAAAGGCCTGGCCGATCAACGCCAGTGGAATCCCTGCCCGCTGGGCAGCCCTGATGACTGCCACCCGGCGCAGCACCGAGCGTTGGTAGCGGCGCTGGTTGCCCGCGGTGCGGGTGCAAAAGATCAGCCCTTGCCGCTCATAGAAATGCAGGGCCGAGACGTTGACTCCGGCTCGTTGGGCGACCTGGCCAACGCTTAGCTCTTCGTCGGCACCGAGGGGGTGGCCGGCGTCGTCCGTCAGTGGGCCAACGGGCACAGAAGCGACCGGATCAGCTGGCCAGGACATGCAAGATGCCGGCCTCAGCCTCCACCAGGATGGCCGTAATGCCCGCGGCAACATCAATGACCACTGCCCGCTCGTCAGTATCAAGCGGCTCCAAGGAAGCCAGCTGGGACGCGAGCAGCGACGGCGGCATGAAGTGGCCCGACCGCCCTTCCAAACGCGCGCTGAGAACCTCGATCGAACCGTCCAAATGCAGGAAAATCGTCCCCGGCGCCTTGGCCCTGATGACGTCGCGGTATCGGCGCTTAAGGGCCGAACACGCAATCACCATGCCCTTGGCGGAGGCGCTGGCCAATTCATCACCAACAATCCCCAGCCACGGCCACCTGTCCTCATCTGTCAGCGGGGTGCCCTCGGCCATCTTGTGAATGTTGGCCAGGGGGTGCAGGGAATCACCATCGAGGAACGGGATATTCATGGCGTCGGCCACCAAGGCCCCAATGGTGCTCTTGCCGGAGCCGGACACACCCATAACCACCACTTGCGGGGCAGCGGCGTTCAACGGGGTAGATTCGGACGCGGAATCGAATGTAGTCATAGTTTCCTGTATATCAAACATGTGTGCGGATAGTCCCAAAAGCTCTGTCGTAGCGGGCAACGACGGGAATTGTGAAGGGCGGGCCTGATACCGCATTTATCGGTTCCCGGAGGCGTTTCACCCATCAAGGGCATTGCCTAAAAGGTGACTTGTGGCTGGCCTTGCAGGCTGGCGATGCACGCCTCAAGCTGGCAACCATCCTTGAGTCATCGGCCAGGGCTGACCCAGCATGGTCAATAATGCCACCACATCTTCACCTGCCGGTCGGTTTGACGCCTTGTGAGGCTCAGGCGCCGGCGGCCCGTTGATACGTGAATAGGGTGGGTTGGGCACCTTATGCGCCAGCCTGGGAGTTGGGCCACTTTGGGCATGCGCGCTACTGATACCGGGCATGGCGCCAGTGTCACAGCTGCGCCGCACTGGCTCCTGGCGCGACGCATAGCCAAAGCCGTCGTGCCCGGAAAATAGCTTTGGCGGCCGGGGCACCTGACTAGCGGCCCTTTGCCCCGGATGCCCGGGCCGCGAGAATGTCCCGCAAGGTCCCGTCCCCCACTTCAAGCAGGGATTCCTCGATCATGCGGACGTAGCCTTCGGATGATTTCATGTGTTCACGCATGGCCAGTTCCGCCCCCTCAACATCACCGGCGCGGATCGCCGCGGCGATCCTGCGGTGCTGCTGCTGCTCGTCGCCCACCAAATCGTTGACTTCACGGTAGCGGCGCACCTCCACCATCACGGTTGTCAGCTCATGCCGCAAGGCATCGCTGAACCATTCCAGTGCGCCGTTTCCGGTGGACCGTGCGATCGCAAGGTGGAAGGCAATGTCAAGGACCGGGTAGTTTGCCGTATCAAGAAGCGCCGCGTCCATTTGCAGCAGCAGATCCTCCAGAATCCTGCAGTCCTCAACCGTGGCGCGTTCGGCCGCCAACCGTGCCGCCTGAACCTCCAGCGGCACCCGCACATCCATCATGTCCGTCAGGGGGCGCTTGTTGTTGTGGAGTACACGTGAGAGGAAAAGCTTGATCAAATGCCCGTCAAGTTCCTTGACCACGGCATTGCGCCCGTTGTGGACCTCAACCAGCCCCACTGCCTCCAGGGCACTGAGGGCTTCGCGAACCACTGGTCGGCTCGTGGCAAATTGCTCGCACAGGGCCGCCGTGGACGGCAGGGCACTGCCCGGCTGCAAGTCATTGTCCACAATGTGCGCAATCATGGCGTCGAAAATCTGCAGGCTGAGCTTGGTGCGAGTCAATGGCGTATGCACGCATCCCCCTAGGATTTTCTCACCGTGGCAACGGCGCTGATTGAGTGTGGACTGCTTCCACTACCCAATCATAGCCACGCAAATCCAACCTGTCACATAGGTTGACAGGCAGATAGGTGTCGTATAGCTTGTGACACATGCCACTTATCATCTCCACCGAAACCCAGACCGCAGCAGTGCTCACCGCACCCGGCGAGCTGCACCTGAAGATCCACCCCCGCCCCGTCCCCGAGCCCGGCGAAGTCCTGGTGAAAATCCACACCGTGGGCATTTGTGGATCCGACACCGCCTACTTTCAGGGCACGGCGGCGTACACCATCAAGGCGCCCTTCATCATGGGTCACGAGGCAAGCGGCACCATTGCCGAATTGGGCGACGGCGTCGCCGGGCTCCCGCTGGGAACAGCCGTGGCAGTGGTCCCGAGCCTGGCCTGCGGAGCATGCGAGCAATGCCGCAGCGGCTTCGACAACCTGTGCCCGCACACCCGATACCTTGGCTCGGCAGCAGTCACCCCGCACCGCGACGGCGCCCTGCAGGAATACCTCGCTGTTCCGGCCACACATGTGCTGCCCCTCCCTGATGGAGTCAGCCTGGAGGAGGGGGCGCTGCTTGAACCCCTGGCCGTTGCCTTGCACGCAGTCAGGAAGACCCCCGTTGCGGGGGCAACAGTGCTCATTGTTGGCGGAGGGGCCATTGGGCAATTGACGGCCCTGGCGGCCAAGAGCCTGGGCGCCGCATCCGTCACTGTCACAGATGTCAGCGAGCGCCGCGCCGGCGCCGCCGTCGAACACGGTGCGGACCTTGCCCTCACCATCGAAGAAGCAGAATCCGGCATCAACGGCGGCAGCCACTACGACGTGGTCTTCGATGCCTCCGGCCACCCGGCCGGAGTGGAACTGGCGCTTCGGGCCGCCCGCCCCGGCACGGGACGGGTGGTGCTGGTGGGCAATCTTCCCGCCGGAGCCGGAATTCCCTACAAGTACATTTCCCAGGCGGAGTCGTGGGTCACCTCCACGATGCGTTTTGCCGGCGGACTGAAGCCGGCCCTTGACTTTCTGCGCGAGAACAAAACGGACATCTCCTGGCTGGTGGAACAGCGCGTTCCCTTCCACCGGATCCGGGAGGTGTTTGAGCCGCCCACCCAAGGCGGACCGCCCCTGAAAGTCCACATTCACTTCACCAAGCAAAACATTCTTTAGATCACAACGAGCAAAAGGACACAATGATGCGTCACTCCATGAAAATCAAAGGACTCGGCGTCCTCGCCGTATTAGCAATGTTGGCCACGGGTTGTTCCGCCGAGACGGGCGGCAACGACGCAGTTGCCGCTGAGGGCCTCGGCACACCGTCGCCCGAACTGGCCCAGGCCGCGAAGGACTTCAAGGGACCGTTTACCTACTGGATAGGCTTGACCTTTCCGGAATCCAGCAACGACCTCGAAGCAGCCCGCATCAAGGCCTGGGGTGACAACCTGGGCATCGAGACCGAGATCGTCAAGGTCAACCAAAACGAGGTTGTCCAACAGACGTCCGGAGCCATCGAAGCCAAGTCACTGCCCAGCGCCATGACTGTCCCCTATGACTTGATGTCAACCATGTCCACGGGCGGTCAGCTCTCACCCGTCCCGGACGCCTACACAGCTGTGGGCGACGCCCACGGCGGCTGGCTGGACTCGATAGATGCCGCCACCAAGGCCACGAGCTTTGGCGATAAGATTTATGGCGTTCCCTTCGGATTCTTCGGCAATGTGCTCTTCAGCCGCGCCGACGTGCTCAAGGAAAAGGGCTTTGACGCCCCGCCCAAGACCTGGGACGAGCTGCTCTCCCAGTCAAAGGCCGCCCAGGACCCGCCCAAGACCTTCGGCATGGGTTTTGCCCTCTCCAATGTCCTTGACGGAAACCTGACCACCTCCATGATGCAGTCCTTCGGCGGCCGCGTCGCCGATGACGCCGGCAAGCAGTGCACCATCAACAGCCCCGAGACGGCAAACTTCCTGGGCTGGATCAAGGGCGCCTTCGACGACGGGCAGTTCCCGCCGTCGTCCGTCACCTGGGATGGCGCAGGGGACAACAACTCCTTCACCTCCGGGGAATCGCTGTTCATTGTCAACACCGGCAGCGTCTACCAGTCGATGAAGAAGGACGATCCCGACCTCGCCGAGTCCAGCGCCTATTCAGCCCTTCCCGCCGGGCCCAAGGGCCAGGTTGCCCCGGTTGATCCGCGCTACCGGGTAGTTCCCACCAGCACCTCCGACGCCGGCAAGACCCTCGCCCAAGACCTGTTCACGACCCTGGCCGATGACACCTACATGGCCGGATTCATGGAAAATGCCACCTACGGTCCCGTGCTGAAATCGCAGCTGGAATACCCCGTTTTCACCGACAGTCCTGTCCACGCTGGCTTGCTCGAACAGGCAGAAAAGGGCACCGCACCGGCATTCCCGGACACCGCCAACGCCTCCTACTCCGACTACCAGAACGCCTTCTCCACCCCGAGGATGGTCCAGCGGGTAGTGGTGGATAAGATCTCCATCGACAAAGCCATGGCCGAAGCGCAGGCTTCCTGCCAGACAATTTACAACCAGCATGCAAGCTAAGATAGAACAAGCAGCGGCCGCTGCCGGAGCACACGCTCCGGCAGGGCCTGCGGGCGCGTCACGACGGAGCAAGGGCCGGCGGCCGTCAGCTATTGGCAAGGAAGCCCGGCTGGGTTTGCTGCTGGTCCTGCCTGCAGTAGCCGTCATCGTCATCCTCATCGGATACCCCACCATTTCTTCGATCTGGTACAGCTTCACCGACCGAATGGTTGGCTCCCCCGGCACTTTCATCGGGCTGGCCAACTACACCCGGCTCGTCACCGACTCCGGATTCCTCTCAGCAGCGGCAAACCTTGTCCTCATTGTTGGCGTGTCACTGATTCTCAAGCTGGTCTTGGGCACAGTGGTGGCAGTGATCCTGAACCGGCCCATGCCGGGGCGCAATCTGTGGCGCCTGCTGGTCATGCTGCCGTGGGCGATGCCCGGATTCGTCGCCTTCATGGGCCTGCGCCTGATGTTTGAATCACCGTACGGTGCCATCAACGTGGCCCTGGAAACCTTTACCAGCCCCATCCCGTTCCTCAGCGACCCCGAATGGGCACGTGTTTCAGTGGTACTGGCAACGGTATGGCGCGGCTTCCCGTTCTGGGCCATCTCCATCCTGGCCGCCCTGCAAACCATTCCCAAGGAACTGTATGAAGCAGCCCGCATGGATGGCGCCTCAGCCTGGCAGCAGTTCGTCCACATCACGGTCCCGCAAATTCGCTCCACAGTTGCCGTGGTGGCGGTCATCTCCGCCATCTGGACTGCCAACGGCTTTGAAAACATTTGGCTCATGACCCAGGGCGGACCGTCCACCACCACCATGACCTTCCCGGTCCTGTCATTCCTGAGCCTGCAGAGCCGCCAACTGGGACAAGCCGCAGCCTACGCCGTGGTGATACTCCCGGTCATGGCGTTGTTCATCATGTTGCTCAGCCGCCGAAAGAAGGAGATCTGATGCAAAAGCAGGGCCGACTGACAACCATTCTTGGCATGGCGTTTCTTGCCCTCCTGGTGGTGCCGCCTGTCTACTACATGATCATCGTCTCGCTGAAGCCGCGCTCGGCGATCTACCGGACGCCGTCGTGGCTGCCCGATCGCACGAGCCTGGACAACTACGTCAAGGTGCTGGTCAACGACAAGTTCCTGGTGAACATTGGCAACAGCCTCATCGTTGCCCTGGCCACCACTTTGCTGGCCATGATTCTCGGTGTGCTGGCTGCCTATGCCATTGCCCGGTTCAAGTTTCCGGGCCGAAATGCGGCCAGCCAGCTGATCTTGATGAGCTACCTGACCCCCATGGTTCTGCTGTTCATCCCGCTCAGCGTGGTGGTGGGCAACTTGGGTCTGGCCGACACCTTGTCCGGTTTGGTGCTGGTTTACCTGACGTTTGCCGTTCCACTGTGCACGTGGCTGATTCTGGGCCACTTCAGGGACTTCCCGCAGGACCTGGAGGAAGCCGCGTCGCTGGACGGGGCATCCAAAATGCGCACACTTGTCAGCATCCTGCTGCCTGTCTCCGCACCGGCCCTGGCCACGGCAGCATCGTTGGCCTTCATGATGGCGTGGGGCGAGCTCTTCCTGGCGCTGACATTTGTCAAAGGCCAGGGCGTCATGACGGCCCCGGTTGCACTGCAGCATATGAGCACCGGCGACGTCCAGCAATACGGGCCCATCATGGCCGGAGCCGTACTTTCGGCCATCCCCGTGTTGGTTGTCTACTACATTTCCCAGCGCTGGGTTGTTCAGGGCGCAGCAGAGGGCGCCTTCAAGGGCTAGTTCCAGCAATCCCACGGCGAGGGGTCAGCCTTTTGGCCGGCTCCTCGCCACTCTTAACCCAAAGGAGTTTGTTTTGACCATTCGTACAGCCGAGGTGCTGGTTACCAGTCCCGGACGCAACTTTGTCACCTTGCGCATCACCACCGACGACGGTGTGGTGGGACTTGGCGATGCCACAGTGAACGGGCGCGAACTCGCCACCGTGGCCTATCTCAAGGAGCACGTTGTGCCGCTGCTCATTGGCAAGGACGAACACAACATCGAGGACATGTGGCAGTTCCTCTACCGCGGCGCGTACTGGCGCCGCGGCCCCATCACCATGGCCGCGATTGCCGCCGTCGACGTGGCATTGTGGGACATCAAGGCCAAGATCGCCAGCCTCCCCCTCTACCAGCTCCTCGGCGGCGCGTCCCGCATCGGGGCCCTGGCTTATGGCCATGCCTCCGGCTCAGACACCGAGTCCTTGTTCACCTCCATCCGCAACCACCTGGACCAGGGATTCAAGGCCATTCGCGTCCAGACCGGCGTCCCGGGCCTGGGCCAGATCTATGGCGTCGCCGGCGACCAGCGTCCGGGGGAACGCTATGACTACGAACCGGCCAAACGCCTTCCGCTGCCGGCGGAGGAAACCTGGGACACCCGCGCGTACCTGCGCCACGTCCCCACGGTGTTCGCTGCAGTGCGTAAAGAGTTTGGGCCGGAACTAATCCTGCTCCATGACGGACACCACCGCATGACCCCCAACCAGGCGGCCTCATTGGGCAAGTCGTTGGAACCGTATGACTTGTTCTGGCTGGAGGACTGCACACCCGGCGAGAACCAGGAGGGGTTGCGCCGGGTTCGCTCCCAAACCACAACGCCGCTGGCCATTGGCGAGGTCTTCAACACCGTCCACGACTACCAGACGCTGATCACCGAACAGCTCATCGACTACGTTCGCTCGGCGGTGACCCACACCGGCGGGATCAGCGCACTGCGCAAGATCATGGACTTCGCCGCGATCTACCAGATCAAGTCAGGCTTCCACGGCCCCACCGACATTTCCCCTGTGGGCCAGGCTGCCCAGCTCCACTTGGGCATGGCCATCCACAACTTTGGCATCCAGGAGTACATGAAGCACTCCGCCGAAACCCTGGAAGTGTTCCAGACCAGCTACACCTTCACCGACGGCCTGCTGCACCCTGGCAACAACCCGGGACTCGGCGTTGACTACAACGACGAATTGGCCAACACGTTCGATTACACACCGGCGTACTTGCCCGTCAACCGTTTGCTGGACGGAACAGTCCACGACTGGTAACAGGCAAAAAAGCAGGCCGCCTGCCACTCGGGAAACCGGATGGCAGGCGGCCTGCTTTTTCTCACGCCTGGGCGAGCCTGCACGACGGCGGTGGGCCGGCGCCGTCGTGCAGGGTTCTAGAGCCGGGTGTCGAAGGAATTGCAGAACACGTTCTCGTTGAACGTGCCCTGGAACTCGGAGAGGCCCTGGATCTTCTCCACTGTCACCCGGATGGCTTCGCGGGTGTCGGCGTGGGCGTGGATGGCGGTCTTGACCATCGGCACGTCGATCAGGTGGTTGGGCTGGTTGAGCGAGACAAACACGGTGGGCACCTCGGTGACGTACCACGGGATCTCCGCGGCCATCGGGGTGGACCACTTGATCCGAATGGCCGCTTCCTGGGCAAATCCCTTCACATTGGCGAACACGAAGGCGGCGTCGTACTTCTCCGGGTAATCCGCAGTGCCCTCCTCGGAGATGACTGACATGAAGTTCACGCCCTCCTCCCCGGCCGCCTTGCGCTGGTCGGCGGTCTTGAAGATGTGAACTTCAAAACCCACCCGCTCCAGTTCCTCGGCCACCACATCCAGGTAGCCCAGCGGGTCCGCCATGGTGAAGTCCGAACCGCCGGAAATCCCGTACAGGCGGATCTTCTTGTGCGTGTCCGGGGTCAGCGGCAGGTTGCTTTGAGTGTCCTTGACCAAGGTGACTGTCTTGTCGGCGATCTCGGCGGCTATGGCCCGGTGCTCGGCGGAACCGATCACGGACAGCGCCTCCACCGGCGGGACCAGGGATCCACGGTCCTTGACATGCAAACCCAGGGACGCCTTCAGGGCCAGGATGCGGCGCAGCGCGTCCGTCAGCCGTTCCTCGGTGATGACGCCGTTGCGGTAGCCATCGAGCATGAAGCCAAAGTCTTCTTCCGGGTTGCGGAAGAACAAGAACATGTCGCAACCTGCGGCGATGGCCGCAGGCACCTGATCGCGGCGCTTCATGGCCTGCGTCATGCCGATCATCTGGGAGGCGTCGGTGAGGATCAGGCCGTTGAAGCCCAGCTCGCCGCGCAGCAGGCCACCGAGCAATTCCGGGGCCAGCGTGGCGGGCAGGATGTCCGCGTCGGCCAGGCCGGGCAGGAAGCGCCGGGAGAGTTCCGGCGCACCAATGTGACCGATCATGATCGACTGCACGCCGTGCCCGATCATCTCGCGGTACACGTGCCCGTACGTTTTGTTCCACTCCTCATAGCCGAGGGTGTTGTAGGAGGTGACCACATGCTGGTCGCGCTCGTCGATGCCGTCGCCCGGGAAGTGCTTCATGGCGCACGCGGTGGCTGACTCGCTGATGCCGTCGAAGTACTCCTTGGCCCGCTCAACCACCACCTCGGGCGTGTTGCCGAAGGAGCGGGTTGAGATAACTGTGTTGCGCCAGTTGTAGTGGATGTCCACGATCGGCGCGAACGCCCAGTTGCAGCCCAAGGCGGCCGTTTCAACACCGGCCACCTGGCCCATCTGGCGGGCAATGGTCTTGTCCGGGTGCGAGCCTGCCTGCAGGTGGGTGGACACGAAGGTGCCGTCATCGCAGCTGCCGGCGCCGCCCATTTCCGGGTTGGAGGCGATCAGCAGCGGGATTTTCGACTTCGACTGTGCGTGGCGGATATGTTCCTGCACAGCACCGGAGGGCCCCGGCCGGTAGCGCATGCCGCCCACGTGGAAGTTCTCCAGCACCTCATCGAGGTACTCGGGGGCGTAACTGTTGTTGTGGTTGATGAACAGCTGGCCGATCTTTTCCTCGAGCGTCATCGACCCAATCGTCGACTCCACCCATGCCACGCCGGCGTCGTCCAAATTGAACGGGGCGCTGCGCATATCCACTGCGTAGGTCATTGCTTCTCCTGACGTCGTGCTTTGAATTCTGTGTCTTTAGGTAGTTTGTTGCAGACGTACGACGGCGTCACTCACCAAGGCCGGGACCGGCGCCGAAATGTCAATCACCACGGCACGCTCGTCTGCTTCCAGCGGTTCCAGCGTAGCCAGCTGCGATTCCAGCAGCGCCGCCGGCATGAAATGGCCCGAACGGCCCTCAAGGCGGGAACCCAGCACCTCCCGAGTGCCGTCCAGATGCAGAAACACCGCCCCGGGCGCCTGGCTCCTGATCGTGTCCCGGTAACTGCGCTTCAGTGCCGAGCAGGCCACCACCAGTCCGTTGGCGGAGCCAGCCAGCTCCGCACCGACGATCTCCAACCAGGGTGCGCGGTCGCCGTCGTTCAGGGGTGTGCCGGCAGCCATCTTGGCGATGTTCTCCACCGGGTGCAGGGAGTCCCCGTCCATGAACGGCAGGCCGAGCTCGTGCGCCACCAGGGCGCCGATCGTCGTCTTGCCGCAGCCGGAGACTCCCATCACCACGATGTGCTGCGGTGCTGCTGTTGTTGAGGCGTCGGTCACCAGTCGTGGACCGTTCCGTCAACCAGGCGGTTGTACGGCAAGTAGGCCTGCTGGTACGGGAACGCCGCAGCGGCTTCCTCGTTGAATTCGACGCCGATGCCGGGGGCGTCGCCGGGGTGCAGGTAGCCGTCCTTGAAGGTCATGGACTGCGAGAAGACTTCGTTGGTCGCATCCGAGTGCTGCATGTACTCCTGGATGCCGTAGTTGTGGATGGCCAGGCCCACGTGCAGCTGGGCGGCGAAACCGATCGGGGAAATGTCGGTGGGACCGTGGAAGCCGGACTTGATCTGGTACTGGGCGGCGAAGTCCATGACCTTCTTCAACGGCGAGATACCGCCGAAGTGGGTGGAGGCGGCGCGCACGTAGTCAATGAGCTGTTCCTTGATGATGGTCTGGTAGTCATAGACCGTGTTGAAGATTTCACCAATGGCCAGCGGGGTGGTGGTGTGCTGGCGCACCAGGCGCAGTGCCTCCTGGTTTTCCGCCGGGGTGCAGTCCTCCAACCAGTACAGGTCATACGGTTCCAGGGACTTGCCCAGCTTGGCTGCCTGGATGGGGGTCATGCGGTGGTGTCCGTCATGCAGCAGCGGGATTTCCGGGCCAAACTCGTTGCGGACCGCCTCAAAGACTGTGGGCAGGTGGCGCAGGTAGGCGCGGGTGTCCCAGTCCTCTTCCTGCGGGTGGGCGCCGCGGCCGGCGGGCTCGTAGTCGTAGCGTTCACCGGAAGCCTGCGCCTGAGCCGCAACGCCGTACACGGCCTTGATGCCGGGGATGGCTGTCTGGATGCGGATGGACTTGTAGCCCAGTTCCAGGTGCTCACGCACGGAGTCGAAGAGCTGGGGAATGTCGGCACCGGAGGCGTGGCCGTAGGCACGCAGGCCGTTGCGTGAAGCACCGCCGAGCAGCTGGTAGACCGGCATGCCGGCAAGCTTGCCCTTGATGTCCCACAGTGCCATGTCCACGGCGGCAATCGCGGCCATGGTGACCGGGCCGCGGCGCCAGTAGGAGCTGCGGTACAGGAACTGCCAGGTGTCCTCAATCCGGTGCGGGTCCTTGCCAATCAGCAGCTGGGCAACGTGCTCCTTCAGGTATGCTGCAACGGCCAGTTCGCGGCCGTTGAGGGTGGCATCACCAATGCCCACAACACCCTCATCGGTGGTGACCTTCAAGGTGACAAAGTTGCGGCTGGGGCTGGTGACAAATACTTCTGCGGAGATGATTTTCACGAAAGGAGTCCTTCCAAAATGGATTGATAAGGGCGAATTGCGGGTGTTGCAGGAGGAGAATTTCTTTGTCGCTACGAGTTTTCGTCGGTATCCCGCTGATCAAGGGCGGCTGCGAGGCGCGCAGCCCTGCGAGCTGAAATGTCGGCGACGATTTCCTTGTGCTTGGCATCCGTCAGGGGGTAGATAACCATGACGAGCAGCGCCAGGAGCGCGAATACCATCGGCAGCAGGCCGGCACCGGCGCGGATGCCCAGGATTGCCTGCTCTGTTTGCTGGGCGGCACCGGCGGTGTAACCACCCCAGGCGAGAGCGAAGGCGGCTAGCGCGCCACCAACGGCCTGGCCGGTCTTGCGGGTGAAGGAGAACAACGCATACGTGATTCCTTCGGTGCGGATGCCTGTCTTCCACTCGCCGTATTCAACGGTGTCAGCTTCGAGGGCCCATACCAGCATGCTGACCAGCAGCAGGCCCACCTGCGTGATGATGACGCCGGTGAAGGCAAGCCAGACCATGGAGCTGGGTGCGAGGAACACGGTGATTCCACCGATGGCCATGAACAGTGCGCCACCCATGTAGATGTTCTTCTTGCCGGCGGCCCGCACCAGTCGCGGCAGGATGGCTGCCATGCCAAAGGTGAGGAAGATGTTGATGATGGACATCACAGCATAGAGGCCCAGATTGTGCAGAACGTCGCGGAAGTAGTAGATCTGGACAGTACCAAGAGCCAGCTGGCCGGTCAGGAACAGGAAGGAGCTGATGCACAGCAGCAACAGGGGCTTGTTGCCCTTGAGCGTGGCGATGCTCTGCTTCATCGAAACCTTGGAGACCTCTCGGACCACGCGTTCCTTGGTGGTGAAAACAGTGAACATGTACAGCCCGGTGCCCACGACGGCGAAGATGATGGTCAAGGTGGTGAACAGCGGCTGCAAGTTCTCCCCGCCCTTCATCAGCGGGGCGATGAAGATGCCCAGGAAGGAGCCGACCGCGACGGCGCCGATGGTGCGGGCGCTGGCCAACTTGGCGCGTTCACCGGAATTTTGGGTCATGGCCCCGGCGAGAGATCCGTAGGGGATGTTGACGAAGCTGTAAGCCAGGCCAAGCAGTGCGTAGCTGAGGTAGGCCCACAGCAACATGCCCGATTCCCCGATCTGGGGGATGGAGAAGGTGGCAACGCTGAGCAGCAGCAGCGGCACGGACCCGAACATGATGTAGGGGCGGAACTTGCCGAGCTTCTTGTGATAAGTCTTGTCCACCATGCGTCCGGCGAAGATGTCCGCGAAGGCGTCAAAGATTCGCACCACGAGCAGCAGGGTGCCGGCTGCGGCTGCGCTGATGCCTGCTACGTCTGTGTAGTAGAGCAACAAGAACATGGTGGCCGTGGTGAAGGCGAGGTTGTTGGCGGCGTCACCGGCGCCGTACCCCAAAACGCTGATCTTGGACAGCACGCCCGTGGCCGGCGCTTCCGCGCTCTGGCTGGATTGCTTTTGTGTCATGGTCAATGCGGGCTCCTTTACCCAAATCCTGCGCAGGTGTGCTGCGCCGGACAATTCCCATTTCGCCGGTCCCAGATGGCCCTTCGGTGGACCGCTGCGGGGCCATCCCCGCGGGGGTGCCTGCCGCAGCTTGTACGCCGGCGTGTGAGCTGTATTACCCACCAGTTAACCAGCTAAGACAACAAATGGCAACCGCTTGCCAACATTTTCTTTAATTTCTCATATCCCCTCCGCGCCGCCACCACCCCATCCCCTTAAGCCGAACGGGCAGTAGTTGTTGATGTTGGGCGAGAACATCAACAACTACTGCCCGTTCACGGTGGCTTGAAGCGGCTTGCTGGAAGCTATCCCTGCGCCGCGCCATCCTCAGCGGCAAAGCCATCCGCCAGGACCGTCACGGCAGCAACAGCCGCTGCATCGCCTGCCAGCTGCGCATCCAGAATGGCCATCAGGGCCACGAGATCCGCCCCGGAGTCCAGCTTCAACGCCGCCACCAGCTCGGTTGCGGCAGAATCCGCAATGGTCGCTGCACTTTGGTGAGCTCGTCGCAGGAAAGCCACCCATGCGGCGATCATCCTGGCAGCACCGGTGCCGGAATGCCCGGCAGCCAGCTCGGCCTTCAACACCGGCACGGCACGCATGCGCAGCTTGCTGGATCCGTCCATGGCGATCTGGGCCAGGTGGTGGGCTATCCGGGCATTGCCGAACCGCTCCAACAGTGCAGCACGGTAGGCAGGAATGGCCAGGCCCTCGGCTGGCAGGTTCGCCTGGGCCTCGTCCCAGAATTCGGTGATCCAGGCAGCGCACACAGGGTCAGCCAAGGCTTCCGCCACGGTGGTGTGTCCCTTGAGCTGACCGGCGTAGGCCATGAGGGAGTGTGAGCCATTGAGCAACCACAGCTTGCGGTTCTCAAAGTGCTCAATCTCGTCCACAAACACAGCTCCTGCGCTGGCCCAATCCGGGCGCCCGGCGGGGAAATCACCGCTGAGAACCCAGTCGCTGAAGGGTTCGGTCACCACGGGCGAGGAGTCCACGTAGCCACACTCCGCCGCAACCAACGCGATTTCGGCGTCGGTGGTGCGCGGGGTGATCCTGTCAATCGAGGTGCCCACAAAACTGACATTTTCGGCAATCCATGCACCCAAGCCGGGATCTACGACGTCGGCCAGGCCACCAATGGCGGCGCGCGCGGCAATCGCATTGTTGGCCAGGTTGTCGCACGAGACCACGGCGATGGGGCCCGTGCCGGCGCTGCGGCGCGCTGCCAGGGCCTGGACGAGACGGCCGGCAGCTGTCACGGTGGCGGCGTCGCCCTGGCCACCGGCCGTGAGTGTGCGCAGGACATCAATGTCGTCCTGGACTGCCGGGTTTGACAGGTCCAAGGAGCCGTCGGCCGCCAAGTTGTAGGCTGCCTCGGTGATGGTCAGGGTGACCAAGGCCGTGGCCTGAGCTGCAACCAGACGGGAAAGCGCTGCTACATCGGCGCCGTCGTGAGCTTCCACGATGGAGGTCATGAGCTCAAACTTGTCGCCACTGCCACCGCGTTCGATCAAGGTGTAGAGACCGTCCTGGGCGGACAGTGCAGTGGCCGCGTCGGGGCGGCGGCCGGTGAACGCCGCAATTCCCCATTGCGCACCGTCGCTTGCATGCTGGGTGTACCACGCCTGGTGGGCGCGATGGAAGGCACCGAGACCCAAATGGACAATACGCACGGGGGCGGGCGGTGCCGCGGCGGCGTTGCTGCGGTTCAGGGGCTTGACTGCTGTCATGGCGGGACTGGTTTCCGTTTCCTGGCTGGTGGTCATTGAGGTGCTCACAGCTTGAACGCGCGGCGGGGGGCGGCGTCAACAATGTCGACGATGATCTGATGGGCGCGGGCTTCGCCAACCCGGCTTTCAGCCACCAGGCGGGCCAGGAAGGCAGCCTCAATGCGGCGTGAGGTGTTGTGGCGGGCCGGGATGGAGCAGAAGGCGCGGGTGTCGTCAATGAACCCCGAAGAACGCGAGAAACCTGCGGTCTCGGTGACGGCGCCGCGGAAGCGCAGCATGGCGTCGGGTGCATCAAGGAACCACCACGGGGCGCCTATGAAGACCGACGGGTAGAACCCTGCCAGCGGGGCGATTTCACGGGAGAAGGCAGTCTCATCGATCGTGAAGGGGATGAAGTGGAACCCCGGCGCCGTGCCGAAGTCCTCCAGCATGGGGCGCAGCGCCTCGGTGTAGCTGACGGCAAAGGGGATGTCATGGCCGGTGTCGGCGCCGAACTTGTTGAACGATTCGGTGTGGTGGTTGCGGAAGACACCGGGGTGGATGGTCATGACCAGGCCGTCGGCCACTGACATGCGGGCCATCTGGTAGGTCATGTGGGCTTCGAAAACGTCGGCGTCAACGGCCGTTGCTTCGCCGCGGCGGGCCTTTTCAAACAAGGCCTCAGCGGTGGTGGTGTCCAGGCGCAAGGTCCGTGCCGTGCGAACCCCATGGTCTGCGGAGACGGCACCGTGCTCCACAAAATATTGTCGGCGGTTTTCCAGGGCGCGGATGTAGCCGGCATAGCCGGTGAGGCCGTCGCCGGCGACACTGATGAGCTTCTCCACGCGCTCGGCCCAGCCGGCGGCGGCAAACTTGATGTAGGCGTCGGGACGGAACGTGGGCAGAACCCTGCCCGTGAAACTGGGGTCCTTGGCGATCGCGGCGTGGGCAGCCAAGTCATCCAGCGGGTCATCGGTGGTGGCCAGTACCTCAATATTGAAGTCCTTGAACAGCTGGCGGGGCCGGAATGCCGGGCTCTTGAGCTTGGCATCGAGCTCATCAAAGAGCGCGTCGGCATTCTCGGCATTGACCTCGCGGCTCAGGCCAAAGACGTGCTCAAAGGAATCGCGCATCCAGTAGCCTGAGGCCGTACCGTCAAAGAGCGGCCAGGCCTTGGCGAACTCGCGCCAGGTCTCCCTGGGTTCCACGGCCGAAGTGCCGCCCACACGCAAGTTTTCCAGGGGGACCCCGCTGGCGTGAATGAGCCTGGTGACGTAGTGGTCCGGGCTAACCAGCAACGTTGCCGGATCAGGGAATGGGGTGTCCAGTTCCAGCATGGCGGCGTCAACGTGGCCATGCGGGGAAATGATGGGGAGGTCTTCAACGCGGGCCAGCAGCTCCCGGGCGATGGCGCGGGTGCCGGGATCGGCGGGCAGCAGCCGGTCGGGATCGGCGGCCGGTGACAACGATGTCGCGGCAGGCGCCTCGGAAGTGGTCTCTGTTGATGAAGGGAAATGTGACATAGGTCAATCGTCCATGTAATTTACCCACTTTGTCAACCGGTTGCCAAATATTGCCACAACAGTTCCCTGGACGTTCAGGAGCCCTTGACACGTCCCGTGGAGCCACGCAAAACCAGCTCGGTTGGCAGGGCCGGAAGCGTTGGGGCCGCGTCTGCGTGATCAAGTGCAGCCAAGACGTGCTGGAGGGCCGCCGCACCCAGCTCACCGAGGGGCGATTTAATGGTGGATAGTGGCGGGGTCGTGAAATCAGAACCAAAAATATTGTCGAAGCCCATGATGCTCAAGTCATTGGGAATCTCCAGGCCGGCAGCCTGAAGCTCCCGCATGAGACCAATGGCCATCAGATCGTTGTAGCAAATGACGGCCGTGGCCGTGCCAGCCCGCACCGTAGCAGCGGCGCGGCGGCCGCCGTCGACCGTTGGCTGGCTGGAAGCCACCACTGCGGCCATTATGCCATGCCAGTCACACCGCGCCTTGATGCTCTCCCAGCGTCGAGCCGACATCCACGACCGTTCCGGCCCAGCTACGTATGAGATTTCTGTGTGACCCATGTCAGCCAAGTGCCGAACAGCGTCACTCACCCCGGCATCGGCATCTGCAATGACGCTGGGTACGCCGTCAACATTGCGGTTGATGACCACCACCGGCTTTTTTGCAGCCAATGAAGCAATTTCCTCATCGGAGAGACGCGGGCTCGCAAGGATAAGACCGTCCACAGTGGCCAGCATGCGCCGGGCAGCTGTCAGCTCCAAGTCAGCAGACTCCGCGGACTCGGCCAGCATCAGGGTGTAGTCCCTGGCGGAAGCGGCAGATTCAGCGCCGCGGATGACGTCAAAGAACGCGGGGTTGGTGATGTCGGAGACGATCAGGCCTATGGTTTGCGTGCGCCCGGTGGGCAAGGCGCGGGCAAAGACGTTGACTTGATAGTTCAGTTGCTCAGCGGCATCCATGATCTTTTGCGCGGTCTTGGCACTGACACGGCCGGGTTTGCTGAGGGCACGTGACACCGTTGACGGGTTGACGCCGGCAAGCTCAGCAATGTCATAGATCGTGGGCGAGGACTTGCCTGCTCGTAGGGTGGGAACAGCGCTCCGAGGCGTGTTGCCGGTCTGGTCTATGTCAGTCAAGTCATTCCTCCGCAATTGGTTGCCACTTGCCAGCTTAACGCACAACTGGCCAGCACCGTCGAAGGGGACGGAACTGGCCAGTTGAGAAAGCTAGACGCCGTGAAGGCGCTTATGCGCGTTCGGCGTACTTGCCTTCTTCACGAATGCGGTCATTGAGCAGCCTCAAGAACTCGTCTTCGTCAAAGTCGAGACCCACTTCTTCGCCCTTCCAACTGGAGAGATGGATGGCGTTGGCCAAGCGCACGCCTTTGATACCGTCGGAACCCGGTGCCAGCAGCGGTGTTCCATCGAGGATGTTGGCGGCGAAATTTTCCAGAACCCCTGCGTGCTGGGCGCCCCAGACGGACTCAAACTCTACGATCTCGGTGGATCGGTATTCGTCCATGTCCAGCTGGCCCATGAACAACTTGCGGACATCGTCCAGGCCCATGCTTTCGCTGATCTCGCGTTCCTTCTTCTTCAGGCGCGTCACGGTGGCGGTCTTGCTGCCTTCCACGACGATCTTTCCCTGGTCTCCCAAGATTTCGAAGCGGTCGGTGCCGATCATGTCGTGCGTTGCCGTGACAAACGTGCCCGTGGCGCCGTTGCCGTAATCAACCAACGCGGTGACCTCATCCTCAACCGCAATGTCGCGGCGGAAGCCGTACGAGACCTTGGCAAAGACAGACTTCGGCACGCCGCAGATCCACTGCCACAGGTCCAACTGGTGCGGAGCCTGGTTGACCAGAACGCCGCCGCCCTCGCCGCCCCAGGTTGCACGCCATTCGCTGGAGTTGTAGTAGCCCTGGGGACGCCACCAGTTGGTGATGATCCAGTTGGTGCGCAAGATGTTCCCGATCTCGCCGTTGTCGACGATCTCCTTCAAGCGCTGGTACAGCGGGTTGTTGCGCTGGTTGAACATGATGGCAAAGGACAGTTCCGGCTTACTCGCGGCAAATGCGTTGAGTTCGGCAACCTGTTTGGTGTAGACGCCTGCAGGCTTTTCGACGAGCGCGTGGATGTTGCGCTTGAGCGTTTCCATGCCCATCTCGGGGTGGAGGTAGTGCGGGACACAGGTGACGACGGCGTCCACGTCGCCACTGTCCAGCATGGTCAAGTAATCGTCGTAAACCTTGACGTCGGGGTAGGTCTCCGTGGCAAGTTCACGCTTGGCCGGGTCGATGTCCGTGATGGCACCAATAACCATGTTCGGGACCAGCCCGGAGGTGATGAACTTGGCGTAGGCGCCGCCCTGCTGGCCGAGGCCAATAATGCCCAGGCGTACTTTGTTACTCACTGGTGTTGCTCCATTTCGTTGCAGTAATTCAGGGTGAATTTCTTGATCGAGACTTAAGCGTCAGAAGAGATCGCCAAAGCCCATGGTGGTGAGGTTGCGGTGCGAGGTTTCCAGGGCTTCCCACACGGTGCGCCCGTACAGTTCGTCCTGTTCAACGAGCAGATACTGGGCGCCAGCAGCTTCTGCTGCGGGAATGATGGACGGGAAATCGAGGTTGCCCTCGCCCACCTCGGCGAACTGGACCACGTTCTTGAACTCAGTCATGAAGTTCACGAAGTCACCGCTTTCCAAGTAGCCAAGGGCCGACTCCGGCATTTGCCCAATCCGGTAGTCCTTCAGGTGAACCATGGCGGTGCGGCCGGAATACTTCTGAAGTGTCCGCACGGGGTCAAGTCCGCCGCGCTGCACCCAGTGGACATCGATTTCCAAGCCCATGGCGGGCGAGTTTTCATTAATGATGTCCAGCATGTACTTGCCATCAAACTTCGCGAACTCAATGTGGTGATTGTGGTAGTACAGGCTGATGCCGTGCTCTGCCAGGCGTTCGGCGTAGCCGTTGGTTTCCTTGGCAAATTCAATGACTGCGTCGATCGACGTCATTGCTCCGAATGGCAACATGCCGATCCGTACGAGGTTTGTGTCAAGACGCTTGGCATCGTTGACGATCTTCTCGAAGTCTTCTTGGAGGGATTCCCCTGGGCGGCCCACGGGCTTTTCCATCATGACCGACAGCGAAGCCACATCCATGCCCAGCTCCGTCTGCGCCTTTTCCAGTTCGCCGACGTTTTTTTCGTCCATGGGGATCTGGGAAATCTCGACGGCGTTGTAGCCCAGTTCGCTAACTTTGCGGAGCGTCTCAAAGGCGCCCGCTTCCGCAAAGCTGTCCTTGAGCATCATTGCCTGTACACCGATTTTTGCCACGATATTCCTTTCGTTGGACGGGGCATGAATGCCCCGTCCGGCACTTACTTGACGTTTAAAATCTTGCGTGACGGCTAGGCCGGCACAGAGGCGGCGGCTTCGATCCGCTGTGCTTTCAGCAGCTCGTGCCTGTCTTTCCGGCGTTTTTCCTGCCGGTCAGGATCCGGCACGGGTGAGGCCAGGAGAAGTCGCTGCGTGTAGGGGTGTTCCGGTGTTCGGGTGACCACCTCGGCAGTTCCCTGTTCAACGATCTCCCCGCGGTACATGACAGCAACGCGGTGGCTGATGTGCCGCACAACGTCCAGATCATGGGAGACGAACAGGTAGGAGACGCCCGTGTCCCGCTGGATCTGCAGGAACAGGTCAAGGACCACCGCCTGGGTGGAAAGATCCAAGGCACTGACCGGCTCATCACACACAATGAGTTTCGGAGACAGCGCCAGCGCACGGGCGATCGCCACGCGCTGGCGCTGGCCGCCACTGAATTCCCGGGGAAGCCTGTGGATGGCGTCCGACGGCAGGCCCACCTGATCCAGCAGTTCACGAACTCGACGTTTGGCCTCGGTGGGCGATTTCCCCTGCACGCTCAGCGGTTCTGCGAGGATGTCGCCGATTTCCAAGGCCGGGTTCAGGGACGTGTAGGGGTCCTGGAAAACAACCTGCAGGTCCCTGCTGAGGGCCCGGCGGTCCTTGCGGCTGGCGTGGCTGATGTCTTTTCCCTCAAACGTGATGGTGCCCTGGGTAACAGGCGCCAACCCCAGCACGGCTCGACCCAAGGTGGTCTTGCCGGAACCGGACTCCCCCACCAGGCCCAAGGTCTCTCCCGCCTTGATGGAAATGTTGATGTCCGTCAGGGCGCGGAAGGGTTTGGCCCGGAAATGCTTGGTGGGGTACTCGACCACCAGTGAGTCAACGCTCAGCAGATTGCCGTCCAGGTTCTGCCCCGGCGTTGCCAGCGTGCCGCTGTTCTGGAAAGTGCTCACTGTGCTGCCTCCGTGCCCGCCGCGACGAGCATAGTCATGGGTTCCTTGCCTTCAAGCATGGACCCCAGGAGTTTCTGGGTATAGGGGTCGGCCGGATTGCGCAGGATCTCCCGCACAGGGCCTTCTTCAACCAGTCGGCCGTTCTGCATGACCACAACGCGGTCGCACAGGTCGGCCACCACGCCGAAGTTGTGGGTAACCAGGATGACACCGACGCCCAGGCGCTTTTGTAGGTCCCGGATCAAATCCAACACGTCCGCCTGCACCGTCACGTCAAGTGCTGTGGTCGGCTCATCGGCGATGATCAAATCGGGCTCACAACTGATGGCACCGGCGATAAGCACCCTCTGGGCCATACCACCGGACACCTCATGGGGGTACGCCTTGAAGGTCCGGTCCGGGTAGGTGATTCCCACATCGGAGAGCAACTTCATCGCCCGATTGGTTGCTTCAGCCTTGGAAATGCCCAGCACGCGCACCATGGGCGTGACCAGCTGGTAGCCGATGGTGAAGGCCGGGTCCAGGTTGCTCATGGGTTCCTGCGGAATGTAAGAGATCCGCTTGCCGCGCAGCTTGGAGAGCCGATCCTGATTAACGGTATCGTCGCCCGGAGCCACGGTGTAGTCGCCATCAAATTGAATGGCCCCACCCACAATGCGTGCAGTGTCCGGCAGCAAACCCAGGATGGAGAAGGCAGTCTGCGACTTCCCGGAGCCGGACTCCCCCACGATCCCGAGAATTTCTCCACGGTCAACGTGGAAGGAAACGTCATCCACCACCTTCTTAATGGATCCATCAGCTTGAGGGTAGCCAACGCCGAGATTGGTGACCTTGACCAGATGGTGCTCTGTTCCAGATTCGACGGCGGCAACAGCCTTGCGGGATGCCCGCGTAACAGTGGGGCTTGGGCCGGATGTCGCTGTCGCGGCCTTGTCGGCCGGCTTCTTGCGGTGCTTGATCTTCTCGCCGTCTTCCATGGCATCGCGGATGGCATTGCCGAGCAGGACCAGCGCCCCAATGGTGAGCGACATTGCAAAGGATGGCCAGAACAGCAACTCGGGCTTGAGATAAACATTCTTGAAGCCTTCGCTCAGCATGACGCCCCAGGTTGCCTTGCTGGGATCGCCCAGGCCAAGAAATTCGAGTCCGGACTGGATGGCGATGGCCACCCCGGCAATGGCGGCCGTCTGGATGATGACAGGCGCTCGAACCACGGAGAAGATGTGCCGGACGATGATGCTGCGGTCCGAAAGCCCCGAAACTCGGGCAGCGTCCACGTAAAGTTCGTTGCGCACCGATTGGACAGCCGTCCTGGTGAGGCGAAAATAGGCCGGGCTGATCAGAACGCCGAAGGCGATCATGGAAACCCACACCGACGGTCCGAAAGCAGCTCGGATCGTGAGCAGGACGATCAGTCCAGGCAGGCTCATGAGGATGCTTACCACCCAGTTGGAGACTGCTTCAAATCTTCCGGCATAGTAGCCCGCTATCAGGCCCGCAGGCAGGCCAATGGCCACGGCCACGCCTGCACAAAGCAGTGCGGACAGCAAAGTCAGCCGCGCACCAAAGAGCAGCCGGGACCAGATATCCCGTCCGGCGCTGTCGGTGCCCAGAATATTGACGCTATCCGGACTCGCGAGGGTCTTGGCGATATTGGCGTAGTTCTCCTCGAAGGGCGCCAGGACGTCGGCGAAAGCGGCTAGCAGAGCAATCCCCAACAAAATGACGATGGCAACGATGCCGAGAGGATTCTTGAACAGTCGCTTGAGAACCGTTGAACGAACGACGGTCCCCGACTGGCCTGGCGTTCCGGGGGCAGGAGTCAGGGCTGAGGTATTGACGGACTCGGTCACGAGACACGCACCTTCGGGTTGAGCCAGCCGTTGAGCAGGTCCACCAGCAGGTTGACCACAATCACAACGACGACGGTGTACATAACGATGCCCATCACCACGGGCAGGTCACTCTGAGCTGTTGCGGTGACGGCGAGCGGGCCCATGCCTGGCAAGGCAAAGATCGATTCGAGAATGACCACACCGCCAAGCATGCCGATCAGTTGGAGGCTGAGCACTGTTAGCCCGGCCGGCGCGGCACTGCGCAGTACGTGCTTGAAGAGGATCTCGCGTTCGCCAATGCCGCGGCTTCGGAGCGTGCGGACGTAATCGCGTTCGAGCTGTTTGATGACGGCGCTGCGGATTTGCTGTGCACCGCCTGTCACACCATTGATCAACAACGCGATCACCGGAAGCGTCATGGACATCACCCATGCGTTGAGCGGAGCCCCTGGCGAAATGGTGCTGGTGGCGGGGAATAGCCCCGCCTGAATGGCCAATACCGTCACCAGGATAACGCCGATGACGAACCCGGGAATGGAGTCACCAATGATCGCACCGACTTGAACCACCCGGTCCACCCAGCCACGTTTGACGGCAGCAGCGACGCCAATGAGGGTGGCTATGACGGCAATCAGGATCATGGCGGTGATCACCATGGTCATCGTGACCGGAATGCGGGTGGCAAGTGAGTTGGTGACCGGTTCTGAACTAAACCAGGAAGCACCAAGATCACCGCGCAGTGCGTGGGTCAGCCAACTAAAGTAGCGGACGAAGAGTGGCTGGTCTAGCCCAAGTTCAGCTTCCTTGACCAACAGCTGCTCCGGCGTTGCCTGGTCTCCGAGAATGTTGCGGGCAATGCTGCCGCTGGAAGCATAAAGTAGGACGAAGGTAAGGACCGAGACAGTGAGCAGGACTACAAGTCCGCTACCGAGGCGCTTGAGGATGAATGTGATCATTGCTGGCTCCGTTGAACTGGCATGTTTGGCTACCTCGTTCCGGCGCCTCTCCCCCTAACAGGGCGGGGCGCCGGAACTGGAAGGCTACTTGGCTGGGATTACTTGGCCGGGGAGTAGTTGTAGATCGACGGGACTGCTTGCTGAACCTGGGGCTCAACATTGACCTTGTCGTTGTGGTAGTACATCTGATTGATCCTGAACAGCGGGGCGAACCAAGCCTGGTCGACGACGTACTTGTTGACTTCCTGCGCGGCCTTTCCGGCCTCCGTCCCAGCTGTTTGGACGGCATCGATCTTGGCCTGCAGCTCAGGGGTGGTGTTCTTGAACGGGTTGTACAGCGCCTTAGTGGAAACCATCTGGTTAATGGCAACCCACGGCTCACCTTGGAACAACTGGAAGTAGAGGCTGGTGTACTTCTGTGAGGCGACATCGCTGGTGAAGGTATTCGCCAGGGCCGCACCAATGTTCAAAGTAATGCCAACATCAGCCAGCTGTTGCTTCAGTACCGCCAGAAGTGACTCGATGCCCGAGTACGTCGGCACATCCAGTGTCACTCCGGATTCGAATCCGGCTTCTTTCAGCAAAGCCTTGGCCTTAGCCGGGTCGTAAGGGTACTTGTTCTCAAGATCCTCAACCCATGCTCCACTTGCCTTGCCGAAGGGCTGCGAGGTGGGCGTACCCTGGCCCAAAAGCACCTGGTCAAGAATGGTCTTGCGGTCAAACGCGTAGTTGATGGCTTGGCGGACACGAACATCCTTCAAGGCCGGATTCTTGGTGCCATCGCGGTCCAGGAGCAGGAACCCCTGCCAGTCAACCTCGTTCGAGGCCAAGATCATTTTGGCACCCTCAGCCTGCTTTCCCGTCTTGGGGTCCAGGAGGGTGGCATCCACCTGCCCGGAGACCAGGGCGTTCGTACGGGCCGTCAGGTCGGCGAGGATCTTGAAAGTCAGTTTGGTGTACTTCTGCAGGTCCTTGTTCCAGTAGCCTTCGCGGGCATTGAAAACGGTCTGCGAATCCTTGACGGAAGATGCTTTGTCCATGACGTACGGACCGCTGCCAACGGGCTCCGTCTTGATGCCTTCAGTTTCCAGCGCCTTGGGGCTTCCCATCAGGCCGGCCGCCTGGCTGAGGTAGTACTCCAAAGACGGATCCGGGGAAGCGAGGTTGAGTTCGACGGTGTCAGCGTCAACGACCTTCACCTCCGAAACGGCCGTGAGCTGGGGCATCTGCGGGCCGTTGGCTTTCTTGAAGTGATCAAGATTGGCCTTGGCCGCCGCTGCGTCGAACTTGGCGCCGTCGCTGAACGTGACGTCCGTACGCAGGTCCACTGTCAGCACAGTGTTGGTGTCGTTATACTTCCACGCCGTAGCCAGCATGGGGCTCAGCTTGCCGTCAGGTTCACGCAGCAGCAAGGAGTCGTAGACGGCCTGATAGGGCTGAAGCAGGTGTCCCACGTGTGCCTGGGCAGGATCCCAGGAACGGACATCATTAAGCGTGCCGAGGGTGAGTGCCGTGGCAGCTGCGTCGGCGCCGCCGCCGTTATTGCTGCCGCCGCCGCAGGCGGTCAGGGCAAGCGCAGAAGCAGTAAGAACTGCCACGACTGTGGATTTTGGACCAAACTTCATTGTTGGCTCCTTGTTCATAAAGATCTTGTTCAAAAGGGTTGGGGGTCTGTCTAAACTCAATGTGTCTTGCGCCACATTTGATGTTGTAGGGAACACGCTACTGCCGATGCAACATTTTGGCAACCGATTGTCATGAAATGGCGAAAATTGTTACATGCACGAATCGAAAGTTCAGGATTCTAGGTATTTTTGGGCACCATATAACGGCAATCGGTTGTTATCCATGACAATTCCAGGTGCGTCAAATGCCGTCCTGGCGGTCATTGCTAGGAGACCTCTGCCAGCTTGTCCGGGTAGCTTTGGGCGTAGACGTTCTTGATGATGCGCAGAGTCTTGAGGGCTTCGGCGGGGTCGATCCAAAAAGGTCCGTCCTGGCCAAGCTGGGCATAGAAGTCGGCAATCAACAGCTGGTGTGAGACACCCCAGTAGTCGCGCCCGCCGGACGCGGCACGCCGCTCTTCAACCACTTCCACCCGGCCGTCGTCGTGGGTGATGGTCAGGTCCCCGCGCAGGTGCAGGGTGGCTTTCTCCGCGACTATGTCCACCGTGACGGGCGCATTGACAGAGTTGGCAAGGGTTGCGTAAAAGACGCTGCGGACCCCGTTGCCGTGCGAGAGCACCAGTTCCGCGGTGTCTTCGACATCAATGGTCTCGCCCAGCGCATGCGTGGCTGCGTGGCCCGACACCGCCGTGACCCCTCCCATCATCCACTGGAGCAGGTCCAGGGTGTGGATGGCCTGGTTCATGAGCAGGCCCCCGCCACCACCGGACCAGCTCCCGCGCCATGGCCGGTTCTGGTAATAGGCGGCGTCCCGGAACCACATCACGGTTCCCGAACCACCCTGGAGGGCACCAAATTCGCCGCTGGCGAGCCGCTCCGCCATGGCCTGCACCGCCTGGTTGTAGCGGTTTTGAAAGCAGATGCCGATCCGTGCCGTACTGGCGGCGGCAGCGGCAGCCAGCCGTTCGCCGTCGGCCAGGGTGCTGGCCAACGGCTTCTCGCTGATCACGTTGATGCCGCGCTCCAGCGCCGCGATGGCCGGGTCGGCGTGCTGGTTGTGGGGCGTGCAGACATGGACCACGTCGGGGCGCACCTGATCCAGCATGGCCGCCAGATCGCTATACCCCGGCACGCCATAGGTCGCTGCGGCAGTGGCCAAACGGCCCGGATCGGTGTCACACACCGCCACCAGCGCGACGCCGTCGATGGCGGAAATCGCCTCGAAGTGAACTGTGGCAACGTCTCCGGCTCCGATGACGGCAATTCTGGGCATGGTGACTCCTTTGTCTGGTGGTGGGTGCGGCAAACTGATGGGGCGCAGCAGGGGATGGCGGGCCGTTTAGGCGAGCGTTACGCCGATCGCGTCCGTGGCGGTGCGGAAGGCCCGAGCTGCCTCGCCGAATGCTGCGGGGCCGGAGAATCCGCCCAATTCGTGCTGAGCTGCAAGGTGCGGTTCGAGCGAGGCAAATCCGCTGTAGCCGTCCTGGCTCAGGGCGGTCAGCGTCTCCACCAGCTGGCCGTCGCCACGGCCCGTGGGGACCACTTCGCCGCTGCCTGCGATGGCGTCCTTGACCTGAAGGTATTCCAGGTACGGGCGGAGCATGGCGTAGGCGTCCGTGTAGGGCTTGACGCCGACCTGGACAAAGTTGGCGTTGTCCCAGGCGGCGCGCAGCGCCGGGGAATTCACAGTCTGAAGGAGGTCCAGGACGCGCTCGGGAGTGTCACCGTAGATGTCCTTTTCGTTTTCGTGGATGAGCACCACGCCGGCCTTCTCGGCTTCGGCGGCCAGCAGCGTGAGGCGTTCCATGACGGCGTCGCGAATGTCCTCGGGGCTCTTGTCCTCGGCCCGGAAGAAGGAGAACATGCGGATGTAGCGGGTGTCCAGGGCCTTGGCAACGTCAATGATGCGGCGCAGGCGCTCCACCTCGTGGGCTGCCGGAAGGCTGGCATCGACCTTGCCGATGGGGCTGGCCACGGCGGAAACCTTCAGTCCCGACTCGTCCAGGATCGCTTTCAGTTCCGCCACTTGGGCCTCAGATAGTTCAACAACGTTGACGCCCCAGGCGCTGCGCACCTCAATGTGCGATGCGCCCAAGGCGAGCATGACTGCCGCCTGAATCTTGGGATCGGGGTCAATTTCGTCGCCGAAGCCGGAAAGAGCCCAGGTGGGATTTGAGGTGCTGGTCAAGGGTGCCTCCAGGTTGGGTGGGTGTGTCACTTGTTGCCGTGCGGTGTGCGCCGCACCATCCGGGCTGACCTGCGGCAGATGCCGCATTCTCCTTGATGGTGCCGGTGACTCATTTCACACGCCGCCCTTATGCTGTGAAGTTTAGCGCCGATACAACTCAATGACAACCGATTGCCATTTCTGGCCATTATCCGTATTCTTGCGATTAGGACAGTGCTGTCCATCACATTTTGACCGTTGGTGCAACGCAGCGCCACGACCCTCCCCCACAAGGACGTGCCCCATGAGTGCTCCCCCCAGCACTACCCCGGATGCCAGCTCAGGAGCCCTGCCCCGGAAGCCTGCAACGATTCACGATGTCGCAGCGCTTTCCGGAGTCGCAGCCTCAACCGTCTCGCGGGCCTTGTCCACCCCTGCCCGGGTCAACTTCCGCACCCGCGCCCGCATCGAGGCAGCCGCCGCGCAGCTGAACTACGTTCCCAATGCCCAAGCCAAGGCGCTGAGCTCGGGCCGAACCAAGGCCGTTGCCGTGCTGGTTGCCGACATCACCAACCCGTTCTACTTTGACATCATCCGCGGCACCCAACTCCAGCTCAAGGCCGCCGGCTACACCCAGTTGCTGGTGGACACGGAAGAGTCCGACGAGGTTGAGGTGAATACGATTGAGCAGCTGCAGAACACGGCTGACGGCGTCATCCTGACAGCATCCCGGCTCTCCGACGATGCCCTGGCGCAGGTTGCCGCAAAGATGCCGCTGGTCACCATCAACCGGAGCGTCCCCGGCGTTCCATCAGTTGTTCTAGACACGCCCACGGCAACCAACCAGGCACTTGACCACCTGATCTCCCTGGGCCATTCGCACATCGCCTATCTGGGGGGTCCGGAAACCTCAAGTTCCAATATTCGCCGCTGGGAGGCGCTGACCGCGGCCGCGAAGGTACGCAGCGTGGATGTTGTCCGGCTGGGCCCCTTCGCCCCGCGGACCTACGCCGGTGCTGCCGCGGCGGACGCCTTGGTCCACTCCGGTGCCACCGCTGGCATAGCCTTCAACGACCTGCTGGCCATCGGCATGCTCCAACGGCTCCAGGCCCGTGGTGTCAAGGTGCCCGAGGACATCAGCATTGTTGGGTGCGATGACATCTTCGGCGCCGACTTCTGCAGCCCACCGCTGACCACCGTCACTGCTCCGGTGGAACAGGCCGGACGGGTGGCGGTCACCATGCTTCTGAGCCAGATTGAGCCGGGCCGGGGGCTGCTCCCGCGCAGCCTGTCCGTCCTGCCAACCCACCTCACCATCCGGGGGTCCACAGGCCCTGTCCGGACCTAGCCTCCCACCCCTGCCGTGCCTGCCGAACGGGCAGTAGTTGTTGATGTTTTACCAAAACATCAACAACTACTGCCCGTTCGGCAGGCAAAGAGGCAGCGTGGTTACCAGCTTTGCGGCAGCGGCCGGCCTTCCTCATAGCCGGCGGCCGACTGCACCCCCACAATGGCCCGGTCACGGAACTGTGCCAGCGACGCGGCACCCGCGTACGTGAAGGAACTGCGCAGCCCGGCCGTGATCATGTCCAGGAGATCCTCAACCCCCGGCCGGGCCGGATCAAGGTACATCTTGGAGGTGGAAATACCCTCCTCGAAGAGTCCCTTGCGGGCACGCTCAAACGCCTGGTCCCCCGAGGTCCGGTTTTGCACTGCCCGGGCCGAGGCCATGCCAAAGCTCTCCTTGTACAGGCGCCCGCCGGCATCGGTCTGCAAGTCTCCGGGACTTTCGTAGGTGCCGGCAAACCAGGAACCAATCATGACCTGGCTGGCGCCGGCGGCCAGGGCCAGGGCCACATCGCGCGGGTAGCGCACGCCACCGTCGGCCCAGACGTGCGCACCCAACGGCGCAGCCGCCGTCGAACATTCCAAAACGGCTGAAAATTGTGGCCTGCCAACAGCCGTCATCATGCGGGTGGTGCACATGGCGCCGGGGCCGACCCCCACTTTGAGAATGTCTGCACCGGCCTCCACCAGATCCTGCACGCCGGCGGCACTGACAACGTTGCCGGCGGCCACCGGCACCGCGGGGGCCAAGGCACGCACGGCGCGCAGGGCATCGAGCATCTTTGCCTGGTGGCCGTGGGCGGTGTCCACCACCAGGGCGTCAACCCCGTAGTCCAGCAGGGCAGCCGCCTTGGCCGCCACATCGCCGTTGATGCCCACGGCAACACCCACGCGGAGCCGGCCGGAATCGTCCAGGGCAGGCTGGTAGATGGTGGAGCGCAGGGCGCCGGTGCGGGTCAGCACACCCACCACCTCACCCCCGCGCAAAACAGGCGCGTAGTCGGTTCCGGCGGCATCCAGCACGGCAAAGGCGTGGCGCAGGGCCTCATCCGTGAGCGTCTTGGCCGCGGCGTAGTCCAGCACGCCGGCATCGGCCTGGGCGCGAATCCCATCAAAGGGTGCCGCATCAAGTGTCACCACATTGGAACGCATCACCGAGGCAAGGGAGGAAAACCTGTCCACGCCTTCGCAGTCGGCCCCCCGCACCACCCCCACAAAGTCGTTGCCATCAACCACCACCACGGCGTTGTGTGAACGCTTGCTCATCAAGTGCACGGCATCAATGACAATGTCCCCGGCCCCCATCAACAACGGTGTCTCATAGAGGGAGTCGCGCTGTTTGACCCACTCTGTGACGGTTTTTAGCACGTCCAGGGGAATGTCCTGCGGCAGTATGGCCATGCCGCCACGCCTGGCAACGGTTTCGGCCATGCGTTTGCCCGAAACGGCGGTCATGTTCGAAACCACCAGGGGAATGGTGGTGCCGGTGCCGTCACCGCTGGACAGGTCAACGTCCAGCCGTGAGGTCACGGTGGAACGCGACGGGACAAGGAATACATCTGAATATGTCAGATCGGTGGCTGGTTGGTTAAGAAAACGCATGGCACTCCTTGCAACTGTTGGACAGTCGGCGGCCGCCAGTCGGATCCAAGGGCCGCCCGGGTTTGAGTCTAACCAGCTAATCCGTCCATTCACCGCAAAAATGACGCACTTTTGAGCGTTGATCAGGGCGCGCCACATCACAGATTGGCCTACAAGCTAAATTGCTTACTAGACTTACTGCGGAACGGGTTTGTTGGACCCCAACCAACTTTCGAATAGGCTACGCAAGTTTGCGCCGTCAGCATCCGCCAGATTCGGGTGCCGTCTCCATGCGCAAGGTTGCACAGCGGGCAACAAGATCTCATGGAAGAGGCGTAATACACGTGCCAGAGCAATCCATCCACCGTCTACCCGAAGAATTTGGCGGCAACGAGTGGCTCGTCGATGAACTGTATGAGCGCTACAAGGGCGACAAAAGTTCCGTAGATGCCAAATGGTGGCCACTCTTTGAGGGTTTCGCTGCCGATGACGCAGCGGGCAACGGACGCCACACGGCTAGTCACGCCACGCCCATCACGGCCCAGATCCCGGTAGTTCAAGCCGCAACACCAGTTGCCAGTACGACGCCGGCACCCGCCGCCGCTGTTCGGGCACCTGCCGCTGAGGTTCCTGCCGAGACGGCCCAGCCGGTCGCTGCTGCTCCTGCCGCGGCGAAGGCACCGGCAGCCCCGCGGCCGCCGGCACCCGCCAAGGATGCGGCCCGCACCGGCACCACCCCCATCCCGGCCCAGCTGCCCAAGTCTGCCAAGAACAATGCCGTTCCTGAAGAGGCTGTCCAGACTGTGCTGCGCGGCCCGGCCAAGGCCATCGCCGTGAACATGATCAGCAGCCTGGAAGTCCCTACGGCCACCAGCGTCCGGGCCATCCCGGCCAAGCTGCTCATTGACAACCGTGTTGTCATCAACTCCAACCTTGCCCGTGCACGCGGCGGCAAGGTCTCCTTTACGCACCTGATCGGCTACGCCGTCATCAAGGCGCTGGGGCAGTTCCCCTCCATGAACGTGTACTACGACGAGATCGACGGCAAGCCCGTTGCCGTCCAGCCGCCGCACGTGAACTTCGGCATTGCCATTGACATGCCCAAGCCTGATGGCACGCGCCTGCTCATGGTGCCGAACATCAAGCGCGCCGAAACACTGAATTTCGCCGAGTTCTGGCGCACCTACGAGGACCTGATCAAGCGCGCCCGCGCCGGCAAGCTCACGGCGGATGACCACTCCGGGACCACCGTTTCACTGACCAACCCCGGCGGCATCGGCACGGTTCACTCTGTTCCGCGCCTGTCCAAGGGCCAGGCCGCCATCATTGGTGTTGGCGCACTTGACTACCCGGCCGAATACCAGGGCGCCAGCCCCAAGATCATCGCCCACAACGCAGTCTCCAAGATCCTGACGCTGACCTCCACCTATGACCACCGCGTCATCCAGGGTGCTGGCTCGGGCGAATTCTTGAAGAAGGTTCACCAGCTGTTGCTTGGTGCGGAAAACTTCTACGATGACATCTTTGAGTCCCTGCGCATCCCGTACGAGCCCGTGCGGTGGAGCCTTGACCTGCAGGTTGACCCGGCAGATGAGATCAACAAGGTTGCCCGCATCCAGCAGATGATCCACTCCTACCGAGTGCGCGGCCACCTGATGGCTGACACCGATCCGCTGGAGTATGTCCAGCGCAAGCACCCCGACCTGGACGTGCTCACCTACGGCCTGACATTGTGGGATCTTGACCGCGAGTGGCCCACGGGCGGCTTCGGCGGCAAAGCGAAACTGCTGCTGCGCGACATCCTGGGCGTACTGCGTGACGCGTACTGCCGCACCACGGGTGTGGAGTACATGCACATTCAGGAACCCGAGCAGCGTGAATGGTTCCAGAATGAGCTGGAGCACCCCTACTCCAAGCCGAGCCGCGAAGAGCAGCTGCGCATTGTCTCCAAGCTCAACTCTGCCGAAGCGTTTGAGACGTTCCTGCAGACCAAGTTTGTTGGCCAGAAGCGTTTCTCCCTGGAGGGCGGCGAATCCTTGATTCCGCTGCTGGACTCCATCATCTCCGACGCAGCCGACGACGGCCTGGACGAGGTTGCCATTGGCATGGCGCACCGTGGCCGCCTGAACGTGCTCACCAACATTGCTGGCAAGACCTACGCACAGGTGTTCCGCGAATTTGAGGGCACCCAGGACGTTCGCAGCGTGCAGGGCTCCGGCGATGTGAAGTACCACTTGGGTACTGAGGGCACTTTCACTTCCGACGCCGGCAACGAGACCAAGGTCTACCTCGCCGCAAACCCGTCCCACCTAGAAGCCGTTGACGGCGTCCTTGAGGGCATTGTCCGCGCCAAGCAGGACCGCCTGGACCAGGGCGAGAACTTCCCCGTGCTGCCCATCATGGTTCACGGTGACGCCGCCTTTGCCGGCCAGGGTGTTGTTGCAGAGACCCTGAACCTTTCCCAGCTGCGCGGCTACCGCACAGGTGGAACCATTCACATCGTTGTCAACAACCAGGTTGGCTTCACCACGGCGCCGTCGTCCTCGCGTTCCTCGGTGTACTCCACCGACGTGGCCAAGATGATCCAGGCCCCCGTGTTCCATGTGAACGGTGACGACCCCGAAGCTGTGGTGCGCACGGCCCAGCTGGCTTACCAGTTCCAGCAGCGCTTCCGCAAGGACGTTGTCATCGACATGGTCTGCTACCGCCGTCGCGGTCACAACGAGGGTGATGACCCCTCGATGACCCAGCCGCTGATGTACAACCTGATCGAGGCCAAGCGTTCAGTGCGCCGCCTGTACACCGAGGCCTTGATTGGTCGCGGCGACATCACCGAAGAGGAAGCCACGCAGCTGCTGCGTGACTACCAGGAACGCCTGGAACGCGTGTTTGCTGAAACGCACGCAGCCCAGACCTCCCCCATCCCGATCGTCACCAAGGATGCTGCGGCGGTTTCCGATCTGGAACGCCCCATTGCGCAGCAAAGCGATTCCGGCGTGAACGATCCCCAGGTGACGGCCATCAGCGCCGAAATGCTGGCCAAGATCGGCTCCGTCCACATGGCGATCCCGGAAGGCTTTGAGGTTCACCAGAAGCTCAAGCCCTTGCTGGAAAAGCGTGAGGCCATGTCCCGCGAGGGCAACATTGACTGGGGCTTTGGCGAACTGAGCGCCTTTGGCTCCTTGCTGCTTGAAGGCGTCCCGGTCCGCATGGCCGGCCAGGACTCACGCCGCGGCACCTTCGTGCAGCGCCACGCAGTATTCCACGACCGTGCCAACGGCAAGAACTGGACCCCGCTGCGCGACCTGAGCGAAGACCAGGCCAAACTGTGGATCTATGACTCCCTGCTCAGCGAATACGCTGCCATGGGCTTCGAGTACGGCTACTCCGTGGAACGTCCCGACGCCTTGGTGGTGTGGGAGGCCCAGTTTGGTGACTTCGTCAATGGTGCGCAAACCATCATCGATGAGTTCATCTCCTCCGCCGAGCAGAAGTGGGGCCAGCGTTCCTCACTGGTGCTGATGCTTCCGCACGGCTACGAAGGCCAGGGCCCCGACCACTCCTCAGCACGCATCGAGCGCTTCATGCAGATGTGTGCCGAAGAGAACATGATCGTGGCCAACCCGACCACACCGGCGTCGCACTTCCACCTGCTGCGCCGCCAGGCTTACCGCCGCCCGCGCAAGCCGTTGATCATTTTCACCCCGAAGCAGTTGCTGCGCCTGAAGGCTGCTGCTTCCTCGGTGGAGGACTTCACCACCGGCGGCTTCCGCCCGGTCATCGGCGAGCATGCTGCGTTGGAGAACAACGCTGTGGACCGCGTCATTCTGGTCTCCGGCCGCTTGTACTACGACCTGCTCGCGGCACGCGAGAAGGCCGGGGACAACAAGGCTGCCATCATCCGTGTGGAGCAGCTGTACCCGCTGCCGCTGGAGGAGATCAAGGCTGAGCTGGCAAAGTACCCCAATGCCGAGCTGGTCTGGGCTCAGGACGAACCTGCCAACCAGGGGCCGTGGCCGTTCATGGGCCTGAACCTGGCACCCGAGCTGGATCAGAAGCTGAGCCGGGTTTCACGCCCGGCGTCAGCGGCAACAGCAACAGGTTCTGCAAAGAACCACGCCGTCGAACAGACCTTGCTGATCAAGCAGGCGTTCGAGCGTAGCTAGAACACCATGGATGCCCGGTCTGCATTATCAGGTCGGGCATCTTTTCTTTGGACTTCAAAATTTGTAGGAATGAAAGGGGCGCCGTGGACAAGCGGGAACTGCGCATTGTGGCTGTGGGGGACGAGTTGGTTGCAGGTGTGGGCGATCCCCGCGCACTGGGCTGGCTGGGCAGGGTTTTGGCAAGGACTCCACAGGACACCATCACGGTTGAGCCGTTTGTCCTGGCGTGCCCGCGCGAGGGCACCGAGGCGCTGGCGGGACGCTGGCTGCACGAGGCCGGGCGCCGATTTGATGATTTCCACGAGAACCGGCTGGTCATAGGTCTCTCCGGCCGAGACATCGAGTACGGTCTCTCCACCGCCCGAAGCCGGCTGAATCTTGCCAACATCTTAGATGGCGCCACCCAGCTGAACATTCCCGTGTTTGTGGTGGGCCCGCCGCCGTCGTTGGATCCTGCGCTGAACCGGAAACTGGCCGAGCTCAACGCAGCCTTTGCCGATGTCACCACGCGGCGCAAGCACCACTACGTTGACACCTTTGCACCGCTGCAGAACCACGAGCAGTGGCGCAATGACGTGGCGGCCAACGCGGGCACCCCCGGCCAGGCCGGCTACGGCCTCATGGCGTGGCTGGTGCTGCACCGCGGCTGGTACCAGTGGCTGGACCTGCCCGAGTCCGCCTAGCCCGCCCCCCTCTCCGCCGAACGGGCAGTAGTTGTTGATGTTTCCCCGGAACATCAACAACTACTGCCCGTTCGGCATTTTTTATTTCGCGATATATCTTGTTTTGTGGCGCAACGCGTTATATCGTGTTTCACATGGACGCGATATAACGCGAATGAAGGAGTAGCAATGAATCAGGATTTGTGGTCCATTAGCGACCCGCAAACACTTGAATTTGCCGGAGTTGCCGAAGTTAAGGTGGCCCTGGTCAAGGGGCGCTTTGACATTGTGGTGACGGAAGGGCCAAAAGCAACGCTGGAAATCTCCGAAGTGGAGGGCCAACCCCTGGAGGTGCGCTTCAGCAACGGAACGTTGAAAGTGGAACATTTCAATGCCTCCAACTGGTTGCAGCGGCTGATCAACTTTCAACAGGGCGCAAGTGCCGTCATCAGCATTGCGGTTCCGCCAGGAACATTTGTCTCTGCAAGCACCGTCAACGCCGATGGCATGGTCAGCGGCAGCGCGAAGACGACCCTGCGCACAGTCACTGGTTCCTTGATGGCCGACGCCACCGAGGGGCTTCTCACCCTGGACACCGTGAGCGGGGAAATCATTGCCCGTGACCACCGCGGCGACTTGGTGGCCAAAAGCGTCTCAGGGGACGTCATGGCCTCGGGGGAACTGAACAACGTCCGGGCCAGCACAGTTTCCGGCAACGTCAGCTTCGACCTGCACGGCACACCCCTAACCTTGAAGGCCAAATCTGTCTCTGGTGACGTCACGGTCCGGCTGCCCAGGACCGTTGGCGTCCACGTGACATCAACCAGCGCCTCGGGGACCCTGCTAGTGGACGGGGAGCGGCACAGCAACCTGGGCCAGAGCACCACGGTCTCCACGGGCCCGGCCACCCCACTGCTCATTGCCCACACCTCGACAGTGTCCGGAGCTGTCTCAATGGTGTACGCCCCGGAAGAACCGCATCTGGACATCTCCTTGACCAAGGAGGAGAACTAATGCCTCCCGTCTTCGCCCACGGCGCCCTGCGCCTGTACCTGCTCGCCGTTCTCGAGGAGGGGCCCCAACACGGTTATGAGATCATCCGGGCCTTGACAGACCGCTTCGGCGGCACCTACTCCCCCAGCGCCGGCACCGTGTACCCGAGGCTGGCCAAACTTCAGGAGGAGGGGCTGCTGGCAACCACAATGGAGGGGCGGCGCACCGTCTACTCCCTGACGCCAGCCGGACGGGTCGAGCTTGAACAGCGCCGCCATGAGCTGACGGAAGTGCAGGCAAGCATTTCCGCCTCCGTGCGCAGGCTCGCCGACGATATCCGTGTGGATCTCCAGGAGAACATGCGCAGCCTGCGGGCAGATCTGGCAGCCACCGCCGAAAACGCCAAAACCCAAGCCCGCCAGGCAGCACGAACCCCGCACAGCGAAACGGCAGTCACCGGCAGGCAACTCAAGGAGGCCGAGTTTCTGCTGCAAAAATTCCGCGACGACCTTCGTTTGGATTTGCGCCTGCACGCCGCCCGGAACGGAATGGACGAGTTGGCGCTTGAGACGATGCGAACAGTTCTGAATCAGTCGGCCATTGCCATCCGCGCCTCGTTGAGGAAGTGACCGGGGCCCTCGGTTAGGCACGCAAGAGTCATTTATGCCAAAATGGGTAAGGATCGTTTTTAAAGGTCTTTCTAGATGATTGGAGACAGCTATGTCGAAGCGTTCACGTAAGCGTCGGGATCGTAAAAAGGGCGGCGCTAACCACGGTAAGCGTCCCAACACGTAAATCTTGACGTAAAAAGCAAAAGCCCGCTCCGCCATGTGGCGGGGCGGGCTTTTGTACTTTTGCCAAGACACGAGAAGATCAGGCCAAGGTTAGGCTGGAGTCATGGACATCTCACCGACCAAGTCCGGAAGAACGGCGTCGCACCTTCTCGCCTACGCCCCTGCAGGGGCACCTGAGCCGGAGTCGCAGCTGGCTGACATTGACAACCGCGCGGACATCCTGCGATTGGTGGAGGCCTTCTATAGTGAGGCTTTTGCCGATGATCTCATTGGGCCCATCTTCACCGAGGTGGTGCAGATGGACCTGGCAGAACATCTGCCCATCATGGCCGACTTCTGGCAAACTGTACTGTTCAAGGCCGGGCTCTACCAACGCAATGCGCTGAAGATCCACTTTGATATATCTGCCAAGGAACCGCTGACCCTGGAGCACTTCAACAGGTGGTTGCGGCTGTGGAGCCGCACCGTGGACAGTCTCTTTGCCGGCGAAAAAGCCGAACTGGCAAAAGCCCAAGCCCATGTGATCGCAGGCTCCATGCACCGCCGCGTGAGCGGCCGTCCGGCCAGCGCCTACAGCACCATCACCCTGCGGCCGGAACCCGGTTCCGGTGCTGCCGGGGCAGGCAGTGAGCCACGCGGCGGCTGAGCTGGCCTAGACTGCCGCAGGCTTGCTCTCGTGCAGGCGGGCCAAAATAGCTGCCTTGAGTGTTTCCGGAGCCGCTTCCTTGCAGGAACGCTTAACAACCGTGCGAATCACGCATTCCAGGTCATACTGGTGCGCGCAGTCCTCGCAGCCGTCCAGGTGGGCCTTGATCTCGGCAAGGTCATCGAGGGACAGCGCCCCGTCGAGGTACTCGTAGATCCGTCCGACCCGTTCGTCGTCGCAATCTCCGAGGCTTTGGCAGTCGCCCATGATTATTTCTCCGTTTCCGTCATTTGAGTGGCGTCCTTGACATAGCCGCGATCCACGGCGTAGTCGGCCAACATATCTCGTAAAAGCTTCCGTCCCCTGTGCAACCGCGACATCACGGTGCCAATGGGGGTGTTCATGATCTCTGAAATTTCTTTGTACGCAAAACCTTCCACGTCGGCAAAATACACCGCGAGCCGGAACTCTTCCGGAATGGCCTGCAAAGCGTTCTTCACATCTGAATCCGGCAAGTGGTCCAGGGCGTCTGCCTCGGCCGAGCGCAGGCCGCGCGAGGTGTGCGATTCTGCCCGGGCCAGCTGCCAGTCCTCAACGCTGTCGGAATTCGACTGCAGCGGCTCACGCTGGCGCTTGCGGTACAGGTTGATGTACGTGTTGGTCAGAATCCTGTACAGCCACGCCTTTAGATTGGTGCCAGGCTTGTACTGGTGGAAAGCCGAGAACGCCTTGGTGTAGGCCTCCTGCACCAGATCTTCGGCATCACTGGGATTGCGTGCCATACGCATGGCTGCAGAATACAGCTGATCAACATAGACCATGGCATCACGTTCAAAGCGCGCACGCCTCTGATCGGTGGTTTCGGTGACAACGTCCACCCCCTCCACGTCAGTGGCCCGCACGACGGCTGGCTCCTTCGCAGTGGGTTGCTCGGCGTCGGGGCTCGCAACGGCTGACTCGATGGTTTGCTCAGGCTCGGAAATGTTCATCACTGTTGAGTCTATGCTCAGACTCAGCTTCAGGGGTGCCGGATGGCTCAGTGTCTGCATTGCCGCCTTTCCTTCGAATGATTTGTCCGTGCAGCCAACCCCCACGGGAACTGTCACATACCTACTAAACCCGGGAACGACGTCGGATATTCCGCAAACACGGCATCAGCGAAAGAGACGTGGGAGACTTAGATACAGCACCAGCTTTCCGTTTGGCCAGTAGAAAAGTCAGCGGGAAGATTAGAGCACATCCAAGGAGGCCTACTTGTCCATTGTTCGCGCACTTGCCCGCCCCATGTTGGCATCATCGTTCATCCTCGCCGGCCTTGACCGGTTGCGCCATGCAGACCAGACGGCTGCGCAATTGAGCCCCGTTCTGCGACCGCTCAGCGCCGCTTTGCCCATGGAGGCGAGCGAGAAGACCCTGGCACGCGTGCTGGCCGGGACCCAGGTAGGTGCAGGCATTTTGCTGGCCACGGGGAAATCCTCCCGCGCAGCAGCTGTGGTGCTCGCCGTGACGGCTGGCCTGACCACTGTGGTGGAATATCGCAACGCCGAGCCCACCAGCAAGGAAAATCGTTCCCACCGCCGCAACCAGCTGGCCAAGAACATTGGCCTGATCGGCGGGGCACTGCTGGCAAGCGTGGACACGGCTGGACGCCCCGGCTTGGCTTGGCGTGCGGAAAAGCTGATCGCATCCGGCAAGAAGACCACCCACAAGCAATTGAAGAATGCGGACAAGACAGTTCGCGCGCTAGCTCACGATGTGACAGGACAGTAATTACCCATGACCGCAGCCCATTGGCCCGCACCCTTCTCCACAAAACCCTTGGATGCCACAGTCACCATTCCGGCCTCCAAGTCGCTGACCAACAGGTATCTTGTCCTCGCCGCCATTGCCGACGGCCAATCGCGCTTGCGCGCACCCCTGCAGTCCCGCGACTCTGATCTGATGATCGGCGCCCTGCGTGCCATGGGTGCGGGCATTGCCGAAGTTCCCGGCAGCGGCGGCGTCCCTGATCTTGTGGTCACACCCATTCCTGCCGGTTTTGCAGCACCCGACGGCGGCATCCTGGTGGACTGCGGCCTGGCCGGCACGGTGATGCGCTTTGTCCCCCCGCTGGCTGCCCTAGTCAACGGCCCGGTAAGGTTCGACGGCGATCCCGCGGCCCTTGTTCGCCCCATGGCTCCCCTTGTGGCTGCGTTGGAGGGACTTGGAGTGCTGGTCGAAGACGGCGGGGACGGTTTCCTGCCCTTCACCGTGCACGGCACCGGAGCTGTTGAGGGCGGCCACGTGCGTATTGACGCCGGCGGGTCTTCGCAGTTTATTTCTGCCATGTTGCTGGTCGCCTCGCGTTTTGTCCAGGGCCTGCACCTGGAGCACACCGGCGATTCCGTACCTAGCGTTGACCACATTTCCATGACAGTGGAAATCCTGCGGTCCGTGGGTGTTGTTGTTGACGATTCCACCCCGAACCACTGGATCGTCGCGCCCGGCCCCGTCGCCGCCTTTGACGTGGTGCTGGAACAAGACCTCTCCAACGCCGGCCCGTTCCTGGCTGCCGCACTGGCCACCCGTGGCACCGTGCGTATCCCCAACTGGCCCGCCAACACCACCCAGGTGGGTGACAAATGGCGTGAAATCCTGCCCCAGTTCGGCGCCACGGTGACCCTCGAAGACGGTGTTTTGACAGTGACCGGCGGCCCTGAGATCCACGGCGTGGACATTGCCGACACCAGTGAGCTGGCACCGTCAACGGCAGCCATCTGCGCTCTGGCCTCAACCCCGTCGCGCCTGCGCGGCATTTCCCACTTGCGCGGGCACGAAACTGACCGCTTGGCGGCCTTGGTTGCTGAAATCAACGCCCTAGGCGGCAATGCCGAAGAAACCGAGGATGGGCTCATCATCACCCCGGCCCCCCTTCGCGGCGGCGTTTTTCACAGCTACCACGACCACCGCATGGCCACGGCTGGCGCCATCATCGGCTTGGCCGTGCCCGGCGTCGAGGTTGAAAATATTGGCACCACCGCCAAAACAATGCCCGATTTCCCGGCCATGTGGGCGGCCATGGTGTCACAGACTGCAGCGGCCGACACAACAGCGGCCAGAGCGTAAGGGCATGGCAAAGGACTACAGCAACTGGGACGAATCCGACGTCCGGGTCAGGGCCAACAAGAAGGGCAGCCGGCCGCGCACCAAGGACAGGCCCGCTTACGAGGAAGCCATCATTGGCCGCATTGTTACGGTTGACCGCGGACGCTACACAGCCATTATCGATGAGAATCAGTCCACCGAACGCACCCTGATCGCCGCCAGGGCCAGGGAACTGCGGCGCAATCCAGTGGTCGCTGGTGACTTTGTGGCACTGGTGGGTGATGTCACGGGCAAGCCGGATACCTTGGCCCGGCTGGTTCGCATCGAGGAACGCCGAACGCTGCTGCGCCGCAGTGCCGACGACACCGATCCCGTGGAGCGGGCGGTGGTGGCCAATGCCGACCAACTGGTCATCGTGGTGGCCGCTGCCAACCCCGAGCCCCGTACCGGCTTCATCGACAGGGCCCTGGTGGCCGCATACGACGCCGGCATTGCACCGCTGCTGTTGATCACCAAAACGGACATCAAGGACCCTTCGGAGCTTCTTGCCAATTACGAACACCTCGACATGACTGTCATCATCAGCCGGACCGCTGCCGACGGCGCATCAGGCATCGACGCCCGCAGCGACGACGGCGATTCGGCCCTCTTGGCAGGCGGTGCCGTGGAGCAATTGCACAGCTACCTCGACGGCAAGGTCAGCGTCATGGTGGGCCACTCCGGCGTGGGCAAGTCCACCATGGTCAACGCCTTGACGGGTTCGCGGCGGGCAACCGGCGGCGTCAATGCCGTCACGGGCCGCGGGCGCCACACCTCCTCATCGGCGCTTGCCCTGCGAATCGAAGACGGCAAACCCGGCTCCTGGATCATTGACACCCCGGGCATCCGCTCCTTCGGACTGGCCCATGTGAACCCGGACAGGATCCTCCAAGCCTTCCCCGATCTGCAGCCCGGCACGGACGACTGTGAACGCGGTTGCAAGCATGACAGTGTCGCGGTGAACTGCGGCCTGGACCCCTATGTGGCTGCAGGGCTCGCCGGCGACGCCGGACCGGCCCGCCTTGCCTCGCTGCGCCGCCTGCTGGGCACCAGCGACAGGACAGAGGGCCGCGCCGCGGAAAAGGAACTGGGCATCATCGAGTAGCTGTGCTGGCCGGGCTCGGGGCGCAGTGAACTTATGCGCTGAACCCATGGCGAGTCCTGTGCATAAACACTTATGCGCTGGACTCGCGGCGGGTTCTGCGCATAACTTCACAAGAATTTAGATATGCGCACTACCCGGCTCCGGTTCAGCGCATAAGTTCACTAATAGCGCCGCCAACCCCAACTGCCACGGGTTTATTTGGCATTCAGGCGCCGGAGGGCGTCGTAACGGGCGTTTGGGACAAATCGCGATAGCGTGATGTACATGACGATTGAACCCCAGACGTACAACGACGACCTCCGCTTGGCCCATGTATTGGCGGACAGCGTGGATTCGCTGACCATGGCCCGTTTCAAGGCCCTTGATCTGGAGGTTGAGACCAAGCCGGATCTGACTCCGGTGACGGATGCTGACAAGGCCGCCGAGGAGTCAATCCGCAGCCAGCTGTCCCGGGTACGTCCCCGCGATGCGGTGTTGGGCGAGGAGTTTGGCAGCACTGGTCACGGAACACGCCGCTGGATCATCGATCCCATTGACGGCACCAAGAACTTTGTGCGCGGAGTTCCTGTCTGGGCCACCCTGATTGCCCTGGTGGATGAGGGCCGCCCCGTGGTTGGTTTGGTCAGCGCCCCAGCCCTGGGCAAGCGGTGGTGGGCTGCCGAGGGCACCGGCGCATACATGGGCAAGTCTCTGGCCGCCGCCACCCGCATTCGCGTCTCCAATGTTGCAGAGCTCAAGGACGCCTCACTGTCCTACTCGTCCCTGAGCGGCTGGGCTGAACGGGGCAACCGTGATGAGTTCATTGCCCTCACCGACGACGTCTGGCGCACCCGTGCGTACGGCGATTTCTGGTCCTACTGCATGGTTGCCGAGGGCAGCGTGGACATCGCCTGCGAGCCCGAACTAAACCTCTACGACATGGCCGCGCTGGTGCCGATCGTGACCGAGGCTGGCGGCCGATTCACATCTCTGGAGGGAGCAGACGGCCCCTTCGGCGGCAACGCCTTGGCCACCAACTCCATCCTGCACACGGAAGTCCTGCAGCGTTTGAACCCCAACTGGGACGATCTGCTGGGCTAATCCACGGCATTTAGCTCAATCGTATTAAGAACGACGGCGGCTTCCGCCGTCGTTCTTTTTGCCCGCCTGCCCCCGGCCCAACGGCGGCGTGCGTTTCATGACGTAACAAATGCGAGAACTCTATTCTTGGGCTAATCTTTTTGGCATAGGTCACGAGTGCCAGCGCTAAACCCCGGTTTGCTGGCCGGCAACCCTCCTTTCGCGGCGGGGTGCCCCGGGTGACGACCAGGTCAGGCCGGAGCGGTCATGGCAAGCGCGGACTTCTTGGCTCCTTCCAAGGGTCCTTTGTGTCGAAGGATTTACCCATGAGCTACGCCCTTTTGGAAAAAACATCCCTATCCAAATCTCCCTTGTTGCCGGTGGTGGGCCAGGATTTAAACGCCCCCTTGATCCACGGCGGACAGGTGCGGTACGCCAACCTTGACTATGCGGCGTCGGCCCCGGCACTTGAGGACGTGGCCGCCCACCTGAACGAGGTTTTGCCGTACTACGCCAGTGTGCACCGCGGTGCAGGGTTTGCCTCCCAGGTCAGCACGTCCGTGTATGAGAATGCCCGCAAGATTGTGGCCAACTTTGTGGGCGCCCGCCCCGATGACACCGTCATCTTCACGCGCCACACAACAGATTCCTTGAACCTCTTGGCCGGGTGCGTGCAAAGCATCCTGACCCAAAAGGGGTTCACCGAGGGCCGCTCCAACGTTCACGGCGAAGTGCTGTATCTGGATATTGAGCACCACGCCAATCTGCTTCCGTGGCAGGCGCTGCCGCACCGCTCAGTGGTGGCTGCGGATTCCATCGCAGCGACCCTGGCCCGCGTTGAAACACAGCTGCGGGCCGGCAACGTGCTCCTGTTGGCCGTCACTGGTGCCTCCAATGTGACGGGCGAGGTGCTGCCCGTCAATGAACTGGCCGCCTTGGCCCACCGCTACGGCGCCCGCATTGTGGTTGACGCGGCCCAACTGGCCCCGCACCGCCGTATCGACTTGAGCGCCAGCGGAATCGACTACCTGGCGTTCTCCGGCCACAAGCTGTACGCGCCCTTTGGTGCGGGCGTTTTGGTGGGCCGCTCTGATTGGCTGGACACGGGCAAGCCGCATTTGGCCGGCGGTGGCGCCGTGACAGAAGTGCGACTGGAATCAACCCGCTGGAGTGACGGCCCCGCACGCCACGAAGCCGGCTCCCCCAACGTTTTGGGCGCCGCCACTCTCGCCAAGGCCGCCGCCACCCTGGCAGCACTCGACGCGCAGGACTGGCACAGCCACGAACAGCAGCTGCGTGAGTATCTGGTGGCGGGCTTCGCCGCGATTGAGGGCGTCAACGTCCATTCGCTGTTCTCCGACTCCGCAGACTACCCCGAGTGCGGCAGCATCGGCGTGGTGAACTTCTCCATCACCGGGTACGACGCCGGATTGGTTGCCGCCTACTTGTCGGCCGAGCATGGCGTGGGCGTGCGTGATGGCAAGTTCTGCGCCCACCCGCTGCTGAACCGTTTGGGCCTGCCGTCGGGTTCATTGCGTGCCAGCTTTGGTGTGGGTTCCCGGCTTGAGGACGCACAGCGCCTGATCGAGGGTGTCAGTGCCCTGTTGCGTGACGGGCTGGGCTGGGATTACGTGGTTGACGCCGGCCGCTGGGTGCCCGCCGATGACAACCGTGCGTACCCGCACTGGGCCCCGAACACGCCCGGAACCGCTGGCGCAGCCCCCTGCAACACTTAAACAACACACCCTCTCCCCCGCGGTAAAGTTGAACGGGCAAAACGGCACAACTTTAGGGGAGCACTATGGCAGGGGTAGGCGGACCGGTCTTCGACGGGGAACGGCGCAAGCACATGGCTGCGGCATTTCTGGAAGGCGGGGAGCACTATCATCAGGTCCGTCCCAGCTACCCCCGCGATTCCCTGGACTGGCTAATCGCTGGTTCCCCGCACCCCATCAAGGACGCCCTTGATGTGGGTGCGGGAACGGGAAAGTACACTCAACTCTTGGCCCGGCACGGCTGGAATCTGACGGCGGTGGACCCTTCGGCAGACATGCTCACCCAGTTGGCCGCAGAGCTGCCCCGGACCACAACCATTGTGGGCACGGCCGAACACCTTGAGCTGCCAGTGAACTCCATGGATCTGGCAGTGGTGGCGCAGGCGTGGCACTGGTGCGATCCCCTCGCCGCCAGTACCGAGATTGCCCGCGTACTTCGCCCCGGCGGCACCTTGGGCTTGATCTGGAACCAGCTCGACGTCGGCATCCCTTGGGTTCACCGGCTGGCACGCATCATGCATGCCGGTGACGTCCACAAGGCAGACTTCCACCCCACCATTGGTAAGGAATTCGCCGCTCCGCACGTGCACAACACCCGCTGGAGCCAGTCCTTGACGCCAGAGGCCATCATGGAACTGGCCAAATCCCGCAGCTACTACCTCAAGGCCTCGGACCCCATCCGCGCCAAGGTCATGGCAAATCTTCAGTGGTACCTGCTTGACCATCTGGGTCACTCTCCTGATGAAGAGCTCCAGCTGCCTTACGTGGCCCAGACCTGGCGCACGCACAAACTCTGAGCCTAGCGGTAGGCTGGATTCTGTGAAACAAACTGCCACCTCCTCCAGCATCGAGGACTATGTCAAGGTCATCTATGCCTACACGGAGTGGCAGGACAAACCCATCACCTCCACCGCCTTAGCCACCCGCCTTGGGGTTGCCAATTCCTCGGTTTCGGAAATGGTCCGCAAACTCAAGGACCAGGGCTTGGTGGACCACCAGCCGTACAGCCCCATCCACCTGACCGCGCGAGGTCTAACTCTGGCGCTGTCCATGGTGCGCAGGCATCGGCTGCTGGAAACCTACCTTGTCAGCGAGCTTGGCTACACCTGGGATGAGGTGCACGACGAGGCCGAACAGCTGGAGCATGCCGTGTCCGAGCACTTCATTGAGCGCATGAGTGCCAAGTTGGGCCATCCCACCCGTGACCCGCACGGTGATCCCATCCCGGACCCGGAAGGCCGGATCATCATGGCCCCCTCGCACCGGCTCGACGAGCTCGACGCCGGCCACAGCGGGCGTGTCAGCCGCATCAGCGATCATGATCCGGAATTGTTGCGGTACCTGGAGAAGCACGGCATTGGTCTGGATACGGCCTTGATGGTGTTGCGGCTGCTGCCCTTCGGTGCCGGCATTGAGGTGCAAAGGCTCAGTGCCCCGCACGACGCCGGACCCTTGGCTCTTGCACACGAGGTTGCGATTTCGCTGTGGCTGACATCGTCGGGGACGCACTCCGACTGCTCAGTACAGGACCTCACCGGCGGTTCCCTCATGAATCCGCACTCCGGCGCAACAAACAGCTAGCGTCTACTGACCTGCCCACCAAGGTCCTAGGGCAGGTCCCTCATGGCTGCACGGGCTTTGCGCAGCACATAGCGCTGAACCTTGCCGCTGGGAGTTTTGGGAAGTTCGGGCACAAAGTGAATGCGCCGCGGATAGGCGTGGGCGGCAAAGCGGTCTTTCACCAACTGTTGCAGTTCAGCCACCATGGCGTCGCCAGCGGCGGACGGATCGCGCAGCACCACAAATGCTTCCAGTACTTCGCCGCGGATCTCATCCGGGGTGCCAACCACCGCGGCTTCCGAGACGCCGGGGTGGTTGACCAAAACAGATTCCACCTCGAAGGGGCCAATGCGGTAGCCGGCCATGATGATCACGTCGTCGTCGCGCGAGGAGAAGTAAATGAACCCGTCGCTGTCGCGCCGTCCGGAGTCGCCCGTCAGGTACCACGCACCGTCGGGACTGTACCTCAGCGCAGTTTTCCCGGCGGCATCGACGTAGCCGGCAAACCACATGAAGGGACTTTCCTGCACGTTGACGGCAACCCGGCCGGGTTCGCCGTCGGCGGCCAGTTCGTCCTTGAGCTCAGCCAGCACATTCACCCTCCAGCCGGGCAGGGAAACACCCATGGAGCCTGACCGCAGGGGTGCCAGGAGGCCGTCGGCCCAAGCATTTCCCGCCACCATTCCCAGTTCAGTTTGGCCATAGTGGTCCCGGACTTCCAAGCCAAAAACGTCGCGGCCCCAGGCGATGACGTCGGGGGTCAGCGGCTCGCCGGCACTGGATGCGCGGCGCAAGGAGTGTTGTTGCCCGGGGGTGGAGCCGGCGCGCAGCGACCTGTAGATGGTGGGTGCAGCAGCAAAGTTGGTAACGCCGAACTTCTCCATAACAGTCCACGTTAACGCAGGGTTGAAGCCGGCAGTCAGCAGCAGCGACCGGGTTCCTGTGGCCAGCGGCGCCAGCAACGCAAAGTACAGTCCATACGCCCAACCGGGGTCAGCCATGTTCCAAAAGACGTCCTCGACACGGACATCCAGGCCAAATTCCTGGTAGCCCACAAAGGAGGCTACGGCCCGCAGTGGGATGGGCACGCCTTTGGGTGAGCCGGTGGTGCCTGAGGTGAACAGCTGCACCAGCTGGCCGTCGCCGCCAACGGCAACCGCCCCGCCGTCGTACTCCGCAGAATTCTCAAGCTGGGCGAAGGCGCCTTTGCCGGCAACCATTTCGGCCAGGGAGACATCGTAGCCATAGGCCTCACCACGGGCCACAATAACCAGGCGGGAGGCGTCAGTGGGAACGTCGCCCGGGGGTACCAGCTTGCTGCGCTGATCCGCGTCGCAGATGACTATGCGGGCACCACTGGCTTGCAGCCGGAAGTCAATGGCATCGTAGGCGAAGGCCGTGAACAAGGGAACGTCCACGGCGCCCAGACGCCAAATGCCCAGCAGGGCTATGACAAGTTCTGCCGATTTTGCCATCAAGGTGGCCACGTGATCGCCACGGTGCACTCCCAAAGAGCTTAAAGCAGCGGCGAACTGCGTGGACTTCTCCCGCAGCTCGCCGTAACTAATATCAACAAAACTTTGGTCGGCGGCAATGACCGTAAAGGCCGTGGCGCTGGCGGGGTGCCGATCGCACAACAGCTCAGCTGCACATGCCCCGGGCACGGCGAAGGTGTCCAACAGTTCCTGCACACGTGCCTGCATGATCCGCTCCTGAGTCGTGTTGCGCGCAACCCTTGTTGCTCCCAACCCTTGTTGCACACAACGCTGTTGCGCGCTGTGTTTCGGCGGGGCTGTTTAGCCTTCGCAGTCCTTGCAGAACAGCAGGCCATTCTTTTCACGCGCTACCTGGCTGCGGTGGCGGACCAGGAAGCAGGAGGAGCATGTGAATTCGTCGTCCTGTGCCGGAATGACCTGAACTACCAATTCCTCGTTGGAGAGGTCAGCTCCGGGCAGATCCATGCCCTCGGCCGTGTCTGAATCTTCGACGTCAATATGAGCCGTCTGAGCACCGCCACGCTGAACCTGGAGCGCCTGAAGCGACTCTGTCTCGTGGTCTTCGTCCTTGTTGCGGGGTGCGTCGTAATCCGTTGCCATGCGGTTTTCAAACTCCTGAGGTGTTCGTGGTTTCGGCTGGGTGTTTCAGCGCCTCATCATAGCCCCTGAAAGCTGGAATTGCGCCCTTAATTGCCCACTGTTTTCCCACAGCATAGAGTACGGGAGGCAATTTTGCTCTCTTCAAGCCGAAACTACGCACTCTTTGACGGGCAACAGTGGCGTCCTGTGAGCATTCTCACCAACGAAGGCGGCGGTTTTGACGACCGGACTGGAGCCTGCGAACAAGCCCACAACGCCGAGCCAGCCGGGCTGCAGGCGGGGTTGAATCGCCAGCAGCCCGGCTGCGCCTTATCCTTAAGAGAACATGGCAAACAACTATTCCTCACACTCTTCCCTGAATCGCCGCCAGGTGGCCCAGGCATTGAACATTCCGCCGGAAATGGCTGCACGGAACGGCATTCCTTCACGAATGAGCGCGGCCGACGTAGCCTCGATGGATACAAACCCTCCGGCGTGGCTCGCACAATCCCGGGCCAATGCCACGGGCAAACGCCCCGTTTGGGTTGATTTGCGGTGTTATCTCTGCGACTTCCTTGAGGTGGCGCGGCCCAAAAAGTGGTGGCCAGATTTCACCTACGTCATCTGCGATTTTCACGACGACTCCGAGCTGCCCGCACCAGGTGCCGGCATGCGCCGCAGCGAATACGACGGCGTGGGCAGCCGCTTCCGTGGCATCGTGGACACGCAAGACCCGCAATAACTTGGTCCTCATGTGAAACTGGCTCTAGATTGGGGCCAGGGGGAATGAAAAAATGACTGTTGCAGCAAAGAATTTCCAAATGTGGCTCAGCCATGTTGCCGGCTCCACAAGTCAGGCGGCTGTGTGCCGCGCAGCTGGCATAAAGCGCTCCACGCTGGCACAGCAGCTGGTTCGCGGGCGAGTCTCACTGGCCACCATTGCAGCTGTCAGCCGCTCCCTGGACCTGCCGGTGGTGGCCTCGTTGTCCGTCTTCCCGGACCTCGAAGACTTGGTCTCCGGTATCAAGGCGCCTACTACTGCGGAACTGCTCAGCCAGATTTCCGACGCCGACCTACTGCAGGAAATTCTCAATCGCAATGTAGCGGCTGAGACAGGGAACGATCCCATACCGGTGGAGCTTTCCCCCATCCCCCATCGATCTTCGGTGCGGGCATGGCTGGACGCCATCGATCCAACAGACTTGAGGCAAAAAGTTGCTAGGAACGCAGCCATGGCACCGCAGAATTTGTCAGCTCAGATCAGCGCCAACAGGTTGAGCGCCGAGTTGGCCATCGACAGCGCCCGGATAGCCGGTGTGGGCCTGACCAACGGCCTGGTGGCCACCGGCTTCTTGTCCCCAGCCGAGGCCGGCTGGGCTGCTGGCGCCTGCGCCTCCGCGCTAAGGGGAACAGCCAACAGTGTCCTGGCTTCATTGGCAGCGGAACGATTGGAAGCACTGAGCCGAGTCTTGCGCCGCTCGGAAGATGACACGGCTGCCGCACGCAACGTTTGGGAGTACTTGGGATGACAGTAATTCTGCAGTGGACTGCCCTGGCCGTCTGCTTGGCCTGCACCATCTGGCGTTCCCCCTCCCTGTTCGGGGGGCGCAACCGTGGGCTCTCATGGGCCTTCGCCTTGGCCACTGTCAGCGTTGCCCTGAGCCTGCCAGCAATTTACCTGCCAGTTGATGCCTTGCTTGGGGGCATAAACCTGGCAAATGTCCTGTTGCGGTTGAGTATTTTTGGGGTTTTCTTTCTCCTGACGTCCCGGGTAGCCGCCGCCTATAATTCCCCCTTGGCTCGGGCACTCATCCGGGGTCCCCTGGGCGTCGCTGTTTTAGCGGTGTGTTCGCTGGGCATTTGTGTCGCTTACTTCCTCGCCGATGTGGACGGCTCAAGTACGGGTCTGGTTGCCTTCACCAGCCAGCCTGAGATAGCTGCGTACATGTGGTTCGGCGTTGCGTACACCACCTACGCCTCTGCCTGCGTGGTGGTGGCGACAGCCAAGGCTGCCTTCTCCCGCAGACCCGCCATAGACCGGACCGCGGCTTTTTCCATGCTCGTCGGCTTCGCCCTTGTCTGTGCCACCGTGCCGCTGCGACTTCCACTGTGGAAAAACTGGCCGGCCGTTGACATCATGACCTTTGCCGCCATCTTGTTTGTCGCCGTCGGCCTGGTGCTGGTGTGGATCTCCTTCGGCCGACGGCGGGTCCGCGGCGGACCGCGGGCCTAGCCTGCTGGGGTTTGCCACTCGAAATGATAAATGTGCACTTTTCCATTAGTTTCTGGCATACTAATGAATGTGTGAACAAAGCATGCCAATGTCTAGCTCACCAAATCTTTGGGGGTAGGTGGTGGTTCGGTTTAGTTACCGGGCCACCACTTAGTATTTAAGGACGTACGGGCATCGGAGATTGCGATTGCAAACAATCCCGCGGACGCTGTTGATCACTCCACTGGCGGCAGTCTGTAGGCCCCCCTGGCCCCCACCACGGCCACCAACATCGACTAGGCCGGGATCCCGACCCCATGGAGCAGGTAGGCCCTCCCATGGCATTTGATGGGTGCAGCGGTCTATGGAAGGGCTTGCCAGCGGCACCCTTTGTGCAGGAACTGATGGACGCTGGTATCCCAACACGGCGAAACCATGAACATATGCGCCAAACCCAGCACGAGTCCAACGCATAAACACGCATGCGCCAAACCCAACACGAGTCCAACGCATAAGTTCACAAACCCGCGGCAACCGGCGTCGGGCACAAAAAAGGACCCGCCCCCGCCACGAGGGCGGGGAACAGGTCCCAATAGGGATGTGGAGATGGGGAGAATTGAACTCCCGTCCGATGTTGCTTTGTCAGGGCTTCTCCGGGTGCAGTTTGCATCGGTTTTTCTCGGCCCCAGCTATCTCGCAAACAAGTAGCTGCCAGGCCCAGTTGTATAAGAGTCCCCTAAGTGCCTACAACAAGAACTTAGAGCAGTGGCCCTCTAAATGACGCCAGGATCCGGGACGAGAGCATTCCCGGGCTGACGGACTGTCTTACTGCTTAGGCAGCAAGAGCGAAGTCAGTGCGATTTGATTCAGCACTTATGTTTTACAGAGATCGTTTACGAGTTAACCCTGTATCCTCGACCCGCTTCACCTGTCTCGACTAACACCGTCGAAACCGATCATCCCCTATTGTTTTTTCAACCCGCGGTTGCATCCTTGCGAAATTCACCGTGGTCTATCCATGCTAGCGCATTGCCCGGGGGTTTTATTCCCACAGTGCTAGTTAAACCGTGCTAGTTAAGAAGCCCCTTGTCCGCTTTCGCCGTCAGGACCACCAGCGCCGCTGCGTCCACCTTGGCGGCAAAGGCGGGATCGCCCTGTGCCGCCGTGAGCAGCCCGGCGTACATCTGCGGCAGCAGGGACTGATTGGTGCACAACGCCATGGTGCCCCCTGCTGCAAGGAAGTCAACGCCGCGTTGGGCCACGGGCACTGCGGAGACCTGAACGGCGTCGCAAATGTCATCGCTGACGATGATCCCCGCAAAGCCCAAGTCACCGCGCACCATGTCGGTGACAATGACGCTTGAGAACGGCGCCAAATTTGCGGCATCAATCTTGGGATAGAGAGCGTTGGATACCATCAGCCACGGCACTCCGGCGTTCACAGCGGCACGGAACGGCTCAATGTAGGCGTCGTTGCGCACCGTGATGTCATCGCTCACGCCGGCAGAAACGTCGGTGTTCAGGGTGACCCGGCCCAGCCCGGGGAAATGCTTGACGGTTGCTTGAACCCCCGCCGCAGCCATGCCCTGGGCGAAGGCCACGCCATGGCTCGCCACGAGGTCCGGGGTGTAGCCAAATTCGCGCCCAAACGCGCCGATGGGGGCGTTCTGAGGGGCAAATGCAGCGCTGGGCACTGTGTCCATGACTGGAGCCAAGTTCACGTTGACACCCACAGCGGCCAGTTGCTGCCCCCACGTGGTCGCCTCGGCCAGCAAGTCCGCCGCAGGCAACTGCCCCTGCTCAATGGCTTGGGGCATGTCCGCAAAACCGGGGCCGCGCATGATCTGCACCAGGCCGCCCTCTTGGTCAGTGGCCACGAATGGTCTGGCCCCTGCCGTGCGCTCCCCGGAAATATGGCCCGCAATGTCAGCCACTTGGGCAGCAATCCCGGCTTGTCCGGCCGTGCTGCGCCCCTTCATGAACACATTGCCCACATACAAGGTTTCCACGGCGTAGCGCGAATCGGCGTCGGCTCCTGTCACGGGCGAGGACACCATCAGAACTTGGCCCACTTTTTGTTCCAGGCTCATGGCCGCCAACGTGGCACTGGCCGCTGCGCCGGATGGAGTGTTCGACGCCGGAGCCTGGCTTGGGCGCTGCGTTGGGGTTTCGGCAGTGCTTGCGGTGGGCGAGGCAACGGCCGTATCCGTTGCGCCGGGGTTCCCTGTGGGTCCGCGGTTTTGTGTGCCGCCATACAGCAGGGCAAAGGTCGCCACTAGGGCCACCACCACCAGGCTGGTTCCGAGTATCCACCAGCGTTTTCCTCGCAGCGCCATCACAATCTGCCTTTCGTAACAGAGGATGTTGCCTTTACCCTAGTGCAGCTGCCCTGATCTGGGGCCCGGCCCGGGCAAGTAAGTGGCGCGGGAACTAGCTGCGGTTCTTCTCCCGCATGACCCGCTGGGCTTCACGGTTGTCCTGCTTTTCGCGGAGCGCGTGGCGTTTGTCGTACTCTTTCTTACCGCGGGCAATGGCAATTTCAATCTTGGCGCGGCCGTCCAAAAAGTACAGCTGCAACGGCACGATGGTGTAGCCGGATTCGCGAGTTTTGGAGGCAATCTTATCCAGCTCCTCACGATGCAACAGCAGCTTGCGCCGTCGCCGGGCCGTGTGGTTGGTCCAGCTCCCGTTGAGGTACTCAGGGATGTAGACGGCCTCAATCCACAATTCGTCATTGTAGAAGGTGCCAAATCCGTCAACCAGCGATGCCCTGCCCTCGCGCAACGACTTCACCTCGGTGCCCATCAAGACCAGGCCGGCCTCGTAGGTGTCCATGATGTGGTAATCGTGCTGGGCCTTGCGGTTGGTGGCCACAACCTTACGGCCACTTTCTTTGGGCACAGCTGACTCCTCAGACTTAGGTTAAAACGAATGGTTCGTGCTCTGTCGCCGGCAACTTCTTGCTGGCGCGAAACCCCAGTGTAGCAACTACCTGCCGGGGCAGTGCGGGCAACAGCGTTTAGAGCAGCCCCATGGGATCAACGGGAACTCCGTTGAGCCATGTTTCGAAGTGGGCGTGGCAGCCGGTGGAGTTTCCGGTGTTTCCGGAGTAAGCCACCAGCTGACCCGCACTGACCCGCTGTCCGGCTGAAACAACCACCGAAGCGTTGTGGTAGAAAACAGTCATCAAGGCATTGCCCTGGACCACGCCGTGGCTGATGTACAAAACATTTCCGCCACCGTAAACAACAGTTGTTTGTCCGGCAATCTTAACTGTTCCGTCGGCTGGGGCATAAACCGGAGTGCCACACTGGGCACCAAAATCAACACCCGTGTGATCGTAGTACCCGGTGCCATTGAAGTCAGCGGATCCCGGGGGAACCGGGCGATTTCTGGCAAAGGGTGAGGTGATGGGGATGTTGCCGGCAAATGGGTGGCGGAGCCCAAAAGCTGATGGGTTCCCGGGTGCCGGGGGAACGTAGGGCGGGGGCACATAGCCGCCACCGCCGTTGCCCTGGTTGGCTGCCTGTTCGCGGGCTAGGCGTTCGGCTTCGGCCTTGGCGGCTGCTTGCGCGGCCTCAAGTTCCTTGCGCTGCATCTCGGCAATTTGGGCAGCCACGGCGTATTTCTCAGATTCAACAGCCTTGAGCTTGGCCTGGATGCGCGGCTTTTCGGCGGCCAACTTGGCATTCAACACGGCAGAATCGGCGATCAGCTTATCCACTGTTGCCTTTTGGGCGGCGGCGGCATCTCGTGCCACCTGCTCCGCGGCCAACGCAGCGTCAGCCTTCTGCTTCAGGTCCTTGATCTCAGCTTCAACGGCAACCAAGCGCGCCTGGGCGTTTTGATTGGTGGCCTTTTGTGCGCTCAGCTGCTCCAGGGCAGCCGTCTGGCTGCGCAGGGCCTGCTCCGCTAGGTCAATCGAGTTGGCAAGGTCAGTGGTGGATCCGGCACCCAGAATCAGGGTGAGGTTGGCCGGGAGGCCGCCAGCCTTGTAGGACTGGGCGGCAATTTGCCCGATCAATGCCTTGGTGGCGGTGGCCTTTTCGGCATCGGCAGCAATTTGTGCCGTGATCTTGTCCTTGCTTTGCTGGGCCAGGTCAATGCGGGCCGCCAAGGAACTGGACTCGGCAGCAGCAGCGCTGACACGATTCTGTGCTTCCGTCAGTGCTGCTTGGGCACCCGGCAGTTGGCCCTGGTACGTGACCAGGTCGGCAGCCGACTGGGCAATGCCCGAATCAACAAACTCCAAGGATGACTGCACATCCTGGGCTTGCTGCTCCAGGGCGGCAGCCTTGTCGTTGAGATCCTCGGCCTGTGCCGGCGGCACCAGTCCGAGCAGTCCCACAGCCAGCAGGACTGCGACTGCACCGCTGACACGGCGGAAAAGAGGGCGTGAGCGGGGGAGTTTAGACCCAAGTGGGGAGGATTCCACTGATCCAATTCCCCCGCTTGATTTCGAATTCATGCCGTATAGCTCCTCGAATTTTGCCACTAGAAACACCAGTCACACGAGCACCTTGAGTAACAAGGCCCCCACCCACCCTACACTTTCAGGTTCTTCCGCAGGGAAACAGCCGAGGCTACGCCGGCCAACACCACACCCAGCAGGATCAGGACCGGGTAGATCACCAACGCCTCACGGGCGGAAATGAACGGGGTCCCGGTGTTGGCGTCGGCAAGGTAGCCGCCCATAAAGAACACCACAATGGACCACACAGCCCCGGATGCCAACAAGGCACCAATCGTGGCGGCGATGACGCCTTCAAGCACAAAGGGCAGCTGGATCACCGTCTTGGATGCCCCCACCAGGCGCATGATGTCGATCTCTCGCATGCGCGACTGGGCCGAAAGCCGAATCGTGGTGGCAATCAGCAAGGCGGCACAGATGATCATCAGCCCTGCCACGCCCATGGCCACATAGGTGGCAATGTTCATCCATGAGAAAAGTTTCTCCAGGACCTTGCGCTGATCCACCACCGAATCCACTCCCGGCGTGGCCGAGAAGGTCTCGTTGATGATCTGGTACTTTTCCGGATCGTCCAACTTGATGCGGAACGAGGAGGGCAGGTTTCCTGCTTCCACCGAATCCACCATGGGCGAGTTGGCAAACTGCTCACGGAAGTGGGCCAGTGCCTCCTCCTGAGTTTCAAAGGTCCAGTTCTCGATGTACGGCTTCACAGCCGGTGATTCGAGCATGCCCTCGATGGTGGCTTTTTGATCCGGTGTGACTGGCCCGGACACGCAGTTGGAGTTGGCCGGTATGTCAGTGCAGAGGTAGATGGTGACCTGAACCTTGTCATACCAGAAGCCCTTGAGCTGGCCGATCTGCATTTGCAACAGCCCGGCGGCGCCCACAAAGGTCAGCGACACAAATGTCACCAGGATCACCGAAATGACCATTGTCAGGTTGCGGCGCAGGCCGCTGCCCAACTCGCTCATGATGAAAGCAAGTCTCACAGTTGGTCCTCAATCATAATGTTTGCAGTGCTTGTCTTCGGCTCATCCCCCAGCGGGAATTCCCGCTCACGCCTGCGTTCCAGCCGCGGCGGCATGGAGTCCGCGGCGGAGGCCCCGTCACCTGCGGCCGCCGCACTGACTGCGCGCTGGCGGCGGGTCTGGGGTTCGGCGTCGTCCTTCTTCACGGGCTCCGGGGCCGGAGCCGCACCTGCCACCGGGACAACCGGGATCATGGAGGTGTACAAGGCTGCATGTTCATCTCGAACCACTTTGCCGTGCCGCAGCTCGATGACGCGCTTGCGCATGGAGTTCACGATGTCATCATCGTGGGTGGCCATGACGACGGTGGTGCCGTTTTGGTTGATCTTGTCCAGGATGTCCATGATGCCGGCGCTGGTGATGGGGTCCAGGTTGCCTGTGGGCTCATCGGCCAACAGAATGCCGGGCTGGTTCACAATGGCGCGGGCAATGGCCACGCGCTGCTGCTCACCACCGGAGAGCTCCGTGGGCTTGCGGTGGCCCTTGTCCGCCAGACCCACCAGTTCAAGCACACGTGGCACTTCGGTGCGGATGGCGGCGCGGGACTTGCCAAGCACCTGCATGGCGTAGGCCACGTTGGCGAAGACTGTCTTGGTTTGAATGAGGCGGAAGTCCTGGAACACCACGCCAATGCCGCGCCGGAACTTGGGTACACGCCAGCTGGGCACGTTCGCCACGTTCTGGCCGGCCACATAGACCTGCCCGTGCGGAGTCTTGTACTCGCGGAGCACCAGGCGCAGCAGCGTTGACTTGCCGGATCCCGAGGAGCCAACGAGGAACACAAACTCGCCGCGATCCACATCCAAGGAGACGTCGTCGAGCGCAGGCTTGGACTTGCGATCGTAAGCAATGCTCACATTTTCAAAACGAATCATGACTTTTTCGTTGCCCGCCCAGCGACGAATCGCTGGCATGCTGACGGCCGGGCAGAGGTTTGGGGGAAGAAACCGCCAGCATAACGACTATAGGCTCCATGTCCGATGATTGCTGTTTCCTAGCCGGTGTGTCGAGACTGGATCGTTACTGTTACCCGCCTGGCCCTGCGGTGCAGGGCCCATCCTGAAGCACCTATGCCTTCTCGGCGTTGCGGTTGTCGGCACGCCAGCGGATGCCGGCGTCGATGAAGTCGTCGATCTCGCCGTCGAGCACGGCGGCAGCGTTGCCAACTTCGTGTTCCGTGCGCAGGTCCTTGACCATTTGGTAGGGGTTGAGCACGTAGGAGCGCATCTGGTCCCCCCACGACGCCTTCACATCCCCGGCCATGGCCTTCTTCGTGGCGTCTTCCTCAGCCTTTTTCAGCAGCAGCAGGCGCGATTGCAGCACACGCATGGCGGCGGCACGGTTTTGGATCTGCGACTTCTCATTCTGCATGGACACCACAGTGCCCGTGGGGAGGTGAGTCAGGCGCACGGCAGAGTCGGTGGTGTTCACGGACTGCCCGCCGGGGCCCGAGGACCGGAACACGTCTACGCGAATGTCGTTGTCGGGAATCTCGATGCTGTCCGTCGTCTCAATGAGCGGAATAACTTCAACGGCGGCAAAGGAGGTTTGGCGCCGGCCCTGGTTGTCGAAGGGGCTGATCCGGACCAGACGGTGCGTGCCGGCTTCAACGCTCAAGGTGCCAAAGGCGTAGGGCGCCTTGACTTCAAAGGTGGCGGATTTGAGCCCGGCCTCTTCGGCATAGGAGGTGTCCAGAACGGCCGTGGGGTAGCCGTGGCGTTCGGCCCAGCGCAGGTACATGCGCAGCAACATTTGGGCAAAGTCTGCGGCGTCCACGCCACCGGCGCCGGAGCGGATGGTGATAACGGCTTCGCGCTCGTCGTACTCCCCCGCCAACAGGGTGACAATTTCCAAATCCTGCAGGGACTTTTGTAGCCCCGGGAGGTCTTTGGCCGCTTCGGCGAGAGAATCGGCGTCGCCCTCGTCCTGGGCCAGCTCAACCAAGACCTCAAGGTCATCGATCCGGGCTTCCAGGGTGCGCAACTTTTCAAGTTTTGACTGGGCATGGCTGAGCTTGGAGGTGACCTTCTGCGCCGCGGCGGGGTCATCCCACAGATTGGGTGAGCCAGCCTGGTCGGACAGATCCTCAATATCCTCCAGGAGCTTCTCCACCTCGGAGACTTGCTCGATGGAGGTATAGGTTGCGCGTAACGCGCGGATCTCTGCGGGAAAATCGATCTCTGCCATGGTATTCAAGCCTACGGCATACGCGGCGGTCTGGGCGGCGATCCCCTGTGCCGGTGTCACAGCAACAGATTGGCGCGGGCCGTGCTTGTCACCGTGATGGAGATGCCCTCAGGCACCAGAAAGTTGATGAACAGGGGATGCACGACGCCGGTGATGCTCACCTGCGCGGTTCGCCCGTCATCGGCCCCCGTGGCCGATTCAAGGACAACGTTGCTGATCTGCTCCGGCTCCGGGATGCTGCCCAGGTAGTTTTGGGCCGCGGCAAGCACACCCTGGTTGGTGAGCAGCGTGCCCGGGTCGCTGCTGGCGCTGCCGCCGTTGAGCTCAAAGGTGTCAGCGGCTGCGAGCGCGGCACTGTCAGCCATGGAGAGCAATTTTTTCTGGCCGAGGTACAGGCTGCCGGCGGCGGACACCACCGTGACTATCAGCAGCGCCAGCAGGACGTAGCCAATCAGGAGCACCATGACCTGGCCTTCCGTGTTGCCGGCTTGCGCCGCCGCCCTGTCCGCCGCGGGTGCCGCGGGCGTGCTGGCCGGTGTGGGCGTTTTGTTTGGCGCCGTCATCTAAACCGGCCTACTTTCTGGGTGGCAGTCGAGTCCACTGTGGCGGCGTTGGCGTTAACGCCGGGCACTGCCCCCACCACGGGCAGTTCCACCCGCAACTGCACATGCGCACTGACGGTTGTGCCCGGCGTGAGGCAGCCGGCACTGCAGCTAATGGTCAGTTCGGCAGCGCCCGCGTCAAAGCCCATGTCTTGGACGGCCAGCCGGACTGCTTGTTCCGCAGCCAGCTGCGCGGCGGGGAGGTCGGGCTCCATGACAAACACTTTGGCTGCTTGATCTGCCGCACCCACCACGGCGTAGGCCCCGCCCTGGATCTGGCCCACGGTCAAGATCAGGTACGCCACTGGCACCATCAGAAGCACTGCCAAAAAGATGAACTCGACAATGGCACTGCCCTCTTCTGCCCTCGAAGCTGGCAGGGTGCTACTTCGCAATGACTGCATGGCCGCTCATCTCCAGGGAACGGGCCGGACCAAAGAGCCCTATCAACGGCAGCGGGGCGGTAATGGACACCCGCAAAACGTCCAGCCCGTTCTGGGTTTCCACGCTGACCGAGACGTCCTGAACAAAGTTCGGTCCCAGCGCGGTACCCACCAGATGGGCGGCCCGTTCCTGGGCGTCAGCTGCCGTCCTATCCCCCAACGCACCATATCTGGCAGCCGAGGATGCGGCGTCGGCCACGGTGTTGCGAACGTGCAGGGCCAATGCCAGTTGGAGCAGGGCCACGAATATCACTGTGACCAGTGCGCCCACCAGAACAAAGTCCACCACTGCCGCACCCGTCTCCCGCAGGCCAGAGCGGACCGTCGATGCTCTTAGGGCTGGACCTGGTCCATGGCCTGGTTGAAGAGTCTTTCCAGTGCCGGTCCCGCGATGGCCAGCAGCCCGGCCACCAGCACCGCGCTCATCAAGGTGATGAGCACCCAACCTGGCACATCGCCACGTGTTCGCTGCACTGCCGGACGCAAGGAAAATTGGGGAAATTGCTGGCTCAGGCGCCGTGTCAACGTCTTGAGCAAGTGTTTTCCCACGATGAGCGCCGCCACCCCCAGCCCCAGTATTTTGTTCATGATGATTCCTCTCCGAATAGTGCTGCGTGAGTTCCTGTGGTGCTGGTCTAGCTAGGTTTGTGGGCATGTTCATTAGAAGCCAAGTTGCAAGAGTGCCAGGCCCGGGAAAACGGCAAAAACCACCGTCAGCGGGAGCACGCCAAAAATGAGTGGAACCATCATGGCAATCTCTTTGCGCCCCGCCGATTCCATCAGCTCCCGCTTGGCCACATCACGGACGTCCTGGGCTTGGGCGCGAAGTACCTCTGCCAGTGGCGTACCCCTGTTGACGGCCACAGTGATCCCGTCGACAAAGCGCGCCAGGGCCCCAACATTCACGCGCTCGGAAAACTGGTTCAGGGCTTCCACCAACGGCATGCCGGTGCGTGTTTGGGCTAGGACCTTGCCAAACTCGCCAGCGAGGACCCCGTTGGAGGTGCGCGCCACCCGCTCCAGTGCACTGGCTGCGCTTTCCCCCGCCCCCACAGCCAAGGCCAGGAGTTCTGCCAGTGCCGGGAATTCGGCCAGCATTCGTGTTTGCCGGCGTCGGATCGCGGAGCCGAGCAGGTAGTCGTAGAGCAGGTAACCGCCCACCATGGGGCCGATGGTCAACGTCACTGCTCCCATGGCGTTGATGTTGCCCTGCCACAAAAGCACAAGCGAGAGGAGAATTCCGGCGATGAGCCACACTCCGGCAAATAGGAGTTGCTTGGCCCGGAATTCCAAGGCGGTCTCGCTGCGTCCGGCCTGGTCCAGCCGGGCGCTGAGCCCGTGGACGCTGACGTTGAAGCGCCCCAGCCTGTGCGCGGCATCGGAGAGGAGCAGCCGAAGGATCCGCTCAAGCGGGCCAAACAGCGTGCGGTCATCGTCGTTGTCCAGGAGTTTGGACCGGCTGGCCACCGAGCGAAGTTGTGGTTCGACGCGCTGGGCAAAGCTGGGTTTGCGCATGGCAGGGAGCCTGACAAGGGTCAGCCACAAGCCCACGCCCAGGCTCAGCCCGGCGGCGATGACAACCAGCAAATGACCGTTCATTGCAACACCCGCTGTTCTTGCGGCAGTGCACCGATGCGCAGCATGACCCGGTAACAGATCACCGAGATCAGCAGTCCGCCACCCAGCACAGCCCACCCTGCTGGGGAGTTGTACGCGGCGATGGCCTCGGGTCTGGTGGCCATCAGCATCAGGACCAGCCACGGTGCTGCCACGGCCAACCGGGCGGCATTGACCGTCCAGGATTGCCTGGCTTCGAGTTCGCTCCGTGTCCTGGCGTGGTCACGCAGAAATTCAGAGAGCGTCCCCAACAGCTTGCCCAGATCCGATCCGCCAACATCCCGGGTCAGCCGCAGAGCCTCAATGATTCTGTCTGCCACGGGGTCTGACAGCCTGGCCTTGAGTTTTTGCAGGGCACCCTCAAATTGACCCGTCGCCCGGTAGTCCGCCCCAAAGGACTGAAATTCTGCACGCAACTGCTCGGGGCCCTTGGCACCCAGCTGGACCAAAGCCTCGGGCAAGGACAGGCCCGCCCTGATGGCTGAGCGCAGGTGGTCCACAACCTCGGGCCAGAGTTCGCGCATGACTGCGCTCCGGCGTCGTGCCCTGGCACGCAACAGGGCGAAGGGCACATAGCCGCTCAGCAGCGCCAAACACGCGGCGATGGCGGGCGCCCCCGTGAGCACAAGGACCAGCAGCGCCACCAGCGCAGCGAGCCCGGCCGCACTGGCCACCAGGGAAGCCGGGGTGACTTGGGGCAGCCCTGCCTGCGCCAGCAGTTGCGCCACTTTGCTGGCATGCCCCGGAGACATCTGCCGCGCCGGCGCACTCCAACAGGCGCTCCAGATCAGGAACAACCCCATCCCGGCCAGCAGCCCCACCAGGGCTGACACTAGGAATCCCCCATGAGCGTGGCCACGCTGTAGCCGGCGGCGGCGAATTTCTCCGGTGCCGGCATGGCAGTCTCTGAGGCGCTCAGGATGCCGTTGACGGTGCTAAACACCATCGCCGACTCGATAATGCCGTTCTCCACCCGGCGGCCCAAGGCCAGAATTTGGCCCACGCTGCGTTTGCCATTGGGCGCCCTGACACAGTGCACCACCAGATCGATGCAAGCGGCCACAGTTGGCACCACAAAGGCTGCTGTAATGTTCTCGCCGGCCAACAGTGGCAGGGTGCAAATTTTCACAACGGCATCGTGGGCCGAATTGGCATGAACGCTAGCCATCCCGGGAAGGCCACTATTCAGGGCAATTAACATGTCCAGGCTCTCCGCCTCACGCACCTCACCCACAATGAGCCTGTCCGGGCGCATGCGCAACGCCTCCTTGACCAGACGCCGCAGCGGGATTTCACCGGCACCCTCTAAATTGGGCTGGCGGCATTGCAGCCCCACCACATCCCGCAGGGGCAGTCTCAGCTCAAAGATTTCCTCCACGGTGACCACCCGCTCGCGTGAACCAATCCCTGCGGCAAGGCAGTTCAGCATGGTGGTTTTGCCGGCTTGGGTGGCGCCGGAGACCAGAATGTTCAATCCACTGCTGACGGCGGCACCCAGAAACCGGGCGGCCTGCGGGGTCAGGGAACCCAGCTCAACCAGGTGGTCAAGCCGGCTGGCCCGGGCCGTAAATTTGCGGATGTTCACGGCCCAGTGGTTCTGGGTGATGTCGGGAATCACCACATGCAAACGGCTGCCATCCGGGAGGGCGGCATCCACAAACGGCGAGCTGAGATCCAGCCGCCGGCCGGAACTTTTCAACATCCGTTCCACCAGGTCCCGCACTTGCTGTGCGGTGAAGGTGACGCCTGTCAGTTCCGACTCCCCGTGCCGTGCCACAAATACCTGGTTCGGGGCGTTAATCCATATTTCTTCTATGTCAGGATCATCGAGGAAGGGCTGGAGTGCACCGAAACCGGCGACGGCGTTAAACACGTGCCGTCTGGCATCCTCGCCCTGGGCGAGGGCTGGGACAGCGCCCAGCAGTGACCGTTCACCATAGTCGTTGACGGCTGCATCCACCAGCTCGCGCACCTCGGGGCCCTGCCGGAGCGGATCAAGGCCTTTGCGGCGGATGAGTTCACGGACTTCATCCTCAACCAGTGCCAGTGCATCCACTCAAACCACTCCCGCCCCTTCGCGGCGCTCCCCTACCCTGTGTTCAGGAGCCTAGCCCCCGGATATGGGTAGCACCAGTGGCAAAAAGCAATCTGTGGACAACTCTTGCCTGACTGTGTCGTGCTGGTGCCTGTTTTGACTCTTACGACGGAAACAATCACCGGCCGTCACAACCGCTTCAAGCCGCACCACCATGGATCTCGTCTTGGAAAGTTAATTCATGGACCAGCCGGTGGCAGCCCGAAAATCGCGGTCGAACACTGGGTCAAGCGTTTTCATATAGGTTGCCGTGACATGGTTGTCGTCCTTGTAGACGATGACGTTTCCAATGACCGCCGGACACATGGTGCTATTGCAGAAGTTCTCAGTCAAATCCAGGAACGTCGTATTTGGCAGCGACCCTGCCACAGCATCGGTAGGCGAAGCGGGCTGGTATAGCTCGGCTCTTGGCGCGTCGCATGCCGTGAAGTCGTTGGGGTTTTGCTCTAGGCAAGCAGGGACGCTTTGCGCAAAGCGCGGCGTGTCCCGCAAGGCAACAACCTTAATGCCAGCCGCATTGAGTGCCGATACTTCATCAACCCACGTTGGATCAAGGCGTTCTGCAACCCCTACGGCAGTGTCGGTTCGAGTGCTGGTCGTCACCACCAAATCGGGCTTGGCAGCAAGAACTTCTGCCATGGTTTCCTTATTGAAATCCACGCAGCTATCTGAGATTCCTGCTGTAGTGTCCGTTCCAAGGGGGCAATACCCCTTGGTTATGGAAGTGACGCTCCAATTATTCTTCTCCGCCATGGCCAGAATGGGCGTATTGAGCACGTGCGCGTGTGAACTTCCAATCACAAAGACGCTCTTTGACCCGTTAGTCACCTCATTCGTGCAACGGTTGATGAGTTCTTCAGCGTCGGACTCGCACGACCCTGAGAATGTGGGCCAATCACCCGCGACAGCCGTAAATGTCGGAAGGAGGGGCGAACCCGGTTCAGACTGATCCACGTATCCAGACCAGAGAGATGCTGCACCGGGATTATTCTTACTGGACCCAGCCAACAGTGAATTGTTGACATTGGTGACGTGCACCTGCCAAGCGGTCAGAGGCAGAGCCACAATAGAGACACACACAACAATCACAGTGAGTGCACGGCGGCGTTTTTGTTCAATCCATTTATTGCGGCGCAAGGGCGTGTCAACCCACTTTGTCATTGCCCATGCCGCAAGGATTGAGGCCACAATGATGGCCAGTCCTGCCTTGGGTCCGGCCTGGTCTCGTCCTGACGCAACGAGGAAGACGACAAGAATGGGCCAATGGAAAAGGTACAGGGCGTAGGAACTGTCGCCAAGTTTGACGAGGGGTTTCATGCTGAGGAATCTGTCGGCGCCAAATTTACTATCAGTAAATCCGGCAACAATGATGCATGCTGCCGCCAACGTGGGCCACAGGGCCATATAGCCTGGGAACTGTTGACCCACCTGCAGGACAAGTCCGCAAGCCAACATCGCGACGACACCCAGCCAGCCCAGGACTACTCGTGTTCCTCGGCTGAATTGAAGATACGGCAAAACCAAGGCGAGAAGGGAACCCAAAGCGAATTCCCAGAGCCGGGCCCTGGTATCAAAGTAGGCAAATGTCTGGTTGGTATTTGTCGTGATGATCGAGAATATGAGGGAGCTGGCGAAGACCGCGCCGAACATGTAGAGCAATAGCACCCGTACTCGCAAGCGGAAAACACGTGCAAGGATTGCTGCGCCAGCAAAAATGAGCGGCCAAAGGATGAAAATTTGTCCCTGGATCGACAGGGACCAGAAGTGTTGCAGGGGGCTGGCTACACTGTGGTCAGCTGCGTAGTAATCCACAGCTTCAGAGGCGAGAAACCAGTTTTGATAGTAGAACAAGGACGCCCACGTTTGGCCAAAAATACTGCTCCACCTGGATTCGGGCAGAAACAAGTAGGTGGCGCCGAGGGTGGCCAACAACGTCACGGCGATCATTGGCAGGAGGCGTTTGAATAGGTGAACCCAGTATTTGAGTAGTTCCAACGCGTTGCCTGATTCAAGCTTTCGCGTGAACTGGCCTGTCAACAAGAATGCTGACACCAGAAGAAAGATATCGACTCCGCCGGAAATACGGCCAAACCAGACATGGTAGGCAACCACCATAAGCACTGCCAAGGCTCGCAAGCCTTGGACTTCTGGAAGAAACTTCCGGCCCGTCGTCTCCGACATTGGAGCACGCTTAGATGCTGCTCTTCTCCCCTTGGCTCCCAGCTTCTGGATGGTGCCCTGCGTCATAAATTGATACCCCTAGATGATTTTGCTGCCAAACCTGCAGCATCGATCCCCCCGTCTAGTATACCAATTCGTTACCAACCGTTCACATAAAGGGATCAAGTTCACATGCTACTCACAGGCGCCGCCCCAGCCCCTGGAATCCCTTGTTTGGCCATGCCTGACGGCCTGATCAGGCGTCAGCGTGGCACTTGCTGGCCGTTGCCGAAATGTGTTTTGGCTTCGGCCTCTCTCAGCCGAACCACATTCAGCGCACTCGGGTTTTTGCCCCTGGCCGACAGCCACAAGGTTGTGAGCATCCACCCCGCCCTCGGATCCATGCGCAACAAACAAGTGCAACGCACCTCACTCCTGTGGCCTGCTACCCGGCAATCGCCTTGGCATAGGTAGCCTCATATTGAGAGACAAAGGCAGCACGTCCACAATGGTCCACGCAAATAGTTCGGATCGTCGCCGGATCATAGGAATCAAAGTCCTTCCGGATCCGCACCATGGCCTCGCCAAGTTCTGCCAGGCTGTCAATGCCAGCCAATAAGCCGTTGCTTTCAACAACCGCGTTCGTGCCGGCCCACGTAGCTGTTGAGACCAACGGCAGCCCACAAGCCATGGCTTCCCAGAGGACGGTACCAAAGGCTTCGGCAGCACTGGGCAGCACAAAAACATGGGCAGAGCTGAACTCCGCCACAATCCCATTCCGTGGAACTGGCCCGATGAAGTCCACTTTTTTTTCGATTCCCAGCCTGCCAGCAAGGGCTTCCAAGGCCGCCTTGTGAACCGAATCCCCGGCGATCCTCAGCCGGACGTTGTCAACATTGCTGAATTGCTCTGCAAAAGCCTCAATGAGCAGGTCCACGCGCTTGCCCGGATCCAGATGTGAAACGTGGCCAAAGACGAAAGGGCCTGGGGGAACATCACGAGTGGCAATATCCTGAAATTGAGGGCTGAGAAGGCCCGGTATGTATTGCCACTTGTCCGGAGCAATTCCGTAAGCCTCATTGAGCACTGGCACAAACCCCCGGGCAACGGCGACAAGCGCCGAGGCGGCATACGCCGCCCGGCGCCCATGCACACCACTCCATTTTTCTTGGAGCCGCCCCACGGATGAAGGCCTGTGCTCAGTGACAATGAAGGGAATCCCAAATTCGTCAGACAGCGCGTGCGCCACGATTCCCGCCGGGAACATGGCGTGGGCATGCAGGACATCCGGCAACCCATTTTCGCTGATGTACCGGGTGAGCAGCACACGCCATGCGTGCAGGAGGACCCGTTCGTTTCCGCCAGGAACTTTGGGAAAGGGCAGCACCTTGTCCAGCCGGTACGTGGAGATCCCTGATTCAACGCTGCGGCGAATACCGGGCGCCCGGCCACGCAGTTGCGCCGGCGAATAGATGGGGATGCCCTTGACACTGACAACACCAACATCGTGACCGGCAAGCGCCACCGCTTGAGCCTGTTCGATGAAGAAACTGCCGGAAAAGTCAGTCTCGTCTGCTGGGTACCAAGACGGTAAAAACAGAACGTGCATTTCCTGTGGTCCCCTAAATTTTTTGGTGGCGGTCTGTGACATTCTACGTGTGGGCGCGGAGGCCTCCACTGCACGGGTGCCCACATGGGCGGTGAGAGAATAGCGGAATGCCTCTCGAGTCTCCCATCCTTGCCCGCAGTCAATGGCGAACCCACACCATTTCCGCTACAACAACCCTCTGGGTCATGGGTGATGCATCCTGTGACGCCCAGCTGTGCCGGCTGATGGACGACGTCGACTCCCTCACCGAAGGCCTCCGAACGGTTGCCGGGCATTTTGCGGCAGTGGTTGTTGGCCCGGAAAGGATTCTCCTCATTGAGGACCCCATTCGCAGTTTCCCGATCTTTTACACCGTGGCGGGCAATGTTGCCCGAGTTTCCGACGGCGTTTCAGCCTTGGCCGGCTCGGGCTCCGACTATGTGGCTGACTACGACTCACGGATCGAATTCCGTCATGGGGCCTACGTAGCGGGAAGCAACACTGTCCATGCAGACGTGCGTCAAGTTCAAGCCGGTGAACTCGTGACCATCAGCGCCACAGGCGACATTTCACAGAATTTTTACCGTCAAATCCAGTATTCTGCTTTGCGTCTGGAAGAAGCGGCCGCCGTTGACGCACACTTCACCGCCGCCCTGGATGCCTCCATGTCCAGGCTCCTGGCCCACGCCAAGGGGCGCCAGCTGGTGGTGCCCCTCAGCGGCGGCCTGGATTCACGGCTGTTGAGTGTCTATCTCAAGGACGCCGGCTACACCAATGTTGTGAATTTCACCTACGGCACCGGCAAAACACGCGAGGTGCTGATCAGCGAGCAAGTGGCCGCTGCCCTGGACCAAAAATGGCTTTTCTGCCGCTACGACGAGGCAACAATCCGCGATGCCTGGGATACCCCGGAAACCGCCGACTTCATTGAGTTCACCCATGCCGGAGCCTCACTGCCCCATATTCAAGACTGGTACGCAGTTCGTTGGCTCAAGGAGGAGGGCATGATTGACGACGACGCCATTTTCTTGCCGGGGCACACCATTGTGGGCAATATGCATGACGACGCCATCCTTGAGGCTGAAAGCACATCCAGGGACGACATCAAGGAACTGATACTGAAGCACCACTACACACTGCAGCCGGACAATGGCGCAGCCCACAGGAACGTGCGCCTGACAAGAACCATTGACGCCTTTTTGGACCAGATTGGCTACGACGGCTCAGCAGTGTCACGGCTGACAGCGTTGGAGTACTGGAATGTCCGTGAGCGCCAAACCAAGTACATCAATAACTCCGTGCGAAACTACGAGTTCTTTGGCTATGACTGGGCCCTGCCCATGTTGGACAGGGAAGTCTACCTGGCATGGGGGGACTTGCACCCCAACATCACGCGCAACCGGGACTGGTATGAAGGCTATGTCAACCGGCGGTACGGGGCCACAACCGGTCAGGACTTGGGAACTTTTGCCCCCACCGACGTCCCGAAAAGCCGTCGGGATGCCGTTAAGCGCATCTTGGGTCGCGTTGGGCTGCTCCGGGTCGTCGAAGGGTTTATCACGGCACGGGCCGTGCAGAATCACCCCATGGGATTCAATTGGTTTGTTCAGGGCATGAGCCCCGCCGAACTCTTCGCATACACACGCAGCGGCGGAAATCTGCTGGGCGCTTACGCCGATGAATTTCTAACAGACACCTGGAACAGTCATAGCCGGCTTTTCACTCCGGAAGATACTTTTCACTAAGCTGGAATCATGCGAATTCTCAGTGTTGTTGGCGCGCGTCCCCAATTCATCAAACTAGCCCCCATCGCCACCGCCATGCGGGGCCGGGCGGAACACCTGATCGCGCACACCGGACAGCACTATGACGAGCTCATGAGCGATGTCTTCTTTCAGGACCTGGGCATTCCAGCCCCGGATTTCAACCTTGGTGTGGGTTCGGGCAAACATGGAGCTCAGACAGGTGCCATGTTGGCCGGATTGGAAGAGATTATCGAAGGATCCGCACCGGATTGCGTCTTGGTCTACGGTGATACCAATTCCACTCTGGCTGCGGCCATTGCGGCAACCAAGCTTCATGTGCCCGTGGCACATTTGGAGGCAGGCTTGCGTTCCTTTAACCGCCGGATGCCGGAGGAACACAACCGTGTCCTGACAGACCACAGTGCAGACCTGTTACTGGCTCCCACCCAAGTGGCCATGGACCATCTGGCCCACGAGGGCCTCGCCGCCCGATCCGTGCTTGTTGGCGACGTCATGACGGATGTGCTTTTCGCGGTGCGGGACTCCCTGGGCGATTCCGCTGCGCCGCTCCCAGCGGGCCTGGTCCCGGGAGAATACTATGTCGCCACCATCCACCGCCCGGACAACACTGATTCCCCTGCCAGGCTGGCTGCGATCATTGATGAATTGGCTTCCCTGGACAAACCCGTGCTCCTTTTGGCGCATCCACGGCTGCGCAGCCTGGCCGAACAGCATGGCATCACCTTGGGCCGCGGGAGCATAATTCCGAGCCCCCCGCTGTCCTATCCCCACCTCATCAATGCGGCAAGGAACTCCGCCGGAGTGGTCACCGACTCGGGAGGCCTGCAAAAAGAAGCGTTCCTGCTGCGTGTGCCGTGCACCACCATCCGCCCGGAGACCGAATGGGTTGAAACCGTTGAACTCGGCTGGAATGCCCTGGTCAGCGACGATCTGACACGCTTGGCCAGCACTGTTCGGCGGCCTGCTCCTGCCCCAAGCGATGCCTCACCCTATGGCGATGGTCAGGCGGCCGGTCGTTCTGTGGCCGCAATCCTGACCGCCTTTGGCGGCTGACATCACAGCAGCCGGACGCCTGATCCACGTCTATTGCTAAATTTATCCGTGGGATACTGGTTGGGTGAGTCGAACTTGGATTGTTATCCCGATGTACAACGAGGCAACTGTGGTCGCCGACGTCATCAAGGGTCTTCATTCCGAATTCAGCCACATAGTCTGCATCGACGACGGCAGCACTGACGGATCGCCAGCTGTTGCCCGTGCTGCCGGGGCTGTGGTGGTGGAGCATCCCGTGAACCTGGGACAGGGGGCCGCCCTGCAAACAGGCTTGCACTATGCCCTGCTCGATCCGGGGACCACCGAGATTGTCACCTTCGACGCCGATGGACAGCATCAGGTGTCGGATGCGAAGGACATGGTTTCCAGAATTCGGTCCGGCGAAGCACAAGTTGTCTTGGGCTCTCGATTCTTGGATGACCGCACCCAGGTCTCCGCCCTGAAGAGATTGGTGCTGCGAGTGGCCGCACTGCAATCACGGATGGCCACGGGCATGGCGCTCACCGACGCTCACAATGGTTTGCGCGCGTTTGACGCCGGGACCGCAGCAAAGATCAACCTAACCCAAAACCGCATGGCGCATGCTTCCGAACTCATTCACCAGTTGTCCGACATCAAGCCACGCTGGGTGGAACATCCTGTGAAGATTATCTACACCGACTATTCCAAGGCCAAGGGCCAGTCACTGCTCAATTCGGTCAACATCCTCGCGGACCTTCTTTTTAGGTAACACCATGCAGATCATCGTTCAGATAGCGCTCGTTCTGGCTGTCATCATCGTTTCCGTGGCCCTGATGCGCGGCGGTTCCAATGCCCGCAATCTGGCCATCCGGCGGATGATGCTGGTCCTGTTTGCCTGCGTCGCGGCGTTTTCCGTCTTCTTTCCGGTGGCCCTCACCAGACTTGCACAATTCCTGGGCATCGGGCGTGGAACAGACTTAGTTCTCTATGCCCTGATTGTGAGTTTTCTGGTGTTCGTGGCCACCAACAACCACCGGTTCCGGCAGGCGGAAAAATCAATCACCAGGCTTTCCCGCCATGTGGCTCTCGAAGAAGCCGAGAAGCCGTGGCTGAGCAAACAGGACGAATCGTAACCGGCGTCCAGACTGGCGCAGCACCTACCGCCTGATCCACACCTGATAGTTCCCCGAGCCAGCTGCCAGCACAAACTTGGTTCGCAGCGTCTCAATGGCCTTCTCCGAGAGCCCGTAGTCGGCCTGGGGTGCGCCGACCACCGCCGCCTGGGCGTTGTTGAGTTGACTTTCCTGCAGCTCTTGGGCTGAGACGCCGGCGCCCATGGCGGGTCGCGCCCCATTCGTGGAGAGTTCTTCGACCATCCTGGTGCCGAAAACATCCACAATGGAACCACAACCATGGCGCATCGACCGGGACAATGAATCGCTCACAATACCCATGTACGCATAGGTGGAGAACACGCAGTCGTAGGGCGCCGCGGCTGCCACCAAGTCTGCCCCAACAACCCCCGGCAGGGGTTGCGGTTCCAACACGAAACCGCGCACTCCCACCGGAACCAGCACGGCCAACCCGAGTGCCGCCATCACGGCACCGGGCGCGCGGGCCTTCCACCCGGACCTGCGGCCCTGTGACGCTTGCCGCCGCGACAGGGCCTCGGCACAGGCACCCACCGACACACCGAGGCAGAGTGCCAGGTACGGGGCAGCAAAATTAGGGTAGTGGTCAAAGAAGCTGGCTGAAGCAAGCAGAGCACAAACAACTACCGAAGCCAGCATGGCCCACCAGAATTCCTCCCCCCATTCTCGGGGCTTGCGGCCCCCGGAGAGTCCCACAGCAGCCGCGGCAACTATGCACAGAACAGCCACAGCGCCCAACAGGAACAGCACCCATGGTGCGCCGTGATTGCCGGCAAAGTCGCCGAGCCGATGCACCAGGCCCTTGGCCGTGCCATCCGTTCGTGCCACTTGCGCCAGAATCACATCGGTGAACATTGCACCAGGGGCCAGAATGAAGAACGGCCCCATGACAACAAGGCACGTCGCAGCTCCCGCCACCAGGAAGCGCTGCAACAGCCGTGGTCCGCAACGTACAGCCACCATGACGGCCACGACGAGGATGGGCAGGATCGCCCACAGCTTGAAGCACAAGGCCAGGCCCAGAAATATTGCGGCAACCGTGACGGCCCGGCGAGGCGCTTGGCGATAATCTCGCAGGGCAAGCAACGCCGCCAAAACACACGCACCAAGAACCGGCGAAAGCATGATGGAACGCTCGGCAATCGTGGCAATCGAACTCACGGCATATATGCCCGCCCCGGCTATGACTGCCGGGTACCCCCATCGTCGCAAGAGGATACCCAGCATCAGGGTGTTCAAGGTTCCTAGCAAGGCAAAGAACACCCTGGCTGCGGCAACGCCAGCCGGGTCTGTGGCCAACTGGCCTATCAGCGCGAAGGGCAGCATGAGCACCGCAATGCCCGGAGGGTGTACCAAGACGTAGTCCCGATATGGCAGGGATCCTGCCAGCAGGTGCACACCAGCAGCATAGTGAACGCCGTCGTCGTAACCCCTGAACCCACCCAAGGTGCCCGATTCAAGCAGCGGCAGCAGCCGGGTGAGAAACGCCACAACACCCAGGGCGCCAATGAGCAGTCCCGGCACGAACCGGGCGTTGAAACGGTAAATGGCCACTTTGTTCCTTCTGCGTCAGCGCTGGCGAGACTCCGTTTAGGGGTGGGTGGTGAGCTCGGCCGCCACTTGGCGGGCGCGGGCCTGCCACGTGTTGTCCGCACGAAGGCCCATGGCTGTCTGTGTCACGGTGGCAATTTTCTCCGGGTGCTCGGCGAGATCATCAAGGAGCCGCGTCAGCGACGGCGCATCGAACGGGACGGCCCAACCGTTGCCATGACTGGCCACGAACTGGGCCACATTGGTTCCTTGGTTGACGATGACGGGTTTGCCGAATCCAATGTACTCAGCAAACTTGATCGGTGCGGCAAAGGAACGGTAAATGCTGGGTTCAATGAAGAGCATGCAGATATCCGCCTGCTGGTAATACGGTATGAGGTCTTCGCCGTTCTTGTGGACCACCTGGATCCGATCATTGAGCAATTCCCGGTAGCCCGCCGCGTTTTCTTCCCATTCCTCTTCCCTGGTACAAATGGTCAGGCAGGCATTCTTGGACGCCGCGACGGCACGCACGCAGTCGTGCATGTTGTAGTAATTGCCAACCCCTCCCACGTAAAACAAGTGGATGCCATCCTTGGGTGTCGCCGGCACGTCAACAATCTCCCCGCCTGGCGGCAGGGCGGCGTGCCGCCCTGCCGGGACGTGCGGAACAAATTTGCCCATGTCCAGCGACGGCAGATAAAGCTTGTCAACGGCGAACTTATAGGCCAAAAGGTCCAGATTGTAGAGGGCACGGGTGGCAGTGTGAACCAGCGGGTTAAGCCGTTCCTTGTACTCGGGGAAGCGCCAGTAAACATCCCGGTAAAACAAACCAACTTTGATGCCGTGCTTGCGAGCGTACCGTAAGAATCCAACATCCATGAGCGGGCGGCGCGGCAAATGGTCGGCATCCGTCAGCGCTGTGGGCATGGTGTGGCTCTCCGAGTACAGGAAGTCAAAACGCTCCCCCGCGGCAATGCGCCGCTTCAGTGCCCTGATCAGTGCACGCCTCTCCCCCGATTCACCGGAGACCAGCTCCACGTTGTAGCCAACAGCCTTGAACGCCTCAAGCATGCGCACAGGGCGCAGCCCGCTTCCTGTCTTGGCGTGGGGATTCAACGGGTACGGTACGTGATAGATCATGCTGGCCATGGATTGAACTTTCTGAAACTGATGGTGGTGGCGGGGCTCCACCACGGTGTGAGAGTCGGGGAATTGCAGGGTCAGCCACCCACGGCTGTTTGCTTCGAATCGGCTTGATGGTCAAAGCGGTGTCCCACCCAAAGCGCCATTGCTGTGAAGACCACCAAAATTGCGGCCATGGCCAAAGAAACAATCGAAAGATTGGTGACGATGTCGCCCTTGAGGAAAAACAGCAGCGACAACGGCACGGCAGTGTAGACCAGGGCATGGGCAAGCATCAGGTGCTGCGTTTCGGTAACAACAAATATTGTGGAGATCGGGGAGGTAATGAGGCTCATGAAAAGCCATGGCACCAGTGCCTGGGCGATGAGTCCCGCATCAGTCCACTGCTCCCCCAGCACAACGGGGAACGCCCACGGGGACAGCCAGTAAATCAGTGCGAACGGAACTACCCCCAGGATGGCAGAACGGAACACGGAGGATTTGGCGAATGCAAACATTGATCCGCGTTCCATGACTGCCAGTCTTTGAAAGAATACCTGGGCAAGTGCACCGTTGATCAGTCCCAGCGGCACTTCCAAAAGTTTCCAGGCCATGTAAAACTGTCCCAACAGGGACTGTGAATACACGACGCCAATAATCAGGTTGATGCCGTTGGTTCGAAGGGCGTCCACCAGGGCATTGGGGCCGTTGAGCAGGGGCATCTTGCGGTAGCGGCTGAAGAGTGAAGCAATGCTCTCCTGGGATTCGTCCAATCCGCTGCGAACGTCTCGGCCCTTGTGCCGCAGCGTCAACAGGGCAGCGCCCTGACCTACCAGGGTGCCGCCAATGAGACCGCCGACTCCTCCGAACTTGCCCAGGGCAAACGCCAGCTGAGCCAGGGCGGTCCCGCCACTTTGCAAGACCCTGTTGATGCCGATGGCCTTGTAGTCGCTGCGGCGGTTGAGCCAGTACGTCAAGGCTGAGATCTCGGCGAGGGTAAAAATACTCAATCCCACAAGCCACAACCACGGTGCCAGCTCAGGCTTGCCCATGGAGTCCGCTATCAGGGGTGAAGCAATCCCACATACCAGGGTTGCCCCAATGCTGACGGCAACGATCAGCCGGGTGACTCCCCTCTTGAGGACCTTGGCATCGGCGTCGTGCTTGGGCAGCATGATGGCCATGTCGTAGCGGAGGGCCGCAACAACCGTGACGGTGGCCACCAGGGACGAGTACAGGGAGAACAGCCCGTAGGCCTCCGGCGAGTAGAGCCTTGACAGCACCGGAGTCAGCGCGAGCATCAGAAGCTGCGCTGCGGCTGTTCCGCTTAGGAGCGTGAGTATGTGGCGCAGAAATTCGCTTCTGCGCCATCGAGCAACCCTGCCCCCATCAATGCCGCTCACGTGGACGTCGACACCGCAGCAACGCGCAACACTTCGGTGGCTGCCAGTCGTCCGGAGGCCTGCAATGATGCATTGTCCAGGACCCAGTTGCTTCGATGCCCGCTATCAGCATCGGGGGTCTGCAGGAGTGCATTCATGGCCTCGGCAACGTCTGCCACCGTGTAGGGCGCGGCAATGCCAAGCCGCTGCTCCGCCACCAGGGCGGCCCCGTCGCCCTGGCCTGCAAAGATCACCGGGGTGCCACACCCGGCAGCCGCGTAGATTTTGGTGGGCTTGGCAAAGTCATAGCCTTGGCCGGGTTTGATGCTGACCAGCGCGCCCGCAGCCCCGCGAATCCACGCGGCGGCTTCCGTCGGTGGCACCACCCCACCAAAATGGACGGCTCCCGGGACCAGTCGCTCGGCCAGCCCCTTGAGGTTCTCTTCGTCGGTGCCCTGCCCAAAGAAGCGGATCTGAGCATTCGGGTGCGTGCTGCGAATTTCGCGGAGGGCCTCGATGAAAATGCCTGCCCCCTGCCACTCGCTCATGGTTCCTGTGTAGACAAAATAAGGATTGCTCGCCGTGGCGCGGCTGCCCTGCGGACCAAAGACAGAGGTGTCCACGCCGTTGCCCACCACCTTGATGCGCTGCGCGGGCACTTTGAACTTGGCTACCTGCACAGCCACGGGGTCTGAGACGGCCAGGACAGTGGCGGCCCTTCGGAGCACGGATCCTTCCACCATGCCCATGGCTTTTTTGACGGCGTTTGGCACGTCCATGGCGGACATCGCCTCGCTCCAGACGTCTGCTGCATAGTAAACGAACGGTCGACGGCGCAACGCCGCGGACACCGCTACAGCCACCCCGGTGGTGGGAGGCGGCTCGGAGACAATCACGTCGGCGCGGGCCAGGAGCAAGCGGAAGAAAACGGGGATGTCGAAGCTCAGATACTGCACATAGCCACGCACATACCCGCCCGGATCACGTAGCACAGGCCATCGGCTGAGCTTATAGGAGGGTTTGAAGATGGGGCCCCCGGCCGGAAGCCTGGTGGTCAGCACTGTGACCTCGGCGCCTTGCTCCACGAGGCCGTCCACGAGGGCCCTCAACCGGAACGCCGCCGCCCCCACTTCGGGCACAAAGAGCCGTGTGGTGACAATAACTCGAAGCGGTTTTGCTTGTGCCACTAGCTCTGGATCCTTTCGGCTTGTCCGGTGCGGGCAGACTTCAGCACAGCCTCGGCCACGATCAGCGTGTCCTGCCCCTGCGCCATGGTCACGATGTCATTGCGCAACCCCAGGACTGCATCACGGAAGGCCTCGTGTTCGGTGCGCAGAGGTTCGGGTTTGGCGATGGCCAATCTGGTGACATTGCCTTCCGAAACGCCCCGGAACGCCCCAATGGAGTCCCATTCGGTGGCTACGGTGCCGTTCTCATAGAAGGTGAGGTCTGCCGTGAGTGTATTGGCCACGAAGGCGCCCTTTTCACCGGTGACTATTGTCAGGCGTTCTTTCATCGGGGACAGCCAGTTGACCAGGTGGTTGGTGATGACACCATTGGCCAATTTGCCCGTTACGGACACCATGTCTTCATCCGGCCGCCCGCTCCGGGTTGAGGTCTGGGCAAATACTGATTCATAGCGGCTTTGGGCCAGCCAGGCCGTCAGGTCGATGTCGTGTGTGCCAAGGTCCTTGACCACTCCGACGTCGGCAATCCGGGCCGGGAAGGGGCCCTGCCTGCGGGTGGCGATCTGGTAGACCTCCCCGAGATCGCCGTCGGCAATTCGCTGACGCAACGACTGCAAGGCGGGGTTGAACCGTTCAATATGTCCCACTGCGCCCACGAGTCCCTTGGCGGCAAACGCTTCAACGAGGCGCCGGCCGGCCGGTGCACTGGCAGCGATGGGCTTCTCCACCAGAGTATGTATGCCGGCCTCGGCCAAGGCCAGGCCAACTTCCTCATGCATGCCCGTGGGAACGGCCGCAACCGCCATGTCTATGCCGGCTGCGATGAGCTCCTCGACGCCGCCCAAGACGGTCAGGTCCCTGGCCACGCCGTGGGGATCACCATGCGCGTCAGCCACGGCGACCAAGTCCAAGCCTTCCACTTCACGAATGACGCGCCCGTGGTGGCGGCCCATCATGCCCAGGCCGATGAGTCCTACCCTAAGATTGGCCATGCTCAGGCACCCGCCTTGGTGATGGTGTTCACTGCTGTGACAATTCGTTCAAGGTCATTGCGGGTCAATGACGGATGAACTGGCAAGGAAAGTACTTCCTTGGCGGCGATCTCCGTGTTGGGCAGGTCCTCGGTGCGGTTGAACGAGGGCAGCCGGTGGTTGGGTACCGGATAGTACACACCGGAACCAATGTTGAACTCCGACCGCAGACGGGCGTGCATCTCATCCCGGCCCTCAGCCACGCGAATGGTGTACTGGTGGTAGACGTGCTCGGCACCCTGGGCAACTTTGGGTGTACCTACACCCTCAAGGTTGGCCGTCAGGAACGCGGCGTTGTCCTGGCGTTGCTTGGTCCAGCCCATGACCTTGGTCAACTGGACCCTGCCGATGGAGGCATGCAGGTCAGTCATGCGGTTGTTGAAACCAACCAGCTCGTTTTCGTACTGCGTTTCCATGCCTTGGTTGCGCAGCAGGCGAAGGTTTCGCTCCACCAGGGCGTCCGACGTCGAAACCATGCCACCTTCGCCAGAGGTCATGTTCTTGGTGGGGTACAGGCTGAACATGCCGAATTTGCCGAACGTTCCAACCTTTTTGCCGTTGACGGCGGCACCATGGGCCTGGGCAGCGTCCTCGTACAGGTCGATTCCGTGCTTGTCCGCCAATGCCGCAAAAGCCTCGGCTGCGAAAGGGTGCCCGTATAGGTGGACCGGCATGATGCCCTTGGTCTTCTCAGTTATCAGCGATTCCACATGGGCCACGTCCAGTGCGTAGTAATCCAACTCAATGTCGGCAAACACCGGGGTGGCCCCCGTGAGCGCAACCGAATTGCCTGTTGCGGCAAAGGTGAATGACGGCACAATGACCTCATCCCCTGGACCAACCCCACAAGCCAGCAAACCCAGGTGCAGGCCGGAGGTGCCGGAGTTGACGGCGACGCTGGCGCGGCCGTCGAGGAGGACCTCGGAGAATTCACTCTCAAAGCTGGCCACCTGCTGGCCCTGAGCCAACATGCCTGAGGCCATGACAGCATCAACCGCTGCCCGCTCCTGGTCACCAATAATGGGTTTTGCTGCCGGAATAAAGTCCTGGCTCATGCGCTGTCCTCAGCCTCTTTCAGGGAGTTTGAATCTTCAACATACTTGGCTCCGGTTTCCGGGCACACCCAGAAACCGCCTTCGGCATTCAGCGGGAAGCCGGCCTTGCCCACCCAGCCCAGCCGCCGTGCCGGAACGCCAACCATCAAGGCAAATGCCGGGACGTCACGAGTCACCACGGAACCAGCTGCGATGGTGGCCCAACGGCCAATGGTCAGCGGGGCAACACAGACTGCCCGGGCACCGATGGATGCACCGTCCTCAATGGTGACCCCAACAGCTGTCCAATCGTCGGCACCCTTCGGCGCTCCTTCGGGGGTGACGGCCCGCGGGTAGGTGTCGTTGGTGAGGACTACCGCGGGGCCAATGAAAACACCCTTGCCCAAAACCGCTGGCTCATAAACCAAGGCATAATTTTGGATCTTCGAATTTTCGCCTATGTGCACGCCGGGTCCCACATACGCACCCCTGCCAACAATGCAGTTCGCCCCCAGCACGGCACCCTCACGGACCTGGGCCAGATGCCAAACCTTGGTTCCGTCACCCAGGCCGGCCTGTTCCGCCACGTCGGCGCTAGCTGCTACGTATGTCATGCCGTTGTTTCCTCTCGCTGCGCACTAGATCCCTCTGAAGTGGCTTGTTTGCCATTATCCCAGCTAACCGCCCGCACCCCGGACACGGGCATACACGGCAGAGAACTTGTCCGCGATCACCCGTGGCGCATATCGGCTCGCAATGGTGCCCGAGATGGTCGCCGGAGAAACCTGCGAGAACTTTGCCAGCGCGTCGTGGATGCCTGCAGCAAAGTCTTCTGCCGAATCCCCTGCGACCAGGACGCTGTTGCGTACAGTGAGAAAATCACGCACGGCTGGCAGATCCGTGACGATCGCGGGCAGTCCGGCAGCGACGGCCTCGGCAGCCGAGACACAAAACGTTTCGTGGCTGCTGGGCAAAATAAATAGATCCGCGGCCCGCAGCGCCGCACTGACCTGGTCGGGTGCCACGAGACCGGTAATGGTGAATTTTCCGCCCAGATTGGCAGCTGCCGCAGCTGACTCAAGTTCCGCTCGCAACGGCCCATCACCCACCAAGGTCAGTGTGGCATCCAATCCGCCTGCTCGCACAAGTCGCAGCGCTTCCAACGCCAGCATGGGGCGTTTGCGCGCGATAAGCCCACCGACTCCGACGAGGCGAGGGGCGCCGTCGGGCATTCCTTGGCGGGTGGCCAGCGCATCCGGACCCTGGACCACATTGGGGACAACTTCCACCCTCCCGCCGCGTGCAAAACGGCTCAGTTGATCGGCCTGGGCGGCGCTCACGGCTGTCACCGCATCGGGTAGTTTCAAGACATACCTCAGTGGCGAAAAAACCACCCACAGCTTGGAAACGCTGGCTGGATTGGCCATTCCACTCCAGTGTTCGGTGTGCACCCAGCGGGTCCGCTTGAACGCCTGAACAGGGGCCGCAATCACGGCGGAGCTGAAAGCCATGGTGTGCAGCACGTCCGTCTGCCACAGCGCAGCCCACAACTGCCGCGCCATCGCCAGATATCCCAGCGGCCTGCGCGGGGACAGCGGAATCCGGGTGACGGGCACCGCGCCGTAGTTCTCCGAAATCACATCGCCTGAACCGCCCAGGCGGACGTGAATAACCCGCACATCGTGCTGGGCCGCAATGGCTTGAACGTGTTTGAGATTGAAGGGCGCCGTGGCCTGGTTCTCGGAGTCCGGAAACCAGGTGGTGAAGACAAGAACACGCACGTTTTTAGTTACGCCTTGCCAATGACACGGTAGGTAACGCCGTCCCACTTCTCTGCCGTGCTGACGCGCCGGCCATCGATGAACGCCTTCACCCCGGGCAAATCTGCCGGTGTCAGCTCACGGTATTCGCTGTGGTCTGCCTGGACCACGGCTGCATCCACGGCTTCGCCGAAATGGTAGGGCAGGAACCCGAGCTTTTCCAGTTCCGCGTCCGTGTACAGGGGATCGTGCACCAATGCCGTGCCGCCACGGCGTGTGATCGACTCGACCGCGTCAAAGACACCCGAGAATGCCGTTTCCTTGACCCCTCCGCGGTAGGCGGCCCCGAGGACGACGACGCGTGCCCCGGTCAGGTCACCAAACGCACCTTCCAGCAGGCCAATAGTGTATTCCGGCATGTCAGCGTTGGCCGCGCGTGCTGCGCGAACCACTGTTGCTTCCGGGTCATTCCACAGGTAGAGGCGTGGGTAGACGGGGATGCAGTGCCCGCCCACGGCAATGCCGGGCTGGTGGATGTGGCTGTATGGCTGTGAGTTGGAGGCGGCGATGACCTGGTAAATGTCAATGCCGGTTGTGGCTGCGAAGCGGGCAAACTGGTTGGCCAAGCCAATGTTGACGTCCCGGTAGGTGGTTTCCGCGAGCTTGGCGAGCTCGGACGCCTCGGCCGAGCCAAGGTCCCACACGCCGTTGCCGCGCACCAGATCCGGGCGCTCGTCAAAGTCAAGCACTGCCTCGTAGAACTCCACCGCTTTGGCGGCGCCGGCATCGGAGAGGCCACCCACCAGCTTGGGGTACTTGCGCAGGTCTTCAAAGACGCGGCCTGTCAACACACGCTCGGGCGAGAACACGAGGTGAAAATCCTTGCCCTCAACCAGGCCCGAGCCGGCTTCCAGGGCCGGCTTCCAGCGCGTTCGGGTGGTGCCCACGGGCAAGGTGGTTTCGTAGGCAACCAAGGTGTTCGGTGTCAGGTGCGAAGCCAGCTCGGCGGTTGCCGTGTCCATCCAGCCAAAGTCTGGGTTGGCATCCTTGTCAACAAACAATGGGACCACTAAAACCACGGCGTCAGCCCCGGGAACAGCGTCGGCGTAGTTCGTCGTCGCACGCAACTTTCCTGCAGGTACCAGCGCCGAGAGCATTTCCTGCAAGTGCGCTTCACCGGGGAACGGTTCTTTGGCCTCGTTGACCAAGTCAACCACGGCTTGGTTGACGTCGACGCCAACAACCTCGTGCCCCTTGGAGGCGAACTGTACAGCCAAGGGCAGACCAATCTTTCCCAGTGCAATGACAGCAATCTTCACGTTGATGTAGCCTTTTCTTTTGAATTTGCAAGATAGCTGGTGAACCGGGGCTGCTCGTCCATTGCGGTCCCGGTCCACTTTCGATCACCGGCTCCGCTAGGAAGCGGCGTACCCGTTTGGATTGCTTTCTTGCCAGCGCCAGTGATCTGCGCACATCTGGGCCAGGCTGCGGTGTGCCGACCAGCCCAGATCTGCCAGTGCCGCCGACGGATCCGCGTAGCTGACAGCGGCATCACCGGGACGGCGAGGAGCGAATTCAAACGGGATCGGTTTGCCTGCGGCATCACCGAATGCCTGGATAACTTCCAGCACCGAGGAACCGTTCCCCGTACCCAAATTCCAGGTGAAAACTCCTGCGTGGCTGCCCAAGTATCCAAGGGCGGCCAGGTGGCCGGCAGCAAGGTCCATGACGTGGATGTAGTCGCGCACACCTGTGCCGTCCGGAGTGGGATAGTCATTACCGAAAACCATGACTTTTTCGCGGCGGCCCACGGCAACCTGTGCAACAAACGGCAGGAGGTTGTTGGGAATACCCGAGGGATCTTCACCAATCCGCCCGGATTCGTGCGCGCCCACAGGGTTGAAGTAGCGCAGCAGCGCTACCCGCCAGGTGGGATCTGAGGCACCCAAATCGCTGAGAATATCCTCGATCTGTTCCTTCGTGCGCCCATAAGGATTGGTGGCATCCAACGGCATCTTTTCGATGAGGGGGACTTCTTCGCTGGCGCCGTAGACAGTGGCGGAGGAGCTGAACACCAGTGAGCGCACGCCGTGCTTGTCCATGGAGGCCAACAGGTTCAGGGTTCCCACAATATTGTTGTGGTAGTACTTCAGCGGCTGGGCAACAGATTCCCCCACAGCTTTAAACCCGGCAAAGTGGATGACTGAATCAAAGGCGCCTGAGGCAAACAAATTGTCCACCCCGAGCGCGTCGAGCAGGTCCAGCTCAATGAATTCCGGGTGCTTGCCTGTCAGCTCTTCCACCCTGCGCAGCGACTCAGCCGATGAATTCGCCAGATTGTCCAGGACAACCACGTCATGGCCGGCTTCCAGCAGGCACAGGACCATGTGTGAACCAATGTAGCCGGCACCACCTGTGACCAAAACTTTCATGGTTTCCATTTCTACTTGGCCAAATACTCGGTGAGGCGTTGCTTCGCGGCTGCCGGGGCGAACCCTGTGGCTTTGATTTTATTCAGGTCCAGCGTGCTGTTCAGGGGCCGGGGTGCTGCCGGTTTGCCCTTGAAGTAGTCTTCCGTGCTGACTCCCGAGACAGCGTTGCGGCTGTGCCCGGTGAGTTCATACACGTCGGCGGCGATGTCGGCCCATGACTGGGGTTCGCCGTCGTTGCTGAGATTGTAGACGCCGTAGTCCGCACCGGATTCGAGCAGGTGGATGATGCCGGCGGCGATGTCTTCGGTGAAGCTCAACCGGCCAATCTGGTCATTGACGACGCCGGGATCGATGCCGCGGGCGGCCAGGGATGCCATGGTGCGAACAAAGTTATTTCCTTCGCCGATGACCCAGCTGGTGCGCACAATGTAGTGCCGCGGGACGACCGAGACGACGGCATCGCCGGCAGCCTTGCTTTGGCCATAGACACCCAATGGTGAGAGAGCCTCGTCTTCGCCGTGGGTTTGGGCTGTGCCATCAAAGACATAGTCACTGGAAACATGCACCAAGGTGATGCCGTGGCTTGTGGCCACCTTGGCCAGGTTCGCCACAGCGGTGACGTTGATAGCCCAGGCCGCTTGGCGTCCCTCGGGTGCTTCGGCGGTGTCCACTGCCGTGTAGGCGGCGGCGTTGATGATGGTGGAGTAGTTCTTCCAGTTCCGGGCGCTGTAGGACGCCTCGGAGGCGAGGTCAAAGTCAGCCCGGGCGGCAAACTCCACATTGTTGTCGCCGTCGTAGGCAGCACGCAATGCCTTGCCCAGTTGTCCATCGGCACCCACAACAAGTGTCTTCTTCGGCGGCATGGGCGCCACATCGGCGAGGCGCGGATGCGCCTTGTCTTTGTCGGAGAGCTCAGCCTCAGCCAAAGGAATGGGCCATTCAATGGCGGCTGTCTCATCCGCCAGATTCAAGAAGGTGTACTGGCCTTGGGCGTCGGCTGACCAGTGGTCATTGACCAGGTACGTGTAGGCCGTGTTGTCTTCCAGGGTTTGGAAGGCATTGCCCACGCCGCGGGGAATGAAGATAGCTTGTGAGGGGTCCAGCTCCGCAGTGAACACAGCACCGAAGGAGTCGCCTTCACGCAGGTCAACCCAGGCACCGAAGATCTTGCCGGTGGCCACGGAAATGAACTTGTCCCACGGTTCGGCATGGATCCCGCGAGTGGTTCCAGCTTTCTCATTGAAGGAAATGTTGTTCTGGACCGGGGAAAAGTCCGGCAAGCCCAGCGCCATCATTTTCTCGCGCTGCCAGTTTTCCTTGAACCATCCCCTGTTGTCCCCATGGACGGGGAGATCGTAGAGGACAACCCCGGGAATGGTGGTGGCGGTGGCGGTCAGCGTCTTGGAGAACTCAAAAGTCATTCTTACTGGCCCTGTTCCTTGTACTTGGCTTCAGTGGCGGCCTTCTGGGGGCGCCACCATGACTCGTTGTCCCGGTACCACTTGATGGTGTCCTCGATGCCGGCATCAAAGTTGGCGAACGACGGCGTCCAGCCCAGCTCGGTGCGCAGCTTCTCGGATTCGATCGCGTACCGCAGGTCGTGCCCCGGGCGGTCGATCACGTGGTCGTAGGCATCGGCAGGCAAGCCCATGTGGGTGAGGATCAGTTCGACAACTTCCTTGTTGTTCTTCTCGCCGTCGGCACCGATCAAGTACGTCTCGCCGATACGTCCCTTTTCCAGTATTGCCAGGACGGCCGAGGAGTGGTCATTGGCGTGGATCCAGTCACGCACGTTCTCTCCCTTGCCGTAGAGCTTGGGGCGGATTCCATCGATCACATTCGTGATTTGGCGGGGAATGAACTTTTCCACGTGCTGGTAGGGGCCATAGTTGTTGGAGCAGTTGCTGATGGTGGCCTGCAAGCCGAAGGAACGCACCCAGGCTCGAACCAACAGATCCGAACCTGCTTTGGTGGAGGAGTACGGGCTCGAGGGGGCGTATGGCGTGGATTCCGTGAAACGCTGGGGATCGTCGAGCTCAAGATCACCGTAGACCTCGTCGGTGGAGATGTGGTGGAAGCGCTTGTTGTGCTTGCGGGCCGCCTCAATCAACGTGTAGGTGCCGATGATGTTGGTGTCCAGGAACGGGCGGGGATCGTGGAGCGAATTATCGTTGTGAGATTCAGCCGCGTAGTGAACCACTGCGTCAGCGGCTGCCACCAGACCATCGACCAGTTCCGCATCACAAATGTCGCCCTGCACGAACGTGAAACGATCCGCGTCCAGCCCGTCCAGTGAGGCCAGGTTGCCCGCGTAGGTGAGCTTGTCCAAAACAGTCACGTTCATGTCAGTGTTTTCAAGGACGTAGTGGACAAAGTTCGAGCCGATGAAGCCGGCGCCGCCGGTCACAATGAGATTTCGCATTGTTCCAGCTTAGCCGGACTCCATGATTCATTTCGGCTCCGATACACGGGGCGGCGCATTCGTTTAATCCCGGCCGACACGGCTGGCGGGCCTTGGGGCACGTCCGACACATCCTCGAGGCCCGCGTCACGCCCTGGCTGTTGTGATCAGCGACAACAACCAGGCCACCCAATCCTGGGATGCACTGCCGCTCGGGCAGGTTACAGTGTTCCCACCTTTGTTGCGGAGGCATATCCGTTGTTTCGCTCCACAAAGCCGGGGTAGAAGGAGAGGGCGCCGTCAGGCGTCCGGGTCATCAGGTCATTCTTGCCGTCCTTGTTCGCATCGCCGGCTCCGACGATCTGGCTGAATGCATTCCAGCCAAAATCACCAATCTTGGTGGCCCCCCGAAAACTCTCACTGGCCCCGTTGGCGACGCCGGTGCCGGCGTAGTGCCAGAGGCTGCCATCAGGTTTGCGGGCAATAATGTCCGCCTTGCCGTCGAGATCGAAATCACCCGGAGCAACCAACTGGTCATACATGTTCCAGCCGCTCCCGATCTGGCGCCCAGCACCGGGCGTGCCCGTGCCACTGCCAGGATAGAACCACAAAGTGCCGTCCGCACGAGTAGTTAGCAGGTCGGCGTTTCCATCGGTGTCGAAGTCGCCAACACCAAGAATTTGGGTGAAGGCACCCCAGCCAAACTCGCCCACCTTGACCCCGCCACGGTAACCCTCGCTGGTGTTGTTAACAACCCCAGTACCGGCATAAAACCACAGCGAACCGTCAGTTTTCCGTGCCACAAGATCATTCTTGCCATCCTTGTTGAAATCCCCAACACCGGCAACGACATCATAAATATTCCACCCGGAACCAATCTTCCGAGCAGCCCCAACAGCCCCGGTGCCACTTCCCGGATAAAACCACAACGTCCCATCCGACTTCGTGGCAATAACATCAGGAACCCCATCACCATCAAAATCCTTGCCCGCAACCACATTGTTGAAGGCGTCCCAACCGAAGAGCCCTATTTTGCTGCCGCCGCGCACCCCGTAATTCTTCATACCGGTGCCGGGGTAGAAGGAGAGGGCGCCGTCAGGAGTCCGGGTCATCAGGTCATTCTTGCCGTCCTTGTTCGCATCGCCGGCTCCGACGATCTGGCTGAATGCACTCCAGCCAAAATCACCAATCTTGGTGGCCCCCCTGTAGCCTTCACTGGACCCGCTGACAGTACCGGTGCCGGCGTAGTGCCAGAGGCTGCCATCAGGTTTGCGGGCAATAATGTCCGCCTTGCCGTCGAGATCGAAATCACCCGGAGCAACCAACTGGTCATACATGTTCCAGCCGCTCCCGATCTGGCGCCCAGCACCGGGCGTGCCCGTGCCACTGCCAGGATAGAACCACAAAGTGCCGTCCGCACGAGTAGTTAGCAGGTCGGCGTTTCCATCGGTGTCGAAGTCGCCAACACCAAGAATTTGGGTGAAGGCACCCCAGCCAAACTCGCCCACCTTGACCCCGCCACGGTAACCCTCGCTGGTGTTGTTAACAACCCCAGTACCGGCATAAAACCACAGCGAACCGTCAGTTTTCCGTGCCACAAGATCATTCTTGCCATCCTTGTTGAAATCCCCAACACCGGCAACGACATCATAAATATTCCACCCGGAACCAATCTTCCGAGCAGCCCCAACAGCCCCGGTGCCACTTCCCGGATAAAACCACAACGTCCCATCCGACTTCGTGGCAATAACATCAGGAACCCCATCACCATCAAAATCCTTGCCCGCAACCACATCTCTAACTGTCACGGCAATGGGCGCCTCCCGACCGCCGACAAAGGTCTTGAGCTGATCGTAGGAACCGTTGAAAACGTTTTGATCTCCGGGGAATGTACCAGCATCTGCATACTGCCAAAAGGTGAATGCCGGCCATCCTCCGGGCATGAGAACTCCGCTCAAAGGCGGGCCGTAGGCGGCAATCCACAGCGGGTTTATTGCAGAAAATGCCGTGGTGTTGCCCATGCAACTCTGCCAAAAACTGTAGGAGGAATATATGACCGCGTCGCGGGATGTGAGGTTCTTATATGTCGAGGTGAAATCCCGTGTCCAGGCCACCAGTTGGGCGGGCGTCATGTTGTAGCATGACCCGACCTTATCCGCGGCACTCACGGGAACATGCGCCTCCAGGTCCAGAACTCCGGGCAAGGTTTTTCCGTCAGCAGACCAGCCCCCACCACTTTGAATGAAGACTTCTGCCTGGTTTTTCCCACCGGAAATATGGGGGCGGGCAAAATGGTAGGCGCCGCGCACCATGCCCACGGCCGCCGCACCGTTGTACTGCTGGGCGAAGTAGTCGTTCATCGTCCAAGGACCTTCAGAGGCCTTGATGTAGGCGAACCGCGCACCATTGGCCCATGCCCCAGCCCAGTCGACGGTTGGCTGCCATCCGCTGACATCCATGCCCAGGGGCAGGCCTTCCGTTCCATCCGGCTGGATGGCCCGGGCACTGCTGCCATCCAGACCCAGCGCCTGGGCTCTTGGGAGACTTCGCGTTTGGCCGGGTGCGCCATTGGCGGCCGACTTGCCGGCAGAGCCCATCTCCGCCCCCGGACCCTCTGGTTTTGCGTATCCATTGGAAATCCCCGGCTCAGCCGCGTCTGGACTGGCTGCGACGTCCGGTGAGGGCGTCTCGAGGAGGGGCTGGGCGGATGCGGAAGGCGCTGCAGGCGAAGCGCTGCTTTCCGGTGATGTGGTCTCAGGACCCTGCGGTGCTGCCTGTGCCGACAATGGCCAAAGTCCGGCTCCACCGGCAAGGATCACTGACGTCAAGGCGATAACACTGGCAATGGATCCCAATCCAACTTTGCGACTGGGATGCCAGCAAGCAGCTGTTCGGGCGGGCTTATACGTTGACATAGCACCTTTCACGGTTTCCGTCCCCGAACGTCTGGGACACTGCCTCTTGTCGTGCGGGAGTACTAGCAGACCAGATTTCAACCGCAATCACGGCAGTTGGCCAGAACAGATTAGCATTCAGGGTTACCCCTGGCCGCAGCCACGGGACTGCGCAGGCCTGGTCGAGGAATGCTGTCGAATCCGTGGATTGAATTTGGCCTTCGTCCTAGTGTGCCATCTCCCGGGGATTCCGGGCCGTCCAATTGCGGATCATTTAGCTCGAGAATTGTGGGATGTTCCGGAAAGGGCCGCTGGAGACAGGGGAACCCGGACTGTTCCTATGTGCGGGCTGCCTTGGTACGCCTTGCGGCTTCCACCAATGCCCGCAGGATCATGATCCGAGCCCGCAGAATGACACCAAGCGAGCGCCACCCGCGAGGTGTGACGTTGTCCGCGTGCAAGCGGCGCCAGAGAGTGGGTTCTTGCAGGTGTGTCATGGATTTGCCAATATTTCCGCACAGGGCCATCCATAGATCATGAGACTCCACCAGATAGTGCGGGATGGGTGTGAATATCTCCGCCTGCCGCCTGGTCATCGCCATGGCACAGCCGTAGTAGGGCCGGTATCCAATGACTACCCCGAGGATGTTTCTCAGATAGCGGGAGGAATCAGCCGATGCCAATTCAGGAACACCATTCCGTGAACCGCCACCCAGGACGGCGAAGTTCGACGCCACGACGTCGGTGTCCTCCAGCGCACTGAGCATCGCCTCCAGCCTGCCGGGCATCCACACATCGTCCTGGTCGGCCAGGAAGATGAAATCACCGTGACTGGCAAGAACTGCCTGCTCAAAGGAGCGTACATATCCTTGGTTCTTTGCGACTTCAAAAATCCGGATTCGGGGATCCTGCAGCCCCTTGATGACAGCGACGGTTTCATCGGGCGAAGCATCGTCCACCACGACGACTTCATCGTTGGCACCCAATTGCGCCAAGATGGATTCCAGTTGCTCCCCCACGTAGCGGGCACCACGATATGTAGCCATGCAGACGCTTACACGCACAGTTCCAGGCTCTTCGTATGGGTTCTCGGTCATTGGACTCACTCTTCGCTCGATGCTGCACTGCCAAGGCCGCCGGAATCGAATCTAGACCGCCCCCGGACATTCTAGATGATCTCGGGGCACGCCCAACTCCAGTAGAGTGAAGAGACCAATCGACTGCCCAAGGATCCCATTCCCGACATGAAGACCGTTCTGCTGCGACTTTCAGGTTTTACCTTTCTGCCGCTCTTGTCGTTGGTCACACCACTGCTGCTGCTGCCTATCATTTCCGGATTTGTCGGCGCCGAAGGAATATCAAGCGTCATTTCGGGGCAGGCCATTGGAATTTTTGGCGCAACTGTCCTGCTATGGGGTTGGAACATTGACGGTCCGGTCGCCATTGCCCGGGCTGCAGGCAGCCATGATCGAGGCGCCATCTATCTGGCCAGCATAAGGACCCGCATCCTACTGATGCTGCTGATCGTTCCCGTTGTGGTGGTCCTCTCCGCCATGATTGCCGCTCCTGGGTTCAGAGCCGAGGCGGTCAACATGGCTCTTGCTTCGGTCCTGACGGGCATGTCCCCGGCCTGGTTCTGCATTGGCATGGGTCAGCCCAAGCTACTGGCCATTTTTGACACAGTCCCGCGGTTCCTGGCCACTGCCATATCGGCACCATTGCTGATGCTGACGCATCAGCTCTGGAACTACACAGCCATTCTCGCTGTGGCGACTGTGCTGGCCTTGGTCCTTTTCCACCGGAGACTGGCACCAACCGGTGTTTGGCTTCCAACAGATGTGCGGGCCACCCTCGGAGAAATCAAGGCGCAGGGACACACTGCGAGCATAAACCTAGCCGGTAACGCCTACGCCTCGACACCAACCCCGATTGCCACGGCAACCACATCCGCGGCTGCCTCCGGGGCGCTCGCCACAGCGGACACTCTCTATCGTTTTGGCCTGTTCACCATTGTGGCCTTGGGAAACGCGTTCCAAAGCTGGACCATCGAATCAGGGATCTCCAACACACGCCAGCGGCATGTCATGGCCATCTGGTCCCATGTCATATTGGGTGTCATCGGCGCCGCGATACTGACAGTAGCCGGACCCACGGCTAGCGCCATCCTCTTTGCCGGCCAGATTCAGGCCAGCACCGAACTCTGCTTCTACTATGGTGTGTCGTTTGCTTTCCTGTCGGCGAGCACACCGTTCATCCGCAACCTCCTCATTCCAGCCGGAGAAAGAGCCCTCATTCTTCGCTGGACTCTTGTGTCGGCTGTGTTTGGTGTGGCCGTCATGCTGGTCTCCGGCTTTGCCGGCAACGCCGTCGGGATTGCCATGGGCATGGCCCTCAGTGAAGCCCTGCTTTTCGTCACACTCCTTTTCCCCTCGCTGAGGGTTCTCAACCTTGGAAGGAATTCCCCCGAAAATGGCGAATAGTCAAGGCCACCAGACCACTGCCGCTGTCATTGCCGCCTACCGGCCGTCGCCCACCCTGGTCAGCACGGTCCGTGCTTTGGCGATGCAAGTAGACCACATCGTCATTGTTGACGACGGCTCGCCCGAAGGATCCGCCGGAGTCTTAGCGGAATTGGAGGGCACCGGGGCAACTGTGCTGCGGCTGCCCACCAACCAAGGCATCGCCGTGGCCCTCAATACCGGAGTCAACCATGCCCGTGAACAGTGGCTGCCTGACTACTTCATCACATTGGATCAAGATTCAGTGTTGTCCGAAGACTACGTTGCCACCGCTTTGGAAACCGTGGCACGGGCACAAGCAGCCGGCGTCGGCGTTGGCTTTGTGTGTGCCGCAAGCTACAGTGGCCATCCGAGCCCCGCGATGGGGGAGATTCAGGGATTCCGGCAGGCATTCGATCCCATGCAGTCCGGATTCGTCATCCCCCGGAAGACCATTGAATCCGTGGGTCCTTTTGCTTCGGATTTCTTCATCGACGGCGTTGATTCCGACTTCACCATGCGGTGCAGGGAAGCAGGTCTGGCCACAATCATTGGTCCTGACTGCGCCATCGAACATGATTTGGGTGAGCGCGGCAAAGCTGTGGTCCTTGGACGTAGCGTTGGCCTTTTTGGCCGGGAAATTTCCTTCAACTATCACTCCCCCAGCCGCATCTACTACATTTGCCGCAATGGAACTGTGCTTACCAAACGCTACGCGCGCCGCTATCCGAAGTGGGTGGCACGCCGTCTGATCGAGGAGTCAAAGGCACACTTGCTCCGTTTCCTTTTCAGCCCAAATAGAGTGAAACTGCTCACCGCAGCAGCTGCCGGTTTCCGAGACGCTCTGCGGTCAAGGATGGGCAGAATCCCCGCCGACTTGGAAACACGGCTCTAGCGCAGGACGCTCCGCCGGCCGGATGCACATAATTACACTTTGACTACTTGATATAGTTTGGATGATATGAATTCCTTACCCACCCAGCGCGTGCTGATCATCATGCCTGCCTGGAACGAAGAAGAAGCCGTTGCCGCCACGGTAGCGGAAGTTCTGGCCGCCAGTGAAAGCTACGATGTCCTCGTAGTCAATGACGGCTCGACTGACTCGACGGCGGCTGTTGCCGCAGCTGCGGGTGCAACCGTCTTGAACCTCCCGTTCAACCTTGGGGTCGGCGGGGCCATGCGTGCCGGTTTCAAATATGCACGCCGGATGGGCTATTCCCGTGTCATACAGGTTGATGCAGATGGCCAGCATGATCCGCGAAATATCGCTGAAGTTCTGGCCGGTCTCGAAGTAGCTGACATCTCCATTGGCGCGCGTTTCGCCGACCGGGGAGACTACACTGTCCGAGGCCCGCGCAAGTGGGCCATGCTCGTGCTGGCAAAGGTGATTTCAGCCGTGGCCAAAACAAAGCTTACGGATGTGACCAGTGGATTTCGTGCTGCCAACGACCGTGCTATCAGCCAGTACCTTGACCATTACCCTGCCGAGTACTTGGGAGACACGATCGATTCCCTCGTTGTGGCTCTTCGCTCAGGCTGCACCGTGACACAGGTGCCAGTGGAGATGCGCCCACGGCAGGGTGGGACCCCTAGCCATAATCCTATGAAGGCCGCCATCTACCTGGGAAGGTCGGTCTTTGCCCTATTATTTGCATTTACCCGTAAGCGTTCTGTTGTCCCCTCCAACCAGCCGAGCCTCACTGTGCCGGCGGGAGAGTAGTCCATGAGTAATCTTGCAGCACTGCTGCTGGCCCTTGCCATCGTGGGCCTTGTCTTGGAAATGCTTCGACGGAAGAAGTTCCGTGAAAAGTACGCAACTTTGTGGCTTGTTGTGGGCGCACTCACTGTGGTTCTGGCAGCATTCCCTCAGCTGCTAAACATTGCCGCGGAGCTTTTGGGCGTACAGCTTCCATCCAACCTCCTATTCATCTTGAGTATTTTGCTGCTCTTGGGTGTTTGCCTGCATTTGTCCTGGGAATTATCCGTACTGGAGGACGAGACCCGAACACTTGCCGAAGAAGTGGCGATTCTTCGTACACAAATCGAAGAAGTCGCGGGAAGAATTTCCCCCACCGAAACTCAGAAAAGAGACGGCGACTAAATGCCATTGGATATCTTCATCCCCTATTGGGGAGATCCCGGATACATGGAAGCAACGGTGCGCAGCGTCGTTGCCCAGGATTGCGATGATTGGGAGTTGACGATCATCGACGACGCCTATCCTGACCGTGCCATCGAAAGATTTGTTGCTGAGTTGGCTCATCCGCGGATTACTTACATCCGCAAAGAGCATAACGAAGGGATCACCGCGAACTACCGAAGCTGTGTTGCCCTGGCAAAACAAGAAATGATAGTGATCCTCGGGTGCGATGACATCATTCATCCGAACTACGTTTCTACGATTCTTGCCGGTCACGAACGCTTCCCTGAAGCTTCGATCATCCAGCCGGGCGTCATAGTGATCGATGAGGATGGCCGGACAGTCAATACGCTTGTTGATACTGTCAAGCAGCGTTGTGTAAAACCTCGCAGCAACAGCCGTCAACTGCTCTCCGGCGAATCCTTGGCTACAAATCTCATGCACGGTGTGTGGCTATACTGGCCGTCGTTGGCCTTCCGCACGGAGAAGATCCGTGAGGTTGACTTCCGCGAGGGTTATCCCATCATTCAGGATGTCGCCCTGACCATGGACATGATTTACCAGGGTGCACAGATATTGGTCGAACCCACAGTCTGTTTCTCCTACCGCCGCCATTCGGCAAGTGCCTCATCGGCCAAGCTCGTTGACGGATCCAGGTTCGCTGGCGAGCGTGAATACTTCGCTTTTGCCGCCAGCCAAGCTGAGGAGCTTGGCTGGACCAGAACCAAACGGGCCGCCAAGCTTCGGCTAACATCGCGCGCCCACGCCCTGGCTCTACTTCCACGTGCAGCAATGACCCGTCATACAGTGGCCATGAAGGCACTTGCCCGGCATGCCTTCGGCAGCTGACTCAAATCTTCGAAAGGTCTTTCGTGACTAATCCTTCTTCAACGATCCACTCCGGCGGGACCGTACTGGTCACAGGCGGCGCCGGCTTCATCGGCTGCGCAATATCAGCCACCCTCGTGGAAGCATTCGACCGCGTCGTGGTGGTGGACAACCTCCACCCCCAAATTCATGCCAGCGGGGAGCGGCCGGCAGAACTCGCTGAGGCAGTTGAGCTCATCGTCGGAGATGTAACGGAAGCCCAGACTTGGGACACGGTCTTGGCCACTGTGACACCCGACGTCGTCATCCACCTGGCGGCCGAGACTGGAACTGCCCAGTCGCTGAACGAGTCGACCCGCCACGCGCATGTGAACGTCGTCGGCACCACGCAACTGCTCGACGGACTCACAAGACACCAAAAACTCCCCCGTCGCATTGTGCTCTCATCCAGCCGTGCTGTTTACGGTGAAGGCGCTTGGACAAGGGCGGACGGCAGCACGTTCTATCCCGGTCAACGAACCAGCACAACCTTGGATGAAGGTCAGTGGGACTTCCCCGACGCCAGCCCAGTAGCGATGAAGGCCGCCACAACTTTCCCGGCACCTGTCAGCGTCTACGGTGGCACCAAGCTGGCACAGGAACACATCATCCAGGCGTGGGCGAAGTCCTTCGGCATAGAGACGGTTATCCTGCGGCTGCAGAACGTATACGGCCCCGGTCAGTCCCTCATCAACCCCTACACCGGCATCATGAGCCTGTTTTGCCGCATGGCCATGGGCGGAAAGTCCATCCCGCTCTATGAAGACGGTGACGTCCGTCGCGACTTCATCCTGATTGACGACGTTGCCTCAGCAATTGTTGCCGGGGCCTTGTCCGCTACAGTCCAGGATGAGCCCATGGACGTTGGTTCCGGTGAGTTTCAAACGATCGGAACGGCTGCGGAATTGATCGCCAAGCATTACAACGCCCCAGCTCCTCATGTCACCGGACAGTACCGCCAAGGCGATGTGCGTCACGCGTGGGCCGACGTCTCCGATGCCGAGCGGGTACTGGGCTGGACACCTCAATACAATCTGGCCCAGGGCATCGACCTGTTGGCCAACTGGATTGACGCCCAGCCTGACGTCCAGCCAGCCTAGTCGCGCCGAATGGGCAAGGTTCCAGAGGACAACATCGCCGCAGTAGTTTCGTTGTACAACCCGGATGCTGGCGTTGTGGCACATTGCGCGGCGCTGATGGAGCAGGTGGGCCATGTGGTTGCCGTCGATGACGGAAGCCCCAACGACTGTCAGGGAATCCTGGCCCAACTGGAGTCCATGGGAGCCCAGGTTGTACGTCTACGGCGCAACAGCGGTATCGCCGGTGCCCTCAACGCTGGCATTCGGGCGGCTCGGGAACACGCCAGCAACCCGGTGTTCATTCTCACCATGGACCAGGATTCACTGCTTGATCCCGGGTACACCGCCAAATTACTTGCCGCCCACGAGGTTGCCCGGGCTAACGGCGTCACTGTTGGCATGGTGGCTCCCGGATCGATCAGTGGCCTGCCGACCCGAAGGCGCGGGGCGCACAAGGATACTCTCCTTGGAGGCGAGCCGATCCAATCAGGCCTGTTGATCCCGTGTGAGGCATTGGACTCCATTGGCCTGCTGATGGAAGAACTGTTCATCGACGGGGTTGACACTGAGTTTTACCTACGGGCACGAGACGCCGGCATGGAGTCCGTACTGGCCCCAGAAGCCCGTCTGGAGCATGCGCTGGGTTCAATGGTTGCTGCCTCGCTCTTCGGCATCAAGATCGCCCCTGGTGGCCGTCCACTGCGCATTCGCACAGCGGCCAGTTACAGGTATTACTACATTTTCAGGAACCGTCTCCTGCTGCTGCGTAAATATTGGCGCACGCAACCCGCTTGGGCACTCAAGGGCGTTTTGGCGGACTACCGGCACTTGGCGATTGTCACAGCTCTGGCTCCTGGTCGGGGCAAAAGACTGGCCTCGGCGCTGGCCGGTGTCCGGGACGGATTTGCCGGAATTTCGGGGCAACGCACACCCCGTTGATGCCGCAGGCATGGTCCGCCTTATTTTGCAGGGCTACATAGCCTTGGCCACATCAACAAGCTGATCCAAAATCGGATGGGGCCTTGTTCAGTTATCCGGTCAGATTGACCGGATAACTGAACAAGGCCCCAAATCCTTTAAGGACTGCCCTGCCTGTCCGCGATTGGCAGGCCCCGCAGTGGGAGCCCACCGGGCGTCACCAGATGCTCGCCTAGACGCTGAGCATGTCTTCTTTCGGCGAGTTTCGCTTCGGTGTGTGCTTTAGTCCAGCAGGGAAAAGTGACTTGTAGGCCACGACTGCCGCAATAGTCAGAACCGCCAAGTAGGCCAATGACAAGCCCTGCCAGGAAAATGGTGGCTGCCACAGCGGGTTGAACATTTCAGTCCAGTTTGTGTGCTCCTGCAAACCAACCACGTAACGGCGGAGAACATAGAGGAAAGCGTAGATGTGAACCCCCACTGCCCCGGCGATTAGCCAGCGGGCAACAGCCTTTGCCCTTGCACCCTGCGGCGCTGGGGCAGTGCGCAGGGCAACGCCACAGGCCAAGAGGAAGAGGACGAACAATGCCAACAAATAGCGTCCCTGCCAGATGTACCCGATCTCCTGAACTGCCTGCGCCTGGACAACCGCCGGTACCAGCAGCACCGCGGCCAGGCCGGCCCACACCGTAATTCGGCTTCTCAACCTCCGCACGGACAGTCCGCCGAGGATCACAGCAGCGAAGGCAAAGTTCCAAAATGCCATGATGGCACCCGGCAGCGGCGTGTCAAGCCACCCCATGACACCAACATATCCAGCGGAGTACTTGAACGTTTCATCAAGCATCCTGGCAAATGCCTGTGCTGGTGGGATGTCCGTGGGGGTGCCCAAGAGACTTTGGAAGCTGTTTGCCATCACCAGCCAGGCCAAGCTCAGCGCACAGCCAAGGACAATCAGGGCCATCATGGCCAGCCCCAACCGGTTCTTAAACACCGCGAGCAGTGGCTTCCATCCATAGAGCAGGACAGCCGCACCCACGGCACATGCCAGCCACAACAGAGACATGGCTCGCGTATTTGCCAGCACTGCACCGGATACACCGACGACAACCATGGCCAATCGGACATTCGCCAAGTTTCTGTAATTCTCAAACACCAAGCATGCACTCATGAACAGTGCCGCCGTCGTCACGATTTCCAGGGCGTTGGGGTTGATGGATCCGCTCAGATACAGCACCATGGGTGTCACTGCAACCAGCGTCACAGACTTCGGCCAGAACGGTCTCCGCAAACTGGCTGCCGCGCCAATCGCGAATGATAAGAACACTGCACATATCAGGGCGCTGACACCCCGCATGGCGTAGAGTGCCTTGGCGCCGCTGAGAAACTGGGAAGGAAGTCCTACAACCGCGTAGTACATCGGATTGTAGTTACCTGCACTGGTTCCCGCGTCGACAAGTTCCTGTGCCGACGCCTGAATCGGGGGCGCACAATCCGCAGTCACGGTGGCACGCCACGCCATGCAAGCCTGGCCGCCGAGATTGGCGATGTAGCCAGGCACCCGAACGATCGTGAGGTCACTCTGCTGGCCTCCGGAGACGCCATTCAATTGCCCATGCGCAACGGAAACAGCCTTGATGGTGTGTGCTGGCTCGTCCGGAACTGACATAAGTGGAGAGGCAAATACCCACAACATGGACAGCGCGGCAACAATCGGGAAAACACCAAGGGATCGACGCAGAAAAGCTGCCGCCCCTGACCTGGCTCGGGACTGGCTAGGGGCAGGAATCAAAGTAGACATTGTCAACAATATTACCGTATGGGACGGGGCAGCCGTGTTGGTGGTTCAGCTCATCATGCCCGCGGACCGCTGCTCGAATCGGGATTTACTGGTGCACCTTGTCCCGGAATTTCTGCCCCAAAGCCGAAAGGGCCAAGGTCATTGGCACGTGCCGTGGCCCCACCATTGACGGCCGGGCCAGCACATCAGTCAGCTCATGGCGGCCAGCGGAAACAGTCGCCGCAACCCGCAAGACTGTCCCAACCCATGCACTTCTTGCCGGCGGGCATCAAGGCTGGCAGCCGCCGCCCAAACGGGCTACAGGCGATTCCTGGCTAAACGACTACCGTGTCGTTTCCCGGCGATGCTGGGGTCACTGCAGCCTTTGGCTCCGCTTGAAAAGTAACTTGTAGACCAGCACGCCAGCGACCAGCCAACGAGCAACGGACTTGGCCCACTCCCCACTGGGAGCTGGTCGAACTTGCAAACTCACGACGCAAACCAGAGCAAACCAGAGCAAACAGTGCAAGCTAGTATCTGCCTTGCCAAAAGTGTCCGAGTTCACTAACAACCTGGCCCTGAAGAGTCGGTGGCAAGACAATGACTGCAACCATGACAAGCCACACGGCGATCCGGCTGTGCAGGCGCCTTGCGGCAAGCCCTCCAAGAATGATGGCTGCAAATGCGCAGTTCCAGAAAATCATGACCGCGCCAAGGGCCGGGGCATCCAGCCAGTCCATGATTCAAATGTAGCCAGACGAATAGAGAAACGTTTGATCAAGCATGGCCGCGAACACCTGTCCCGGTTTCACGTCAATGGGAACCCCTCCCAGACTCCTAAAACTGTTCGCGACGGCAAGCCACGCCAAAATAGCTGCACACCCTAGTGCCTCTATTGCCATCATCGACTGCCCAGACGGTTCCTAGCCACTGCGACCATGGGCTTGAACCCGTACAGAACGACTGCCGCGACAACTGCTGCGGTCAGCCAAATCAGCGACAAGGCGCGCGTGTTGGCCAAAACAGCGCCGGAAACACCAGACATGCACTTAGAAAAATGAGATGCCATGGTGACCATCTCAAGTGCATTGGGATTGATGGAACCGTTGAGATACAGCACCATGGGCGTTACCGCCACGAGCGCAGCTGTAGTCGGGCAAAACGATCGACGCATGCAGGATGCAGTGCCAATTGCCAGAGCGAGAAAAGTGGCACCCATCAAGGCGCTCACAGCCCGTACTGCGTACTCGGCCGACTCACCGGTCATGAATCGGGACGGCAATCCAGCCAGCGCCTAATAAACGGGGTTGTAGTTGCCAGCGCCCGTGGCTGCGTCGACCAAGTCCCATGTATTCCCGTCGATGGGCGGTGCGCAGTCAGCCGTCACAGTCGCTTTTATGCCATGCATGTTTGTTGGCCAATAGCTGCAACGTAGTGGGGCACCTGAACCAGCGTCAGCTTGCCTTCGTTGTTGCCTCTGGTGCCGCGAATCTGTCCGTTTGCCACTGCAACGGCCTCGATCGTGTGCGCAGGTTCGTCCGGAACTTACATCAAGTCTGACGCCCCTGACTTGGACATGGACCCGCTTGGGTCAGGGATAAAAGTAGACATTATTCGCAATAATATTGTGTGTATTATCGCTTCATTGCAATGAAAACCGCCAAAGTAAAGCGGCAAGTCTTTCTTTGCAATTGTTTAACGAATCCTCAAGACCTACGCCTTACCGAGCGCATGATTGGTTGCTCCACCAACAGCCAGCTGGCAATGGCCAGTGGCATGGTGGCCAGGAGGGCGGCTAGGGTGAACCACCAAACGCCCCAATGGTAAGCACCGAAGACCGCGAGTAGCTGTTGAACCGGGAAAGCGTAGATGTAGGCCCCGTAGGAAACATCATTCTTCAGCACCAGCTTGGGACTGGGGAGCCAGGTTGAAATCCACAACAGCACGTACGCCAGGAATGGTGCCGCAAGTTGGTTACCGAAGCCCTCAAGACCAAGAATCGACGCCGCTGCGAGAACTGCCGCGACCGCCGCACCCTGCCAGCTCAAGCCAATCCGCTTCGAAAACACTTTGACCACCGCACCCCCGAGGAAGAATGGGACCAGACGGGCCAACAAATTGAAATCAAGGTTATTTTGAATGTAGGGATCAATCTTTTGCAGATTGGCCCAGACCAGAACACTCAAGATGAACGCGGCCACCATGGGCCAAGGGGTCTTCTTGACGATGGCAAACGTACCCAAAAACGCGACCAGCAGGTAGCAAAGGAATTCAAAGTACAGCGTCCACAACGACCCGTTCCAAGCACCGGGGTAGGGCACCCCAGCCGGTGTACCAGCAATGTCATAGGTGGAAATCTTTAAAAACATGTTCGCAAAAATCGAGTTCGCAGGCGTGGTTGGCGTCTGGAAGAACCCATGCAAAGAGGAATGTTGTATGTAGTACGCGATGGGAGCAAAGATTGCAGCCATCGCCACCAGGCAGACCAGGAACGCCGGCACAATTCGGGCTATGCGGTGGACCAGAAAGGTGCCAAGCCGGTTGTTGAAGCGGCTTCCCGTGATCAGGTAGCCACTGATACCAAAGAACCCCGCAACAGCCCAGCCGCCAAGGTTCTCACCCTTGAACCCTGGGCCGGTCCCGGCTCCCACGATGAAGAAACTGTGCGCAAAAAGAACCATCAGTGCGAGTATTAGCCTGATGAAATTCAGGCTGTTGTTCCGTGGATCAAGGGGTGCGCCGAATCGCGTGGCAGGATCAGTCCTCGCACCTTGGGCGGTACCGGGCAAGGTTATCCCGCTGGTTTCACGATTGAGCATTGTGCAATTCTATAACAGGCGTCAAGTGCTATCACAACCAGCACCTATGGCCAATCAGTTTGCTGTCGTATGTCTTCTGAGTCATGATTTATGACATGCGAGGAATAATCTTGGCCGGCGGTACCGGTTCACGGCTTCATCCAATCACCTTGGGCATCAGCAAGCAGCTGGTCCCTGTCTACGACAAGCCCATGATCTACTATCCTTTGTCGACCCTGATCCTGGCTGGCATCCGCGACATCCTGATTGTCACTACCCCGCACGACGCCGATCAGTTCCAGCGGCTCTTGGGTGACGGGTCACAATTCGGCGTCAACCTGACTTATGTCCAGCAGCCTTCACCGGACGGCCTGGCACAGGCGTTCGTCCTCGGCGCGGACCACATCGGCAACGACACCGTTGCGCTGGTGCTCGGCGACAACATCTTCTACGGTCCGGGTATGGGCTCACAGCTTCGCCGTCACGCGAACATCGACGGCGGCGCCGTATTTGGGTACTGGGTAAGGGATCCGAAGTCCTATGGCGTGGTCGAATTCGACGCAGCCGGCAAGGCCCTTTCCTTGGAGGAAAAGCCGGAGAAACCTAGAAGCCACTACGCAGTTCCCGGACTGTACTTCTACGACAACGATGTCATTGAGATAGCAAGGAACCTCAAGCCGTCACCACGCGGTGAGTTGGAGATCACCGATGTGAACAAAAACTACCTGGAGCGCGGAAAGCTGCAGGTAGAAATTCTCCCCCGCGGGACGGCGTGGTTGGACACCGGAACATTCAGCGACCTCAACGACGCGTCCAACTTCGTTCGCACCGTCGAAAATAGGCAAGACCTCAAGATCGGTGCTCCGGAAGAAGTCGCCTGGCGCCAAGGATTCCTCAGCGACGACGAGCTCCGCCAACGGGCAGAACCACTGGTCAAGAGTGGCTACGGCGCTTACTTGCTAGGCCTGCTGCAGTCCGGCCAGGGTTAGCCCAGCGACACTGTGATTCTAGGTGATAGGTTCCCTGAGTCCTAGACAAAGTTCCAACTGACTTGAGCAAAATAGTTACACCCCTATCTGCGGATAGGGGTGTTTCTTTTTGACGTCACTCGCCGGAATTGCGGCAATGGACTCGAAAGGTCCATGACTATTGGCGTTTGGCTTCTGAGCACAGCCCTGTGGCTGACAGGCATCCACCGAAGCATCTCCACAGTCATCCCCGGAGTCGCCCCGGGGCTTCTGTTGTGAAGCCGGCCCAAGCGGGCGGTCGTCGAGCAATCTCAAGGTCATGGACGCAATGGCACAGCATCGCCTCGGTTATTCGACAGGATAGACTTGAACCGTCGGTTGGTGTCAAAAATCCATACCGCAGCCGATCCAGCCGCTTTTGGCGATGGAATAACGCTTTTGGAGACCAAGATATATGCCGCAGCAATCCCCCACAACCGGCCGCAGGTCGTTGGTTGCCATACTGGACAACAGCTACCTGCTGAAATTCCTGTTGGTGGGTGGCTTGTCATTTGCCATCGATCTTGCTCTCTTGGTGGTGCTGCATGAAGTCTTTGGTGTAGGTCTTTGGCTTGCCACGCCCGTAGCCTTCCTGACGAGCCTGATCTTCAACTTCCTGCTCCAGCGCATCTTCACTTTCAAGGCAACAAACCGCAGTCATGCCAGTTTTATTCGCTACGCGATACTGGTGGCCTTCAACACTTTGGCCACGGATCTTATTGTAAATACGTTTGCCAATTTGGAACTCACCTACACCGCTGGAAAAGTAGTTGCCACCGCGCTAACGATGGTGTGGAACTTCTACCTCTACAAGTACTGGATTTTTCGCAGCGATCGACAGCCGACCCAAGCGGGCACGGAGAATGATCCGGACGCCGTCCCGCAGCAGGGCGGCGTAGAGGCTCCCATCACACCCGGGAAGTAAGATCACCGGGTCTGCAACGCTGCTTCCTCCAACGCCGCATTCATGAATTCAACGCGATCCCTGCTGCTCTTTGGGACCTGATCTGTCCTATGGTGGGTAACTGCCCGGCCTAAGTCGTGAGTGGCGCATGCATGCTCGGTTTCAGGCTGTGGGCTGTGGGCTGTGGGCTGTGGGCTGTGGGCTGTAACAGGATGTACACATTCAGTAACGTGATTTGAACTGATACCTGCCCGTGCCAGCTTGACAGTGGACTCTCACACAACAATGTTCCTTCCTCCGCACTCAAGCGAGGAACAGAGCCAGCAGCGCGGCACGATGTGGGTGAAGCCGCTGAGCCACCACCCCAAGCGCGCCAAGAGCATGGACCCGCCGATGGTCGCAATCCGCCGCTCTGGCCCCGTGCACGGAGCCAGAGCGCCTATGAACTCCGCCTCGTCCCTCCTGCGCGGCAGCGGCTGCTAAAGCTTGGGCCGGCGGATGGCAGCCAAGGCAGGAATATTGATCAGCTTCTTCCCTGGAAAGAGGTAGAAGTAGAAACGCTGCCCTGCAAGCAGCAGGACCACCCCGTAAATCAGGGTGAGGACCAGCCAGCCGAGAGGCGGCTGCCACGATGGGTGGCTGATCATGGTCTGCCAGGTACTGATATCCGTAATGCCGACTACGTAGCGCCTCAAAACGTAGAGGAAGGCGATCACATGTGAAAATAGTGCCGTCAAAATCAGGATTCGGGCAATGGACTGGTTGCGCCTCCTGGTGGAGAAGCCCAAGGAGCGCAAAGTGACGCCGGCTGAAACGAAGGCGACCAGGACCAATGGCATGCTGTAGCGGCCCTGCCAGAAGAAACCGACCGTGGTCACCAGCGACGCTTGCAGAAAAGCCGGTACCACGGCGACTGCCAGCAGTGCCAGCACAAGGGCGAACAGAATCTTGCGGGGACGGGCCAACAGCGCCATGAGCAGGGTTGCCACGAACAGCATGCTCCAGAAGGCAATTACTCCCTGGGGAACAGGGGTGTCGAGCCACCCCACAACTCCGATGTACTGCGGTATGAAGTCGAAAGTCCTGTCCAACATGGTCACAAATGCCTGGTATGGAGCGACCCCTGGCGCAGGATTGATGATCCCTTCCGGTGCCGTTCCACTGGACGCTGGCGCGTTCATGCTCACCACCATCCAGAGGAGGCCTAAGACAACGCCTATGGCGGCAAGCCCAACACCGATCAAGACAAGCCGATTGCCCAGAACCCGCTTCACAGCGTCCCACTTGAAAAGCAGGAAGGCAATGACAACTGCACATAGGAGCCATACCAGGGACACGGAGCGGGTATTTGCCAGAACCATCGTGGCCGCGGCGACTGTAGCAATGGCAGGAAGCGTGCTTCTGATCGAATGCGCACGATCCAGGACCGCCAGCAGCGCACAGAAAGCAGCCATTGTTGCTGCAATCTCGATGGAATTTGGGTTGATTCCAGATGACAAGAACAAGACCATCGGAGTGACTGCCATGGACGCCGTGACCAAGGGCCATTTGGGCTTGCGAAGCTTGCTCAATGCCATAAAAGCCGCCCCGTAGAACACAGCAGAAAACAGGACGCTGACGATGCGCATGGCGTAAATCGCCGGTGCGCCGGTCATGATCAGACTTGGCAGACCCACCACCCAGTAGTACATGGGGTTGTAGCTGCCAGCCGATGTGACGCCGATAACGTCAAAATTGTCTCCAGCGGGAATGGAAGGTGCGCAGTCGGCAGTCCTGTTTCTGGAAAAGGTAAAGCACGTCTGGGCGTCTAAGTTCGCAATATAGGACGGAATCTGGAAGTGGACCCCATTCCCAAAGGACTGACCCGGCTCTGCTGCTATCTGCCCCCTGACGACGGCGGCTGCCCTGATGGTGTGTGAGGGTTCATCCGGGTAAGCCATCAGCGGTGTCGCAATGGCCCACAGAGTGCCGAGAACAGCAAAGACCAGAAAAAGCCGCAGAAACAACCCGTTGCTGCGGACGGGGCTCGCCAACCAACCTTCCCCCTGGGGAATAGTCTCCTGGTAATTGCTCTCGGACATGCTTCTCCGTATGGTTTTTTGATTCAATAAAGTTTTCACAGACATTTAATCCTGCCAGTTATCGGCTGTAGTCAATGTTTGCAACAAGGTCTTGTGCGGCCTGCAGCGCTTTTTGGCTCGGGGCATAGCTGCCAAGGGCAATCCATACTTTGGTTTGGCCAGGCTCGCTGACCACATAGCTGGCCCAGGATCTGACAAGCGTGGCGATGGCTTCGTGCCTATATTGTGAACAAAAAACTTGATATCTGACCGAACCTAATTGGTATCCCGTTCCCTCACTCGAACCCAAGTCAATGGCAACACCGCGAGAATTCAGGGTCACCTGACTGCTGCCTATGGCAGCGTCAATTTGATCATTGCTGGGCGCAACGAAGTCAGCGTTGAACTTCAAGGCAGCCGTATTGAATCGATTCCCAATGTCCGCCAGATTCAGAAAGGCTATGGTGCCGAAATTGTCGTCAACTTCGTTGGGAATGTCCTTGTCCAGTTCAAGCCTTGTTCCGGCAACTGTGTCAGGCCATCTACTCGAAGGCTTGGCGGTCCACGAAGCAGGCGCATTCCGGGAGAAATATGTGCTGCCAGCCAGGGACAGCGAAGAGCTGGCTTTGGAGGTCACGGGCACTATCGGTGCACTGGGCAATTCAACGGCGGGATTCAGGGCCTGGATTTTGGGATCGTTCCACGAGACTACGGCGCCATTGAAGATCGCCAAGAGCGTTGACGCGTCCAGTTTCAGCCCGCGGACACCACTGAGGTTGTAGGCAACTCCAACCGGGGAAATCGTCGTCGGCACGGCAAAGGCACCGTCCGGTCCGCACGAACCGATCGACGCCGCCTTGTTCGTTTCATCCAATGGTGTATCACTGGTGGCAACGTAGGTATTACCTGAGACAAGCGCCTGAAGACCAACATCTTGTCCATCCGGGGAAAAATTGGTGGATACTCCCCTGTTCTCTTTTACCCACGAGTCACGCCAGACATTGATGGCGCTTTGTTGCGTGCCGCTGCCGACAATAATCAAGGCACCCCGGATCGGATCCGCCGGAGGAGGGCTGGAACAAGCACCCAGCAAGGCCACGCAACACAGCGCCACCGCGACTTTTAATTGTCCGGACCACTGACGGTTCACAGAGATTTCCCTTCGAAAACTAATTGGGCGCAAATCGAATCGACCGATAGACTCTCCTAGCCTATCGTTTGTTCGGCTCTGACTTGGCATCGAAGGTCCTGCAGGGCGCCCAGCAATCCGAGGCAATATTACGCCGGGCTGGGGTTCGAATAATACCTTTCCCACGGCCTGACGGCCACGAGTATTGCAACCCGATTCCAGCTAGAAAGTCCAACGAAGATGTCTCTAACCAGCAGGAATTTGGTCCAGACGGATGTCAACACGAAGTTTGCGAAGTTCTCGCTAATGTCCTGGCCAGTACGATCCACAGCGACAGTGGCGGCCGTGCTGTTGGCTGCTCTCATGGCTTTCTGGCGAATGCCACCCACTTCGCGCGACGTCATCTGGGCCGAAGATGGCGCCATCTTCCTCCAGGATGCTATGGCCCGCAAGGGAATCTTGGACATCTTTTCCCCCTACGCGGGGTATCTCCATGTCCTGCCCAGGTTCGCTGCGAAGTCCGTGGTTCGCTTCTTCGCCGTGGACGACTACGCATTGGCTTTGAACTTTCTAAGCTGTGTGGTCGTTGGTGTCGTCGCCTACCTGGTTTTCCATTGCTCCAAGGCAATTACTTCCAATGTATATGCCAGGCTTGGCTGGGCATCCATCACCATCCTGGTGGCGCCAGCCCCTTGGGAGACCTTGGGGAATTTTGCCAACATCCATTCCTACCTTCTATGGCTGACCCCCTGGTTGCTGCTCAAGCCCGCCAAGTCAAAGCTGGAGGGCGTGCTGTTCTTCTTCACAGCGACCCTTCTGTCACTGACGGAAATCGTGGCGGTTCTTTTTGTCCCCATGTTTGCCATCAGCTTCAAGGATCGCCGACTGTGGCCAGCGCGGATTGGCTTGTTGGTAGGGCTCGCCGCCCAAATCCTTACGACCATGTCGCATCCGCGGGCACCATCGAGCACGTATCCACTGGACTTTGCCTCCATCACCATGGGCTGGTTCCTGAATAGTTCATCGGCCCTGATTTATGGAAGTTCCAGCCAGATCTCAGCAAATATTGGCAACTACGGGTTCTGGCCGCCGCTCTTGGCGGCCATCCCGTTTGCTGCGGCATTGGCCTACATCTTGTTAAAGGGGAATCGACAGAAACGACTCGTGGCCCTCGTTTTACTGCTCGGTTCGACTGCCGTTTGGGGTGCGACGCTGGTCCTTAACTTCTATAAATTCTTTGACTATGCATCCTATGACGCAGAGCAGTGGAAATCATTCCTCCTCACCCGCTATTCAACTGTTCCATCCATGTTCCTGCTTGCCTTGATCCCGTTGGCGGCGCTGTGCGACACCAGTAAACGGCGAACCATTTCTGTTGCGATCTTGTCCGCTTTTGTGGTCCTTCAATGCGTGTACTTCTTCCCGGCAAGCTCCCTGCGAAACCATGGCCCCGACTGGAGCGACGGTGTGGCCGTGGCTCGAACAGCGTGCATTATTGAACCGTCCATACCCTTTCAACCCGTATTTATTGCCCCCGCCCATTGGCTTGCCGGGGGTGTTAAAGTTCCGTGTTCACTGATGGTGCCAGCTCCCTAGGGCCCGGAGCTGGGCCAATTCCAAGACTCCACGCGATAAGATTAGGCGTCAGTTAATCTCCAGAACTTCCGACCGCCGTTTGCAAAATTCCTGAAATTCCCATGTCAGGCACGGCTAGACACCCTGAATGGAATCTTCAATGAGCTGGGCAGCCGTGATCCCTGTCGTACTGACGTGTGTGGCACTAGTCTTTGTCCCCGGCGGCCTGGTGGCCGTTTCCTTGGGCCTGCGTGGCCTCCCCGCCGCAGCCTCAGCGCCGGCTTTGACTGTAACGATCTCCGCACTCGCGGCCATTGCCTTTGGCAAACTCGGCATCGACTGGTCCCCTTTCGCCATGGTGCTGGCGGCCGTTGCCGTGGCAGGCGCCGTCTGGCTTCTGCGCCGCTGGTGTGAACGCCGCGGAAAATTCGCACACGCCACGGCAGCCCGGCCTTCCATCGAGGCGATAGTTGTCCAATGCCTCGGATTTGCGGCTGGGGCCGGGCTGCTCATATGGCAGCTGGTTCGAGTCTTCGGAAGCCCGGGAAACATTTCACAAACCTTCGACGGCATCTTCCATCTCAACGCTGTCCGGTACGTTCTCAACACTGGCAACGCCTCGTCTCTCACATTGTCAGCAATGACCAACGGAGACAATCCCCCATACTTCTACCCAGCTGCGTGGCATGGGCTCGTCGCCCTTCTGGTCCAGATCACGGGCGCACCCATTTCCGTGGCCGTTAATATGCTCAACCTCGTCTTGGCCGCCCTGGTGTGGACGCTGGGCTGCATGTTCCTGGTCAGGACTGTTGCTGGCCCAAGGCCATGGGTCGTGGCTTTTGGCGCCGTATTGGCTGCCAGCTTCTCCTCCTTCCCCTTGCTCTTGCTGGACTTCGGGGTCTTGTATCCAAACTTTCTCTCCATCTGTTTGATCCCGCTGGGATTAGCAGCCGTTGCAGCTTTTTTCAATGTTGGCAGCCAACCTCCAAGCAATCCCTTGGCCCGTTTTGCCTTGGCTCCCATGATTTCGCCCGGCATAGCAATTGCCCACCCAAATGGTGCAATGACTCTCCTGGCCATCAGCGTCCCTGTAGTTTTGTATGCCTACATGCAGCGGTACATCTTGGCTGGCCATGTCCAGACACAACGACGGGAGAAGTTCCTGGTGGGTGCGCTGCTTGCCCTCGGGCTCGTGTTCCTAGCCACGCTGTGGAAGTATATCCGACCGCCGGCTGACGCAGCCTTCTGGGACCGGTACCACTCCCCCGCAGGCGCTGCGTGGGAAATTGCAACCAACTCCGCCATGAACCGGCCCGAAGCCTGGGTGGTGTCCGCACTGGTTCTCATGGGGCTGTTCGTTGCTGTACGCGACCGGCACCAATGGTGGCTGCTGGGATGCTACGTGCTGACGTCATTCCTGTTTGTCGTCATTGCAGGCGTTGGCACAAGCTATCTTCGCAGCGTCATTACCGGTGTTTGGTACAACGACAGTTACCGGCTGGCAGCCATCCTGCCCATCACAGCACTCCCGCTTGCAGCCCTTGGTTTTGGCTGGCTTCTACGTTGCGGACAAAGCGCCTTGGACCGGTTCTGGAACCGTCCGGGGCGGGTGCTGCCGGCGCCGGACGCGCGTGCACGCGTGGGAGTGCTTTCAGGCTTCCTGGTGGTCGCGCTGCTGGCAGTCGGAATGCAAGGTGCACCCATCAATTTCGCCGTTGCCTCAGCAGCACGCAACTATGCAGAAACGCCCAATTCCGAGGTTGTCTCTTCAGATGAGCTGGCCTTGATTGAACAGCTGGATGATTTGGTGCCGGCCGGGGCCACGATTGCCGTGAATCCGTGGACGGGAGCGGCGCTTGCCTTTGCCTTGGCGAACCGAGACACCACCTCTCGCCACGTCCTGAGCACCTACCCAGCCGATATCGAGATCATCAACAATTCCCTGCGCAATGCACTGACAGATCCGACTGTGTGCCCGGCAGTCGAGGCTGCAGGCGTCAAGTACGCCCTTGACTTTGGCAGCAAGGAAGTTCATGGAGGACGCCACGACTTCCCAGGATTGGATAAATTGCAGGACTCACCCGCGGCGGAACTTGTTGCCCAGGTCGGCGAAGCCAGGCTGTTCCGCATCACCGCTTGCAGCTGAGACGAGCGAAGTCATAGGTTCAGCTGGGTCACGTCGGCGCGTTGGCCCAGCTGAGGGGTCGGACACGGGGCCAGTCCAAGCCTGCGGCTAGGCGGGCTCAGACCGCCTGCGCAGTTCCTTCACAACGGCATGAACTTCACCATCCATGACCACTTTGCCATGCTCCAGCAGCACGCCTCGTTCACAAACGGTGGAAACCAGGTCCAGGTCATGGCTGACAACAAAAAGTGTTTTCCCCGCTGCCGCCAGTTCCTTGATCTTCTTGATGCACTTGCGCTGAAACGGCTCGTCCCCAACAGCTAAGATCTCATCGATCAAAAAAACTTCTGGATCAGTGTGGACGGCAATGGAAAACGCCAGCTTCAAGTACATGCCGGAAGAATAAAACTTGACTTCGGTATCAATGAACTCGCCAATTTCGGAGAACTCCACGATCGAATCGAACATGGTGTCGATCTGCTTCTCGGTCATGCCCAGAATGGCGCCGTTGAGATAGACGTTATCGCGACCGCTGAGGTCATGGTGGAATCCGGCACCAACCTCGATAAGCCCGGCCACCCTTCCGCGGGTCCGGACCGTTCCGGCGTCGGGCTGGAGAACACCTGAAATCAACTTCAGCAAGGTCGACTTGCCCGACCCATTCAAGCCCAGCAAGGCAACTGTTTCACCCTGGGCCACATCCAAGGAGATGTCCTTCAAGGCGTCGAAGCGCTTGGACAAATCACCTTTGCGGCCCTTGGCAAGCCACACGATGGATTCCTTCATGGACCGGGTGTTGCGCAGCACAAACACCTTGCGCAGGTTCCGGCACGTAATGGCGACATTGTCAGCGACAGTTTCAGCTACCGGCATGCTAGAGCTCCTGGGCAAAGTGAACGGCAAGACGCCGGAAGACGAGCTGGCCCGCGAAGAGTACGGCCAGTGAGACCAGCAGGGAAACAGGGAGCCAGAGTGCAATCAGATTGGGCGGAAGCTCCACCAATCCAATCTGATCCGCACCCAAGGTGGGGTACCAGAAAGCCCAGTGGAAGATCTCCACGGCCACTGTCATCGGGTTGGCTTGGTAGAGGAAGAACCAGGAACCCAGTGCGTCCCTGGCCATGGTCCACAGGTACAGCACCGGGGATGCCCAGGTGACCACCATGAGGATCATGTCCACAATGTTTTCTGAGTCACGGAAGTACACGTTGACGGCCCCGAATAGCAGTCCTAGACCCATACCAAGAATCGCCACAATGATGAAGGCGGCAACGGCTGCGAGCAGTTGGTAGATCGAAGGCTGCCAACCCACAATCAGGCTGGCACCTACCAAAATCACCACCTGTGGCAAGAAGTGTGCGGCCGAAACCCAAACTGTGGAGACGGGAAAGAGCTCCCGTGGCAGGTAGATCTTGCGAATCAAGTCCCTGTTGTCCACGATTGAACGGGTGGCGTTTCCAAGGGTCTCGGTGAAGAAGTTGACCAAGACAATGCCCGAGAACAGGTAGATGGCGTAGTTCGGCGTCGCCTTTTGCAGGTTCAGGAAAATGCCGAGGGCAACGAAGTAGATCATGAACTGCATGAGTGGCTTCACATAGGACCACAGCAGGCCCAACACGGAGCCCCTGTAGCGAACCTTGATTTCCTTGCGCACCAACAACTTGAGCAGGAACCTGTTCGAATACACATCCAACAGCCCACGCCCGGCACCCGGTGTGGTCAGTTCACTCTTGACAGCCGGCATCTACTGACCATCCACGGAATGCTCGTCGAAGGTCTTTTTCCAGGATTCCATTGACGTTATTTCCGCCACGGCACCGCGGTAGCGTTCGGCCAATTCGTCCCACTCCTTGGCCAGCCGAAGGTGGAGGCGGGCCGACTCTGCCAACATGGAGCGCAGCAATTTGGGATCACGGCGGTACCAGGACATGCCTGTGCCTTCGGCATTTGTGACCACCACGGAATCGTAGTGGGCAAGCCGGAACCAGCGGCTGTCCCGGTGCGCCAGCACACCCTGAGGGCGGATCGCAGCATCCGGGTCCGGCGTTTTGACGAGCTGGCGGGCCACTGTCTTGATCCCCCAGGAAACCAGGTCTTTCTTGTGCGGCAGGCCCATGGGCGTGCCACCCATGGGGCCGCGTCCGAGCACTGGTGCCGGGAAATCGTCGACGTTTTCCTTCAGCTGGGCGTCGTCGTACTGTGCCCGCAGGGCGTTGATTTCCGGCAGCTTGGTTGCCAAGGTGGCATGCAGCTGCTCCGGACCCTTGAAAATATCCTTGAGGGCTTCCAGCCTGCCGTGCTCGGTGAAGTACTGCATGGATACCAGGTGCTTCACGTCAGCCTGCACGGACTCGCGCAGGACGCGGCCACCCTTGGGATAGGGGCTATAGATCAAGGTGGTGATGAGGCGGTTGCGTTCGTGGAAGTAGGATTGCCAGCCCACCATGTCGTCCTTGTCCAGCCAGGACACATGCCACACGGCTGCGCCGGGCAGGCTGACGGTGGCAAAACCGGCTGCACGGGCACGCAAGCCATACTCGGCGTCGTCCCACTTGATGAACAGGGGAAGGGACAAGCCAATCTCGCGGATGACGGCTGTGGGGATCATGCACATCCACCATCCGTTGTAATCCACGTCAACCCGCCGGTGCAGCCAAGAGGTCTGACGCAGGTTGGCAACACTGAAGTCATGGCGCATCTCCATGTCAGCGTGCGGGGCAGCTGGAACTATGCGGTGCGGATCCACGACTTCACCAAAAGTGTGCAGAACGCTGCGGTTATGCAGGTCAAACATGTGACCGCCCACAATGGTGGGCTTCTTGCAACGATCGGCAAAGGCCAGCATCCGCAAGATGCTTTCGGGTTCTACGACGACATCGTCGTCCAGCAGCAACGCGTAGTCACTGCCGTTTTCCACTGCTTCGTACATGCCGCGGGCAAAGCCGCCGGAACCGCCCAGGTTTCCCTGGTCGATGATGCGAAGTTTTCCGCCCAATGCGGCGCTGACCTCGGCAAAGCCTTCCTCGTCACGCACTTTCTTGGAGCCTTGGTCGACAATCAGGATTTCCTTAACGTTCTCCAAGGCATCCGGGTTTGCCGCCAAAATGCGGGCGTTATTGAGGCAAAAATCCGGCTTGTTCATGGTGGTGATTTCCAGCGTCACCTGGCCGGAGCTTCGCGGGGCCTCCTGCAGAGTCCACTGGGCATCAACCAGGGTCAGCCCTTCATGGCCTGCTGCCAGGTCAAACCAGTACCATCCGCCGTCGCCAAAGGGCACCAAGGTGAGGTCAAATGTGGTGGTCTCGGCGCCATTGACGCTGACGGTTTCCACGTGCTGGATTGAACCACGGGCGTTGGATTTGCTGACGGCAATGGCACCGCTGCCGGTGGTGGTGACCTCCAAGCGGACGGTGCGCACATCAGTCCAGCGCCGCCAGTAGCTGGCGGGGAAAGCGTTGAAGTAGGTACCGAAGGAGACCTGCTCACCGGCACGCACGTTCATGGAGCGGCGCGAATTGATGTCATCAAAGTGCACGCCTGCGCCACCGGAGCTGAAGAGTTGCAGCTTGTCTTCAGGGAGTTTCGGGCTTCGGGCCAGCTCATCGTTTTCCCGCAAGCGAATGCCGCTGGCTGAGCCGGCGTCCACGTACAGCGGAAGAGTATCCACCTGTGCCTCTGTGGGCAGAATGACCCGTTGCAGGACTGCCAACTTTGTTTGCGCTTCAACTACACTCACGCGTCAACTCCTCCGCTTTGCAGCTTCGCTCCGCCGGTGAAATGCGGCTTGATTTTGTTGTCATACATGTTCAAGGCTGAACCGATGGCCATGTGCATGTCCAAGTACTTGTAGGTGCCCAAACGGCCACCAAACAGCACGTTGTTCTCGCCGCGGGCCAGATCGCGGTAGGCCAACAGCTTGCTGCGGTCATCACTGGTGTTGACCGGGTAATACGGCTCATCACCCTTTTCAGCGAAACGCGAGAATTCGCGCATGATCACCGTGGCGTCCTTGGTGTACTCGCGTTCCGGGTGGAAGTGGCGGAACTCGTGGATACGAGTAAACTTCTGCTCCTCATCCGGGTAGTTCATGACAGCACAGCCCTGATAATCCTCGATCGGAAGCACTTCCTGCTCCAGATCGATGGTGCGCCAGGACAGATCACCTTCGGCGTAGTCAAAGTAACGGTCAACGGCTCCGGTGTAGATGACCGGGACCTGGCCGGTGACGGCCTTGCGGGAGTATTCGCCGTCGTCGAAGAAGTCAGTGTTCAGCACCACTTCAATGTTCGGGTGGTCAGCCATCCGCTCGATCCACGCGGTGTAGCCGTCAACCGGCAGGCCCTCATGAGTGTCGTTGAAGTAGCGGTTGTCATAGTTGTAACGTACAGGCAGCCGGGAAATGATCGACGCCGGCAGGTCCTTGGGATCCGTCTGCCACTGCTTGCCGGTGTAGTGCTTGATGAACGCCTCGTAGAGCGGGCGGCCAATGAGCTGGATGCCCTTGTCGTTCAGATTGCTCGGATCAGTGCCGGCCAACTCGCCAGCCTGCTCCTGGATCAGCGCACGCGCCTCACTCGGGCCCATGGCTGAGCGGAAGAATTGATTGATGGTGCCCAGGTTGATGGGCATCTGGTACACCTCACCCTTGTGGGCGGTGTACACCTTGTGCTGATAGTTGGTGAACGCGGTGAAGCGGTTCACGTACTCCCACACACGCTCGTTGGAGGTGTGGAAAAGGTGCGCTCCGTAACGGTGCACCTCGATGCCTGTCTGCGCCTCGTTCTCGCTGTAAGCATTGCCGCCAATGTGGTGGCGCCGGTCGATGACCGCTACCTTCAGCCCCAACTCGGTGGCGGCACGTTCTGCAATGGTTAGGCCAAAGAAACCCGAACCGACGACGACTAGGTCAGCGTTCACAAACTCTCCTGTGTAGCTTGGTAGCGATATATGGGCACAGCAGTGCCACGATCTACCTACCTAGGTTACCTGACCCTTTTCCTTGACAAACTTCTCCGTGGCGCGACTCACAGGCCACCGGCTCCTTGACGGCCTTGATTCATTCCCCCACAGCCCACACCGGCTTGGCACTTAAGCACAATGTTCGACGCCGGTGCCCGCGCGGCCTTCGACCTCGCCTAGGCTCGGGATCAGCGGGACGGGGCGGGCGTGTTGGGTGAGGAGGTGCCATGTTGCTGGAAGTCACGCTGGTGTCCGGCATGGGCACAGCCGTTGGTGGCGAAGCTGGCGCACCGTTTGCGGCCACGGAGCTCAGTGTCACGTGGCCCTCCGGCGCCGCACCCGAGTCGTGTTCGGGGCAGTCTCTGGCGCAGGCCCTGGCCCGCCGGTGGACAGGCTGCTGCTTTAGTGTTGGCGGCCGTCCGCTCGGAGCACTGCAAGCCGGCCAGTCGCCGTTGGTCAATGGGGCGGTAGTGGTGGCCTGGCCAGGCCACCTGGAGCAGCCCCCCGGTATCCTGGCAAGCGCCGCCGCAGTTTCCGGCGTTGAGGGCGTGGCTGCCGTCCTCGCAGTGCGCTCCGGGCCGGATGCCGGAGCCCTTTTTGCCTTGCGCCGGGGCAGCTTTAGCGTGGGGCGCGGGCAATGCCGCATAGCTGTGGCCGACCCCGCACTGTCCAGGCACCACGGGACAATTGTTGTGGATACCCGCGGCATCACAGTGGTGGCCACGCGCCGGTCAAGCGGCTTCACCCTATACCGCGCCGGGTGCGGCCCCACCGAAAATGCCCTTTCCGCCAAGGGAAGGATTGCCCTGGAAGTGGGAGACACCCTTGGCTGCGGGAGCAGCGTTCTCGAGCTCCGTTTCCTGGATCCCACCGTCCCGCAGGGATGTGGTGCTGAGCCACGGGGCACCCGCACTTCCGGCAGGCCACGGCTACGATCCGGGTCCCAGACTCTTGCTCCCAACGATTCTGAGCCTCACCTGCTTGATGCCGCCACGCTGGAACCCCAGATTCTCCAGCACAACGCCGGCTCCCCGCGGCGGCAGCGGGCCATGATTGTTGCCGGCTGCCTGCCCTTGCTGATGGGCGTCGTCTTGGCGCTGGCCACGGGTTCGTGGATGTTTCTGGCTTTCGCTGCCATGGGAGCTGTGGCGGTTCTCGTGCCAGCGTTCGGCGGTGGTAAACGCCGTCGTTCATTCCTGGCTGCCGTGGATCACGCCGCGCGGCACGGCGCCGAGCAGGTCAACGTGGCGTTCCCCGATGCCGGAACGTTGATGCTCTCCGCACACTCGGGCGTTGACCCAACTCCGTCCTGTTCGCCCACTGGCGAGTTGGCGTTGCGCCTGGGCACTGCCACCCAAGCCGCCAGGCTGGTGCTGGCACCCATGGATCCCGCGTTTTCGCCACCCCTGCTGCAACGCCAGCCCTTTTGCGTTCGCTGGGGCCCGAGGCCGCTCACGGTGCTCGGTCCACCCCACGCTGTGACCTCGATGCTGAACTTTATCCTCATGCAGCTCGACGCTGCGGCTGTTCCGGTGGTGCTGCTGGGTCCTGCGGGGCAACTGCCCCTGACTGCGAGGTTTCTTGCGCACACTGTGTTGGCCGGGACTGTGACGGTGGCGCAGCAGGCACTGAACGGCATGGGTCCGGGCGCCATGAATGCTGCGGGTGGACCAGTTGGCGTGCTCGTGGTCATGGCCGCAGCGGCTTTCCGCGCGCCGCAGATGCCGCCCGGTCTGCGTGTCCTGTATCTTGTGCCCGATGGCAGTGGAGGCCCACCCAGCAGCCCGACACGACTCAGCAGTACCGCTGATCCTCCCGCTGATGCCCCAACACCGGGCCCCGCACCGTCTCCCGAATCTGGGAGCGCCGCACCTGTCCCCGAGTCGGGCCGCCAGCCGAACGCCGGGAGTGGCGTCATAGAGTTGAAGGCTGCCGGCAACCGAGTCGTGGGCAATTTTGCGGGTGCAGAATTTGTGCCAGACGGCGTCTCGCCGAAGGTCTTCGACGCTTATGCACGTTCTCGGGCCAGCACGGGCGCCGGACCCGGTTCCGCGCCAGTTGCATCCTTGGCGGCCAACTCTGTTCCGCTGCCAGGGCAGCTCAGCACCAACACCCTTCTGGACTCTTGGCGTTCCTCCGCCGGCGGCCCCCTGCAGCCCGTGGCCTTGGGGCAGTCCAGCGCCGGCCCGGCCATGTTTGATTTCGGCCACGATGGCCCGCACCTGCTGGTGGCAGGCACCACGGGCTCTGGGAAGTCCGAGTTCCTTAGGGCCTTGGTGGGGAGCCTTGCTGCTGCCCACTCCCCTGCAGATCTGCAGTTCATCTTCATTGATTTCAAAGGCGGGGCCGGGTTGGGTTCCTTGACCAAGCTTCCGCACACCACCTCACTGCTGACGGACTTGAGCGGGAACGGGGTGGAACGCACGCTTGCATCCTTGCGGGCCGAGCTCCACCACCGTGAGGCAGCGCTGGCTGAGGCCGAGGCAACTGACAGTGACCAGTACCGTGCAGCGGCCCTTGCCCAAACTTCCCGGGGTGATGGCGGGAGGGTGGGTTCCTGGCACGCTGGCACCGCAGGTCCCCACGCTAGGAAGTTTGCACCCGGCAGTCATGCCATGGCCCATCTTGTGGTGGTCATAGACGAGTTCCGCATTCTGGTGGACCAATATCCGGATGCCATGGCCGAGTTGATGCGCATCGCCGCCGTGGGCCGGTCTCTGGGCATCCATTTGGTCATGGCCACCCAGCGGCCGCAGGGCGCGTTGAACGCCGATATCCGGGCCAATGTCACCAGCTCCATCTGCCTGCGCGTGCAATCAACTTTTGACTCGAGCGATGTGATCGGTACGGGTGCTGCGGCCACCATCAGCGTTTCAACGCCTGGCCGCGGTTTCATCAGCAGGGCGGGGGCGCCAGCTGAAGAATTTCAAAGCGCGACTTTGCGGTTCCCTCATCTGAGCCGTGGACAATTGCCACTCGTGGAATTTTTTGCCGAGCGGCTGCTCAGCGGCTCCGCCGTCGACCACGCGGCATTCTCTTCGGCGAGCGACATTGATGCCGTCACGCAGCTTTTCAAGAATGCGTGGCGGGACGGGCAGGCTGCGGATCCGGAACTTTGTGGTGCGCCGGCAGTTATCGCCCCGGAATTGCCGGCAGCTTTTCCGCTGGCCGGTGCCATTGGGGGCAGGCACAGTGACAGTGAGGGCCTCCCCGGCGCTGTGCTGCTGGGGATGGTGGACGTGCCCCATCGCCAGTGTCTGGAACACTTGTTGTGGCACCCCGAAGACCACTCCCATCTGGCCTGCTTTGGCACAACGGCGGAATCCTCCCTGGCCGTGTCACTGGCAGTTAGCCAGCTTCTGGCTGCCAACGCGCGGCTGGACTCCGGCGCCACCGCCGAGGGGCGTTTGTTGTACCTGCTCGACGGCGACGGGTCGCTGGCTGCCCATGCGAGCAATCCTTGGGTGGGAAGCTGCTTGGGCACCGACGAGCTCAGGACGGCGGCCCGCTTGGTGCAGCGGCTGTTGGACGTTGCCAAGACCAGCACCCAAACACTGATCCTGTGTATCTCCGACTGGGGACGCTGGGTGAGCGCGTTTCGCTCCAGCGTGTGGCCGTGGGCCGAGGAAACCATGGTTGAGCTGATCCGTTTCAACAATGGCCACCTTGTGGTGGCAGTGGGCGGCGGTCGAGAACTCCTGACGTCACACTGTCTGGCCGCCATACCCAATAGGATTTTCCTCAGTTGCGGCAGCAGCGTCGAATCCACCATGCTGTGGCCGCGCCTGCCACGCTTCACGGCCATGCCCGGACGCGCCGGGATTTCCGGTCCCATCAATGCCGCCGCGGCGCAGTCTGAACCCGAGACCATGCACATTGCACAGCTTGGCACCGTGGCAGGTGCGCCGGAGCAAGGGGTTCGCGTGCGCGAACGTCACTGTGTGAGCCATGCGGCCCGAACCCTTACAGTGGCTGCCCTGCCTCGCACTCTCACCATGGAAGAACTGCAGACCGTCATCCCGGAGCTCCCCGGCACCACCGCACGCGGGGAGCCGCCTCAAAGACACTTGTTTTTGGGCCTGGGCGGCGACGGCCATGACCTGCTATCGGTGATCCCCGGTCCGGGTGCGCTGATCCCAGTCCTGGGCGGAAACCGGAGCGGAAAGACCACTTTTCTGCGCGCACTGTGCCAGCTCAATGGCGCGCAGCTGCTCCAAACACTGTCCCCTGGCGCATTGCCGGCGGATGATCCGGCCGGGATTTTCTTGGTGGACAACGCAGTCAGATTGGCACCCTTGGAGCAGCTGCGGATCAGTTCATTGCTCGCGGCAGGGGCAACCATTGTGGCTGCCCTCCCCCAGTCCAGCCAGGTATTGACCCGGCTGCCCTCGGAGTGGGGACTCCGTTCGCTGCAGCAAGGAATCGTACTGACGCCCCACCGCCCATCCGATGCCGAGCTGCTGGGTGTCCGCTTGGATACGGCGGGCTCGGAGCCGCTGGGGCGCGGCGTCTTGGTTGATGGCGGCGTTTGCCGGTGGTTTCAATTCCCGTTTACGGAACGACCGGCAAAAGAGGCCAACAAATAGGGACCGCCACTCCGGCAAAAATCAGTTGCAGGGATTTACAAGACGTTGTTTTCTGCCCCGGAGCGTAATGAGAATGCCACCACTTTCGGGGTAAACAGGAAATATGCTGCGGCCACGGGAGGCAGGAGCATGGCCAACCCCAGCAGAATGTTTCCCTCGAGCAATGTTGAGACGGCTAAGGCCACCATCAACAACTGCCACACAAAGGCAGCGGAGCGTGTCCACCTGAATCCCCTGTAGACGTTCACGGCCACCAGGGCCAAACCTGCGGACAACGCCAAAAGCAAGACGATCAGAAAAACACCGCTGGCCAGGGAATGTGTTGGCGCCGTCGCCGCCAGGACGATGGACCAAGCGCCAAGGACACCCAGAACCAAGGCCTCGAGCGCAACAACGGCGGCAACCACAACAACTCCTGCAGGGCGGGAGTGCCCGTCGCCATGGAGTCCGCTGGCGCGGGGCTCGGAGGACTCGGGGTGGGGCTGGTCAGCGGGAGTCGCAGGATCGTTTTGCACAAGAGCACCCTATCGGAGTTTGCCGAGAGCTGGCCCAGTGTCGATGATTCATTGTGACGTATCGCTCACAGATATGAGCTAATAAATCATCTCTTACCCCTTGTTTACACAGAGTTAACATGACAGGCTTAAGTCAATGACCTAGAGGGCCCATAGCGGGCCCTTTCTTATGTGGCCCTACGTGAATTCTTTCACAAAATGCCTCCCGTTCTAAAAGGAGTGAGTGATCAGCATGGACTGGCGTAGTCGCGCAGCCTGCCTCGACAAAGATCCGGAATTGTTTTTCCCGGTCGGAAACACGGGCCCTGCCTTGTTGCAAATCGAGGAAGCAAAAAGCGTATGTCGTCGCTGTCCAGTGGTCGACACTTGCTTGAAGTGGGCCATTGAATCTGGACAAGATGCAGGTGTTTGGGGTGGCTTGAGCGAGGACGAGCGCCGCGCCATGAAGCGCCGCGCAGCTCGCGCCCGTCGCGCCAGCTAGCCCCAGCTTTTTCCAACTGACCCGCAGAAAACGGCGAAAATCACGTTGAAAACGTGTTTTTTCGCCGTTTTCTGCGGGTCAGTTGTTTAATGGCGGCTGAAGAGGGCCATTTGCAGCGTCACCACTGTACCGCCGCCCTCCCGCGGTGACCATTCGATGGTGCCACCGAGTTCGCTGGTCACCAGGGTCCGCACAATCTGCAGCCCCAGTCCTTCGGCGATGTGGCCCTGCGGCAGACCCACGCCATCGTCTGCTATGCCCACTGTCAGCGCGTCGTCATCTGAGTCATTCTTGTAGCGGTGGGCTGTCAGCCACACCGTTCCCCCGCGGTCCTGCAGGCCATGTTCAACAGCGTTGGTGACGAGTTCATTGATCACCAACGCCAGGGGGGTGGCGAAATCGCTGGGCAACTCACCAAAGGCGCCTTCGCGTTCGGTGCGGACCCTTTGCGACGGCGAGGCCACCTCGGCAGAAAGTCTGAACTGCCTGTCGATCAGCTCGTCAAAGTCAACATTCTGTGCCAGCCCTTGGGACAAGGTTTCGTGCACCAGGGCAATGGTTGCCACCCGGCGCATGGCCTGCTCCAGGCCCTGCTTGCCTTCCTCGCTGTGCATGCGCCTGGACTGCATCCGCAAAAGCGCCGCCACCGTCTGCAGATTGTTCTTCACCCGATGGTGGATCTCGCGAATGGTGGCGTCCTTGGTGACGAGTTCCTGCTCCCGGCGTCGAAGTTCAGAAACATCGCGGCACAACACCAATGCCCCAAAACGTTCCGTCCCGTCGCGCAGGGGAATGGCGCGCAGGGACAAGCTCACCCCGCGGGATTCTATCTCCGTCCGCCACGGCATGCGCCCTGTCACAACCAGCGGCAGGGACTCATCGACCATCCGGCGGTCCTTGAGCAGCCCTGTGGTGACTTCGGCCAGGGAACGGCCCTCCAGTGACTCCCCATCTCCCAGCCTGCGGAAAGCCGAAACGCCGTTGGGGCTGGCGTACTGGACAATACCGTCCACATCCAGCCGCAGCAGCCCATCGCCCACACGCGGGGCACCACGGCGTGAACCCGTGGGTGAGGCAAAGTCAGGCCAGAGGCCTAAGGTTCCCATCTTCAAGAGGTCATAGGCGCACTGGCGGTAGGTCAGCTCCAGCCGTGACGGCATCCGCGAACTGGAAAGATCCATGTGGGTGGTAATGACGGCAAGTGTCCGGCCATTGCGCACCATGGGAATGGCTTCAACACGCATCGCCATGTCAGAGTTCCAAATTTTGGTCTCATGGGAGCGCTCAATGTTTTGACTAGCCGACGCTGCCCGCACCAGGGGGTCAAGCTCGGGCTGAATCGGATCACCCACAAAGTCTGCATGAAACATGGTGTGGGAGGTAGACGGGCGCACATGGGCAAGGGCCACGTACTCCTGGTTCTCGGACGGGAACCACAGGACCAGGTCGGCAAAGGACAAATCGGCGATCATCTGCCAGTCGCCCACCAGCAGGTGCAACCATTCGGCGTCGCCCGGGCCCAGTTTTGAACTGTCCCTAATCATGTCGGCAAAGACTGCCATGTGGGCTCCTTATAGATGGGTGGCTGTGCCCGCTGCTCATGCAGCGGGCACAGCACTGACCGTTGGATCTGCGCAGCTGCTAACGCCGCACGATCGAACGCAAGAGCCTCAATGCTACCGACAATGACGCCATATCGTCTTGTTCGAGTTCATTGACCTCTTCAAACATGCGCACGGCCCGGGCCAACTGTTCCTGGTTTTGCGCCTCCCAGGTCTGGATCCGCTCCATGTACGGGGTGCCGCTCTCGGTGCTGGCCATGACGTTGCTGGTCATGTCCGCCGTTGTGGCGTACAGGTCATCGCGCAACGCGGCACGGGCCAAGGCCTGCCACCTGTCGTTGCGCGGCAACGCTGTGATGCGTTCGAGCAAGGCGTCCACGGCGTACCGGTTGTACAGCGCGTAGTACACGCTGGCCACGGCGTCTTCTGGTTCAGCCAGGAATTCGCTCACCTTTGCCACATCCAGGAGCGGGAACGTCTCAAAGAGTTCAGCCCAGCGCCGGCCCAGGTCTGCCGGCATGTCAAACGCTTCGGCTCTGTTGCGCCACGTCTGGACGCGCTCCACATCAACGCCTTGGAAGAAGTCCTCCATGTGGGTGCCCAAGGTGCTGACCACAGGCTTGAAGCGGTTGACCACGTCGTCGATGTTGTGCGCGGTGATGCCTTCATTGACGAGCCAACGGACGGCACGGTCCAAGAGCCGTCGCATGTCCAGATGCACCGCTGACCACTGCTCCGTGGAGAAGCTTGGCGGCAACTCGCGCAGCGCACTGCTCATGGCAGCAAAATCAAAGATCTCATGCAAGGCAACGAACGCCTTGGCGATGACTACTTCAGTGGCTGAGGATTCTTCCATGGCGCGGAAGGCAAAGGTGATGCCACCCAAATTAACCATGTCGTTGGCCACCACTGTGGCAATGATTTCCTTGCGCAGCGGGTGGGTGTCCAGCTCAGCGTCAAAGCGTGCCGCCACTTCGGCCGGGAAGTAGCTGCGCAACGTCTTCTTGAACCAGGGGTCCTCGGCCAGGTCGCTGTTGCTCAGCGCCTTGGCCAATTCCATCTTGGCGTAGGCCAGCAAAACTGCGAGCTCAGGCGATGTCAGGCCCTGCCCTGTTGCCAGGCGTTCGCGCAATTGTGCGTTGCTGGGCAATGCTTCCAGTTCCCGGTCCAGCTCTGCATGCTCGTCAAGCCAATCCATGAAGCGTTCAAAGCTGGGGCTCCACTCCACCACACGCTGGCGGTCATTGAGCAGGAGAATGTTTTGCTCAATATTGTCTTCCAGCACCAGGTGCCCAATTTCATCCGTCATGGACATGAGGAAATCGGTGCGTTCGGCAGGATCCAATTTCCCTGCCGCCACCATGCGGTCAACGAAGATTTTGATGTTGACCTCATGATCAGAGCAATCAACACCGGCGGAGTTGTCAATGGCATCGGAATTGAGGATGACCCCGTGCAAGGCAGCCTCCACACGACCGCGCTGGGTCATGCCCAGGTTGCCACCCTCACCGATCACCTTGACTCGCAGGCCAGCGCCGTCAACACGGATGGAATCGTTGGCCTTGTCCCCCACTTCGGCATGGGTTTCGGTGCTGGCCTTGATGTAGGTGCCAATGCCGCCGTTGTACAGCAGGTCAGTGGGCGCCAGCAAGATGGCGCGCAGCAATTCCGGCGGACTGAGCTTGACCGTGCCCTCGGGCAGGCCGAGCGCTGAGCAAACTTCTTCAGAGACGGGGATGGACTTCAGCAAGCGTGAGTACACTCCGCCGCCCTTGCTGATCAGTTCCGGGTTGTAGTCCTGCCATGACGAACGGGGCAGATCGTAGAGCCGCTGGCGCTCATCAAAGGAAATGCCGGCAGCAGGGTTGGGGTCAAGGAAAATATCCCTGTGGTCAAAGGCCGCCACCAGCCGCACGTGGCGGGTGCGCAACAGTCCGTTGCCGAACACGTCACCTGACATATCGCCCACCCCAACTGCCGTGAACTCCTGGGTTTGGGTGTCGACGCCGAACTCGCTAAAGTGCCGCTTGACCGACTCCCAGGCACCGCGGGCGGTGATACCCATGGCCTTGTGGTCGTAACCGACCGAACCGCCGGAGGCGAAGGCGTCACCCAGCCAGAAATTGTACTCAGCCGAGATCGCATTAGCCGTGTCGGAGAAGGACGCGGTGCCCTTGTCCGCGGCCACCACCAGGTACGTGTCATCGCCGTCGTGGCGGACAACGTTTACCGGCGGGACCACAACTTCACCGGCGTCGGATGTCACCAGGTTGTCCGTGACATCCAGCAAGCCGCGAATGAACGTTTTGTAGCTCTCCTGGCCTTCAGTGATCCAGGCGCCGCGGTCAACCGCAGGGTTGGGCAGCTGCTTGGCGAAGAACCCGCCCTTGGCTCCGGTGGGCACAATCACCGCGTTCTTAACTGTCTGAGCCTTGACCAAGCCCAGCACCTCCGTGCGGAAGTCCTCACGGCGATCGGACCAGCGCAGGCCGCCACGAGCCACCTTGCCAAAGCGCAGGTGCGTGCCTTCAACGCGTGGGGAGTAAACCCAGATTTCAAACATGGGCCGCGGCGCTGGCAGACCCTCAATGGTTGCCGGGTTGAGCTTCATGCTCAGGAAGTCGCGGTTCCGGTAGTAGTTGGTGCGCAGGGTGGAATCCAGCAGGTTGGTGAAGGTGCGCAGAACACGGTCCGCATCCAAGGTGGGCACATTCTCCAGCGCCGTATTGAGCCGGACATGAATCTCGCCCAGCATCTCTGGGCGGGCCGCGTCCTCGATGGCTGGGTTGAAACGGGCCTCAAACAACTCAACCAGGCCGCGGGTCACGTCAACGTTTTGCAGGAGGGTGGCGGCAATGAAACCGTAGGAGTTGGCATTGCCCATCTGGCGCATGTACTTGGCGTAGGCGCGCAAAATCACGATCTGCCGCCATTGCATGCCTTCGCTGAGCACCAAACGGTCAAAGGGATCGGATTCGCTTTGGCCCGTGATGGCTGCCCCAAAAGCCGCCGTGAGCAGTTCCGCCGTTGCCAGCGGGTCCACACCTGCCGGGTACTTCAGGCCAAGGTCGTACAGGAAAAAGTCACGCTTGTCGGCGGTTTCAATCTCGAAGGGCCGCTCGTCAAGAACTTCCAGGCCAAGGTTGTGGAAGAACGGCAGAATCTTGGTGAGGCTCTGGGGATGGGCCATGAAGAGCTTGACACGGGCGTCTTCCTCCAACGTTTCCGAGGTCCCCGCCGGCAGGTAGACCTGCATGCCGGGTGCGCATTGGGCGGGGCTCAAGCCAGCGGCAATGACTTCCTTGTAGCTGGCGTCGAATTCCTCAAAGCTGGCAATATCGGCGAGGGCGTCCTCGACCTCGAAATCAATGCGGTAGCTGGGCGGGAACGCCTCCGACCACTTGGGCACCAAACGGTCTGCAACTTCCAGTGGCTGCGTTTCGCGCAGTATCTGGGCAATACCTTCGGGCCATGATCGGGCCGCGCGCACCAGGCGCTGTTCCAGTTCGGCAACCTGCAAATCCTCGGGCACCAGGTATTCCTTGGGCAGCCGGATGCGGAAGAACAAGCGGGCCAGCGCCGATTCACTCATCCGCGCCTCAAAGTCAATGGCAACGGCACCAAAGGTGCTCGTGAGCTCCTGCTCGATGCGATGGCGCACCGCCGTGGTGTACCGATCACGCGGGATGTACACCAATGCAGACATGAATCTGCCGTAGATGTCGGGGCGCAGGAACAGCCGTGTTCGACGGCGTTCGGCCAGACGCAGGATGCCGTTGGCGATCTCGATCAGGTCAGGAATCTCGATCTGGAACAGTTCATCACGCGGGTAGGTTTCCAGAACGGCAAAGAGGTCCTTGCCGGAGTGCGAGTTGGGAGGGAAGCCGAAATGGCGCAGAACGGCATCGACTTTTTCACGGACCACGGGAATGTTGCGCACAGAACCCGTGTAAACAGCGGAGGAGAACAGGCCGATGAAGCGTTGCTCACCGTTGACGTTTCCCTGGGCATCAAAGGACTTGATGCCGATGTAGTCCAGATACGCGCCGCGGTGCACCGTTGAGCGCGAGTTGGCCTTGGTGATGACCAGGACACGCTTTTCGCGGGCCTTGCGCTGGCCGGTGATGGTCAGGTGTTGCACGGAGACGTGGTTGGCATCTTCCCGCAACAAGCCCAAGCCGCTGCCTTCACGGTTGACCAGGACATCTTCGCCGTCTTGCTTGGACAGATCGTATTCGCGGTAGCCCAGGAAAGTGAAGTTGTCGGCTTCCATCCAGTGGAGAAGATCTTCGGCCTCGCGCAGGTCCACCAAGGACTCCCCGGCCAGCACAGTTGCCAGGATTTCGGCGCGGCTCAGCGCCTTCTCCCGCATGGCTGGCCAGTCCTCAACAGCCGAGCGCACATTGGCAAGGACCTTGTTCAGGCCAGCCAGCAATTCCTGTTTGGCGGCGTCGTCCGTCTTGGGAATTTCAACGGTTATCCAGGACTCAAGGAATGAGGCATTGTCCCCGTCGCCGAGCAGATGGGAAATATTGGGCATGGCCGAGGTGTCGCCGCTGGCAATGCCGGTATGGGTGGGCACCTTTGTCACGGAGGTCATGGCGTTGCTGTTCTTATCGCGCGACACCACAAATACGGGGTGGGTGACCAGATGGATGGCTAGCTTCTGCCGCACCAGCTCTGCGGTGACGGAGTCCACAAGGAACGGCATGTCATCGGTGACGATATACACCACGCTGGCATCATGCTCATCAAGAATTTCCACATTGGCTTGGCTGGGGGTCCGCTTAGCCGCCAAGGCCTGGTGCGCGAGCGCCCTTGCCTCCAAGACTGCCGGCTCATAGAGAGCAGCGTCCTCGGCAGAAAGTTGCACAAAGTAGTCATCGATAAATGACTGGCCGCCAACCCGGTGTGAATCCTTGAAAGGCTCGGGGTTGGATGAGTGCGATGACATAAAATAACGCCTCCGTCAAAGAGAAAAGATCGCTTCTTTGCGACCGTACACCTGAGCCTAGCCCTGAACTTCAAGCTTCGCTGTGGCGTTTCTTACAGCACTTTCCGGGTTTCGCTGGACAGCTGCACAACTGAGGCCGAGAATGGCCTTGCGCAATGGCGCGTCGGGAGCAATCTCTTGCAGCAGCCTCCCCTCCAACAGGGCCTTGTCCGTCAGTTCGGGCTCCCATGGCAGGAAATGCTTGATGGCCAGGGTTGGCCCAAAGCGTTCCCATGCCTGGGCAAGGGCCCTCTCCGGCGCTCCGCCCACAGCCCTGCGGCGGACCTTGTTGACCACCACGCGAACATCTGTCGCGGGGCATTGGTGGGCCAGCTCGGCCAAGCCCCGAATGAGGCGTGGAATCCCCACCGGGTCAGCATTGCCCAGTGCGTAGATGATGTCCGCCTGGCTCAAGACCATCAAGGTCGCAGCATTGCGCCGCGGCGCCACGGTGTCGTAGCTCAGTTCTTCATCGCTCTCCAGCGAAAAACCACAATCCACAACGACAAGATCAGCCATCTCCTTGGCACGCAGAAGTACACGCTGCACAGCAGCAGCCCGCAATTCCGGCCACCTGTCTGGGCGGGTAAGCCCCGTCAGGAGTGAAAAGGTTCCTGAAGAAAAGACGACCTGGGTGGAAATTTTGGACAACTGTGCACTGCTTAGCTGACCTTGATCTGCTGCCCTGCAGGCTTGGGCAAAGGAGGCAGACTCATCCAGCAGTCCCAGCGCCGCAGCAACGCTTGCCCCAAAACTGTCAGCATCTATCAGCATGACCGAGCGACCGGCGGCTGCCTGCTCCGCGGCAACGTTGATGGCCACAGTGGTGCGTCCTGGCGATCCGATGGGGCCCCACACGGCCACCAGCGTGCCGCTGCCATGCGGAAGCGAAGCTCCGGCGTTTACTGCCAGTGGGCCTACTTTTGCTTGGCTCCGACTGCTTTGCCACGGGATTCCATCCCTGTGCAGCCGGGCCCGAACTTTGGCCGCCAGTCCCGCTGGCAGCTGTCGGGGTCCGCCAGCCGGTGTGGCTTGCCCATCTAGGCTTTCCGCGTCCAGGCGTGAAGGCACGTCGTGAGGCGCCGCCTGGTGCGGCCGAGCTGTGCGCTCGGGCGAGGAAAGTGGCCGGTTCTGCTGTGGGGGCCTTTGATCCGGGCCCATCGCAGCATCGCCGCCTGGTGCCGACTCCGTCATTTCTGATCTTGGAACGGTTGGGGCCGCGGGCTCTCCTGCCCCTTCCAGAGCTTCCCCGGCGAAAACAGGCCCAGTACCGCCCGTGGCAAGGGGTCCGATGTCGAACGTGGGCTGCAGCTCCAGGAGCCCACCGTCAAGGTCAGGGGTGGCCGGGACAGCATAGCCCGTGGAGAGGTGGTGACGCGTGCTCTCGACGGTCGCCAGCACCGCCGCACTCAATGACTCTACGGTGACGTTTCCAGGCACAACGGCTGCTCCCATGCTGTGCAGGCGGCGGGCGTCTTCGGGCGTTTCCGCAACGGCCACCACACTGACGCCCACTGCCGCGAGCCTGTCCACCAGCGTCGCAGTCAAGTCGCCTGCGCACTGGGCCACCACAGCCACCTGGGCCAGCCCGCTCTGGCAGGCGGCCAGCAGCTGCGCCAGTTCTGGGCATCGCCGGACAATGTTCAGCAATCCCCGGCGCGCTGCAAGCTGGTCTATGACGCCCGTTGCGGTGTCGCCCACTGATACGACGCTCACAACGTTCATTGCGCGGCCCCGGGATTCCACACCACGGAGACTTTGGCTTTGTTGGCCACGGCACTGAGGAATTTTGGCATTTGAGCATCGCTTACCAACACCATGATCTGCATGTACTTGCCCGAACCCAGTGACCCGGAGGCAACATTGAGCGCGGCAACTTCGGCCCCTGGCAACATCAGGACGGGGGCCTGAAAGCCGTTGCGCTCATCCGGGAGAGCAACCCAAACATCAACGTAGGAGCCCACCACCACCTCCTTGGGCAGGGGTTCGCTGACTGTCACGGGTGCGGGTTTGCGGTCCAGGGCATCCGTTTGCCCAATGCTGGACCGGGCAACAAGTTCACCCTTGGGCACCATCCGCACGGCCACACTATTTTCGCCCAGAACCACCTCCGGGTTCAGGTACTTCCCGCCCACATCACCGAGTTGAACGTGAACAATGTTGAACGATTCGGGCGTGATCTTCTGCCCCACCACCAGGGCGTCCTTTGCGGCATACACTGGCACCGTTTTGCCGGCGTTGCCAACAAGTGCCACAACACCGGCCACTGAGGCCAAAACCAGGAGGATGCCTATCAAGAGCCGGGGATCCTTCCATGAGGGCTTGCTCAACCGTGCGGCCTGCCCCTGCGCTTCCAAAGCCATGGTTCCTCCCCGTAACGGAACGTTCCACCAGGAAAGTCCAGGTACGCCTCAAAAGATGCGCGAACCCATGCCCTGTAGGGAGCGTTGTGTACCTATTTCTACAACCGATGGGCGCGTGGTGAAACCCCCTTACGCGAAAATGCCCCTAATCTGTGGACAACTGGGCAGCGGATGGCACCAACACCTTGGAAACCATGGGAAAACCTTAATAAACCTCGTCAAACAAGACCAAAGGATGGATAATGAGTGCATGCCTCGATTCCTCACTTTGGCTGATGTTGCCGAACAGCTGCAGATTTCCGCCGCCGCATGCTACGCGCTGGTCCACAGTGGCGAGCTGCCGGCATTTCAAATTGGTGGCCGTGGGCAATGGCGCGTGGACGAAGCAAAATTTGAACAGTTCATCGACGACCGTCACGCAGCAGCCCGGGCGATGCTCGCCTCGGAGAACCCCGCGTCAAGCTCCCGCTAGTTCCTCGGTCACGGCTAAAACTCGTTGTCGGCGGCCGAGACGATGGACACTAGGCTGCCCAAGGGAACCACAACATTGCCTTGCCGATTCCCACGGTCCCGGCTGACGCCGTCGGCCAATTGCATGAGCTGCACATAGTCGGCACCCACTTGATCAAGCACCCCGCGAATACTGGCGGGATGCGCCGTATCCAGGTCAAGAACCACTGCCGAGCGATTTCTTGCCAACATCCGCAGCGCGGCAGCGAGCGAGTACTGGATTTTGCTTGCGGCCCGCGCACGCTGGGTTCCCAGCCCCTGAACCCGCGACACCTTGGCCAGCGGGAGCACAACCGAGCGATTGTCCTCACTCAGCAATATCCATTGCGGCTCAACTCTTTGCACTTCGCCGTGAAATGCAGTCCCATTGCACATGGCGAGCGAAATCTGTTGTCCCACCGAACCCCTCAATGCCTCGGCCAACGTCAGCTGTGACGCCTCCACCCGGGCCAACTCGTTGACGTGCCGCTCCAGATCCAGCTGGTTGGCCTCATGCCACTGAGCTTCCAAGTCGCCAAAAAGTAGTTCCCACCGCATGGCGTCACGCTAGGCGCAGGGCCGCCATGCCGTCAAGTTGTCGACGCGACTCATCTAAAGTGCTCGCGAATTGGGGTGCATGCCCCAGGTGGCTTTGCGCCTGCGCGTTGCCAGCTGCTTCGCTTGCGCAGGAATGACACTGGCGCAGTGCCAGCACCCCCGCCCACGCATAGCCGAAGTTAACTTTGGTCATGCGCACGCCGCGGTGCTGGCGCTGCGCATCATGCGCAGATGAAGGCCCGGGCAGCGGCCACGACAAGCCACACAGCAATGAATTCGCGAGCAACTTGAGATGACGCACCACGGGACGTGTGCAGTCGCGGCAGTTGTTGAGTTGTTCACAATTTTCCCGCCACCTCTGGACACGCGGCATTAATGAGTTCAAAATGAGTTCAAGGTGTTTATATGTAGTCAAACAGGGTCAAACAAGTTCAAAGGAGAGCTTCGTTGAAACGACAGACACGAGCCGACCTGGCCATGACAGCGGCAATTCTGTTTCTCGGCGCATCACTGGTGTTTAGTGGAGTCTCACTGGTGCGGCTTCGCGACAGGAACGGCGGGTGGACGCAGCCGCTGGATCTGGCGGAACTGTTGGGCGTGGCTGGAGCCGGTGCGGGCATCGCGCTGCTGTGTTGGTGGCTCCTTGCCATGACGTGCGCGTGCGTGTCCGCCGTGGCCCACGTCCGGGGAGAAACTAAAGTGGCAGCTTTTACGGCAAGCTGCTCGCCGGCATTCATGCGACGGGTGGTCACCGCCGTAGTGGGACTGAATCTTCTGGCCACACCATTACTTGCGGCCGCAGAAGCGCCCGGGGTTGACCCGCTCTGGCGCACCGAAACGGTGGCGGATGCTCCAACCCCCAGCCCGGCCGGGCCCGGTGCAGACATTCTCCCGACGGTTTCGGCGCCACCCATAGAACCGCAATGGATCCCGCGCACACCGGAAACCGCCCCCGACCTTTTGATCCGTCCGTCAACCCGGCCGGCCACAGAACCAGCTGGCGCAGGGATCGATGCCGAGGACCCGACGCAAAACTCCCCCTCGGCCCAGGCACCGCACAACAACAGTGACTTGGACGTGGTAGTCAAGAGCGGTGACAGCCTGTGGTCCATAGTGGCCGCTGCGCTGGGGCCTTTTTCGACCGACATGGAGGTGGCCCAGGCCTGGCCGCGCTGGTACAGCGCCAATCGAGACACCATCGGATCCGACCCCAATTACATTCTTCCCGGACAAGTACTGCATGCACCGTCCAGTTACTAGCACTTGGCATCACAACCCTGCCAACCACGCAGGGCGCGGCACGTTGGGTTCACAAGTAGAGGAGCACCCCATGAGTACAGCAGCCATCCCCCGCACCACAGCCGAGTCCACAGTCCTGGTGGTCAAACCGGTTCCGTTGTTGGAGCCCCTGGACGAGCCGGGCGGGACTGTTGTGAAGATGCCGAGCCGAATCCGGCAAGGAACGGCCCAGCTCTCCCCGGCTGGAACAGTGCCAGCCACAAAGGTGCAGGCACTGGACCCGGAGGCTGCGGAGCGCGCCACCGTGGCGGCCATGTCCGGGCGGATCGCCCAGTCCGCTGTGGAAGTGCTCAACGGTGTCAGAAGCGTCCACCAGTTGTCCCGATGGCTCGATGCACGCTGCATGAGTTCATTGACAACCCGGGCCCGGCTTCATGCGGAGGCCTGCAAGGCCGTGGCACGGCGTGGCAGCCATGAAGCACTGGAAAACAACGTCCACCTGCTGCACCCCCAGCCCGTGGTTCATTCAGTCCACTGCAGTTGCATCTCCCCCGGGATCTTTGAAACAGCTGTGGTGATTGCCGACAGGACACGATTCCGTGCCATGGCAATGCGCTTCGAACTCAGCCACGGCCTCTGGAAGGTCACAGCACTTCGCATCGGGTAAGCGCCGCCGCGTTTGGGGACAACGTCTGGGTACAACAATGGCGGCCCGCACGCGAGCCGCCATTGTATCTAAAGCAGTGAAAGCAGACACCTAGTTCATGCGGTTAGCGCTTTTTCTTGCCCTTGTTTTTGTTGCCAGCACGCTTGGCCGACGGCGGCAAGCCACCGGCGCTGCGGCGCTCAACGTGCGTTTCCACGCCACCTTGTTCGTCAGGGGCCGTGAATCGCAGCTGGGCAGGCTTTGCGGGGGCTTCCAAACCGGGAGCGGTGATGCGCGGAGCCACAGCGCCGCCGGCACCCTCGGATCCTGCGCCAGCAACACGGTCCATCAAGGCCGAAGGCTGGTCGGCGACCACGCCGACAGCAGTTGCCGGAGCGTTCTCCACCTGAACTTCCAGGTTGAACAGGAAGCCAACGCTTTCCTCACGGATGGCAGCCATCATGGACTGGAACATCTCATAGCCCTCACGCTGGTACTCCACCAAGGGGTCACGCTGGGCCATGGCGCGCAAGCCAATGCCCTCCTTGAGGTAATCCATCTCGTACAGGTGTTCTTGCCACTTGCGTCCCACCACGGAGAGCACCACGCGGCGTTCCAGCTCACGCATGGTCTCCGCACCCAGGGCAGCTTCACGTTCCTGGTAGGCAACGCGGGCATCCGAGAGCAGCTCGGTCTTGAGCGTCTCGGCGGTGATGCGGCCTATTCCGCCGGCTTCTTCACCGATCTCATCGACGGTCACAGTGACGGGGTAGATGGTGCGCAGGTTGGTCCACAGTGCGTGGAAGTCCAATTCGCCTGCCTGGGCCTGTCCCAACGACGCGTCGATGATCTCGTTGACGGTGTCCTCAAGGAAGTGCTGGACCTTTTCGTGCAGGTCGCCACCTTCCAAAATCCGGCGGCGGTCGCTGTAAATGGCTTCGCGCTGGCGGTTCAGGACGTCGTCGTACTTGAGCACGTTCTTGCGCTGCTCAGCGTTGCGGCCCTCAACCTGGCCCTGGGCCGAGGCAATCGCCTTGGACACCAGCTTGGACTCCAATGCCACATCATCGGGCATCGAGGAACGCGACATGAGACGCTCGGCGGCACCAGAGTTGAACAAACGCATCAAGTCATCTGTCAGCGACAGGTAGAAACGGGACTCACCCGGGTCGCCCTGACGGCCCGACCGGCCTCGGAGCTGGTTGTCGATGCGGCGTGATTCGTGACGCTCGGTGCCCAAAACGTACAGGCCACCAGCTTCCAACACTGCCTCGTGCTCGTCCTTGACGGCCAGCTTGGCTTCCTCGAACGCGTCGTGCCAGGCTGCCTCGTACTCTTCCGGAGTCTCCTCCGGGTCAAGTCCGCGCGCGGCCAATTCGGCAACGGCGTTGAACTCGGCGTTTCCACCGAGCATGATGTCAGTTCCGCGGCCTGCCATGTTGGTGGCAACGGTGACGGCTCCACGGCGGCCAGCCTGAGCCACAATGGCGGCTTCACGGGCGTGGTTCTTAGCGTTCAGGACCTCGTGCTTGACGCCGGCTTTTGCCAGTTTCTTGGAGAGGTACTCGCTCTTTTCAACGCTTGTGGTGCCGACCAGGACCGGCTGGCCCGTTTCGTGGCGTTCCACAATGTCAGCCACAACGGCGTCGAACTTCACTACCTCGTTCTTGTAAACCAAGTCGGGCTGGTCAACACGCTGCATGGACTTATTGGTGGGGATGGGAACAACACCCAGAGAGTAGGTTCCCATGAACTCGGACGCCTCAGTCTCGGCAGTACCAGTCATGCCGGAGAGCTTCTCGTACAAGCGGAAGTAGTTCTGCAAGGTCACTGTGGCCAAGGTCTGGTTTTCAGCCTTGATCTCCACACCTTCCTTGGCTTCAATGGCCTGGTGCATGCCCTCGTTGTAGCGGCGGCCAGCAAGAATACGACCGGTGTGCTCATCAACAATGAGAACTTCGCCGTCCATGATGACGTAGTCCTTGTCGCGCTTGAACAGTTCCTTGGCCTTGATGGCGTTGTTCAGGAAACCGATCAGCGGCGTGTTGGCAGATTCGTAGAGGTTGGTAATGCCCAGGTAGTCCTCAACCTTTTCGATGCCTTCCTCAAGGACGCCCACGGTGCGCTTCTTCTCATCAACTTCGTAGTCCTCGTCGATGTTCAGGCGCAGCACCACCTTGGCGAACTCGCCATACCAGCGGTTGGCATCGCCGGAGGCCGGACCGGAAATGATCAACGGCGTACGGGCCTCATCGATGAGGATGGAGTCAACTTCATCCACAATGGCGAAGTTGTGGCCGCGCTGGACCAGCTCATCCTTGCTCCACGCCATGTTGTCGCGCAGGTAGTCAAAGCCAAATTCGTTGTTGGTGCCGTAGGTGATGTCCGCGGCGTACTGGGCGCGGCGTACTGCGGGATCCTGGTTGGAAATGATGCAACCGCTGCTCTGACCCAGGAACCTAAACACGCGGCCCATAAGATCGGACTGGTACTCCGCCAGGTAGTCGTTGACCGTGACCACGTGGACGCCCTTGCCGGTGAGCGAGTTCAGGTAGGCCGGGGCTGTAGCCACCAGGGTTTTACCTTCACCAGTTTTCATCTCGGCAATGTTGCCCAGGTGCAGTGCTGCTCCACCCATGAGCTGAACACGGAAGTGGCGCAGGCCCAGGGTGCGGGAGGATGCTTCGCGCACGGCGGCAAAAGCCTCCGGCAGCAGGTCATCGAGAGTCTCACCATCTTCGTGGCGTTGCTTGAGCTTGTCTGTTTCCTCGCGCAGCTCAGCGTCGGTGAAGGTCTGGAAGGGCTCCTCCAGCGAATCAATGGCGTCAGCAAGCACATTGAGTCGTTTAAGCGTTTTGCGATCGCCTGTACGAAGAACCCGTTCAAGAAGTGATGGCACGAAATTGCTCCCAATCTGTTGCACCTAAAAGTGGCGTGTTCAGTCTACGTGAGAAGACGCAGAGCGCACTGCCAGTTATTGCAAGGCCGCCCTCAGTGTCGCGGCCAAGTCCCCATGGTCAAGGACGACGACGGCGCCAAGTCCCAGCCATTGGGCCATCAGTTCCAGCTCGGTGGCCAAGTGATGGGCGGTATCTGCGGGCGCATCGGCTTCGGCAAAGGCGCCACGAACCATGAGAACACCCGCTTGCCGGTCTGCTTTGAGATCCACCCGGGCCACGATGTTCTCGCCCAGCAGAAACGGCAAGACGTAATATCCATACTTTCGCTTGTGTTCGGGGGTGTAGATTTCCAGCCGGTAGTGAAAGTTGAAGAGCCGCTCCAGCCGCCTGCGCTCAAAGACCAGCGAATCAAAAGGACTCAATAAGGCCTGGCCTGTTGCCTTGCGCGGCGTTCTGACTGTGGCATGCACATAGGTGGGCTCGGGCCAGCCAACCACCGTGACAGGTGTCAACTCCGACGCAGCCACAAGTTGTTTCACTGCGTGTTCGGCTGCCTTGGGTGGGAGCCGGAAGTAGTCGGCAAAGCATCTGGTGGTGCCGATGCCGTGGGCTTGGGCTGCTGCGGATATGAGGCGTGTGAGGGATTCCTCCTTGATTGCAGAGTCCACGGCCTCCCCCGGAGCCCACTGGCCCCGCCGGGCCGGCGGCAAAATCTTTTCAATGAGTGAGTACCGGCGTTCGAATTGTTCATTGCGCGAGGCAACGCCCACTACGCCGCGCTCAAAGAGTCCTTCAAGGGCTCGTTTTACCGCGCTCCAGTTCCAGCCCCAGTGATCCTTGCTCACTGTTTCTTCATGGCCAATTCTGGCCTTGATCTCCCGGGCCGTCAGGGGGTTGCTGTGCGCCAGAACCTGCAGGATGCTTGCTTCGAGAGTTTCCCGAAGCCCTGTCTCCATGGCGGCAGAGCCCACCCAGCGCCGGTTTTGCCAGGGCCGCAAATCATGAAAATGCTCCGGGCGGATGAAGCTTGCCTCATGGGCCCAGTACTCCATCAGCTTCCTTGGGGACCTCCCCGCCAAAGAATTGAGCACGGCGGTGTCGTAGGGCCCCAGCCGCGAAAAGAAGGGCAGGTAGTGGCTGCGGGAGAGAACGTTGACGGAGTCAATTTGAACCAGCTGGAGTTGCGCAAAAGTCCGGCCCACCTCCCGTGCTGTGACGGGTTGGGCGGACCGGACGCTTGCAAGTCCCTGAGCCTTGAGTGCAATGCGCCTGGCCTGCGAGAGGCTCAGCCTTGCACCCATAAATTCTGCTCCTTGACTTTGTGCGGACTACAGTGCCGACTTCGGCTCACTATGAGTCCGGTGGAATTGCCTAGACGCGGGCTGGCTCATCCGGTGACCGGTAGGCCGAGATCTCTTCCAGAACATCGGCGTTGTCATCGAGGGAGATGACACCGTAGGTCCACCCCTTGCGGCGGTAGACCACCGAGGGGATGCCGGTTGCGGAATCGATGAAGAGGTAGAAGTCGTGACCCACCATTTCCATGTTGTCCACGGCATCATCGAGGGACAATGCTGTGGCGGGGAAAACCTTGCGACGGATCAGCACGGGCGAATCACCCGCGGGGATGTCGTTTTCGATCTCGTACGGCAGCTTTTCCGGAACCGCAACAGGGACGCTCTGTGCGTAGATTGGCTCGGTACTGCTCACGGGAGTCAGTGAACCTGTGGCCTCGTTGACTGCAACGGGAGCGTGCCGGCCGTGGTGGACCTTCTTCTTGTCCTTGGCGCGGCGGAGTCGTTCCAGCAGCTTCCCGTAAGCCAGATCAAAAGCTGCGAACTTGTCGGATGCGGCGGCTTCGGCGCGGATCACGGGGCCTCGGCCCAGAACCGTCAACTCAACTGTTAGAGGAGTGTCTGCTGTGCGGGCCTTGCTCTCCTTGGAAACCTTCACGTCGACCCGCTGGACCTTGTTGGCCAGCTGTTCGATCTTTGTGAGCTTCTCGCCAGCGTATTCGCGGAATCGGTCCGAAACGCTCAAGTTGCGACCGGTGATCATGAACTCCATGGTGCCCTCCAAATATCTTCGGTGACACGGCGGCCGGCTAGCATTTGGCGCTACATTCCAGACCGCCGACGGGCGGTTTCCTCTCGGAAGAGGTACCCGTTCACTCACGTTAGTTCACTGCATGGCTTTATTCATCTTTTGTTCAAGTAAATTTTCATTCGAGTCGTTCTCGGGGGACTAATTCGTGCCCACCCTCGGGTGCCCGTGCTGCCGCCAGCACCACCCCTGCATACACGCTCAGGCCCGTATTCTCCAGTGTTTTGACGGCTTCTTGCAACGTTGAGCCTGTGGTCAGCACGTCGTCAACCACCACCACCAGAGCTTCGTCAGGGTTCGCTCTGAGCCAAACATGGCGCAGCTTCCTGCGCCGTATTTTCATAGTGTTACGTACGTTGCGCCGCCGTTCCGCCCGGCCCAAACCCTTCTGGTGGCGCCTTCGCCAGGGCGGCTTTGCCTTGATGCCCAAAAGAGGCATTATTGCCGTCTGGGCAGGCAACCTGCCCTCGTGCTCCATGGCCCGCAGAATCATCGCCACAGGGTCATATCCGCGGCGCCGCCATCCGCTGCCGGTGCTGGGCACGGGCACCACGACGAGCATTCTGGTGGTGGGCGGATCCACCGAGTCGAGCAGGGCACTCATGGCACGGGACATGGCGCGGCTCAAGGGTGCCGCCAGCTCGGTGCGCCCATGGTTCTTGAACGCAAGGATGGTCTCAGCCAGGGCGTCCCGGTACACGCCCGCCGCCACGACGGGCAAAAGCGAACGCCCCATTACTCCCACCAGCGCATCTGCGCGTTGCTCTGCCCGAAAAGGTTCAGCCGTGTGCTGGCGCAGCACGGCGGAACACGCCGGGCAGAGCGCTTGATCCTCCCTACCACACACCACGCATTCAGCCGGCAGGATCAGGTACAGGAAATCCCGCCAGGCAGATTCGCCCCACAACCACAGCCGCATCCACAGCCGGCCAGCTGGCGCCCTGTGCAATCCCGCCCTGGCGATCGGCGCACCCGGATTCTCCATGCACCCAGCATGGACCCTTGCGGCGGCCACGCGCCCCGATAGGGGGCCGCTTGTGGACACGCACGGCCGTGGCAGTGGCTGTGGATTACTGATGTGCCGGCGCCGGATCCAATCTTGGATGCCCCGGCCAGCACACTCCCCTAGCCGGAAAAGGAAGCTTGGCGAAGCTCTTTAGCCGCAACTTCCCAATGATTGCCCACGTTGCTGAAAATCTCGGTGGCTGTTTGGGCATGCACATTCCGCACGCCGGATCCGGCGCTGAGCCATTGGACCCCCTTGAGCGGATCCAATTGAAGGGGACTGCGCACCAGGTCCAAAAACTCCACGGTGACCAAATCGGCGGCCGAGGGTGCCATCACAGCAAGGGTTGACTCCCCCGCCCACACGCCCAGTGTTGCTGTTCCGCTGTGGGCGATGGCGATGGGGTCGGTGAGTTCCTTGGGCACATCACCGGATTTGAAGATGCCAGTAATGTTCACGGTACTCACACCGTTGGCCTGGGAAATCACCAAAGCCCGTGCACCGTCCCGCGAGATCCGCAGCGTGGTGACAGTCTGCCCCACCAACCACGGCACGGTGAGAATCACAGGCTTTCCCATGGTTCCGCCGTCGTCCGGGTTGATGGCGACCACCTCTCCCGAGCCGTCACCGGCGGCAGTCCAAACCCACCCGTTGGGTGCAAACGACGGCGCGGTGAGGGAATTCCCGGCCACCGCCACGGTGGGCTGCTTGCCGGGACTGACACTGTAAATCTGGTTGCCGGCTCCCGAGAGGAAAGCGAAGTTGTTTCCCGAGTAGGACATGGCAGGCGCCGAGGGCAGCAAACCGGCCACGGAGGGCATATTGGCAATGGGGGCAATTTTGGTGCCGTCGTAGGTAACCAGCTCGTTCTTGGCCAGCGCAATTTGGGTCGCTGAAACGGGCCTGTCGATGATCATCGGCAACACAGCCTGATCTGCTCCGCCCATGTCCACTTCACGGTCGTCAGCCAACAGCTGCAGCTCGGTGATGGTGTTCAAACTCTTTTGAAAAGTCATGAGCAGTTGGGTGTGCATTTGTTGGCGCTGCGCCACACTTGTTTCCAGCAAGGGCTGCGCCGTCAAACCGACCTTGGCAACGCCGTTGTTGACAGGCACCGAGTCCCGTTCCAGGGCAATGCCGCTGGGGAAGGCACTCACAACAGCCCCTTGCAAATAGGGGGCCGGCCCGTTGAGCATGGTCCTTACAATGGCTGTTGCCGTTCGCGATGTGCGCGAAGCCAACCACCGCACATCCGGCACACCGTAGGTGAAGGTGGGGTCGTAGAAGTACAGCGAGACGGGGCTAAAGAGTGTTTGGAACGTCGCTTCAGTCAGCAACAGGCCGTCGGGTGTTTCGGAAATGCGCCATTGTCCGGCAACCAGAACCATTTTGACCTCGACGCTGGTGGTGGCGCCCTCTGCCGCAGGGGTGCGAACTCCGTCGGCATCCACGGTTGAGAGCACATCCAAGGTCAAGACGAAACTGTCCTTCTCCGTTCCGGGCTTGGCGGAAAACGTGTCCTTGTAAATCACTGTTCGCTTGTCAGGGGCCCACGACTGCGCCAATCCTGGCGTCAAATACTGTCTGGCCACCTGAAAATCGTCTGAAATTCCTGTGCCAGATTCAATGAATCCACGAATGATGCTTTCCTGTGCCGCCCCGTCAACAGGTCCAAACTGCTGAAAATCGATGTTGACCGAATTGTCCCGCGGCGACAAGGGATCGCTCTTTCCCACGGGGCCATCGGTGGGAATGGTGGCGCACCCTGCCACGGCAAGGAGTAGGACGACGACGGCCATGGCCCACACGGTCATCGCCCGCTGCCGCTGTGCCCGTGCCAGGTGACGTTTTGTGCCCGTCGATGTTCTGCTCACTGTTCCGCCCTCTCCGATGCATTGCCGGAATCCTGCCCGGGGACCGACTTGAAGCTGCCCAGGGCGCCCACGACGCCGATGGATCCGGTGTGCGTCATGATGGGGCCCGTGGAAAGCGAGGGCGAAGTGCCTGCCTGCCCACCGCCGTCGGGCGGAAGCGGGACGGGTGAATGCGTGAGCACCCCACCGCGTTTACGTGGCAGGGTCAGACGGAAGCAGGATCCTTCGCCGGGGACCCCCCACGCTTCGAGCCAGCCGTCATGCAATCGGGCGTCTTCCATGGCAATGGAAAGACCCAGCCCGCTGCCGCCTGTTGTACGGGCCCGGGCAGAGTCGGCCCGCCAGAATCTGTCAAAGACGTGCCCCAAAGCCGAGGGCGACATGCCAATGCCGTAGTCTCGCACCGCCACCGCCACAGCAGTTTCATCGGCTGATACAAAGATCTTCACGGGGTTGCCTTCGCTGTGTTCCACCGCGTTGAGGACCAGGTTGCGCAAGATCCGATCGATCCGCCGTGAATCCATCTCAACAACACATTTGTGGTTGCGCAGCCGGGTCACCACCGACAACTCGGTTGAGTTGGCCTGCGCCACGGGAGTTGCGCCGTCGATCACGGAATGGATCACGGAGAAAATGTCCAGCGATTCCGCGTCCAGATCGGCCACGCCTGCATCAAAACGGGAGATTTCCAGCAAGTCCGCCAGCAAAAGCTCAAAGCGCTCCACCTGATGGAAGAGCAACTCCGAGGACCGCTTGTTGATGGGGTCAAAGTCGTCGCGGGCGTCATAGAGGACCTCGGCGGCCATGCGCACAGTGGTCAGTGGGGTGCGAAGCTCGTGGGAAACATCCGAGACGAAGCGCTGCTGCATGTCCGAGAGGGCGGCCAGGGCCGTGATCTGGTCCTGGAGCGAGGTTGCCATCTTGTTGAAGGAGGTAGCCAGCCTGGCCATCTCATCCTCGCCAGTGACCTGCATGCGTTCCTCAAGCTCACCGGCGGCCAATTTCTCGGAAACGGCTGCCGCCTGGCTGACGGGGTTCACCACTGTCCGGGTGACGTACCAAACGATGGCACCAATGAGCAGCAGCAAGATGCCGCCGGCAATCCACAGCACCGATTGAATATAGTTCAGTGTTACTTGCGCACTGTTGAGGTCATAGATCATGTACAGCTCGTAGTTGGTGTTGAGCAACTGAACCTGGCTGCCAATCACCACCGCCGGATGAACGTCAGCACTGCCTGTGGGCAGGGCTATGGACTGCCAAAACTGGCCGTCGGAATCCGCTTGGACGGCTTTGCGCAGCTCACTGGGAATGATGGCTGTGGTGACGCCGCCGGAATCCGCGGAACTGACTGCAAGCTTGCTGCTTTGGCCCGGAATCTTGACCATGAGGTACCTGCGGTTGTCGTCTGCACCGCCCACTTCCAACAACTTCAACGTGTCCCGCACATAGGTGGACACTCGCGGCTGATCACTCAGGCTCGCGTTGGAAAAATCTTCCTGGATCTGGGTTGCGCCCCTGGCCGATTCCTGTTGGGCCTGAATCAGGCGTTCCTTGAACAAGCCGTTGGAAATCTGGCCGGCCAAATAGCCACCCACACCCACCACTGCCACAGAAGCAATCAACAGGGTCGTCACCACCGTGCGGAACTGCAACGAGGTGCGCCATCGCCTGACCAAGGACCGCCGGACGTTTCCCGCACCACGAATGATCCGAGTCACGACCCTACGCAGGCCCTGTCCCACTTTGTGCAGAACGACGGCGGTCATGGCACGGGCAGGCAACGACTCCGTGTCCGTGTTCTCACCCGCCGCCACCGCAGCGTCGGCCGGGGTGGAAGCCGGGGTGGAAGCGGCGGGCTGAGTTCCGTCGTCGGGCATGGAATTGGCGTTATCCATGGCGCTCTCGACTGAACTGCTGCCGACGCCGTTGTGGTGGTGGCTGTGGTGGCTCATTGCGTTCTCACCGGCGTTGTACGCTATTCAGCGCTTACTGCCCGGCCTTGTAGCCAACACCGCGGACAGTCAAGACAACCTCGGGGGCTTCGGGGTCGCGTTCGATCTTCGAACGCAGGCGCTGGACGTGCACATTGACCAGGCGGGTGTCAGCGGCATGGCGGTAGCCCCACACCTGCTCCAGCAGGAGCTCGCGGGAAAATACCTGCCACGGCTTCCGGGCCAACGCCACCAGCAAGTCAAACTCCAGTGGCGTGAGCAGTATCCGCTCACCGGCGCGGCGGACGGCATGTCCGGCCACGTCAATGGTGATCTCACCAATAAAGAGCGTCTCGGGAGCCTTGACATCGCCAGGCCGCAGACGGGCCCGAACCCGGGCCACCAGCTCCGCCGGCTTGAACGGCTTGGCCACGTAGTCATCAGCGCCCGATTCGAGCCCGCGGACCACATCCGAGGTGTCCGACTTGGCCGTGAGCATGACAATGGGAACATCCGACTCGGCGCGGATCAGCCGGCAAATCTCAATCCCGTCAATTCCGGGCAGCATCAAGTCCAAGAGGACCAAATCCGGTTTGTTGGACTGGAATACCTCAAGTGCCTTGGCGCCATCAGCGCAAAAAACGGGGTCAAAACCGTCGTTGCGCAGCACGATGCCGATCATCTCGGCCAGTGCCTCGTCATCGTCAACAACTAAAATGCGTGCCTTCATAGTTCTATATTTGCCTATTACCTCCATATTGTCCCTATCGACGCTCCACAGCACGTGCCCCAGCTGTGGTTTTTCGGTCCAATTTGCTGCGGACAGGCTGTTTGCGGGCCATTTGTGGGCCGGTGCACCCACAATTGCCCGTGAGGTGCCGGGCGGGAAAGCGCAGATTGCAACAACTCTTTGGGCATTGCACACACCATTCACACGGTAATTGGTTATCTTCCCGATAGGGTTTGAAGATAGCCACTGAAGCATTGAAGTGCCTGGGCTGCACCACTCGTTGCCAGCGGGTGCACAGCCGCCACCGGAGCAGTGGATGATTTTTACTGGGGAAACTTTCAGGGAGCACAATGACGCACGAACCGCAGCAGCCACCCGTGGAGCCACAGGGTGACGGGCCACATGCCGGTCCCGGCCACGAGCCGGCTCCCCCGGTCGCTCCTTCGCAGCCCGCCGCCCAGCCTTGGCAGCAGCCTGTTCAGCCTGTTCAGCCTGTTCAGCCTGTTCAGCCTCAGGGACAGTACCCGCAAAGCCAGCCGCCGCAGTGGGGACAGTACGGCCAGCCCGGCCCACAGCAGCCCCCCTACGGCCAGCAACCCCAGTGGGGCCAATACGGCCAGCCCGCTCAGCAGCCCGGCCCACCCCACTATCCGGGACAGCCCGGCCCACAGCAGGCTTACTATCCGGGACAGCCCGGCCCGCAGCAGCCCCAGTGGGGCCAATATGGCCAACCCGCGCAGCAGCCCGGCGGCTACAACAACTACATGGCCCCTCCCAAGCCGGGCGTTATTCCGCTGCGCCCCCTGGGTGTTGGCGAGATTCTCGACGGCGCTTTTCAGGCTGCCCGCCGCAATGGCAAGGCCATGTTTGGCTCTGCCCTGATCTTCCAACTGGTGACAGTGGGAGTAACGCTGGCGGTCATGTTCTTGGCCCTGGGCCAGTTCATGACATTGTTCACGGACAGCAACTTCACCTTTGATGAAAACAATCCGCCAGAGTTCGAGTCGATGACGGGTCCGCTGATCACCTTCTCCGTCTCCATCTTGTTGACGGCGTTCCTCTCCACCGTGATTCAAATGATTTTGCAAGGTGCCCTGGTGATCCCGGTGATCCGCGCCGTGCTTAATCGCAGGACCTCGTTCGGGCAGATGTGGCGCCTGGCCAAGCCACGCATCGGCGCCCTGGTGCTGCTGGCGTTGCTGTATGCCGCCGCCATTCTGGTGGCCATTGTGCTGTACACGGCCATAGCTGTGGGATTGGTCATGGCGTTCGGCGCCAACAGCCCGGGCGCCGCGGTGGGCTTCTCCTTGTTGGCGATCCTGCCGTTCGTGGCAGTCGCTGTATGGATCGGCACCAAAATGTTGCTGGCCCCGGCCGCGATTGTGGTCGAGAACGTGGGTGTGTTGCAGGGCATCAAACGTTCGTGGGTGTTGACCAACGGGAACTGGTGGCGGACCTTTGGCACCTCGCTGCTGGCCGGTGTCATAGCAGCCGTGATCAGCGGGGTCATCACCACTCCGGTAAGCCTGATTACTTCCATGGTGATGCCGTTGATGACCATGGATCCCACCCCTGATCAATTGTTGACCCAAACACTCATAGCCCAGGCGATCTCCGGTGTCATTGGTGCGCTGGTAGGGGCCGTGACGCTGGCGTTCCAAACAGGTGTCATGGCCTTGATCTACGTTGACTTGCGGATGCGCCGGGACGGTTTCGACATTACGCTGCTCAAGGAATCCGAGTCAGGCAAGGACGACGGCGGTATCCCCGGCGCTCCCGTTCCCGCCACCATGGTCCCGGGACCCTCCGCAACGGGCGCCACCGGTGCAAGCCCCCAGGACGGCGGAGCGTACTTGCCGCCGGGAAACTACGGACAGTAGGTAGTTCGCCCCATGGCACTGCAGCTGATGCAAGCAGCCCTGCGCGCAGTGAGCGTCCCAGTGGTCCCGGATGCCGAGGAGGCACGCCGTTGGGCCCAGGAAGAACTTGCCCAAAAGGCGTATCAAGATGCCAAACCAGGCTTGCCGGAGCGCGTTGTGGATTTTCTCAGGCAAGCCTTCGACGATCTGCTCAACGGTTTGAAGGTGGCCGACGGTGGCCTTGGTTTGAGCATTGTGATTGGGCTGGCCGTCATAGCCATTCTTGTCATTGTCTTCATCGTCAGACCCCAATTGAACCGCAAGAAAGCGGTTGCCGCGGCGGTGTTTGAGAACGACCATGTGTTGACCAGCGAGCAACACAGCACACTGGCCTCGGCCGCTGCAGCGGTGGGGGATTTTGGCACCGCCATCAGTGAACAATTCCGCGCTTTGGTTCGCTCCGGTGAAGAAAGAGACATCAGCGTCATGGCTCCCGGCCGGACAGCGGTGGAGGTGGCCGCCGAACTGCAGCTTGCCTTCCCCGGGCAGGTGTCCGAGCTGAGCAGCGCCGCTGACTTGTTCAATGCCGTGCGCTACGGACATGTTCCGCCCACGGCTGCCATGTACGAGGAATTGGTTGCCACCTGCCGCAGTGTTGCAGGCGCAAAACCCGTCTATGCGCAGGATTCGATCTCCCTATGAGCAACACTGAGCAGGCATTCCGGGCCGAATCAGCAAGCCCAGCCCACACCATGAAACGGTGGTGGGGTAAGTACAGGTTCTGGCTGATCTGTAGTGGCGCTTTCATCACGCTTTCGCTGCTGGGATACTTCCTGGGAACCGGCTCTGGACAAACTGCAGGGGCCCTTTCCATCACCAACCCGGCCCCGGCAGGCGCCCAGGCCGCAGCATCGGTGCTGCGCACTCAAGGGGTCACTGTCACGGCAGCAGATTCGCTGGCAGCCGCCACTGCTGCCTTGGACGCCAATGGACCCGGCACCAGCACGGTGTTGTTTTACGACCCCAAGAATCTGCTGTCTTCCGCCCAGGTGGCTTCCTTGTCACTGCGGGCCGAGAAAGCCGGGGCCGCCATCGTGGCCATCACCCCGGCCCCCTTGGCAGTGAAAGGCCTTAGCGCCGAAATTTCCAGCAGCGGAACCACCGCGGGCACCCCCACTGTTGCGCCCCAATGCACGCAGCCGGATGCGGTGGCTGCGGGAATGATCGACGGCAGTGCAGGGAACAACGGCAAGGGTCCACTTCACTTGTACAAGGGCGTGCAAACGTGCTTCATGCCGTCTGGAACAGCAGGGACGGCTGGTGGATACTTGGCCGGCAACGGCACAGGCAGTGTTGTGGTGCTCGGCAATGCTGGCATCATCAGCAACCAGAATCTGGCCAACCGCGGCAATGCAGCCCTGGCGTTCAGGCTTTTGGGTGACTCACCCAACCTCATCTGGTACACGGCCTCTGTGAAGGACATTCCAGTCGCGGACCAGCCACCCACCTTGGCCGAGTTCACGCCCGAGTGGATCTTCCCGGCGTCGGCCTGGCTTTTGCTGGTGGCGGTCCTTGGCATGTTGTGGAAGGGGCGCCGTAACGGGCCTTTGGTGGCCGAACCGCTGCCCGTCATTGTGAAATCATCCGAGACGCTGACGGGACGGGCCCGCTTGTACCAGGACGCCCGGGCTGTTGAAACGGCCATCCAAACGTTGCGCCAGGCCGCCCTAACCCGTTTGGCGCGCACCCTGCGGTTGGGAAACGCCGCGCCTCCGGCCGCCGTAGCGGAGGCCGCGGCAGCGGCCACCGGCCGAAAGCAGTTAGACGTGCACGCCTTGTTGCTGGGCGCTGCACCCACATCCGAAAAAGACATGTTGTCCATGGCCGCAGAACTGGCGGCACTAGAGGAAGAAGTGGCACAGCGATGAGCATGCCCTACCCAGAGCAAAAATACACGGAGCATGGCTACGCCGGCCAGCAGCCTTATCAGCCACAGCCTTATCAGCCACAGCAGCAAGCCGCTGCGTATCCGGGGGCGCCGGCGCAGCCGGCCATGAGCCCGGCAGCCGCGGCGCTGTTGGCCGTGCGCGGCGAAGTGGCCAAGGCGGTTGTGGGCCAGGAATCCACAGTCACGGGCCTGCTCATAGCCTTGCTGGCAGGTGGCCATGTGTTGCTCGAAGGCGTGCCGGGCGTGGCAAAGACGCTGCTGGTGCGGGCACTCTCCGCTGCCTTAAGCCTGGACACCAAAAGGGTCCAGTTCACCCCCGACCTCATGCCAGGCGATGTGACCGGTTCACTCATTTACGACGCCAGCACCTCCGCTTTCACTTTCCGCGAAGGCCCTGTTTTCACCAACATTCTGCTGGCTGACGAGATCAACAGGACACCGCCTAAGACCCAGGCCTCACTCCTGGAAGCCATGGAGGAACACCAAGTCTCCGTGGATGGCGTGTCCCGCAAGCTGCCGGCACCGTTCATGGTGGCCGCCACCCAGAACCCGGTGGAGTATGAGGGGACCTATCCCCTGCCCGAAGCACAGTTGGACAGGTTCCTGCTCAAACTCACCATGGATCTGCCCAGCAGGGACGATGAAATTGAAGTCATCCGCCGTCACAGCTTGGGCTTTGACCCGCAGGATCTGCACGGCGCTGGTGTCCGTGCCGTGGCCGGTGCCGCCGAGCTGAAGCAGGCCCGCGATGAGGTGTCCCAGGTCAGCGTGGCAGCGGAAGTCTTGTCCTATGTGGTGGACCTGGTCCGGGCAACCCGCACCGCTCCGTCGTTCCAGCTGGGTGTCTCGCCGCGCGGGGCAACAGCCATTCTGAAGTCTGCCCGCGCCTACGCGTGGTTGTCGGGTCGCGGATTTGTCACCCCGGATGATGTCAAGGCGTTGGCGCTGCCCACCTTGCGGCATCGTGTTGCCCTCCGTCCCGAGGCCGAAATGGATGGCGTTGCCGTGGATGATATTCTGCTTTCCATTCTGGCCACAGTGCCTGTACCCCGCTGATCCGAGCTGGCGAAAATGGCGATTTCGGGCAGGTTTTTCTTGGTGGCACTGGCAGCCGTGGTGCCGATCATTGCCGTGCCCGGCCCCGCGACCTGGCTCCTGGCTTTGGGCGTTCTGCTCTTCATTGTGGTGCTTGATCTGTCCCTTGCGGCATCTCCGCGCCACGTGGTGGTGCGGCGGGTGATCCCGTCAGGGGTGCGCCTGGGCGAGCAGACCACTGCGGTGCTGCGCCTTGCCAACGAATCCACCCGGCCGCTGAATGCTGTAGTCAAGGACGGCTGGCAGCCGTCAGCGGGGGCAAGCAACGCCCTACAAACCGTGCGGGTTCGCCCCGGGGAGAGAGCGGCCCTGGGCGTTGCCCTGTTGCCGGCCCGCCGTGGTGACCTCCTCACCCGGCACGTGACCATCCGCTCCTTTGGCCCTCTGGGCATGGCCGCACGGCAACAGACCATCGAAGCGCCAGGGACCTTGCGGGTATTGCCGGCTTTCCATTCCAAGCGCCACTTGCCCTCCAAGCTGCGCAAATTGCGTGAGTTGGATGGCAAGGCGGCAGTGCAGATCCGTGGCGCGGGAACCGAGTTTGATTCCCTGCGCGACTACGTCCGTGGTGACGATGTCCGCTCCATCGATTGGCGCGCCACGGCCCGGCGTCGTGATGTGGTGGTCCGGACGTGGCGGCCTGAACGCGACCGCCGGGTGGTGATTGTTTTGGACACCTCACGCACCTCGGCAGCCCGCATTGAGGATGAAACGGCCCTGGACACCGGCATTGAGGCGTCGCTGCTGCTGGCTGTTTTGGCAGAACGCGGCGGGGACAGGGTCAGCCTGATAGCGTACGACCGCCGCGTCCGCACCCAAGTTTCCTCCACCGGCAAAGGCAACATGCTCAACGCCATGGTGCAGGGCCTGGCTCCCCTTGAACCGGAGCTGATTGAGCTGAACAACCAGGCCATCCCGGGAGCGGTTCGCGCTGTCACGTCCCACCGCTCGCTGGTAGTACTGGTGACGTCCCTGGACGCCGGGGCAGCCGAGGAAGGGCTCATCCCGCTGGTTGCGTCGCTGTCCCAAAAGCACGTTGTGGTGGTGGCTTCGGTGCGTGACCCGGCCGTCGATGCGGCCCGCCGAGACCGGCGTACCACCACGTTGACCTATCGTGCAGCAGCCGCCGAGCATGCGTTGAACCGCCGTGCAGCCATCACTGCCGTGTTGAAGCAGGCCGGGGCTTCGGTGGTGGATGCGCCGCCGCAAGAGCTGCCCCCACAACTGGCGGACATGTACATCAGGCTCAAGGCCGCAGGGCGGCTCTAGGCTGCCAACCCAGCCCCCACGTCAGGCTTTGGCACGGGGGAAGGGCCAGGCGCATTGCCTCGGAGTTATTTGGCGCCCGGACCGCGAATGCCCATGGCTTTGAGGTCGGTGGCAAGAACCTTGGCCAGAGCCTGGTGCCCGCCTCTGTTGAGGTGCACGCCGTCGACCAACTTGTCACCTACGCCATAGCGAGTCACCCAGTCCCCGGCGCTGATGAAACGAATTCCGTTCCGTTGGGCGAACCCGGCCAAAAGCGCATCGACCTGGGAGCGCCGGCCGCCACCATACCCCTGCCCCTTGGCGAGTGTGCCGATGAACAGAAATTCGGAGTTGGGGTAGCTGGCCTTCAAGTCATGCAACAGCCGGTCTGCGTTGGACAGGATTCTGGCGTCGGCAATTCCCTGTGAAGCATCGTTGCCACCACCTTGGACCACCACCAGGGCTGGATTGCCATAGGGAAGAACCTTCCTGCCGGTGTCCAGAGAATCAGCATAGTTCGAGGTCGAGGGCGTCTTTGCCGCAAAACCAATACCGCCACCACCAAGGAATTTCACCTTGTAGCCGCGTTCTGCCAGCCCCAGTTGAACCCAGGTGTCAGCTTCATTGACTCCTGCCGCACCAGCTGCCTGCGAATCGCCAAAGAGAACCGCCAATCGGGCAATGGCAGGGTCGGTAACCTCTTCCCTGCCCGAGGCAGGATTGAAGATCATTGATCCGGCGGGCAGGTCCCAGGGTGTCGCTACTTCCTCCCCGGATCTCTGGTCCTTGGCCCGGATGCCATCCGGAACAGAGTTCACCTCAGATATCGTCAACGGGGCGGGCGTCCCAGAAGCCGAAGGGTCGGGGCCTGTGGGCTTGGACATGCCTCCGGCCAGCTGATGGGAACCCGTTGCGGGCTGCACCGTGGCGGCGCTCAGGCCAATGCCTGCCACAGCCATGCCAGCGATCAGCACGGCGACCCCACCCCTCGACAAATAGCCTCGAACCATGTATAAAAACCCCCAAGAATCTGCCAATACAATGGCAAGCATAACCAACGGAACTGCCTTTTCTGCTGTTTGCGGGGTCTCACTACGGTAACGAGTGTCTCGGTGCTGTCCGCTCCCTCACCTTGGGGTTGTCCGGCAGCTAGCTGTTGCGGATCTCGCTCAGCGCGTCGGCCACTTCCATCGTCCGATTCAACACGGCCCGGGCTTCCGGCGGGGTGAGTTGCGCCAGGCCGCCAACAGGTGTGATGCGCAGCTGATTAAGCGAGCTGACGGCCAATCCCAGTCCCTGCCACGGCCGGGTAATCCGCTCCATCAAAGCAGAGTACGACGGCGGCAGCTGGCCTGAGCTGGCGGGGACAGTCCCAGCCCACACCCGCATGCCTGATTCAATGGCCCCGGCCAGCTGCTCCCAGTGGCCGGTATCCAAATCCGACAAGGGCAAGGCCACTGCGTCCACGCCGCACTCAAGCGCAATCTCCAAAGCCTTGCGCCACGATGCCGTTTCAGCAGCTTGGGATTCGGGATCACCGTTGCCGGGAAGCGATGAGGCTGCCGGGGCCAGGTTGATGGCTACCTGGGAAAAACCTGCCTCGCGCGCAGCCATCACAAAGGCAGTCCACGTGTTGCGCAACTCAGTGGCGGGGATGGACCGCAGCGTCCTGTAGCCGGAGGCCGTGGGGATGGTACCGGCAAGGGCGGAGGCAATCTCCGGCTCATCGATCTGCAGTGTCAGGGCAGCGCCTGGCACGGCGGCTTTGAGTTTCTCCGCATGCAGGGCCAGCCCGGCGGCCAGCGACTGGACAATATCGCGCCGGGCACCATAGTCTCGCAAGGCCCTCTCGCCGTAGTGCAGGTGGATGGAGGCAGCAAGTGAAACTGGACCCATCACGTGGATTTTCAGATCCTCGGGGTGGATCTCGCCGGCACCGGCAACATCAGCCAATACGTTGATATCCGTGGACAGGGCAGACGTGGCCCGGCGCAGGTCCTGGCCGGGCCTGTCAACGAACCGCCAACCATAGGGCTGGACGTCAACGGGGAGCTCCACCAGCAAAGCGGCCGTTCGGCCCACCGGATCCGAACCAACACCTCGCGCGGGCAGATCAACAAGCACCGGCAAATGGGGGCTGGTGAACAATCCCAGGGACACCTTGGCAGCCTCCACCGGATCTGTTCCGGGCCAAGGTCCCAGGGCCGTGGCTGTTACCGCGGCGGGCAGATTCTGGCGCGCCGCTCCTCCGGGAAGTTCAAAACGCTCAGCTGAGGGACTCACTGGCTCTGGGTGCCGCCGTCGGACTTGGGCTGGGAAATCTTGGTGGGCTCGGCGGGAGCAGCCACAAAGCTCTGGCCGTCAACGCTGACCACCGGAACGACACCCGTGGCGGCCACGGCTGAGTGGCTCTCGGAGATGGCCTGGTGGTGGTGAATGACCTCGCTGATGATGAAGTTCAGGAACTTTTCGGCGAAGGCGGGGTCCAGATGGGCAGACTCGGCCAAGGCGCGCAGACGCTGAATCTGGGCGAGCTCACGGTTGGGATCCCCAGCGGGCAGCTGGTGCTTGGCCTTGAGCACGCCAACACGCTGCGTGGCTTTGAACCGCTCGGCCAGCAGGTACACCAAGGTGGCATCGAAGTTGTCAATGCTGGAGCGGATGGACAGCAGCTCGGCCATGACGGCCGGGTCAACGGCGCCTGTCAGGGAACTGGCGCCGGGATCGAATGCTTCAACGGACAGGTTCGCAGAGGCGTGAATCGGTTCGGTCATAAAAACAGTTTAGGTGGTGTGCAACGGGGACAAAACCGCTGTCCACCCAGCACACCACCTGCGCCCGTTACCAAGCGGTCCTCGGAGATGGTGCGGCCAAAGTTGCTGGTCAGCAGTGAAGGGACGAAACCCTTGCTATGCCCCGTCTGCACTGCGTCGAGTACATCTAGCCACGTTTCACGTGCTACTTGGACAGCACTCCCAGACGGAACTTGAAGGACGCATCGAGTGTGTCTTTGACACCCTTGACGCCCTTGCCGGAGACGACCACCTGGGCGCCCTGGAGCAACGGCAGTGTTGGCACATCTTGCGCAACGGCCCGCTGAATATCTTCGATCAGCTTGGTCCGTGCCGCCGCGTCGGTGGTGGTGCGCTGCTCCTCGATCATGACCTGGACATCCTTGTTGTCATAGTGGTTCTTCAGGAAGTTGTTGGCCCCAAATAGCGGTGACAGGTAGTTGTCGGCGTCGGAGTAGTCCGGGAACCAGCCCAGCTGGTACAGCGGGTAGGTGTCCTTGACACGTTCCTTCTGGTAAGTCACCCAGTCGGTGGACTGCAGGTTGACCTTGAACAGCCCACCCTCTTCCAGTTGCGACTTGACCAACGCGTATTCATCCGCAGATGAAGGCCCGTAGTGGTCGGGGTTGTACGCCAGGTCAAGGGTGACAGGTGTCTGGATGACGGCATCGGCCAGGGTCTTCTTGGCCTTCTCCGCATCGGGACCGCCCTTGCCGTCGCCGGAGGATTCCTTGAGGGGTTCGATGGCACCGGCGAATCCCTGCGGCACCCACGAGAAGGCGGGCAAGTACATGCCCTTGTACACCTGATTGGCAAGGGCTCCCCTGTCGATCAGGTCAGCAGCTGCCTGCCGCACAGCCAAGGACTTGGCGGCATCCGGGGCCGATGATGCGGCGCCAAAGGGCATGGTGTTGAGATTAAAAGCAAGGTGGCGCAGTTCTCCGTGGGGGCCGATGTCCACCTGGACGTTGTCATCCCTTTTCAGGCTGTCAATGTCTGTGGCGGTCATGCTGCGCCACGCCACATCGATGTTGCCCTGCTGCACGTCCAGCTTGAGGCTGTTGGAATCGGTGTAGTACTTCACTGTCACCGAGTCAGACTTTGCCGGACCCAGCAGGCCCTTGTAGTCAGGGTTCTTCTTGAACGCGATGAGCTCGTTCTTTTTGTACAACTCGATGGTGAACTGGCCGGCGAATGACTTGCCGGCAATGATCGCAGCATCGTCACTCGCCTTGTCGGGGCTGAACACCGAATCATCGACGATGGGACCAACAGGGCTTGTCAGCACCCGGGCGAAGGTCTGGTCATTGGCCGACTTGAGCTTGAACACCACTGTGGTGGCATCGGGGGCGCTGACGCTGCCCAGGTTTGCCAGCAGAGTGGCCGGACCGTTGGCATCGTTGATAGTCATTTGGCGGTCAAAAGTGAACTTCACATCCTTCGAGTCAAGGTCGGTGCCGTTGGCCCACTTCAGCCCAGGTTTGAGTTTGACCGTGTACTCAGTAGGGGCAGTGAACGACGCCGATTCGGCAATGTCGGGTTTTGGGTTTGCACTGCCGGGCGCCGAGTTCAGCAGGAAGGGGTAAATCTGGTTCATGACCAAGAACGATCCACTGTCATAAGAAAACGCGGGGTCAAGGAAGGTGACCTTGTCCGTGGTTCCCAGAGCCACCGGGCTGCCGGCTGGGCCTGCCTCTGTGGCTGTTCCCGCTCCGCGAGGGCCCGTGCAAGCGGTGAGTGCCACAACGGATACTCCAGCCACGGCGATGACCGACCGCAAACCCCACTTTTTCCTGGTCATCAGCAAACTCTCTCTCGTGCTTCACAGGAAGTTGCCAAGGAATGAGTCGCCAAAGAAAAAGGCGGCGACAGGTGGTTACGGCAAGGCGTCCACCCGGGGGCCGGCCGTGAAATGGGAACTGCGCCCAAACCAGCCCGCCAGCCTTGTGTAGGAATCTGCCGTCAGGGAAACTCGCACCTCGGGGCCAATGCCGCGTTCAGCCCCGCGATGTTCAGGTTTTAGCATCCGCTGCGCCCAGGCCAAGGATTGCTCCGCCAGGACGGGGTCCAAGATGATGGGCACGCCCGTGGCCTTGACCAGGTCCCAGGCATGGACCGTGAATTCGGTGATCTGCAGACCAATCCGACTGCGCAGGGGCGCCTCACCACCGCCGGGCAGGGCCACCTGGGCGTTTAAGTCGGCTGCGTGCCACGTTCTCATCAGCAACGTTGCCCCGTCGGTAAACCGCGTGGACCAGTCGGCCCCCACCGTTGCGTGGGAGCCCAGCGGGTCAATATTGTTGCCACGGGCCATGACCGTGTACTTGTGCAGGTCATGCACCACCAAGTGGTGCAGCAGGTCCTGGACCGTCCACTCCCCGCACGGCGTTGGCCACTCCGCCTGATTTGCCGAAATGGCGCCTATGACTTCCGCGCACTGGTTCAGCGAGCCTTCTAAATGCTGGAGCGGGTTGGGAATTGTATGCGGGGGCATTATGTAATCCTTCCGTGAGCCAAGTCACCTTTAGTGGAAGTTTACGCCAGCCCCGCAAGGGGTCACGTGGCGCCACCCAAGCTGCGCATGAAGGAGCCGTTTTGACCGTCGTGTGTTTGTTAGGGAATTTCGGGCCGCGCCAAGGACCGTGCCGAATCGATGGTTGCCTGCCCCAACACGCGTGAGCCTTGGTACAAGACCACTGTCTGGCCCGGCGCCACGCCGCGCAGCGGCTCTTCCAAGGTGACATTCAGGCTTTGGCGGGAGACGCCGTCGTCCATGACTTCGGTGACAAAAGCACGGGCCGGAACGGGGTCACCGTGGGCGCGGACCTGAGCGTAACAATCGAACTCGGCGCCCGTAGCAACCTCGGCGATGGGCAGCCCGGCCCAGGAAACCTTGATGCCTTTGAGCTCGTCGATGGCCAGCAACGCGTGCGGGCCAACCACCACCTTGTTTTCCTTGGGCCGGATTTCCAGCACAAAGCGCGGCTTGCCGTCGGCGGCCGGCGTGCCAAGCTTCAGGCCGCGGCGCTGGCCCACAGTGAACTGGTTGGCGCCCGTGTGCCCGCCCACCTTGCTGCCGGTCTCATCCACGATGTCGCCGTCGGTCATCTCAATCTTCTCGGCCAACCAGCCGGCGGTGTCGCCGTCGGAGATGAAGCAGATGTCGTGGCTGTCCGGCTTCTTGGCCACGGACAGGCCGCGGGCCTCCGCCTCGGCACGGACCTCAGCCTTGGACGGGGTGTCCGCCAGCGGGAACATGGAGTGCTTGAGCTGCTCATGGGTCAGCACGCCCAGCACGTAGCTCTGGTCCTTGGCCCAATCAGCGGCTCGGTGCAATTCCGGGTTGCCATCGGCGTCCGTGATGACCTTGGCGTAGTGACCGGTGCACACGGCGTCGAAGCCCAGGGCGATGGCCTTCTCCAGGAGGGCGGCGAACTTGATGCGCTCATTGCAGCGCATGCACGGGTTGGGCGTGCGCCCGGCCGCGTATTCGTCGATGAAGTCTTGGACCACATCCTCCTTGAACCGTTCGGAGAAGTCCCACACGTAGTACGGAATGCCGAGCTTGTCGCAGGCCCGCCACGCATCATTGGAGTCCTCCACGGTGCAGCAACCGCGGCTGCCGGTGCGCAGGGTTCCGGGCATGCGGGAGAGTGCCAGGTGGACGCCGACGACGTCGTGCCCGGCATCCACTGCGCGTGCTGCTGCAACAGCGGAGTCAACTCCACCACTCATGGCGGCCAATACTCGCATTACGTACCTTTCAGTTGGTGCAAAAAATCAAGTCGTGCGTTGCCAACCGCGACAGGCGACGCCGGTCCGCTGGGCGCCAGAGCCGGAGGCCTGACAGGGTCCCGGGAGCGGCTTCGGGCGTCCGCGAAGCGGGCGGGGACCCCTGTCAGGCGGAGGCTCTGCCGCCTCCGGACCGAAACTACTGCGTACTCGCGGTTTGAATGGACGATTGATGAGCGGCCATTCCTGCCAATTTTGCGCGTGCGTGTGCTTGCGGCAGTGCGGCCACAAAGGCTTCAACGTCCGCCAGGCTGGATGTATGCCCCAAACTAAAGCGTTGTGCGCCACGCGCGGTGTCCTCGTCCAATCCCATGGCCAGAAGCACATGGGAGGGGCGGGGCACTCCGGCAGTGCAGGCCGATCCGGTGGAGGATTCCACCCCTGCCATGTCCAGCAGGAACAACAGGGAATCACCCTCGCAGCCGGGGAAGGTGAAGTGGGCGTTGCCGGGCAGCCTTTTTTCCGGGTATTCCGCGGGATCCACGCCGCGCAGTACGGCCTCGGGGACAGCGTGGCGGACCGCTGCAATGATCGCATCACGCAGTCCGGCAATGCGCAGGTTCTCTTTAGCAAGGTTCTGGGTGACGTCCGTGGCCGCTGCGGCAAAAGCTGCAAGCCCTGCGGTGTCAAGGGTTCCTGAGCGAACTGTGCGTTCCTGGCCGCCACCGTGCTGCACGGGGGTCAACTTCACGGCCCGGCCCAGCAGGAGCGCCCCGACACCCACGGTGCCGCCAATTTTGTGGGCGCTGATGGACATGGCTGCAAGCCCGGATTCCTTGAAGTTCACCGGGATCGACCCGAAGGCCTGGACGGCATCCGAATGCACGGGAATTCCGTACGGCTCAACCAGCGCCACGATCTCAGCGATGGGCTGCACGGTGCCCACTTCATTGTTCGCCCACATGCAGGTGACCAGAGCAACTGTGTTGGCGCCGCCGTCGTCCAATTCCTTTTTCAAGGCGTCAAGGCTCACGGTGCCGTGCTCGTCGACAGGCAGCCACACGGCTTCGGCGCCCTCGTGCTTTTCCAGCCATTCGACGGTGTCTTGCACGGCCGCGTGCTCCACGCTGGAGACGAGGATGCGGGTACGCCCAGGTTCGGCGTCGCGGCGGGCCCAGAACAGGCCCTTGACGGCAAGGTTGTCCGCCTCGGTGCCGCCGGAGGTGAAAATGACTTCGGTGGGGTGGGCGCCGGCAGCCAGGGCAACGGTTTCACGGGCCGCTTCCACGGTGGCGCGGGCACGACGGCCCGATCCGTGGAGTGAGGACGGATTGCCGCTACGGGTAATAACGGAGGTGAGTGCGGCGAGGGCCGGGGCCGAAATTGGCGTGGTCGCCGCGTGATCAAGGTACACGGGCACCAGACAATTCTACGGCATGGGATGATTCACTGCCGCGGGCTGTTGAGAACATCACCCTCGGGCCTCGGGTGCCTGGCCAGGGTCACCTCGAACGCCACGCTGGGGAGAATGCACGACGGCGATCAATGGGCCCTCTGGACCACTGGCGCCATCCATCCCCGGGGCTTAGCCCAGCTGCACCGGGAGGCGCATTGGCCTTTTGGCCAGACCTGCGGCGCGGACCTTGTCAAACCTTGTCAAGACTACGGAACAGGTGGCAGGATCGGCGTGTCCCACATCACATAATGATCCCGGGGGGATTAAATCCATGCAGAAAGCACTCTTCCGCCGTACAACGGCGGCCGCCCTATGCGCAGTCGCCATGGCAGCAACCACAATGCTCGGCGGCAGCGCCATGGCTGCGCCGGCCACCAACCAGTCCACACCTGTTGACTTTCCCGCAGCCGACGGCCAACTCATGAGCTACGTGGTCAACGCAAAGGCCGCCAACGCCAACAAGACCCGCGATGCCGTGCAGGCCATTGAGTCCGCCGGCGGCGTCGCTGTCCAGCAGTGGCCGGAGATCGGCGTCGTCATTGTCCAATCCGATCGAGCCAACTTCCGCTCCGAGATCCTCAAACTCGGCAAGTCCGCCGTTGAATCGGTGGGCGCCACCCGCACCATCACGGTTGCCGAGGGCACTCCGGATGGTATTGCGACCCCATGGAAGACGGCACCCCAGTTGCGCAACAAGCAACAGGCCGACGCCGAAGTACTTTACGGTGACGCCACATTCGACGGCGTTGCGGCAGATCCCCGCGAAGCCGAGCAGTGGAGCCAAGTCCAGATCAAGTCGGACCAGGCACACCAGGTCACCGATGGTTCACCCGATGTGCTGGTCGGCGTTTTGGACAGCGGCATCGACCCGAACCACCCGGACCTGGCAGCCAACATCGATGTGGCCAACTCGGTCAATTGCACTAATGCCGGACGCCCCGACACGTCCCCCACAGGCTGGTTTGCCACCAACTCTTCCCACGGGACCCACGTGGCCGGCATCATCGGCGCGGCCCGCAACGGTGTTGGCATTGTGGGGGTGGCGCCAAATGCACGCATGGCCTCGGTCAAGGTGGTCAACGACGCCGGTTCGATCTACCCGGAATACGCGATCTGCGGTTTCATGTGGGCTGGCATGAAGGGTATGGATGTCACCAACAACAGCTACTACATTGACCCCATGCAGTTCTGGTGTGGCGATCAGACCGATCAGAAAGCAGTCCTCGACGCCGTTGAGCGCGCAGTGAAATGGTCCACCAAGCAGGGCGTGGTTCATGCGGCTGCCGCAGGAAATGCCTCCTATGACTTGGCCAACAAGACCACCGACAACGTCAGCCCCAATGACGTGGCCGGAATAGAGCGCCAAATCAACAATGGCTGCAAGGACATCCCCACGGAGCTGGATGGGGTAGTGACTGTGGCCTCCACTGATCAGGCCGGCAAGTTGTCATCCTTCTCCAACCGCGGCCTGAACGTTATTGATGTGGCCGCGCCGGGATCCCGCATCCTGTCCACCTTGCCGAACAACACGTACGGACTGCTCAGCGGCACGTCGATGGCTTCCCCGCAGGTTGCCGGAGTTCTGGCCCTGATGAAGTCCGCGCACCCCGGATGGAAGCCCAATCAGTTGATTTCGGAATTGCGCAAGCAAGCCGAGGATCATGTGTGCATGCCATCTGCCACACCAACCGGTGCCACGTGCACCGGCAACGTGCGCAACAACAGTTACTACGGTGAAGGGATTGTGGACGCCCTCCAGGCAGTCCTCTAAGCCCTCAGCTCCTGCTCTTCCGGCGGCCACCTTCCACGGTGGCCGCCGGAATTGTTTAACCGCCACGTGCCGCCGGCACCCATGGCCAGCGCAGTTCTTCGGCCCTGCCCGGATCAGCAAAACGACATATTAACGGTGTCCCCTTCCGAGCTGAGATCGGTAGCGGGGGTCACCTCAACGGCCTCCAATTCCAGAGAATGGACGACGGCGGCAATGAGTTCCGCGCTCCCGCCCACCACCGTGGAATCAAAGTCGATCTCGGTAGCCATGCACCATGACTTGTCTTGGGGCCACGCCAAGTTGGGGCTTTGGGCATTCAGCCGCCCTGCATCGCCAAACCAAGGTGGCTGGGCCAGATTGGCACCGTTCCCGTGGAACACAAAGTATTCGCGGAACCCACCTGCAACTGCGAGATTCCCATCACCTGAGACGGGAACTCCGTAGCCAACCCCGGGCTCGAAGCCTCCCCAACCGACCCACACTGCATGGAAAATGTCTTCTGGGGTGGCCGTGTGGATAGTCAGCAGCCCGGCGAGCACTGACAGTTGCCCCGCATCCAGCTCCCCGGCCGCAGGCGGCCCCTGCCAGTAACCGTCGAGATCCACGTTTTGGTTCAGTCCGGTGCGTGCCAGACGACAGAATTGAACTCCCGGGTGAACGGTGGTGCCCCTGGCCCGGGCAATATCAGCCCAGCGGCGCTCCGGCTCACCACGACCGCCCAGCCGGTGCAGGATCCTCACATAAGACTCAAAATGGTCCGGCACTGTAGTAGCCACCGTGCCGAACCATTGATCCCAAAGGTCCCGCGTGTGATATCGCTCCAGCGCATCGGCAATCCGTTGCCCTTCACCGCCGCTTGTTTGCTCCATTTCCACGCACTACGGCGTGGCTCTCCCACCTCAACGGATCGCCTTAGCGCTTTCCCTTCGGAACCAGCCGGGCGCAGCAATGTGAGACTTCGGCGTCGGGTGCCAGGTCATGGTCGGCGTCGGCACAACCGGCCAGGGCGCCGCCAAGGAGTGCACCGTTGAGTGAGCACACCACCTGGTTGTGGTCTTTTGCCAGGCGGTCGAAGGGACAATTGCGCATGATGGTGCCGCCCACGCCGTCGGGTTCGGGACTGTAACCGGTCTCAGCGAGCAGCCGGTGAATGTTCCCGGCAGCTGCGCCCCGGCGATGTCCTTCCTCGAACGCCACCTGTGCCAGGGACTGGGCAATGTCAGAGCCGTTGTCGATGGAGCGCTGCACCGCTGACGCCAAGAGACCCGCGGCGAGGTCGTAGTGCCGCGGCGGGACTGACGCGCTAACCTCCCTTTGGTCAGCTGTATACAGCTTGGTGGGGCGGCCGGAGCCGGGCCCCGTCCTTTCACCTATTTTTCGGAATTGCACCACGAGCAACTTTTCTTCCACCAGACGGTCAAGGTGGGCCCTGATGGTGCTCCTGGGCAGTCCAAGGGTGGCGGCACAGTCATCGCGGCTCAGGGCATGGGCAGAATCGCGCACCAGCTGAAACAACCGTTTGCGCACGGGGTCCCCCAACGAGGCAACGGCGCGCAAGCTCTGGTCTGCGTTGAGATTCGACGGTTTTAGCTCAGTTGGGCTTGCGGCAACACAGCTGGGCTGCCTTGGCTGGTTCCGCACGGGTTCATTCATGACTTGCTGACTTCCCATGAATAGGTACGTTATGGATTGTTTCGCCACTACTTGACGCCTTGAGTCTGCACTTCTAAAGTCAATAATACAAGCTTTAGAAAGGGTTGGAAATGTCCATCTCCAACGCGCCACTTCCCGATATCCTCGCCTTTGAGGACCCCGAACCGTTGACACCCGGCTCCGGCGTGGACCTGCCACGGGCACAGGCAGCCATTACCGACTTCCTGCGAGCGCTGGGCCGTGATGACAGTGATCCGCATTTGCTGGACACTCCACGGCGGGTGGCTGCAGCGTATGCGGAAATGCTGACCCCTCGCGAGACGTCATGGACCACCTTCCCCAACGACGACGGCTACCAAGGCCTTGTTCTGGTCAAGGACATCCCGTTCCATTCGCTGTGCCAGCACCACCTGCTGCCTTTCCGCGGCGTGGCCCATGTGGGCTATTTGCCCGGGGAGCGGCTCTTTGGGCTCTCCAAGTTGGCGCGCGGCGTGGAGCTTTTTTCCCGCGATCTTCAGGTTCAGGAGCGACTCACGCAGCAAGTGGCCAACTGGCTTGAGGCCACGCTGGCGCCGCGCGGTGTGGGAGTTGTCATGGAGGCCGAGCACCTGTGCATGTCGCTGCGCGGCGTGCACACGGCCGGAACCATGACCCGCACCTCCGTTTTTACCGGTCTCCTGGCCGACGCCGGTCCCTTGCGTGGGCAGTTCCCGAACCATTGAATTGATTTCCACTGGAAAGAGTTTCGATCATGAGTGAGCTAAACAGCACAGCAGGCACTGAAACGACGGGCACGCCCAGAGTCCCCGGAATGGTCATCATCGGGGGTGGTTTGGCGGGAGCCACGGCCGCGGAAACCCTGCGCAAGGAAGGCTACGCCGGGACAATCACCCTCGTGGCGCAGGAGACGGAAATCCCCTACCAGCGCCCTCCCTTGTCCAAAGGATTCCTGGCCGGGAAGGAGGGAGGAGACGCCTTGCTCCCCCTGCCCGCCAGCTGGTACCCGGACCACAACATCACACTGCTCACCGGCACCACCGCAACGGCACTGGACCCGCAGGCCCACACGGTCACCTTGAGCAATGGCACCACTGTGGCGTATGCCAAGGCGCTCATCGCCACAGGTGCCGAGCCGCGCCACATCTCCTTTCCCGGCGTCGACCTTAAGGGCGTGCATACCTTCCGGACCAAGGCTGACAGCCTGGCGCTCAAGGACCTGTTGACCGGCGGCGGCAAAAACGTTGTCATGGTCGGCTCGGGCTGGATTGGCATGGAGATTGCCGCCACGGCCACCGAATTGGGCAACCATGTGGCCTTGCTCGGACTGGAGGATGTTCCACTCTCGGTGGCCATTGGCAATGAGCTGGGGACTGTGTTCGCCGACAGGCATCAGGAAGCCGGCGTGCAGTTTTTGCTGCCCGCCAGCGCCGCCGAGATTCAGGGCACGCACGGCCACGTCAGCTCGGTGCTGACCACGACAGGTGTGACGCTGCCGGCGGATGTGGTGATTGTGGCCGTGGGTGTTGTCCCCAACACTGAGCTGGCCCAGGCTGCCGGGCTCACCATCAACAACGGCGTTGAGGTTTCCGCCGCCCTGCAAACTTCCGACCCCGATGTGTTCGCCGCAGGGGACGTGGCCAATTCCCTGCACCCGTTCACGGGCGCCCATGCCCGCTCCGAGCACTGGGCCAACGCCATTGCCAGCGGCAAGGTCGCGGCCCAGTCCATGCTGGGCCAAGATGCTGTGCTCGATGACATCCCGTACTTTTACACCGACCAATTTGACCTGGGCATGGAGTACTCCGGCTTCGGCGCACTCACCAAGGACGCCGAGCTGGTGGTCCGCGGAAGCCTGGAAAAGCGCGCATTCATTGCCTTCTGGGTCCTTGAGGGACGCGTGGTGGCGGGCATGAACGTCAACGTGTGGGATGTCCAAGATGCCATCAAGGCGTTGATAGCCTCACGGCGCATTATCGACACGCGGGCCCTGGCTGACCCGCAAACCCCGCTGGAGGATATTTGATGATGAGTATGATGACTTCGGACCGGACCACAGCAACCCCGTTTTACACGCCCCCGCTCCTGCACCCGGTTCACCACTTTGGCACGCGAAGGCTGGATTTCAGCCGGCAGGTGGCGCTCATGGCCATCATCAACCGCACCCCTGATTCCTTTTACGACGGCGGAGCCACCTTTGCCTTGGACGCTGCGGTGGCCGCTTCCCTGGCAGCCGTGGCCCAGGGTGCTGACTGGGTGGACATTGGCGGCGTGCCCTTTGCGCCCGGCCCGCCCCTGAGCGTGGAAGAAGAAAGCGACCGCGTGGTCCCGGTGATAGCCGCCGTTGCCGCGGCCAGTGATGTCATCATTTCCGTTGACACGTTTTTGCCTGAAGTCGCTGCGCGCAGCATTGCCGCCGGAGCAACAGTCATCAACGACACCACAGGCCTGGCCAACCCCGAAATCGCCTCCGTGGTTGCCGAGTCCGGGGCCCACCTGGTCATCACTCATTCACTGGCCAAGCCACGCACCACTTATCCGCGCCCGCACTATGACGACGTGGTGGCCGAGGTGGCGGCGTTCCTGGCGCAGAAAGTGGAGTTGGCCATCTCACTCGGTGTCCCCGCCGAGAAGATCATCATTGACCCCGGGCACGACCTAAACAAGAACACGCTGCACACGCTGGAAATCACCAAGCGTTTCAACGAAATTGCCGCATTGGGCTTCCCGGCACTGGCTGCGGTGTCCAACAAGGACTTCATTGGCGAGACACTTGACCAAAGCAAAACAGAACGACTGGAAGGCTCCCTGGCCACGGGAGTCATCTGCATACTCGGTGGCGCCCGGATCCTGCGCATGCACAATGTGGCTGCAGCCAATTCAGCCATCCGCATGACGGAGGCGGTGCTGGGCTGGCGGGAACCTGCCTACCTTGTTCACAACATGGGCGAGGTCAATGTGCCGGCCCACCCCTCCACGCCGGCAACGTCCTGACCACGCCTGTCCCAGGAGGAAAACACCATGATTGAGCGGATCTTTCCCGATGCTGCGGTCCTCTCCGAGAACGATTTGGACGCTGAACTTCTTGCCGTTCCTGCCGGCGCCGGGTCCACCCCGTGGGTGAGCTTTAATTTTGTTTCCAGCCTTGACGGGGCAGCCACGGTGGACGGACTCTCGGGGCAGCTGGGCAATAGCGTGGACCAACGTATTTTCACTCAGCTGCGCCACAACGCGCACGTAATCCTGGTGGGTGCGCAAACCGTCAGGGCTGAAGGCTACGGCGGGGAGTTGCTCAGCCCCCAAGCCCAGCAATGGCGCACCATGAACGGGCTACCGGCCCACCCGCCGCTGGCCATTGTCTCCGGCACCCTGAATCTGGATCCGGCGTTGGAGGTGTTCACCAACGCTCCTGTCAGGCCGCTGATTTTGACCCTGGAGTCCGCCCCGGACGGTCCACGCCAGGCGCTTGCCCAGGTGGCTGACATCATCACGGTGGGCAAAGACTCACTGGACGTTGAGCTCTTGATTGCTGAACTGGGCGCGCACGGCCTCCACCGAATCCACTCCGAGGGCGGGCCAACCCTGCTGGGCACCTTTGCCGCCGCCGACAAGGTGGATGAGCTGCGCCTGACGGTGTCACCGCTGCTGGTGGGCGGACCGGCCGGTCGCATTGCCCACGGGATCGGCGGCCATCTTCCCCGGAGCATGACCTTGGACAGCATCCTCAAGGCCGATTCCATGCTGTTCCTGCGCTACATCCGCAGCGCTAGTTCGACGGCGGAGCCACCGACAACTTCGCCATAAGTTCCGGTGTGGTGGACGCCAGCAACTCATCATTGGGGCAAGCCAGCGTCACCATGAGGGCAGTATCGGCCGTGCCCAGCATGCGCGCCCACACACTGCTGGCCATGACGCCTTCGGCGCCCTTGGTGTTGTGCCGCAGGAAGGTGATGCCGGGTCCCTTGGTGCCTGCTTCGGCAACCCAAGGGAGCGTGGTCTCCGTCAGCGAGTCGGGCAGGACCGAGGGAATCAGGTACTTCATCAGCTCAAATGTGGAGCCTTTATCATCGCCCATGGTGATGAGCGGGCCTTGATGTGTGGTCACCCAATAGGCGGCTTTGCAGCCGGCGGCGTTGCTGTACTGCGTCTGCCCTGCCATGTTCTTCTGAAGCAGTTTCCATTGTGGTGGACCCGGCGTCTCTGCATAGTCCTGCGGCGGCTGGCCCAGAATGTCACTAAATTCAACCGGCACACTCGCCCGGAGTGCAGTGCCGGCGGCAAAAGTCATGGGCGCCGCTGCCACTGCGGCGGCATCGTGTCCGGCAACAATGGTGGGCGGGGCGAAGCTGGGCGGAGCGGGGCTTTGGGCAACGGTGGGAGCAGTTGGCGATGGCACAGCAATGGTGCAGCCGCTCAACGCTGCGAGCGCCATTGCGGCAACACCCACGGCAGCCACCACTTGCTTCACACTTCTGCTCCTTCGATTCACACCTTTAACTGTACCTATGTGCCGGCTGCGGCCCGGCTAAACCCAGAGTTGCAAGGCACCGGCGTCCACCTTGATGGTTGCCGGCAGCGGCCCAATCCGCTCACCGTCGGCATACGCCACCAAACCCACAGATGCCATGCTGACCTCCTTGACCCGCTCAATGCTCACCAGGGGGTGGGACGTGTGCTGGCCGGAGAAGACCAGCGGGTAGATGCGCAGGAACGTCAGCCGCGACACCGGCGAGACAACAAACAAATCCAGCAGTCCGTCGTCGTACTTGGCATCGGGGGTGATCTTCATGCCCCCGCCAATGGAAATACCGTTGGAAACGGAGATCAGCACAGCCTTTTGCTGGCGCACCGCACCGTCCACCACCAGCGAATAGTGCAGGGGTTTCAAGGTGGCCAGCTCGCGCAGGATCGCCAGGTTGTAGCGCATGGGCCCGCGCGGCCACCGCCAGCCATTGGCGCGCTCATTGACCAGCGCATCAAAGCCTGCCGAGAGGGCGCACATGAACCAGACAGGCCCCTGGCCGGCACGCTCAATCCGGCCCAGGTCCACACTCCGGGGCGCACTCTGGCAGGCTTTCAGGAAACGTTCGACGGCGGCTTCGGGATCGTTCGGGTCAAGGCCCAGTCCGCGGGCAGCATCGTTGCCGGTCCCTGCAGGGACAATGCCCAGGGGTATTGTCTTGCCAGCCAGGGCGTTCACGCCGAGGTGGACCATGCCGTCACCACCCACCACCACCAGGGCCTGGGCACCTGTGGCGATCTCGGCGTCGACAGCTTCCTGCAATGCTTTGTAGTCGCGGCGGCGCAACACACTCACCACATGGCCGGCGCTGCGCAGGCGCGCCACCACCATGTCCCCCGCCTGGCCGGGGGTATTCCTGCCCCGGCCGCCAAAGGCAGCGCGCGGATTGATGGCCACGGCTATGGACAGCGCTGCGGGGGCGCTGGGCTGCGGGGGCGTGAGAGAAGTCTTCATGGCAAGAGCAATTATGACAGTGCGCGCACCGATGCACGGAATTGGCTTCTTGGCTGGCGGATAGACTGATCTTCCGGCACAGCCAGGCAAGGGAAAGGCCAGAAGTGAGCGCAAAATTCCTCACGCACTATCAAGTCCTGGGACTTGCGCCCACAGCTACCGAACGCGACATCAAAATCGCCTACCGCAAGGCTGCCAGGATTTCGCACCCCGACAGGGGCGGGGATCCGGCGTTGTTCCGCCAAGTCACCGAAGCCTACGAGGTCCTGGTGGATCCGGTACGCCGCCAAACGTACGACAGGTCCTATGCAAGCCAAGGTACTCCGGGGCGCAGGGGCACCGGCGCCACCTACCCCGGCGGATCCTCTGCCCGCCCCACCGCTTCCGCTTCCGACGGCGAAACTCCCGGCTTCCATACGCGGCGCAAACCTGCCGAACGCCGCACAGCCGGAGATCCGGCCATGTATGTGCCCGCCTATGAAAGCCTCGCCGACGGTGAAATGCCCTTACTGCCCCGCACCACGGCGGCGCAGCCCGTCCACGGTGCGCCGCGAAAGCGCGGAGTGTTTGGCGCTGCTTCACGGCTGGCCCGCGAAGCCCGCACGGCGCAGCTGATCATGCAGCAGGTAATGCCGGGTATTCCTGCAGCGCGCCTGATCCATGGTCTCAATGCGCCTTTTAGCAACGGCTACTTGGACCATGTGCTGATCTCCGGCTACAGGATTGCCATTGTAGGATCCATGCTGGTGCCCGACGGCGCCTTCCGTTGGGATGGCGGGGCGCTGGTGCACGGCAACAAGGTGGCGGCACCGCCGCAGCTGATTCCTGCCACTCGCCAATTCCAGGAGTTGTTCCCGGAATGCAACGTCACCGCCTGGGTGTGCGTGCACAGCAGCACGGGAAGCCTCTTTGAACCCGTCATCGACTATGCCCGAGGCACCGACCCAGACGGCTCAAACATCCTCAACATTGCCAACGCAGCCCGTTTTGTCCGTGAAGTGAAGCAGTTCCTGGCATCTGGGCCAAACCCCAATGTGGTTGACCTGCAGGTCCTGGCCAGGCTCCTGGGCGGCATGTACTGACCCACTGGCAACGCAACACTACCCTGAAGGGTTCAACGGCGAGCTGGCCGTCCAAGTGTTTGGCTGTAGGATGAACAGCGTGTTTCGCATCCTTTTCCTGACGCCAGAGATCCCCGGCAATACTGGCAATGCCATCCGATTGGCGGCCATTACCGGCGCCGAACTGCACCTTGTTGAACCCTTGGGTTTTGACTTCTCTGACGCGAAGTTGCGCCGGGCCGGTCTGGATTATCATGACCTGGCAGTGGTGACGGTGCACAAAACCTTGGAGGCCGCGTGGCTGGCCCTGGCGCCGGAGCGGGTCTACGCTTTCACCTCCGATGGCGAAGTGAACTACACAGACATCGCCTACCAGCCCGGGGATGTGCTGATGTTTGGCCGCGAATCTGACGGGCTGCCCGAGGACGTGAAGCACGATCCGCTGGTGACCTCGCGGGTCCGTTTGCCCATGATGCCCTCGCTGCGGTCCTTGAACCTGGCCAATGCCGCCTCCATTGCCATTTTCGAGGCGTGGCGCCAGAACGATTTTGCCGGGGCACAAATCCAAGCCTGAGACTCACCGCCAGATTCCTGGCTGACTTATTTCATCAACTGGAGGTATGCATGTCCGCTCGCGATCCTGGCTTGGCGTTCACTGACGGAGCGCTGCAATTCGAGGCGTGGTCGGACAAACTCTGGGACCCCATGGGTCGCGACGTTGTTGCGGCAGCCGTTTTGAAACCAGGGGAAAAAGTGCTGGATGCTTGCTGCGGAACCGGTGCTGCCACCATCCCGGCTGCCCTCGCGGTGGGCCCCACCGGAACTGTTGACGGTGTGGATCTTTCCACCGGACTCTTGCGCATGGCCGCAGCAAATCTGGCCGAGCGGGGCATTCTCAACACCACGCTGACAGAGGCCGACGTCACCGCCTGGCGCGGACACCGCACCTTCGACGCGGTGCTTTGCTCCTACAGCATGTTCTTCTTTGCCGACATGGAGGCCGGCATTGAGCACCTTGCCTCCATGCTCCGCCCCGGCGGCAGGCTCGTGACCAGCACCTGGGTTGAGGGCGCCTTGGAGCCCTTCGCCGGACGCATCCTTGAGGCGGCCATCAAGGAACGGCCCCGCCTGGCGGGCGTGGTTCCGGAAGCCAACGTGAACATGGCACGCGTGGCCTCGGTGGAATCACTGACCACCTGGTTGGGTGAACGCGGTCTGGAAGACGTCTCCGTCACCACACATCCGCTGACGCTGACGGTTGATGACGCCATGGCCTGGAACCTGGTCATGGGCAGCGGCTGGCGCACCCTGCTCCCCCGCGACCCCGAGGCGATTGCCAGGGTTCGCCGGGACTTCATCCAATCAGTGGGCCCGCGCATCGAGATGAACTCTGATGCGCTGATCGCCACCGCGTCCGTCCCCCGGTAACCGACGACCGAACATCGCGGACCGCTGCGCCAAAAATGCCGTCGCTCCCTCATTTTGCCGCCGGTATAGCGGTGGCAAAATGCGGGAACGGCGGCATTTTTTACGGAGAGCCGGTGGGGACTAGCCTCGGCGCTTCTTGATTTCTTCCACAGCCTGCGGCAGTACCTTGAACAGGTCTCCCACAATGCCAAAGTCGGCAATCTCAAAGATGGGCGATTCCGCGTCCTTGTTAACAGCCACAATGAGCTTTGAGGTCTGCATGCCGGCCTTCTGCTGGATGGCACCGGAAATGCCCACCGAGATGTACAGCTGCGGGGAAACCTTCTTGCCCGTCTGTCCCACCTGCGAGGCGTGCGAGATCCAGCCGGCATCGGTTGCTGCGCGTGATGCGCCCACGGCCGCACCCAAAACGTCGGCAAGCTCCTCAATGGGGGTGAAGTCGCCGTCAACGCCGCGGCCGCCTGCAACAACAATGCGGGCGTCTTCCAGATCCGGCCGCCCGGATGCTGCACGCGGTGTGCGTGAGATCACGCGGGCTGCCAGGCTTGCCGGCGCAAAGGCCACGTCCACCAGCTCGAGCGCGGGAGCGCTGGGAGCCGCTGCCACGGCGGCTTCCACGCTGTGGGCCTTGACGCTGATGACGGCAACGGCCGAGGTGGCCCGTGCCTCCACAGTGTAGGACCCCGCGAGGACGGATTTGTGCGCAACGAGAGCGCCGCCGTCGTACGTCACGGAGACGGCATCGGTGATGACGCCGGCGTTCAGGGCGACACCTGCACGGGCTGCGATTTCCTTGCCAGCGGCACCGTTGTCCACCAGAACTGCGCTGGCGGAAACGGCAGCAGCGGCCTGGGCCACCAGGTCGGCCTGGGGAGCCACGAGATAGTCCCCCAGCTCGGCCTGCTCCGAATGCAGCACGCGGCCCACGCCGTAGGCACCCAGCTCGGCCAGCACCTCGGCACTCACCGGCCCGGCCACAACGGCCACTGGCTCGCCTGCGCCACGGGCCAAGGTCAGCAGCTGGTGCACCGTGTTGGAGAGCTTGCCGGGGGCGGCGAGCTGATCAATATAAACAACAATTGCAGTCATGAAGAGGTCCTTAGATCAGTTTCTGCGCGGCCAGGAAGTCAACTAATTGGATGCCGGCATCGCCTGAATCGGTGATGATGGTGCCAGCTGTGCGCGCGGGGCGCTCGGCTGCGGCCGTGACCTGCGTCAGCGAACCGGCATGGCCGACGGCGGAGGGAGCCAGGCCCAGATCCGCCAGGGACACGGTTGTCACCTTCTTCTTCTTCGCGGCAATAATGCCCTTGAAGTTGGGGTAGCGCGGTTCATTGGCCTGGTCCGTGACCGAGACCAGTGCAGGCAGTGTGGCCTGAATCTCTTCGGAGAAGTCATCGCCGTCGCGGCGGGCGGTGACAGTGTTGCCGTCAACCTCCAGCGCAGAGGCGAAGGTGATTTGGGCCAGGCCCAGGCGGGCAGCCAGCTGGGCCGGAACAATGGAGGTTTCACCATCGGTGGAGGCCATGCCGGTGATGACCAAATCCACCGGGCCAAGGCTGTTGATGGCTGCTGCCAGGGCCAATGAAGTGGCTGAAGCATCGGAACCGGCAAGTGCCTCGTCGCTGACGTGCAGCCCTTGTGTGGCGCCGATCTGCAGCGACTTTTTCACTGCTGCCGCGGCCGATGCCGGGCCCAGTGTCAGCGCCGTGACAACATTGCCGCCCTTGGCGCCGCCGCGGGCATCGGTCAATGCCAGCGCAGCTTCCAGGGCGTATTCATCCAGTTCGGAAAGGATGCTCTCGTTGCGGTCAATCGTGTGTGAGTCGCCTGTGAGGTGGCGGTCAAATTGCGCATCTGGCACATACTTCACCAGTACCACAATGTTCAGTGCTGAGTTTTCCACTGCTGTCCTTTGTGTCATGGACGGATGGTTGCGCGCCACCCTTTCCCAGTGGGGTGGGTGCCGCGAGTTCGCCCTTGGCCTACTCCCTCAGCATAGTTCGTGCCAGCCCGGAGCCGGAATTTCCTGGGTCGATTCTTTACTCGTGGCGAACAACCACTGTGGCTGCACCATGGACGACGGCGTCAACGTCCTGTTCTGCGGCAAACCCAACCGCGGATTCAACGCAGAACAGTGCAAACAAAAAGTCCCCACCCGGTGCTGCCCGGAACTTCAGGCGTCCGGATGGGGACTTTTTGCTGTGCTCGTGACTTAGCTGGCAGTCATGGTGTCCAAGGTGACGTCCACGGACTGGGACTTGCCGCCACGGGTGAAGTCAACCTTCACGGTTGCTCCGCCTGCCTGCTCACGCACGGCAGCTGTCAGATCCGCTGGGTCGCTGATGGTGCGCTCTCCCAGTTTTGTAATGACATCGCCCTTTTGCAATCCGGCCTTGGCTGCTGCGGTGCCGGCAGTCACGTCGGCCACCGTGGCCCCGGTGGAGAAGGAACTGTTGCTGCCCGTGGAGGATGTACCAGCCACCGAGACGCCCAACTGGCCGTGTGAGGCCTTGCCCGATTTGATGATCTCCTCGGCCACCCGCTTGGCGTGATCGATCGGGATGGAGAAGCCCACGCCGATGTTGCCGCTCTGGCTGCTAGAGCTGTCTGCGCTGCCTGTTGAGGCGATAGCCACGTTGACGCCGATGATCTGCCCCTCGGTGTTCACCAGGGCACCACCGGAGTTACCGGGGTTGATGGCAGCATCGGTCTGGATGACATTCAAGTTCACGGTGCCCTGGGCTGCGGTATTGCTCTGCTCGCCGCCCGGAGGGGAGAAACGGAAGCCGTTGCCGCCGTCGGACGGGTCCTCGGAAGAGTCACTGGGCGTTTCCGGAACCGCCGAGGAAGCCACCTGGATGGTCCTGTTGAGGGTGGACACAATGCCGTCCGTGACAGTGCCGTTCAGGCCCAGCGGGGAACCGATGGCTATCACTGAGTCGCCAACATTGATCTTGCTGGAATCGCCCAAAGCGGCCGGGACCAGGTTGGGGGCGTCAATCTTGATGACAGCCAGGTCGGAGAGCGGGTCGGTGCCCACAATGGTGCCCTTGTAAACCTTGTTGTCGCTGGTCTGAACCTCAATGGCTGCATGGGCTGCGGCACCGTCAAGGGTCACCACGTGGGTGTTCGTGAGAATGTACCCGTCCGTGCTCAAGATGATGCCAGAACCCGTTCCGCCGGAGGTGCCGCTCGTGGCGGAGATTGTGACCACCGAGGGCATAGCCTTGGCGGCCGCAGCGCTGACCTCATTGACCGAGTTGGGGTTGTTGATCACTAGCGGGGAGCTCTGCTGGTTGGACCCGGCAACCGTGTTGTTGCCGCTCTGGTCGACCAGGAACATGGTGCCGCCTGCCACCAGGCCGCCCACCAAGGCTGCGGCCAAGACGCTGGAGGCAAACAACCCCATGCCCACCTTTTTGCGTTCCTTGGGGGTGGCGGTGACGGCCGGCGCCAAGGTGTGCGGGTACGCGTTCGACGCCGGGTACCCCGGTCCCGCGTGCCCCGCACCGTGGCTGTTGTTGCCCTGCTCATGGCCGCCGGGGGTTCCGGTTCCCGCTGCCGCAAAGTTCATCGGGATGGGCTCAGTGGCGTTGGGCGTTCCCCAGTTGCCGGTGCCCTGCTGGCCTGTGGGAGCGGGAATGCGCTCCGTGGGATTTTCCGCTGCCGACGCGCTGGCATGGACGCTCGCAGACGGGGCTCTGTAGGGGGCCTGGGCTCCCTGCGTTGCCGGCGCTTCCGGGGTTGCAGGGGTTGCAGCGTGGGCTCCCTGTGCAGGGGCGTTGTATGCGGGGTAGTCGTGGTTCGGCGCTCCGGCAGACAGCGTGTTCTCGGCAGATTCTCCGTACGGCTGCGCAGGCGCGGCAGCGCTTTGCTGAGCATCCCTTTGCTGGGCAGCGATGGGCTGAGTCGGCTGCGCTGCTGGTGGCTGTGGGGTTGTCGGCTGCGAAGTTTCCACGGTGGCAGCTGCCGGGGCATCGCCTGCTACGGCATCGGGCGCAGATGCAGGTGTTTCACTCTGCCCGCTGTGGGCGTCCTGCGGCTGGCCAGCGGCCGGAAACTGCTGTGAACCCTGGGGCGATCCCTCGTGCTGGCCGTCGTTGTGGCTGGTGGTCTCGCCGTTGTTCTCGTTCATCAGCTGTCCCTTCGTTGAAATCTCATATGACTAATTCCTTGCTTGAGTTTCATCATCTCGCCCGCGGCTGGTGTCTTGACGAGCGTTCGCTGGAAGGTAGCTGTGAAGGTTCGTCTAGCACCATTATGGCTCAATCTCCTTGACTCACAGAGTTTTCCGTTGAGCGAAAGATCGTGGACGCCAAACAAAACGGCCCCATAGTATCGTGTGAAGTATTAAGGCCGAACCACACCAAGGCCCAACGTCAAAAGGTGAGCGATGTTTTCACGGTTGAAGGTATTTTCTCCATTTCTAGCAGCATTGGCATTGCTGGCTTTCCTGCTGGTCCCCGCCGGGATTGCCCAGGCTGAACCCCCTGTGAGCATTCCGGCGGGCACGTTCATCGTTGACAACGCCAATGTGCTGGGCAATGACAAGGCAAAGGTCCAATCCGCCATTGACAAGCTGGCCCAAGACCACGGACTGACGTTCTTTGTTGTGTACGTGGACTCCTTTGACAGCCTCAGCGGCGAGGCCTGGGGCACCGAGGTGGCCAACACCAAGCAGATGGGCGCCAACGACGCCCTGCTGGTGGTGGCCGTCAAGGACAGGAAATATGCACTCCTGGCTGACAAATCAGTGATTCCTGACGACAAGAACCAAAACATTCAAGCCAGCGCCATCAAGCCCCAGCTGGCAGCCAGCAATTGGGCGCAGGCAGCCATTGATGCAGCGGGCGCCTTGGGCGACGCCGCCGGCGGCGGCAAGGGCAACGTCCCGGACCCCACTGGCGGCCTGGTGGCCCTGGGCATTGGCGGCGTCGTGGTGGTTGGCGGCGCGGGCACGGCCCTGTACATTCGCAACAAACGCAAGAAGGCGGCCGCTGAGGCCACTGCCCAAGGCTTCGGGCCCGACGGGAAACCCCTGGATCCCCATGCCGGCATGTCCATTGCCGAGCTGAGGTCAAAGGCCGGATCGCTGTTGATTGCCGCCGACGACGCCATCAACACCAGTGAGCACGAAATTGGTTTCGCCCAGGCATCGTACGGCGATGAGGCCGTCAAACCCTTCCAGGCTGCCTTGGACAGCGCCAAGGCGCACCTCTCCGAGTCCTTCAAGCTCCAGCAGCAACTCGATGATGAAATTCCCGACACCATAGAGCAGCAGCGGCAGTGGTTGGGTGAAATCATCAGGCGCAGCGAAGATGCCAATGCGGCCTTGAACGCCGAAAAGGCCGCCTTTGACGAATTACGTGAGCTGGAGCGAACTGCACCAGCGGTGCTGAGCAGCATCCGCACCCAAGCCGGGGAGGCCAGAACAGCTGTGGCATCGGCTGAACAAAAATTGGCCGCCCTGACCGCGCAATATTCCGATTCGGCTGTGGCCCCGGTGCGGGACAATGTGGCACAGGCCAAGGAGCGCCTTGATTTTGTGGACACGGCGGCCACCGACGCTGACGCCAAGCTTGCGGCCGGGCAGAGCGCTGCTGCAGCCGTTTCCGTGAAAGCTGCGGAGGAAAGTCTGTTGCAGTCAGGTGTTTTGCTTGAGGCAATCACCAAAACTGAGGCAGCCATAAGGGACGCCGCAAAGACGCTGGAAACGGCCCTTCCGGCAGCCCTAAGCGACCTGGAGCAAGCCAGGGCCATGGTGGGAACCCAGGAATTTGCCCGCTACGCCCCCACCGTCCAAGCGGCGGAGGGAGTTCTCAACGATGTGCGCAGGCAAAAGGCAAGCGGGAAGCCCGATCCGCTCGCCATGATGACTGCCGTAGAATCTGCCCACGGCCAGCTCGATGAGTTGCTGACTGGCATCCGCGACCAACAGCAGCAATCCTTGCGGGCCCAGGCAGCCCTGCAACAAACCCTGGCTGGCGCACAAGCCACGATCGCCACAGCCAAGGACTTTATTGCAGCCCGCCGTGGAGGTGTTGGATCCGCTGCCCGGACACGATTGTCCGAGGCTGAGCGAAACTTTGACTACGCACTCTCCATTTCTGAATCGGACCCCAGCAACGCCTTGACCTACGCACAACAGGCCCAGGAACTGGCCAAACAAGCCATCCAATACGCCCAAAATGACGTTGACAGTTTTAGTGGCGGCGGTCGTGGAGGTGGCGGTGGTTCCATGGGCGGCGGCATGGGCGGGGCAATTCTTGGCGGCATCATTGGTGGCTTGCTCTCCGGCGGAGGCGGCGGCGGTTTTGGCGGTGGCGGGTTCGGTGGTGGAGGCGGCGGCGGGTTCGGTGGAGGCGGTGGAGGCGGCGGTGGCGGCTTCGGTGGAAGCGGCGGCAACTTCTAGCCTGCCCCCGCCCCTTGCAGGGTTTGCCCACCGCGCAACACTACGGGCGGCACCGGCTGGGGAATCCGGCGTCGTGCCATGATGGCATTGCACTGGAGAGTAACTTGTGGCAAGAATGAGGGAAGGCACCATAGGCTCGAATCTTTACCGGGCACTTCTGGCACGACCTGTTCACGTTTTATTGGATGTACAACAGCACAATAAGGGGAAAAGAATGGCAAAGCAGTCAATTTTTGGTCGGATCGCACAGCTGGCCAAGGCCAACATTAATGCGTTGCTGGATTCGGCTGAAGATCCGCAGAAGATGCTTGACCAGATGGTGCGCGACTACAAGGCCAACATCACCGAAGCTCAAGGCGCTGTTGCCCAGACCATTGGCAACCTGCGCATGCTCGAAGACGACTACAACGAGGACGTCAAGGCTTCCCAGGACTGGGGCTCGAAGGCACTCGCCGCCAGCCGAAAGGCCGACGAATTCCGTGGCGCCGGCAATGCAACCGACGCGCAGAAGTTCGACAATCTGGCAAAGGTTGCCCTGCAGCGCCAAATCACCGCCGAGAACGAGGCCCGCTCCGCAGAGCCCACCATCGCCGCCCAGAACGAGGTTGTGGACAAGCTCAAGACCGGCCTGACCCAAATGGAGGGCAAGCTCAACGAGCTGGCCAACAAGCGCAACGAGCTCATTGCCCGGTCCAAGACTGCCGCCGCTCAGACCCAGGTCAACGATGCGCTCAAGAGCATCGACATCATGGATCCCACCAGCGAAGTCAGCCGCTTCGAAGAGAAGATTCGTCGGGAAGAATCTAAAGTCCGCGGACAGAATGAGCTTGCCGCTTCCAGCCTGGACGCCCAGTTCAACTCCCTGGAGGACTTGGGTGAGCAGACAGAGGTGGAAGCCCGTCTGGCAGCCCTGAAGGCTGGCGGCACACCGACGGCGGCCGCGATTGCGGCCCCCACAAAACTGGACGAGTCGGAGTTCGACAACCTCTAGGCAGCGCGAAGGGGGCCGCATCGCTAGGCGATGTGGCCCCCTTTTTTGTTGTTAGAGCTGGGTGAATGCTGCCAGGGCCGGGTCCGCGCCAATGCGCGTGCCGGACTCCAGCGCCGAGATCCGGGCCAAATCCGGGCCACTGAGCTTGATCTGTGCAGCAGCCAGGTTTTCACGCATGCGCTCCGGCGAGACAGTTTTGGGGATCACAATATTGCCCAGACCCAGGTGCCAGGCCAGCACCACTTGAGCGGGCGTAGCGCCGTACTGGGCCGCCAGCTCGGCAACAACCTGGTTCTCAAGGTCGCGACCCTGGCCCAGCGGGCTGTAAGCCTCAACGGCCATGCCATGGCTGCGGCTCTTCTGCGCCAGCCCGGCCTGTTGAAAGGTGGGGTGCGCCTCGATCTGGTTCACGGCCGGGATCACCGTTGACTTGGACAACAGCTCATCAAGATGCTCCGGCAGGAAATTGGAAACCCCAATCGCGCGGATGAGGCCCTGAGCATAGAGAGATTCAAGCTCCTTCCAAGCCTGGGTGAACAGACCCTGCGAGGGCACTGGCCAGTGGATCAGGTACAGGTCAACCCAGTCCACGCCGAGCGCCTTCCGGCTGGCCTCGAAGGCTGCGCGCGGACTGCCCTGTTCCCCGTTGCGCAGCTTGGTGGTGATGAACAGATCTTCACGGGCCAGTCCTGAATGGGCAATGGCCGCACCAACACCGGACTCGTTGCGGTACGCCGCGGCCGTGTCAATGTGCCGGTAGCCCGCGTCCAGGGCTTGCGTGACGGCCACCCGGGTTTCTTCCGGCGGTATTTGGAAGACACCGAAGCCGAGCTGCGGGATGGTCACCCCGTTGTTCAGGGTCAGCTCCGGAATGGCGGCGATGTTTTTATATTCAGTCACGAGAGTGGTTCCTTTCCTTCACATTTCTTCAACCGTGCGGTTTTTAACAGCCTATGCCCGCATGCCCGGCGCAGGCGGCGCCGGGGGTGTGTGAAACCATCCTAGGACCAGCAGGCCTACCCTGGTGCTAGATTGCGCCTGCTGGCCGGGGCAGAATGGGTGCATGGGTCAAAGCATTGAATTCGGCAGGTTCCTCTCCGCCATGCGGTCCCGGCTGCAGCCGGAGCCGGGGGCCAACCTCACAAGCCGCCGTGTTCCGGGGTTGCGCCGCGAGGAGGTGGCCCGGCTGGCGGACGTGTCCACCGACTACTACACGCGGCTTGAGCAGGGCCGCAACATCCACCCGTCCCGCTCCGTGCTGACGTCGGTGGCCCGCGCCCTGCAATTGAACGACGCCGAATCCGCCCACATGTTCGACCTCCTGGAGAACTGTGGAGGGCAGGCCACCAACCCGCCCCCGGCCCAGCGGGTGCGCGCCTCGATGCGCCAGCTGTTGGACGCGGTGGGTGACGTGCCCGCCGTCGTGCTGGGACGGCGAACTGACGTGCTGGCGAGCAACCGCATGGCCCGCCTGCTCTTTGCCGACTTCCCCGCCATGGCGCGGGAGCAGCGCAACTACACGCGGTGGATCATGCTTGACCCGGCCGCACGGGTCCTGTTCCGGGACTGGCACGCGGCAGCCTCGGATGCCGTGGCCACGTTGCGTGCCGACATTGGCCGGCACCCGGGAGACCCCGCGGCCACGGCGCTCGTGGGCGAACTTGCCGTCAACAGTGAGGAATTCCGCCAGTGGTGGGCGCGGCACACGGTGACCCGCAAATCCTCCGGCACCCTGGGCCTGCACCACGGCGTGGTGGGGGACGTGGACATTGACTTTGAGCACCTGTTATTACCCGACGATCCCGACCAGAGCCTGCGCATCTACACGGCCAAGAACGGCTCCCCCACCCTGGACGCACTCAAACTGCTCTCCTCGTGGGGCGAGAGTTCCACACCCTTGAGCCATCCGCTTTCCAACTCCAGCGAAGGAACCACCTGAGCATGTTGTACTCACATTTGGGCCGCAGCGGCCTGTCAGTATCCAAGCTGTGCCTGGGCACCATGAATTTTGGTCCGCACACCGAGGAAGCCGACGCCCACGCCATCATGGATCAGGCGCACGGGGCCGGGCTGAACTTCTTTGACACGGCCAACGCCTACGGCGGCTCCGGGCGCCGCGGCTGGACCGAGGAGATCCTTGGCCGCTGGTTTGCCCAGGGCGGCGGGCGGCGTGAACGGACGGTGCTGGCCACCAAACTGTACGGCGACATGGGCGATTGGCCCAATGAGGGAAAACTGTCCGCGCTGAACATCCGCCGAGCCCTGGATGCAAGTCTCAAGCGGATGCAAACCGACCACATTGACCTGTACCAATTTCACCACGTGGACAGGGACACACCGTGGGATGAGATTTGGCAGGCCATGGATGTTGCCATCCAACAGGGCAAAGTCCTGTACGCGGGCAGTTCCAACTTTGCCGGCTGGCACCTGGCCGCGGCGCAGGAGGCTGCGGCGCGCCGCCCCATCACGGGCCTGGTCAGCGAGCAGTCCATCTACAACTTGTTGCAGCGCAGCGTGGAACGGGAGGTCATTCCGGCCGCCGAGCACTACGGGCTGGGCCTGCTCCCGTGGTCGCCCCTGCACGGCGGATTGCTGGGCGGGGTGTTGCAAAAGGAGTCCGACGGCGTACGCAGGTTAGCGGGCCGCGCCGCCGAGGCATTGGAGAAGTCACGTGACGCCATTGCCGCCTTTGAATCGTTTGCGGCGGAACTGGGCCATGCCCCAGGAGACGTGGCGCTCGCGTGGCTGCTGCACCAACCGGCCGTGACGGCACCCATCATTGGGCCACGCACCTCCGCCCAGCTGGATGCCGGCCTGCGGGCCCTGGAGGTTTCCCTGGACGCGGCAGCCCTGGCCCGGCTCGATGAAATCTTCCCCGGCCCCAAGACGGCGCCGGAGGACTACGCGTGGTGACCCTGGCCGGCGGCCCTGCAGTGCCCGGTCCCCGTGTCTTGTTCATGGGCGGCACGGGAATCATCAGCTCGCACGCCGTGGCCCTCGCCGTGGCACAGGGATTCACGGTGACGGTGCTCAACCGGGCGGCGAGTTCCGTGCGTCCGGTGCCGGCCGGCGTCGAGCTGCTGGTGGCTGATGCCCGGGACACCGCGGCCGTTGCCGCAGCCTTGGGCACCCGGACTTTCGACGTTGTTGCCGACTTCATTACGTACCTGCCGGAGCAGGCACGGGCTGCCGTGGAAATGTTCCGTGGCCGGACCGGGCAGTACTTGTTCATCAGCACCGCATCGGCCTACCAGAAACCGCCGGCCCGCCTTCCCATCACCGAATCGACGCCGCTGCGAAACTCCTACTGGCAGTATTCACGGGACAAGATTGCCTGCGAGGACGTTTTCACGGCGGCGTACCGGGAGGACGGATTCCCGGTCACCATGGTGCGGCCGTCCTCCACCTACGACCACACCAGGCTGCCGCTGCTTTTTGGCTGGACGGATGTGCACCGCATGCGCGAAGGCTTGCCGGTGGTGGTGCACGGTGACGGCACCACTCCGTGGACCCTGACGCATGCTGCGGACTTCGCTGTGGGCTTTGTGGGGCTGTTCGGCCTCCCCGTGGCCGGCGAAGCATTCACCATCACCTCCGACGACGTGCTGCTGTGGGACGCCGTGTACCGCAGTGTGGCGGCGGCCGCCGGCGCGCCTGAACCCCAGCTGGTGCATGTGGCCAGCGACCGCATTGCCGGCCTCGCACCGGAGCTGGGGCCGGGGCTGCTGGGCGACAAGTCCCATCCGGCCATCTTCGACAACGCCAGGATCAAGTCCCTTGTACCGTCTTTCACCACCCGGACCCGCTTCGCCGATGCCGTCCGGGCGACCCTGGCATGGCATGACGCGCACCCTGAAGCCCGTGTGGTTAGCCAGGAATTCATGGCGCTCTCGGACAGGCTGGCAGGGTTGTAGCAGGATCCGGGCCACGCATGAGACGAATTTGCGGAGCCATTACCCCTTTCAATCCGCAAATGAGGATATAGACTGCGGTCATGACTCTCATACGCGTTTCCGAGGCAGCCCGGTTCCTGGGCGTCAGTGACGACACCGTGCGCCGCTGGCTCGAGAACGGCACGCTGCACGGCAGCCAGGACCAGCAGGGCAAAATGGTGATTGACGGCGTCGAGCTGGCGGCTCTGGCGAAGAAGCAGTCCCAGCTGCCGCAGGACCCCACGGGGATCGGCAGCTCAGCCCGCAACCGCTTTGTGGGGCTGGTGACCAACATTGTCATGGACAAGGTCATGGCCCAGGTGGAACTTCAATGCGGCCCGTTCCGGGTGGTCTCCCTCATGAGCAGCGAAGCTGTCAGGGACTTGAAACTTGAGCCTGGTTCAGTGGCGACGGCCGTGGTGAAATCCACCAATGTCATCCTTGAAGTGCCTCACCCAGGGAGCGAATCATGAAGCTTTTCGCCATGGAATCCGCTGGCCCGAACGTTCTGGGTGCGAACCGCCTGCGCATGAGGCTGCGCCTTGGGGCAGCGGCTGCCCTGCTGGCCCTTGTCCCACTGGCCCTGGGCCTGGCCGGCTGCGCCCCGGCAGGACCGCCCGGGACAGACACAACCTCGGGGGCCGGCAGCACTCCGGTCGTCTCGGAACTTTCCGGCACCCTGAACGTCTATGCCGCTGCTTCCTTGAAGGAAACCTTCACGGAATTGGCTGCCCAGTTCCAGGCCCAGCATCCCAAGGTCGAGGTTTCTTTGAGCTTTGACGGCTCCTCCACCCTTGTCACGCAAATCAGCCAGGGCGCACCGGCGGATGTTTTCGCCTCGGCGGATACGGCGACCATGACCAAGCTCAGCGATGCCGGACTGGCCCAGGGCTCCCCTGTGGACTTTGCCAGCAACGTCCTGACCCTTGTGGTGCCGCCGGGCAATCCGGCCAACATCAACAGCTTTGCCGACGTTGCCAAGCCGGGCGTGAAACTGGTGGTTTGCGCACCCAAGGTTCCCTGCGGCGCCGCCAGCACCTCTGATGCCGCCAGTGCCGGATTGATGCTCAAGCCTGTCAGCGAGGAGCTTTCCGTGACAGGTGTCCTGGGCAAGGTCACCTCCGGGGAGGCCGACGCCGGACTGGTCTATGTCACGGACGCCAAGGCTGCCGGAGCAAAAGTCCTGAGCATTCCCTTGGACCTGCCCAAGCCCACCGTCAACCATTACCCCATTGCCGCCGTCGAATCTTCCAAGGCAGGGCAGCTGGCACAGGGATTTATCGCCCTGGTGACGGGTGCGCAGGGGCAAAAGGTGCTCCAGGATGCCGGCTTTGGCGCCCCCTAGGCCGGCCGCTCAGCGGCGGCGTTCGTGGGGCTACACGGCAGTCCCGCGCTGGATCTACGCGGTGGCGGCAGTCGGTGCCTTGTTCATTCTGCTGCCGCTGATGGGCATGGTGTCCCAAGTCAAGTGGGGCCAGTTTCTGGCGCTTATCAGCTCGGAGTCGTCACTGGCTGCGCTGCTTCTGAGCTTGAAGACGGCCACCGCCAGCACTTCCCTGTGCATTATTTTTGGTGTTCCCCTGGCTCTGGTGTTGGCGCGGGCGCAGTTTGTTGGGCAGCGTGTTTTGCGGGCCTTGATTTTGCTTCCCCTGGTGGTGCCGCCCGTGGTGGGTGGACTGGCGCTGCTCTACACCTTTGGTCGGCAGGGCTTGCTGGGGCAGTCCCTGCAGGTTTTGGGCATTGAGATTGCGTTTTCCACGGCCGCCGTTGTCATGGCTCAGACGTTCGTGGCCCTGCCCTTTCTGGTGCTGAGTCTGGAAGGCACGCTGCGCACGGCAGGGCAAAAGTATGAGGCGGTTGCCGCCACCCTCGGTGCACGGCCCAGCACTGTCCTGCGCCGCATCACACTGCCCCTGGTGCTGCCTGGTCTGGTCTCCGGTGCGGTGTTGGCGTTTGCCCGCAGCCTGGGTGAATTTGGTGCGACCTTGACCTTTGCGGGGAGTTTGCAGGGCGTCACCCGCACGCTTCCCTTGGAGATATACCTGCAGCGAGAAACGGATCCGGAGGCTGCTGTGGCCCTGTCCTTCCTGCTCATCGCCGTGGCCGCCGTTGTGGTGACTGTGACCTACCGCGTGCCGAAATCACCGCTTCGCGCGCTGCTGGCCGGGCCGGCGTCATGACGCTGGAGTTCAGGGCCGCCCTCGCCGCCCGGACCATGGACGTGTCCCTCACGGTGGGGCCCACGGAAACCGTTGCCGTGATGGGTCCCAATGGTGCGGGGAAATCCTCCGTGCTTCAGGTTCTGGCGGGGCTGCTCAAGCCCGATTCCGGCCACGCCACACTGGACGGGCGGTCCTTGTTCGAGCTCTCCCCCGGCACCACCTGGCTGCCACCGCATGCACGCGGGCTGGGCGTTCTGGCCCAGGATCCCCTGCTGTTTCCACACCTAAGCGTCTTGGACAACGTCGCCTTTGGCCCGCGCAGCCAAGGCCTGGGCAAGGTGGCAAGCCGGGAAGCCGCCCGGCATTGGCTTGGCGAAGTGGGCGCCATGGAGCTGTCCTCCCGGCTGCCCGCCCAGCTCTCCGGCGGGCAGGCGCAACGGGTGGCCCTGGCCAGGGCACTGGCCACCGACCCCGAGCTGCTGCTGCTCGATGAGCCCATGGCGGCCCTGGATGTCAACCACGCACCGTTCCTGCGCAGCCTGCTCAAGCGCGTACTGGCCGGCCGCCGCGCGATCATCGTGACCCACAGTGTGCTGGATGCCCTTCTGCTCGCGGACCGGATAGTGGTGATGGATGGCGGGCGCATCGTTGAATCCGGCACCACCTCTACGGTCCTGGCCCACCCCCGCAGCGCCTTTGCCGCGTCCCTGGCCGGCCTGAACGTGCTGCAGGGAACCCTCAACGGTCCCTCGCTCCTCATGGACGACGGCGTGCTGGTCACCGGACGCCCCAGCTCCGTGCCCCCGGTACCCCCATCGGTGGGCGGGCAGGACGGCATGGCCGCGTTCCCGCCGTCGTCCGTGTCAGTGTTCCTGACCCCGCCCCACGGGAGCCCGCGTAATGTTTTTAAGGTCCGTGTGACCGAGCTGGAGCCGCACGGGGATCACATCCGGGTCAGGGCAGCTCGCTTGTCCGCCGACATTTCAGCCGCGGCCACGGCCGAGCTGGCCCTCGAGCCGGGCTCCGAGGTGTTCTTCGTGGTCAAGGCCGCAGAAGTAGTCCTGTACCCGGCCTAGCTCTTAGCCGCTACACCTTCGCGATGGCTTCCTTGAGCGCCGCGAGGACGAACACCACTGAAGCGTTGTTGGCGTTGGGGCCCATCATGCCAATGCGCCACACCGAAGAGGCGAATTGGCCCACGCCGGCACCGATTTCCATGCTGAAGTTCTTCAGCAGGTAGGCGCGCACGGCGGCGGAATCAACCCCCTCGGGCACGCGGACAGTGGTCAGCGACGGCAGCCGGAAACCCTCGGCAGCGAACAGATCCAGGCCCATTTCCTCCAGACCGTCCTGGAGCGCCAGGCCTGCTGTGGCGTGCCGGGCCCGGACGGCGTCGAGCCCCTCCCCCAGCACCCTGGCAAGGCCGGCCTGCAAGCTGGCAATCATGGGCACCGGGGCCGTGTGGTGGTACGTTCGCTGGCTGCCGCCGGCAGTCCCCACGTAGCCGCCGAGCAGGCCCAGATCCAGGTACCAGGACTGCGGGTCCTTGACGCGTCGCTCAAATGCGGCGTCGGAAATGGTGAACGGGGACAGGCCCGGCGCCACGCCTAGGCATTTTTGCGTGCCGGCGTAGCCCACGTCGATGCCCCAGTCGTCGGCGAGCAGTTCCAGGCCCCCGATGGAGGTGACGGCGTCGGTGACGAGCAGGGCGTCGCCCTTGAGACGGCCCAGCGCGGCAATGTCGGAGCGCACGCCCGTGGATGTTTCGGCATGGACTGCGGCAATGACTTTGGGGTTTGGGTGAGCGGCGGCCACACGCTCGGGGTCGATGGGCTGGCCCCATTCGTGGTCCACCCGAACCACCTCGGCCCCGGTGCGCCGCGCCACCTCGCACATGCGCTCGCCAAAGAGCCCGTTGACAGCCACCACGGCAACATCCCCGGCACCCACTGTGTTCACGAATGCCGCCTCCATGCCGGCCGAACCGGTCCCGCTCAGCGGCAGGGTGCGGGCGTTGTTCGTGCCCCAGACTTGGCGCAGCCCGGCGCAGGTGTTGTCCAGCACCTCAAGGAACAACGGATCCAGGTGCCCCAGCACAGGATGGCCCAGCGCCTCAATGGCCTCCGGGTAACAATTGCTGGGGCCGGGGCCGAACAGATGGCGGAAAGTCAGCGGGCGGGACATGGCAACTCCTCATGGGGTGGCGGATCACTCACTCCAAGGGTACGTCCGTGGCGGTTTCGTGTGGCATCTCGCGGGATCCGTGTGTCCGGCCGCTGCTGATTTGCGGGCGGGTTTCTGGGCCGGGAAAACGAAAAACCCCCGGCCGTTAGGCCGAGGGTTTTCCTCATCTGGTTGCCCTTTCGAGTGCTGACTTAAAAACTATGCAGCGCCTGTCGGCTGACCTCTGTAAAGTGACGGCTGACGAACTATCCCTAGATCTAGCGGAAGATGGCGCTACAGCGTCACCTCGGCAGCATCTACTGAACGCTGACGAGGAAACACAGGTTGTCGCCATGTACCTGGCCGGCGTCACCGCCAAGGATGTGGCGGCAAAATTTGGTGTCCACAGACTGACTGTCAGCCGGGCGGCGCGACGGGCTGGCGGCCGGGTTGGACGTGAACCATTGACGGAACGAGAAGTTGAAAAGGCTGCGACCTCATATACGTCAGGTATGTCTATCGCGGCCGTTGCCAAGGAACTGTCACTCCCCCGCGAAAGCATCCGGCGGCAGCTCATCGTGGCTAGCGTCGAGATGCGGGCTAAAGATCGGACCCGTGAATAGTCGAGTGCCCGCCCCTAGTACTGCTCTGACTTGTCTTTGGCTTCGTTTCTTTCCCTCACGATCCGGTCGGCCATTTCGAAGTAAATCCGGCTGAACTTGTCGCAGTCGATGTGGGGATTGGCTACGACCCTGGTGCGCACGTTGGAGGCATCACCCCGGCGCCTTTGTGCGCGAGTCACCTCTACTGGAGCCATAGCAGCAAGGCGTTGCTGGATATCGATCTGTTCCAGGAGCTCGGCGTACGCCTTGCCTGCCCGATTGGGTTGGGACAAGTCGTAGATCGGGACGGCCTGGAATTGTTGGCGCAATTCCAGATCCGACAGATTGTCAGCGCTGAGGCAGTAGTTGTGAATCTCCCATTGCTTGATGGCGCTGATGCAGGAGAGCAGTAACTTCTTCTCAGTCCAAATTTCATACAGCTGATGGTGGCGGGAGCAGTATGTATCGACGGCGTCGCGTGGCATGCATTGGTACTCGGCTTTCTGGCCGTAGCATGACACCAACGATTGAATCTTACGAGCATGAACACGTCCACCAGATACCGTCAGCAGTTAACAGAATAATCGCAGTGTGCCATACTACGGACAGCATTCGGCAGCGAGTGATGAGGAATTTTATGCAACCAAGCCACCAAACCCTAGTCTCTTCATACGGTGAACCGTTTCTGCGGTACGTTCTTGCCATTTCAGAAAATGTGAGTCTCTCAGATGGCCTTAACGCCACCGCTCCGGAGTTACAGGTCCTTCTGACGGATATCGGAACTCCTGGACCTAACGAGGGCGGCGATGGCAACCATATCCAAGCATCATTCAATACCGCGACTCGCTTTTCGCAGTATCTGCCGGAACAGAAAATGGGCTTTGCGAATCAGATACGCACACTATGCGGCGGTTCCCTTGGCGATGTGCCATCGAGCACTGATCCGGTCCTTCAGTCACTACGCGCGATTGCTCACGACATGTGGCCGACGTACCTGCTCCCTCCACCGGCCGAGGGGCCAAGGACGTTTTGGATGTCAAGCGGACCGGTCGGCATCTACCAACATCCCGAATTGGCTACCCTCCACCGTAACTTTGCCAACGACGAAACGCTAAGGCCGCTCTTCCCGAGCCTTACCGTGCCCGAAGACGCAGCCGACTGGACAAAGTGGATAGACGTCCAGGCTGTATGGACTCTCAACGCTGGAAGTGGCGGGTCGCATCAGATGATGGGAGTGTTCGGCAGCCTCCTGCTCGATGCAGTACTCCGGACTCGATTGTCTGACGGCGAACTGACCCATGATGGCTTGATGCGTGAGCTGGCCGTGTCCCTCAACGCCTTTCGCAAGCTAGCCACCAAGAAGCCTGTTCACGTTCCGGCGATCGTTGGTCTGAGCGGTGTTCAACTTGAAGATGGCCAGCAAATCGAGCTCGCTTCAGGCATCATCCGCAAGATCTCCGATCTCGAGCGTGATCTACTACTGAACAGCAGCAACTTAGTTACCACCGTCTTCGAGACAACATTTCCATTGCAGATCCTTGATATATCAAACTTCGACCCCACCGATGACAAGTGGCACAAGACGTACCAAAAGTACGGACCCCGCTTTGAAGAATCGCATCGAGCCTTTCAACATAGTCTCGATCAAGTGCGACTAGCTATCCTTCTCTGCTCTGAGGGGGAGGAGTATCTTGGGTCCGTCGAAGTGTCCCGGTTTATTTTTAATCCAACACAACCGGGCGGATCTGCAACGTGGACTATGGACCAGCGCCAGCCGGCCAGTTACATTATCCCGCAAACAAAGTTCGACGAGATCAAAGAATGGCATAGCCTAATTGGTACCAAACACCCTGACTCGCTAAATATCGCAATGAAACGGCTATTAAGCGCTGCCTCTCAACGTGCAGATTCCAACGACGCCTTCATCGATGCGCTCATTGTCTGGGAAAATGCCTTCGGCACCACGACTGAGACAGCGTTCAGAGTAACTGGTGCCTTGGCTAAACTCTTGGAGCCCGATGACATGGAGAAGCGCCTCGAGTTACAGAAAGAACTAGCGAATCTGTACGGCATCCGGAGCAGACTCGTCCACGGCGCAAAGGAACCCGCTGCTAGCAAATCCTGGGAATACCGTCAACGAACGATCAGCATTGCCATCGACTGCCTGCGCAGGCTCTATAGAGAACGTCCAGATCTGCTCTCTATCAGCTCCGAGGATCGCAGCAAACGACTTCTACTCGAGCACTGACGGGTATTCGCACCAGTGACACCGATACGTCATTACGAGGATCAGCTGAACAGACCCCATTGTAGTTTCCACCTCGGAAAATATACCTGTGAGGTCATACAAGGGTGTGCTAAAACTGGTTACAAGTCTGACAAGGCGTTGTCCATGAGCCGACGCTCAAAATCCGTTAGGACGGCCACTTTACGTTGATCCAGATTCTTGAAGTAGTGCAGCAGGCCATCAAGGTTCTTAAACGCAGGTAATCCTGCCACAAGCTTCTTCGTTACCTTGGAAGGAATTCCATATTCTTCAGCAGTCAAAGCTAGCGGGGGCAGGAAACCATGCCCCATTCTGGAAGCGAATGCCTCATAGCTGCCAGGTTGGATTCCTCTCGAGGTAAGGACCTCTTTTGCGATCCTGTCAACAGCACGAATCAGGGCCGGGAGGTTATGTTCGATCCAGAAACGAATAAAATCAAAAGTCTCCTCAATCTTCTTGTCGTAAGCCCTTTGACCATCGGGTTCACCAGCCAGAACGGCGATGAGATCTTTAGTGTCACCGTCCACTCCAGCCATTCGCTGCGTGAATAATGTCAATTGCTTTGCCGAAGTCACACCGTGGGATTGCAGTCCAAGGGGAGGAATGAATTCCCAGACGAGATTGACCACTGCTAGTAGTTCAGGATATTTTGGAGCAGCACTATTCCATAGTAATTTCCCGAGGCTGGTAACCGAAGCAGTAGCTAGATACTTGGCCAGCTCAATCTGCGCATGTGGGTCTACTCCCTGATTGAGCTTCATAGTATTTTCGCTGAGAAAAGACTGACTCAGTACCTCACGGAGTCTTTCTTTCGCTCTCTCGGTTCGATCAATGTCATCTATAGATAGCAGCAGGCCGTCAGAGGCAGAATCACTTTGGCTGAGCCCCGGAATGTCAATGCTTGGGAGTTCGAATAATGGCGGAGCGTTAAAAAGATAAATCTTTCCAATGAAATGTTTCAACATCCTCCCCCCTCGCCCGCGAATATTGGCAAATGTGAAGTAGTCATAAGCCTTCTTCGCAATATTCTTGTCCAGAATTATGATTCCCTTGGCCTGCGTGTTTACACCCTCGATAAGGGTGCTCGTGCAAACCAATACACCCAAACTACCTTCTTCGAAACCTCTCACAAGCAATGGTCCAAGCCACCGCGGTAGTTTCCCATGATGAGGTCCAAATCCTAGACGGAGGGACTTAGGCAGACTCCATTGATCACTAAAATTATCTTCAAGCCAATCTGCCGCATCAGGCATCCCGGCTCCGTAACCCCCGTCAGGCGCGTCTTCACGAAGCCATTCAGACACCTCTCGAGCTCGGTGGGGGCTCTTGCAGTAAATGAGGGTAGGGCCGTCAATCTCCTTCAGAATTCGCTGAATTTCCGCCCTTCGCTCCTCATTGGAACGAGGATTAATCCGATACGTGTCCGCGGCAACCGTCGAGTAGTCGGTTACTATCAGAGCAGCCCTCAAGTCTTGCGGCAAGAAGGCCGAAAGCTCTTGAATCGTCGGAGCGGCAAAATAATACTGAGCGCCTGTCTTCATTAAGCGATATATCGCCTGATTGAGCAGGTCAGCCCGAACCGACTGGTCATTTGATTTATAAAACTCATCGACGAAGAACAGATCGGGATTTGGCGCGTCCTCCAATGCAAGAAAACGTTCCTGGGTCAGAACAAAGAGATTTCGTTCCCCATGTGCTTGACCCGGATGGGTGATGATTTTGAAGTCATGGAATTTCTGAGACAATCGGCGACGAATCTCATCGATTAGAGCAATGGTTGGTACTATAATCACTACATTCTTGTAGTTGCCGGAGGCTATTAGCGCATCAATGATGAGCGTTTTACCAAAACTTGTTGGCGCAGAAAGAATAACATTCTCTCCGCTCATCAGCTTCCTATAGACTTCCGCCTGAACCCTGTGAAACACGACATTTTCCAGACCTTCTGGTCTATGCATCTCTAGGGCAATTAGATCTGGCAAAGAAAGTAAGTCTGAATCAATACTGTCGATGTATGGGAAAAGGCCCTGGTCTCGAGCTAATGACATGAGAAGTGGCAGCTCCGCATGGAATTCAACATGCCTATCAAGTGCCCGGATCACAAGATCTTGAATTTCGGGAATATTGCCGTGAATCGATTTTAGGGAAGCAATATCCGCCAAAATTGAAAATTCATTCCCCATTAGATTGGGGGTGGCTAGGGCGGTCTTCAGAACTTCGATGCTAACTGCCATGCTTTCAACCTTTCATCGAAGGCGGAAACAAGTTCTCTCTTCGTCGCCATCGGAAGCAAGATTAGGCAAATTCTGACTTCTCGCGGAAGTGTTTGACCTTCTAATTTAATCTTGAATTTACTCCACTCACTTTCAAGATTATCTCTAATTTCTGCGATGTAATCCGATGATGAGATATCGTGACCAGCCGTAATTTCACTATCAAAGGTAATAAATACTGGAATAACAACACTTGCAAAAACCGCATCGAGCGATACTTCTCTTGCTAGGAGTGCCTTGATCTGCGTGGAATGACTCCATGCCGGCGATACCTTGTCGGATATGGCGGCAAATTCGGTGCGGAGGTAGTCCGTATCTAAATGATCATTCAATTCAGCTATGACAGCTCTTACAGCATCATAGCTATCGACGTAAAACTTTGATTCTCCGAGCCACAGCTCAAGATCTGATTCATTTTCGTCTACTACTTTTCGCTCAACAATATGAACTGCATCAAATCCGTTGACTGTCATATTTGGAGCGTCTTTGAAATAGATACGCGTAATAGCCTGTTCGCTGTTCAGATGCTTACGCAGGATGATGTGAAGTAGAAGTTCTCCAATTTCACCTCGGCTATCTTTTTTGGCGCTAGTGTAGATTCTTGATAATGTCTTGGAGATCAGTGACATAGCATTGCTCGAAGTGAAACTGGATTTTTCCTCATAGGTTAGTACCCAATCGGCGGCCCATTCCATCAGGTCTCGTGACAGAGCGTCATATCGCCATTTTTTATCTTCATGCCCGGCGCATACACCTAGTAGAGATATTTTATCCTCAACGTTGTGCACGACTACATTCAGAACTGAGCCCGGTGTGTCATCCGACATTTCCCCATCTTTCACCTAGTCATCTCCATGCCAGGATTTTTGCCATCCCGATCAGCCGAGTCGCGGTATCGAAACATGCTCATCAACTCGTCGATGATCCGAAATCTACAGCTTCCATCGACGACTGCGGTCACGCAACGCAGGCAGCACAATAAACGTTATGAATCCGTCACTAGCCATCTCTATGCCCTTGAATTGCCTTGATTTCGAGAGCGTCGTTCGAACCAGTATCCCGTGAAAAGAGTGTTGCAAAAAAATTTGGGGCACAGTTACCGGCCGCTACCATCTGGGACATAGAGTTAGGCCATGTTGCCCTTTTCCTTGGATTCAAATGCAGAGCCCATCGACCCAAGCCTCGCTGAAGTATTCGATGGGTTTCGGCAAGAGGATCCGAATGGATCGCGTATGGCACACGTCTTTGGTCGGCACGTGCTTCGTCCGGGTTTGGTGTTGGAGGATATCGATGCCGACTGGCCAGCCGCCAGCATCCAGATAGATGAGCACCTTCTCCCGTTGATAGCTCGGTACATATCCGGTCGTGACTTGAGTCTTGCGACCGGTGACGGTGAAGCCGCGGGCTTCCGCTCCTCGGGCAAGGTCGCTCAGTAAGGTCAGCGCCCGGGCTTGGTGGTCTTTTGTTATGTGGGCCAAGACCTTGGCATCGCGGAGCGGCCTGACAGCACTGTGGATATGATGCCGCACCTGCTGCGTAGCAGTCGATGCGACGACGTTTCCAACTGGGCCGTCGGCATCCGTTGGTGCAATCTCAGGTGATGCTCGCTCGGTGTCAGCCGACGGTTTTCGGCGAGTCTTTATGGTGCTTTGTGACGATGCGGACGCAGTCTGTCTTGGCAGGCTCTCGGGCTGCCGGGCCTTTGAATCTTTCCCGCTATTTATCGAGCCTCTTGCCCGCTCGGGGCCACTACGCCCGGGGAACAGTTGTTCATAGCGAGCGACAACGGCTGGATCGAAGGTGCCATTGGCCAGGTAATGTAGGCCGCCTGGCAACATCTCTGCGAACCAACGGCCCTGCTGACGCTTGGTGACAATTAGGTCGCGGTTGGCCAGGGCACGGGCTGCCAGCTTATGAGCATCGCCGCTCCAAGCATCCTCTGGGCACCCGTCGGCCACCCATTGAAGGACTTCACGTTGCTGCTGATTCAAGGGTTCATATTTTCCAGACACCCTGTCATTCAATGGCAAATCTCGCCATATCGCTACTACCGGCTCAGTTTGTCAGTGGCTCCTGCTAGCTTGTGGATTGACGGACGACTCGCGTCCGCCAACGGCATAGGAGGCAACACCATGGCGAATGAAAACGTCGAAACGTACTACGAAAACGGCCAGTGGAAGAACCGTGTGCAAGGCAATTCTCGCGCGTCAAACACGGCCGAGACCAAGCGAGTGGCCCAAGCCGAGGGTCGCCGGATGGCTCAAGATCGCAAGGTGGAACACATCGTAAAGAAGGTCAATGGCACGATTGGTGAACGGAATTCATATGGCAACGATCCCAACCCGCCAAAGGGCTGAGCATCCTTACCTGCAGGTCAATACAGGTTCCATCCGCCTCCGACCATAAGGAAGATTCCTTTGACCACACCAAGTTCTGGCACTCCCGGCGACCGCCAGCAAGCTGAGCGCGTTTTCGTCGTTCACGGGCGAAACAGCGAAGCACGTGACGCAATGTTTGATTTTCTCCGCTCGATAGGGCTCAAACCCATCGAATGGGAAGAGGCCCTGCAATGGACGGAGCATGCCTCGCCCTATATTGGCGAGGTTCTCGACGTTGCCTTCAACAAAGCCCAAGCCGTTGTCGTCCTAATGACGCCGGACGAAGTTGCATACCTGCAGCCTGCATACGGCCATGGCCCTACAGATACGGAAACCCAGCCCGCGCCCCAGGCACGACCAAACGTCCTCTTTGAAGCTGGCATGGCTATCGGGCGAAACGCTCAGCGCACCGTTCTGGTGGAACTGGGCTCTGTAAGACCTTTTAGCGACGTAGCCGGGCGTCATGCAATTCGAATGAGCAACGACGCGTCGAAGCGTAAGGATCTGGCCCAAAGGCTCAAAACGGCGGGCTGCGCAGTGAATCTCGAGGGCGCAGATTGGTTGCGGGTTGGGGATTTCACTCCGCCTCCTCCAGCCGGAGGTGGTCTGCCGCTCGGACGACGTGTGCCAAGCTCGACCGCTACGCCGGGGATCCGTTTGGATGCTAGGTATCACCGACGCAGCGGGGACAGCGATCGAATTGAAATCATAAACCGTGGCACGGAGCCGGTATTTGACGTGTCTGTCGAGGTGCCGGATATGCCAGGTCTCATGGTCCATGGGGACGGTCCGGTAACTCGCCTCCCAGCAGGTAAGAGTTTCCACATGTATGTGGCCCGAACTTTCGGTGGGTCTGAGTCTCAATTCGACGTGGTCATCACCGGTCGCACAGCAGATGGCCAAGCAGTCCGCGAGGAAGCCTTCGTAGATACGGTGGGATGAGATGAGCAGCTACTCGATAGAAGTTCCCTTGGACGATGACGGATTCATACGGCGCGAGTGCCCGCACTGTGAACATGAATTCAAATGGCACGACGGACCAACTGATGACCGTCCCCTGGGCGAGATTGATCCATCTGTATATTTCTGCCCTCTTTGCGGGGAATCCGCCTTGCCCGATCAGTGGTGGACACAGACACAGGTGGAATTTCAGGAGCAGTTCATAATGTCTCACTTGCATGAAGAAGTGGAACACGGCCTTAAGGATGCGTTCCGAGGAATGAAAGGCTGGACATACAAGCCCGGTCCGAACGATGAGCCCACACCAGATAGCCTGACCGAACCAAACGACATGCTCATTGTCCAGCCGCCCTGCCATCCGTGGGAACCGCTGAAGATTCCTGATGACCATCTCGGCCCAGTTCATTGCCTAATTTGTGGCCAACAATTCGCCGTCTAGATCTGCGGATGAAGTGTCTGAGATAGCCGCTCGCGCAGGTCCATATGGTTTGCCCTGACGCGATCAACTACCCCTGACGAATGGGGCTGTGCTGTACGAAAGGTGCCCGCGCGACTATTTTTCCGTGCTGCTAAGCCAAGCGGGGTCTCGCAGCGTTCTCCTCAGGAGTTGCCAATCCAAGAACGGCATGTTCTTCATGAAAGCTCGTCCAAGACTCTTGAACTTTTTCGTCGACAAGAACCTCACCAAGGGAGCGGTCCAGACGATCGGTCTCAATTTGCGAAAGTCCACCGGACAGTGCCGTGAAGTCCCGAACTAACTGACCCCATCGCGGCGAGTCGTGCACGACGTCGATGCTTCCACTGGAATCGAGCACAGCCCCGCTCAGACACGACAGCAACGGAGCGCCCGACGCCTTCTGCTCAGCTAAGAACCTGTCGGTCGCGGGCCTAATGGCGCCCCTAAGCGCCCGATCCACGCGGTTCATCTCCTGTCGCGATCCACCTGCGTCAGGGATTCCCTCAATGACACCGCCGTAGCCGAAGTCAACGAGTTCCTCGACACCGACTTGCTTAATCCAGACGCCGAAGTTGCCAGATCGGGCACGCAAGGACTTCGTCGGGGCAACCTGAAAATACTCGATCCCCTTACCGATCTTCTCGTCGCGATGCCGATGCTCCTCGACCAGAGCCCGAAAGAATGCATCGTCGTCCGAGCCGAGCACTCGGCCGTTGGGAATGTACTTGTCGCGAATGCGATTGCATTCAAGTTTTGCCTTGTTGACGGATGGAAAGTTGTAACTTCCGAATGCGACAGGTTGAGCGGCCATGAGAGTCCCTCCAGCGAATCTATGTTTAGCAGCATCCTACGTGGGTCAGCCAAACTACCCCAGCTACCATCCCCATCGTCGACGGGTAGGGACTTCGATCACTGGTATTTCCCATGGTTCCAGCGGCCGGTCAGGAACGGGTCGGACCCTGTGCGGCAGAATACGTCTACGCTCATGTTCCTCCTCGAGGTGAGTAGCAAAAACACGCTTGTCGCTCCCCCTCAACACGTCGATGGCATGAGCCAGCAGAAGGTCAAGCCGCCTCGCCTCAGCTTCGGCAGCAACGAGGCGTTCGTGCGCCGAGACCGCCCGATACCCGCACAACTGGCGAAGTAGTTCATGGACCGGCTTGATGTGTTTCAGATAGTAGTGGTATTCCCACTCAGGTGACGCCGAGCGGTCTTCTTGGCCGCGGCTCCTTTCGTATGTGCGGCCATTTTTGCAATATTCCCGCAACTTGGTTTCCTCGGCCATGACATATTCCAAGATCGGGTCAGGATTCTCTTGACTAACGGCAGCTGCCACGTCAAGGCAACCGGTCGGAGACAAAATGAGGACGCCATTGAGTTCGAACCATGCGATGCGCTCCAACAGGTCGGACATTGGGCGGCCTAGGAGCAGCCCAAGCGCCGGGATAACTTTCACCTCGAGTCCGTTCTTGGCGCGCCCTCCAGTGAATACCTCGGCGATGTCGCTTGCGACTAGGTGTTCATAGACCACATCGCAGGCGTATTCCTCAACCTCGTCGATACCCTCGGCATCGAGGCGCTGCCAGTTGGCCATGAGGCGGTCGTACGCTTCGACGTCACAGTGTTGGCAGTCGACTTCCAGACACAGACTGGGTCTGACCGGCATTAACGCCGTCAACGAACTCAAACTCGATTCTGACTTTGCGTTTGTCTTGCGTGACCCTGAGGACAAGAACTTGCTCAGACGGCGCGTCGTCGCGTTTTCGGTAAGCCCACAACTCGCCAGGTTCAGGAAGAAGCTGCTCTGTCATGGTGCCTACTTCCATAGGATCCCCACTTACTTGGTACGAGTTCCTATTCACCTGCCTCAGCCTGTGTAGCTGAAGCTTACCGGCGTCGTGGTTTCTCCCTCGAGAATAGTGTGACAGGGCCGCGATAGCCCCTTCGCAAAAAGACAGCAAATCGTCCGTAGCCAGTGGGAATGCTGATAGAACAGTCCGATAGTGACAGGGCCTCTTTCAGCCGAATATTACAAACTCCTCAGGCCCTGGACAGTCAGCAAAGCGAGGCGCTTTCCCACGGTCGCCGATGTCCGTGTCCTTGGCACCGCTAGGGCGAAGTGGGAGCAACTGTTCAATAATGCCGGCGAACCGTCGGAAATCGCAAGGGGATCAGTGTGGGAACGCGCCTGCCGTTTGGCCTTGACATGCCCGGCTCCGAACTCAACTCGTGAACAGGCTCGGAGGTTTTCTTCGTGGTCAATGCATCCGAAATAGCTTTGTCCCCTGTGGAAATGGTCGATTCGACATCCACCAATGGCGAATTTCATGTGGCATCTCGCGGGCCGCGCGTGTCCGGCCGCTGCTGATTTGCTGGCCCTCTTTGCGGCGGGAAAACGAAAAACCCCCGGCCGTTAGGCCGAGGGTTTTCCTCATCTGGTTGCGGGGACAGGATTTGAACCTGTGACCTCCGGGTTATGAGCCCGGCGAGCTACCGAACTGCTCCACCCCGCGTTGCGTCCTCAACAGTACATGTGTTTGGCCCAAACACCAACTCGAGAGGCTACTGACCCACATGAGAGGCGCCGGAGTCGGTATTTTTGTAGGCGACGTAAAGGAGACGCCAAAGGCCGCCCGCGGCCGACGCGTCGGATAGTCGCCGGAAAATGCCGGTTCCGGCGCCGGCTTAGCGGTGCTTGAACTCGGCGGCGCGCTTCTCGGTGAACGCCGCCATGCCTTCCTTTTGGTCCTCAGTGGCGAAGCAGGCGTAAATGCCCCGCCGCTCGCGCACGACGCCTTCGGCGAGGGTGGTCTCGAAAGCCGCATTGACTGCTTCCTTGGCGATCATGGCTACGGGCTTGGACATGCCGGCGATGACAGCGGCCGTGGCCAGCGCATCCTCCAGCAGCGAGTCCACGGGCACCACCCGGGCCACTAGGCCCGCCTGTTCGGCCTCCACAGCACCCATGACACGGCCCGTCAGCACCATTTCCATAGCCTTGGCCTTGCCAATGGCGCGGGTGAGCCGCTGCGAACCGCCCATGCCGGGGATCACGCCCAACTTGATTTCGGGTTGGCCAAACTTGGCGTTGTCGGCGGCAATGATGAAATCAGCAATCATGGCGAGCTCACAACCGCCGCCCAGGGCGTGGCCCGCCACGGCGGCAATCATGGGGGTGCGGACCCGTGCCAACTCATCCCATACGGAGAACCAGTTGGACTGGTACATCTCCACGGATGACTTTTCTGCCATCTCCTTGATGTCAGCCCCGGCAGCAAAGGCGCGGGAGGAGCCGGTGATGACCATGGCACCAATGCCGGGATCGGCGTCGAACGCACGGGCGGCGGCCAGTATTTCATGGCCCATGGCATCGCTCAGGGCGTTCAGGGCCTCGGGCCGGTTGAGCATTATCAGTCCCACGCGGCCGTGTTGTTCGGTCAGGATCAAGGAGTGCTGGGTCATGGTGGAGGGGTTCCGTTCAGTTCACATGGTTTGAAAAGCAAAGAGCAGGCCGGCGTGGACCTCAGTCAACGCCGCCGGTGGCGTCCCTGATGGTGTTGATGATGCCGGAAAAGTCGGTTCCGGCCCCGCCACCTAGGGCGAATTCACGGTAGATTTCCTCGGCAGCCCTGCCCAGCACCGCGTCCACTCCCGTGGCATTGAGCGCTTCAACGGCCAGCCCCAGGTCCTTAGCCATGAGGGCACCGGCGAACCCGGGTTGATAGTCGCGGTTGGCGGGGCTTGTTGGAACGGGGCCGGGGACGGGGCAGTTGGTGGTCAGCGACCAGCATTGGCCGGAGGCGTTGGCCGCCACATCGAACAACGCCTGGTGGCTCAGGCCCAACTTTTCGCCCAGCACAAATGCTTCACTCACGGCGATCATGGACACGCCCAGGATCATGTTGTTGCACACCTTGGCAGCCTGGCCGGAGCCGGGCCCGCCGCACAGCACAATGCGCCTGCCCATGACCTCGAGGATCGGGCCGGCGGCCGCGAAATCTTCCTCGGAACCTCCCACCATGAACGTCAGTGTCCCGGCCTCGGCCCCCACAACACCGCCGGAAACCGGCGCATCCAGGCCCCGGTGCCCGCTGGCCACCACCATCTCGTGGGCCGTGCGGGCGTCCTCCACCGAGATGGTGGAGCATTCCAAAAACAACGCCCCGGGTTTGGCAGCCGCCAGCAAACCACCGCCGGGCCCCTCCCCCTCAAATGCGGCAAATACATGCTTGCCGGCGGGCAGCATGGTGATGATGACATCGGCCCCGAGCGCCGCCCCGGAAGCGGATGAGGCCACCACGACACCGGCTGTGTGCGCCGCGGCAAGCGCTGCCGGCACCACATCAAAGCCGGTCACCGGATAGCCCGCAGCCACCAAATTTGCCGCCATGGGCCCGCCCATGTGCCCCAGCCCAATGAAGGCAACCTTGGCATCACGTCCCGCCATCGATTCCTCGCTCATGGTTGTTTCCTTTCTTGTCATCCCTGCCGAAAAATCAGTGCCAAAAGTTCAGTGCCAAAACCAGCTAGGGCGCCAGCAAGCCCAGTTCCCGCTCACCCAGGCTGGCAAACGCCTCCGCCACCACGTCTTCCGGCACGTCCGCCAGGGCTGCCGGGGACCAGGCCGGGTTCCTGTCCTTGTCCACCAGCTGCGCCCGGATGCCCTCGGCAAAATCCGGCCAGCGCAGTGCCCGCAACGAGACCCTGAACTCCTGGTTCAACGCCTCCTCCAAAGTCCCCAGTGCCCGCGCCCGCCGCAGCGCCGCAAGGGCGACACTCACGGCCGTGGGCGACTTCGCAGCAATCGCGGCAGCCGCTGCATCCGCCGCCGGATCGCCCACGCGGGACAAGCGCGCAAGGATGGTCTCCACGCGATCAGGGGCGTACGCCTCATCAATCCACCAGCGCTGCTGCGCCAAAGCGGACTCCGGTGCGGCTTGGCCCCAGCGTGCGACGGCGGAGCTTGCGTTACGCTCGGCCAGCTCGTCCACCAGCGTGGCCAGCGACGCCGATTCCACAAAGTGGCTGGCCAGACCCATCGCGATGGCGTCGGCGCCGTTGACCATGGCAGCGGTCAGGGCCGCGTGGGTGCCCAGTTCGCCGGGGGCGCGGGAGAGCAGATACGTGCCGCCCACATCGGGGACGAAGCCGATCCCGGTCTCCGGCATGCCAATTCGGGAGCGCTCGGTGACAATCCGGTGGGACGCGTGGGCCGAAATACCCACACCCCCGCCCAGCACCACCCCGTCCATGAACGTCACAATGGGTTTTGGGTAGCGTTTGATGCGGGCATTGAGATGGTATTCATCGCGCCAAAACGTTTCGCTGGTGTCCCCGCCGGTACGGGCGTCGTGATAGATGGAGACGATGTCCCCGCCGGCGCACAAGCCCCGCTCACCGGCACCGGAAATGAGAACTGTTGAAACGGCGTCGTCAGCCTCCCACTCATCCAGGCACTGGGCAAGGGTGGAAATCATGGCCGGATTGAGCGCATTCATGGCGTCGGGGCGGTTGAGAATCAGGTGCCCCAGCTGGCCAGTTTGCTGGTGTAGAACGTCATTGTGCTCCATGTACCTATCCTCCATTGCTTAGCGCTCCACGGCCAGACGACCCACGATCAAGCGCATGATTTCATTGCTGCCCTCAAGGATCTGGTGGACCCGCAAGTCCCTGACCAGTTTCTCCAGCCCGTACTCGCTCAGGTATCCGTACCCGCCGTGGAGTTGAAGGGCCTGGTTGGCCACCTGGAAGCCGGCATCGGTGGCCACCAATTTGGCCATGGCGCACAGTTTGACGGTGTCCGGTGCGCCGGTGTCCAGGGCGTCTGCGGCCCGCATGAGCATGGTGCGGGAGACTTCCAGATCGGTGTCCATCTGGGCAATTTCAAAGAGCAGGTGCTGCTTTTCGATGAGCGGACCGCCAAATGCCTGCCGTTCCTTCAAATAGGCGATGGACTTTTCCAGCGCCGCCCGGCCACCACCCAGGGAGCAGGCCCCAATGTTGACCCGGCCTCCATTGAGGCCCTTCATGGCAATGCCGAAACCGTCGCCCTCGGCCCCCAGCCGGTTCGCCACGGGAATCCGCACATCCTTAAACACCACCTGACGGGTGGGTTGCGCCCGCCAGCCCATCTTCTTTTCATTGGCCCCGAAGGACAGACCGGGTGCGTCATGGGGAACAACGACGGCGGTGATCCCGCGGCTGCCTCGATCTGCTGTGCGAACCATGACCAGGTACCACGCGGCAGCCCCGGCCCCGGAAATGAACTGTTTGGTGCCGTTGAGAACGTAATCTTCGCCGTCGAGCACGGCTGAGGTGGTGATGGCCGCGGCATCGGAGCCAACCCCCGGTTCGGAAAGGCAGTAGCTGGTCAGCTCCGTCATGGCGGTGATGCCCGGCAGCCACGTGGCCCGCTGGGTGTCATTGCCGAAGGCATCGATCATCCAGGCCACCATGTTGTGGATGGAGATGTAGGCGGCGATGGTGGGGTCCACAGCTGCCAGCTCTTCAAAGATCAGCACGGCGTCGGCGCGGCTCAGTGCCGAGCCCCCGTGCTCCTCGCCCACATAAATCCCGCCCATGCCCAAGGCACCAGCCTCGGCCAGCACGTCCACGGGGAAGTGTTTGTTTTCATCCCAATCGGCCGTGTGCGGGGCCAGGGCCGTGGTGGCAAAATCGCGCACCATTTCCACCACCGCCTCTTGATCGGACGTGAGCTGGTACATGGTGCCTCCTGATGCGTTGCCCCGGTGGGGGTTTGGCTTATTTGGTGACCTTGCCCATCAGGGATGCGATGGGGCGAAGGAAGAGTGGGCGTGCGGCAAACCAGGCGCCCGCCATGACGAGCAGGGACAAGGCAAAGATGCCAAATCCCCACCAGTTCACAACGTCGCTGGAGGTGTACATGTGGTTCAGGTTGCGCAAGGCGCCTGTGGCCAAAACCAGCGTGACGTGAACAATGATGAAGGCCACAAAGTAGAGCATGACCGGGAAGTGGATGGCCCGTGCCGCCTGGATGGGGTAGATCTTGTTCAGCGTGCGGGCATTCTTGGGCCAGGCCCCTGACATGCGGATGCCGGTGGCGATGGCGAGCGGGGCGGCGATGAAGACCGTGACGAAGTACGTGAGCAGCTGCAGGGCGTTGTAGTTGACCCAGCCGTGCTCGGTGGGCCAATCCAGGGACATGTACTGCAAGGCTGCGGAGATGGCGTTGGGGAAGATGTCCCAGCTGGTGGGCACAATACGCATCCACTGGCCCGTGGCAAACAGCACCACAATGAAGATGAAGCCGTTGAGCACCCACAGCGCATCAAGTGTCAGGTGGAACCACAAATCGAGGCTGATTTTGGTGGGGGCGTTCTTGGTTTTGATCAGGCCCTTGTTGTTGCGCACCCAATGCGCGGCCGGGCGCTTGGTGGTGCGGACCTGCCAGCCTGAGCGGATAATCAGCAGCAGGAAGAACATGTTCAAGAAGTGCTGCCAGCCCAGCCATGCCGGGATACCCACGGGTGCTGTTTCAGGCAATACCGATTGCCCCGGGTAGGTGGTCATGAACGACTTCACCGAATCCATGCCGGTCAACCAGCGTGCAGCCAGGACCACCACCAGCAGGGCCAGCACCAAAACGGCAGCCACCACGGCAGCCTTGGCCCACAGACCCAGGGCCTTCCACCGTGCCGAAATGCCGTTGGCCTGCTTATTGATGGGTGTCGACATGGTCTAAAAAACCTCTTTCAAGAACTTCCAAGGGACCACCGCCTCTTGGGCGGTTTCACTATCCTGCGTTTGCAACAGTCTCTATTTGTAACAGGTGAAGGGAATGATGTTGCTATTGGCTGTAACAGTAGATCCAGCCACGTGCGGCCAATCCCCAGAGTACTAGGGAGTACTAGCATTTACTAGGTATCCCAAGTAAATTGTTGTGACGGTTGATTGTGGCCGCACCCCACTTGTTCCGACAGCCCGAAAGGACCCAGTGTCCCCCGCCTCTCCGCTGCCCATGGATCCCATTGCCGAAGCTAAGCGTCAGTGGATTGCCCACGGCTGGGCTGATGCGGCCGACGCCATGGCGGCCTTTTCCTCCGTGATGCGGGCCCACCAGATCATGTACAGCCGGGTTGATTCCGTGCTGAAACCGCTGGGTCTTTCCTACGCTCGGCTCGAGCTGCTGCGCCTGCTGTCCTTCACGCGCGACGGCGCCCTGCCGATGGCAAGTGCCAGCGCCCGGCTCCAGGTCCACCCAACCTCCGTGACAAGCGTTGTGGACAGGCTGGAAAAGGACCTGCTGGTGCGGCGCGAGGCCCATCCAACCGACGGCCGGGCAACCTTGGTGGTCCTGACAGTCGCCGGGCGGACGCGGGTTGAGGAAGCCACGGCGGCGCTGAATGCAGAGGTTTTTACCCAGCCCGGGATCCCGCAGGCCGACCTTGTGCAGATGACCCAAATCCTGGCCCGTTTCCGCCAGGCCTCCGGGGACTTCACCGCCCCAGTCCAATACCCAGACCCCCTCTAGACGCCCGCTCACATCCGGGGCCTTTCCCAGCAACGCCCGCTCACATACGGTATCTGTCAACCTGTTTGAGAGAGATTGACGTTTTGTTGAGTTCGTTGTTTGGGGTCGTTGATGGCGACGTAGG
>NZ_PPXC01000040.1 GCF_002909445.1 Arthrobacter glacialis
TGTATGACTACAAGGAAAACCGTTTCATTGAAATTGGAGTGACGAGGAGGGAAGTCCACATATACTACCTAGAGAAAGCCAATAAAATAAAATCCGAGAAGACACACATCCATATTTTTTCATTCACTGGAGAAGAGATGGCCACCAAAGCAGATTACACACTTGATGAAGAAAGCAGGGCAAGAATCAAAACCAGGCTGTTCACCATAAGGCAGGAAATGGCCAGCAGGGGTCTATGGGATTCCTTTCGTCAGTCCGAAAGAGGCGAAGAAACAATTGAAGAAAGATTTGAAATCACAGGAACCATGCGCAGGCTTGCCGACCAAAGTCTCCCACCGAACTTCTCCAGCCTTGAAAACTTTAGAGCCTATGTGGATGGATTCGAACCGAACGGCTGCATTGAGGGCAAGCTTTCTCAAATGTCAAAAGAAGTGAACGCCAGAATCGAGCCATTTCTAAAGACAACACCACGCCCTCTCAGATTGCCTAATGGGCCTCCCTGCTCTCAACGGTCGAAGTTCTTGCTGATGGATGCGCTGAAACTAAGCATGGAGGACCCGAGTCACGAAGGGGAGGGGATACCGCTATATGATGCGATCAAAGGCACGAAAACAGACTTCGGCTGGAAAGAGCCCAATATTATCAAACCACATGAGAAAGGCATAAACCCCAATTATCTCCTGACTTGGAAGCAGGTGCTAGCAGAACTTCAGGACATTGAAAATGAGGAGAAGATTCCCAGAACAAAGAACATGAAGAAAACAAGCCAATTAAAGTGGGCACTCGGTGAGAACATGGCACCGGAGAAGGTGGACTTTGAGGATTGCAAAGATATCAACGACCTGAAACAGTATGACAGTGACGAGCCAGAGCCCAGATCGCTAGCATGTTGGATCCAAAATGAATTCAACAAGGCATGTGAATTGACTGATTCAAGCTGGGTAGAACTTGATGAAATAGGGGAAGATGTTGCCCCAATCGAACACATTGCAAGCATGAGACGGAACTATTTTACAGCAGAAGTGTCCCACTGCAGGGCTACTGAATACATAATGAAGGGAGTGTACATAAATACTGCTTTGCTCAATGCATCTTGTGCAGCCATGGATGACTTTCAACTGATTCCAATGATAAGTAAATGTAGAACCAAAGAAGGAAGACGGAAAACAAACCTATATGGATTCATTATAAAAGGAAGATCTCATTTGAGGAATGATACCGACGTGGTAAACTTTGTAAGTATGGAATTTTCCCTTACCGACCCAAGGTTGGAACCACATAAATGGGAAAAGTATTGTGTTCTTGAAATAGGGGATATGCTCCTGCGAACTGCAGTAGGCCAAGTGTCAAGACCCATGTTTCTGTATGTAAGAACCAATGGAACCTCCAAGATCAAGATGAAATGGGGTATGGAAATGAGACGCTGCCTTCTCCAATCTCTCCAACAGATTGAGAGCATGATTGAAGCTGAATCCTCTGTCAAAGAGAAAGACCTGACCAAAGAATTCTTTGAAAACAAATCAGAAACATGGCCAATTGGAGAATCACCTAAGGGAGTAGAGGAAGGTTCCATCGGGAAGGTGTGCAGAACCTTACTAGCAAAATCTGTATTCAATAGCCTATATGCATCTCCGCAACTTGAGGGGTTCTCAGCTGAATCGAGAAAACTGCTACTCATTGTTCAGGCGCTCAGGGATAACCTGGAACCTGGAACCTTCGATCTTGAAGGGCTATATGAAGCAATCGAGGAGTGCCTGATTAATGATCCCTGGGTTTTGCTTAATGCATCTTGGTTCAACTCCTTCCTCACACATGCACTAAGATAGTTGTGGCAATGCTACTATTTGCTATCCATACTGTCCAAAAAAGTACCTTGTTTCTACTGGACCCAAGCACCTCTGAAGAGCCTCGTCTAGGGAGAGGCCGAAAACATAGCCGGCAGC
>NZ_PPXC01000041.1 GCF_002909445.1 Arthrobacter glacialis
GTCCAAGCCACTCAAAAACAGCAAAAGCAGGGTAGATAATCACTCACTGAGTGACATCAACACCATGGCGTCTCAAGGCACCAAACGATCCTATGAACAGATGGAAACTGGTGGGGAACGCCAGAATGCTACTGAGATCAGGGCGTCTGTTGGAAGAATGGTTAGCGGCATTGGGAGATTCTACATACAGATGTGCACAGAACTCAAACTCAGTGACAATGAAGGGAGGCTGATTCAAAACAGTATAACAATAGAGAGAATGGTACTCTCTGCATTTGATGAAAGAAGGAACAGATACCTGGAAGAGCACCCCAGTGCAGGAAAGGACCCTAAGAAAACTGGAGGTCCAATTTACAGGAGAAGAGACGGAAAATGGGTGAGAGAGCTGATCCTGTATGACAAAGAGGAAATCAGGAGAATTTGGAGACAAGCGAACAATGGAGAGGATGCAACTGCTGGTCTTACCCATCTGATGATATGGCATTCCAACCTAAATGATGCTACCTATCAGAGAACGAGAGCTCTCGTGCGTACTGGAATGGATCCCCGGATGTGCTCTCTGATGCAAGGATCAACTCTCCCGAGGAGATCTGGAGCTGCAGGTGCAGCAGTAAAGGGAATAGGGACAATGGTGATGGAACTGATTCGGATGATAAAACGAGGGATCAACGACCGGAATTTCTGGAGAGGCGAAAATGGAAGAAGAACAAGAATTGCATATGAGAGAATGTGCAACATCCTCAAAGGGAAATTCCAAACAGCAGCACAAAGGGCGATGATGGATCAAGTGCGAGAGAGCAGAAATCCTGGGAATGCTGAAATAGAAGATCTTATTTTTCTGGCAAGGTCTGCACTCATCCTGAGGGGATCAGTGGCTCATAAATCCTGCTTGCCTGCTTGTGTGTACGGGCTTGCAGTGGCTAGTGGATATGACTTTGAGAGAGAAGGGTACTCCTTGGTTGGAATAGATCCTTTTCGTCTGCTTCAAAACAGCCAGGTCTTTAGTCTCATTAGACCAAATGAGAACCCAGCACATAAGAGCCAACTAGTGTGGATGGCATGCCACTCTGCAGCGTTTGAGGACCTTAGGGTCTCAAGTTTCATTAGAGGGACAAGAATGGTCCCAAGAGGACAGCTATCCACTAGAGGGGTTCAAATTGCTTCAAATGAGAACATGGAAGCAATGGACTCCAATACTCTTGAATTGAGAAGTAGATATTGGGCTATAAGAACCAGAAGCGGAGGGAACACCAACCAACAGAGGGCATCTGCAGGACAGGTCAGCGTTCAACCCACTTTCTCAGTACAGAGAAACCTTCCTTTCGAAAGAGCAACCATTATGGCAGCATTTACAGGAAATAATGAGGGTAGAACGTCTGACATGAGGACTGAAATCATAAGAATGATGGAAAGTGCCAGACCAGAAGATGTGTCATTCCAGGGGCGGGGAGTCTTCGAGCTCTCGGACGAAAAGGCAACGAACCCGATCGTGCCTTCCTTTGACATGAATAATGAAGGATCTTATTTCTTCGGAGACAATGCAGAGGAGTATGACAATTGAAGAAAAATACCCTTGTTTCTACTGATCACGCGTA
>NZ_PPXC01000042.1 GCF_002909445.1 Arthrobacter glacialis
CGGTATCTGTCAACCTGTTTGAGAGAGATTGACGTTTTGTTGAGTTCGTTGTTTGGGGTCGTTGATGGCGACGTAGGCGTCGATCTGGGGTGCCATGGGTCGGCGGGTGAATCGTGAGGGATTGGCGGCGTAGCTGGCGTCGAGGGCTATTTGTCGTTTGGTGTTGATTTCATCGACTAGTCCGTGGTGAACGGTGGCTGGTGTATGGCCGGCAATGCCTTCGTGTTGGTGTGAGTTGTTGTAGCGGATCACGAACGCGGCGACGTACTCGCGGGCAGCTTCCAGGGTTGGGAATCCTTGGGGGTAGGTGGTCTCGTATTTGAATGTTTTGAAGAGTGATTCGCTGAAGGGATTGTCGTTGCTGACCTTTGGGCGTGAGAAGGAACGAGCGATGCCGTGCCCGGCCAGAGTGGCTGCCATGATGGTGCTTTTCATCGAGGCCCCGTTGTCGCTGTGGAGGTATTCCGGGGCGTGTGGCGCCTCGTTGACGGCTTGGGTGAGCATGTCGGCAGCGGTTGCTGAAACCTCTGTGTGTTCCACTCTCCAGCCCACGATATAGCGGGAGTAAATGTCCATGATCAGGTACAGATCGAAGAACTGACGCAGCCGTGTTCCTTTGACTTTCGAGATGTCCCAGCACCAGACCTGATTGGGGCAGGCAGCTATCAGCTGCGGGATTTTCTTCGGCGGATGACTCGCTTGCCGGCGGCGGTCACCACTGAGCTTCGCGGCCGCCGCGACCCGGTGCCAGGAGCGCTTAGAAGCAACATGGAGGCCTTGATCTAGGTATTTGTAGTACACCTTGGCCACGGAGAGCAGCATGTTCTCCGGTGCGCTCAACCACCCGGTGATCATCTCGATCTCTTCTGGATTCAGCGTCGCCGGTTGCACCCGCTCCCTTTGCAGGATCATGGCCTTCACCGGCACCGGGGCTGCTTTTTCACGGTAGTAGGTCGCTGAGGACAGCCCCAGCAGCTCCAAAGCCTTCACCGCCGAGTGCCCGCCGAAGGCCTGCAGCTGCGCAAGGAACGGCGTCAGGACCCTTCGTCGTTCTTGGGCTTGAGCCAGGCTGGCCAGCCCTCGGACTCCTCTTGCGGCTCCACCACCTCTTCTGTCACTTCCGGAGTCTGCAGGTTCGAGGCGCTCTTGGCTAGGGAATCCAACAGCGCTGATGCTTTTTTTAGGATGTCTACCGTCGCCACGGACTGCTCCAACTTCAGCTTCAACGCCGCGTTCTCACGCTCGAGCTTCATGAAGTCACGCTGGTCCTGGCCCGACATCCTAGACCGTTCCGCCCGTACCGCCGGGTTCTCGCCAGGGGCCGTCAAACGTCCCTCGTCCCGATCCTGGGACCAAGTCTTCAGAGTCTTCCTCGTCACTTGAACCTTCCGGTAAAAAGCCGACTTCGAACCATAATCCAGGCACTTATCGAATTCGAGCAACAAGGCCCACCGCTCCGCCGGCAAGAAATGCGCATGACGGGAAGGCCTCTGGGGAATATCCATGAATAATTATCTCCTCCTGCCCCACCAAACATGAATGAGAAAAACTCTCTCACTCAAGGCTGGCACGTAGGG
>NZ_PPXC01000043.1 GCF_002909445.1 Arthrobacter glacialis
ACGCGTGATCAGCAAAAGCAGGGTCGAGATGAATCCAAACCAGAAGATTCTATGCACTTCAGCCACTGCTATCACAATAGGCGCAATCACAGTACTCATTGGAATAGCAAACCTAGGATTGAACATAGGACTGCATCTAAAATCGGGCTGCAATTGCTCACGCTCACAACCTGAAACAACCAACACAAGCCAAACAATAATAAACAACTATTATAATGAAACAAACATCACCAACATCCAAATGGAAGAAAGAACAAGCAGGAATTTCAATAACTTAACTAAAGGGCTCTGTACTATAAATTCATGGCACATATATGGGAAAGACAATGCAGTAAGAATTGGAGAAAGCTCGGATGTTTTAGTCACAAGAGAACCCTATGTTTCATGCGACCCAGATGAATGCAGGTTCTATGCTCTCAGCCAAGGAACAACAATCAGAGGGAAACACTCAAACGGAACAATACACGATAGGTCCCAGTATCGCGCCCTGATAAGCTGGCCACTATCATCACCGCCCACAGTGTACAACAGCAGGGTGGAATGCATCGGGTGGTCAAGTACTAGTTGCCATGATGGCAAATCCAGAATGTCAATATGTATATCAGGACCAAACAACAATGCATCTGCAGTAATATGGTACAACAGAAGGCCTGTTGCAGAAATTAACACATGGGCCCGAAACATACTAAGAACACAGGAATCTGAATGTGTATGCCACAACGGCGTATGCCCAGTAGTGTTCACCGATGGGCCTGCCACTGGACCTGCAGACACAAGAATATACTATTTTAAAGAGGGGAAAATATTGAAATGGGAGTCTCTGACTGGAACTGCTAAGCATATTGAAGAATGCTCATGTTACGGGAAACGAACAGGGATTACCTGCACATGCAGGGACAATTGGCAGGGCTCAAATAGACCAGTGATTCAGATAGACCCAGTAGCAATGACACACACTAGTCAATATATATGCAGTCCTGTCCTTACAGACAGTCCCCGACCGAATGACCCAAACATAGGTAAGTGTAATGACCCTTATCCAGGTAATAATAACAATGGAGTCAAGGGATTCTCATACCTGGATGGGGATAACACTTGGCTAGGGAGGACAATAAGCACAGCCTCGAGGTCTGGATACGAGATGTTAAAAGTGCCAAATGCATTGACAGATGATAGATCAAAGCCCATTCAAGGTCAGACAATTGTATTAAACGCTGACTGGAGTGGTTACAGTGGGTCTTTCATGGACTATTGGGCTGAAGGGGACTGCTATCGAGCGTGTTTTTATGTGGAGCTGATACGTGGGAAACCCAAGGAGGATAAAGTGTGGTGGACCAGCAATAGTATAGTATCGATGTGTTCCAGTACAGAATTCCTGGGACAATGGAACTGGCCTGACGGGGCTAAAATAGAGTACTTCCTCTAAGATGAAGAAAAAGACCCTTGTTTCTACTGATCACGCGTA
>NZ_PPXC01000044.1 GCF_002909445.1 Arthrobacter glacialis
GCCGGCACCCAACCCACCGCGACAAGCGAAGGTTGGCTGAACGGCGTCGAACGTGTCCTTATATATACATGGTGCGCTGCCGCCGGGCCGCGATAATCCGCGCCTGCGGCAAGGCTGCGCCTGCACAATTCTGAGAGTTTGCCAATGAATACGAAGAAGACCCGGAACATCGCCCTAGCTCTGGTGCTGGGTATTGCCCTAGTTTTAACGATCATTTTTGCCGGTGCCGCCGCTGGTGGGAAGCGATTGGACTCGGCCGCAAAGCCGGCCTCGTCGGCCGCCGAAGAACAGGCCCCCGAGCTGCAACTGGAACGTCGCATTGCCGGGGATCCCATGGCGCTGGGTGCGGTGGACGCCCCCGTTGTCATGATCGAGTACTCGGATTACCGGTGCCCGTTCTGCGGCGCCTATGCCCGCAAAACCCAGCCCGAAATTATCAAGAAGTATGTTGACACCGGCCAGCTGCGCATTGAATGGCGTGATCTGCCGGTCTTTGGGGAATCCTCGGTGGCAGCTGCTGTGGCTGTCCGTGCGGCGGGGGAACAGGGATTGTTCTGGCAATTCAATGAGGCCGTCTACGCGGCGGCGCCGGAAAAGGGCAAGGCGGACTTGTCAGAGCCGGAGTTGCTGAAGTTTGCCCAAGAGGTTGGTGTTCCAGACATGGCCAAGTTCACGGCGGATACGAAGAGCCCCGAATTGCGGGCTTTGGTCAACTCCGATCTTGCCGAGGGAACCTCGCTGGGGCTCAACAGCACCCCCACCTTTGTTATCAACAACCAGTCCATTCCCGGTGCGCAGCCGCTGGACATCTTTGTCCAGGTCATTGATGAAGCACTGGCAAAGGCCAAGTAGCCCATGGACATTGGATATACAGGAGCGTTCCTGGGTGGCATCCTCACCCTGCTGAGTCCCTGCTCGGTCATGTTGCTGCCGGCTTTCTTTGCCTACGCCTTCGCCAGTCCCGGCAAGCTGCTGGGCCGCACGGCCCTGTTCTACGCCGGGCTGCTGACAACGTTGGTGCCGCTGGGCCTGCTGGCGGGGCTGCTCGGCTCGCTGGTGCTGCAAAACCGGACGGTGCTGATTTCCGTTGCGGCCGCCGTGGTGATTGTCATTGGAATTTTGCAGATTGTTGGGGTGGAATTCCCCGGCCTCAGCCGCCGGGCCGGCGCCAGCAGCACCTCTGCCGTGTCAGTGTTTGTGCTGGGCTCCGTCTATGGCGTTGCCGGTGTTTGTGCTGGCCCCATCCTCGGTTCGGTTCTGGCTGTGGCCGCGGCGGGCGGAAATCCGTTGTACGGCGGGATCATGCTGGCCATCTTCGCATTCGGCATGACCCTGCCACTGGGCATCCTTTCGCTGCTGTGGACGCGATTCAGGCTCGGTGAGCGCGGCTGGCTGAAACCACGCCGCTTCCGGCTGGGCCCGTGGGAAAACTCCGTGTGGATGGTTGTTTCCGGCGTGCTGTCCGTGGGCATTGGCGTGCTGCTG
>NZ_PPXC01000045.1 GCF_002909445.1 Arthrobacter glacialis
ACCATCAGCAAAGTCACCGCTGTCCTGTCGGTGGACAACACCGCTGTGGTGGAAGGTGGCAAGATCACCTACACCGTGACCCTGATCAGTGAAGACACCAAGCTGCCAGTGACTGGCCACGGTGGTGTGACCGTGACCCTGACTGGCGGCACGGTCGTGACTATCCCGGCCGGCTCGGCCTCGGGTACCGCCTTCGTCACTGCACCGAACGACCTGTTCACCGGTGGCCAGCCTGCGATCACCAAGTCGATCACCGACATTTCGGTCACCGGCGACACCAAGTTCGAGAACCTGGTGACCGACAAGACCCCGGTCACCACTACCATCAGCGACGAGCCGAACGGCAGCGATAACCTGGTGAAAGTCAGCATCACTCCAGTCACCGACACGGTGAACGAGGCGACTGCGCCGACCTTCAAGCTCACCCTGAACCAGGCCATCGATAAACCGCTGACCGTGCTGCTGAGCACCGGTGAAACCGTGGTGTTCGCCGCTGGTGAAACCACCAAAACCATTTCGGCGCCTGCCCAAGGCGATGACGTCTTTGTTGATAAAGGCACCATCACCGTCAGCATCGACAAGGCCACCGTTACCGGTGCGCCGCTGGAGAACCTGCAGATCGGTACCCCGGCGACCGTTCAGGTCACCGACACCATCAGCAAAGTCACCGCTGTCCTGTCGGTGGACAACACCGCTGTGGTGGAAGGTGGCAAGATCACCTACACCGTCACCCTGATCAGTGAAGACACCAAGCTGCCAGTGACTGGCCACGGTGGTGTGACCGTTACCTTGACCGGTGGCACTCAGGTCACCATCAACCCGGGCTCGGCGACTGGCACTGTCAGCATCAATGCCCCGGATGATGTTTATACGGGCGGTCAGGACACCATTACCAAGTCGATCACCGGCATTGCTGTCGCTGGCGACAAGGTCTTCGAAAACCTTGTGGCAGGTACCAACTCCGTCAGCACCACGGTAAGTGACGAGCCAAGTGGCCAAGGTGATATTGCCAAGGTCAGTATTACCGGCACCACTTCGCTCACGGAAGGCGAAACTGGCGCTTACACGCTGACCCTGACCCACGCCTCCAAGGCCGAAGTCACGATCACCCTCAGCTACAGCGGCACCGCCAAAAACGGTGAGGACTTCACCGGTGTCACCACCGTGAAGATCCCGGCCAACAGCACAGGCACCTGGGACATCCAGGAGACCGTGCGCAAGACCTACGTACTTATCTTCTGATCCGCTGATCGCCTGCCTTCGATAACAACAGACAAAGCAAGGTAAACCCGACATGCGCACGCTCCTTCTCGCTCCTCTGATGCTGGCCGCCAGTGTGGCCAACGCCGCCGAAACGGTGAAAATCTACAACTGGTCCAGCTACGTCGCCCCCGACACGCTGAAGAACTTCCAGCAAGCCAGTGGCATCGTGCCCACCTACGATGTGTACGACAGCAACGAAACCCTCGACGGCAAGCTGAT
>NZ_PPXC01000004.1 GCF_002909445.1 Arthrobacter glacialis
AGGCTTCCGCTCCACCGGCACAGCAGCATTACGCTGCTCAATCCGCAACAACTTACGTCCCTCAGGTGCCAACGTCATGTCAATACTCCTTCAAGCGGCGCCGGCAAGATGCCATGGCCTGGTTGTTTCTGAACTTATGCGGTGAACTCGTGCTGGGTTCTGCGCATGCGTGCTTATGCGTTGAACTCGTGCCGGGTTTGGCGCATACGTTCATGGTTTCACCGGTGTTAGCATTCCACGACGTTGACGGCGAGGCCGCCCATGGCTGTTTCCTTGTATTTGGAGGACATGTCGCGACCGGTTTCGCGCATGGTGATGATGACTTCATCCAGGGAGACCCGGTGTTGGCCATCGCCCCAGAGCGCCATTTTTGCGGCGTTGATGGCTTTCGCTGCGGCGATCGCGTTGCGTTCAATGCAGGGGATCTGCACCAAACCGCCGATCGGGTCACACGTCAGGCCCAGGTTGTGTTCCATGGCGATCTCGGCGGCGTTTTCGACTTGTTCCGGGGTGCCGCCCATGATTTCAGCCAGGCCTGCAGCGGCCATCGAGGACGCGGATCCGACCTCGCCCTGACAGCCGACCTCGGCGCCGGAGATCGAGGCTTGTTCCTTGTAGAGCACGCCCACGGCGGCGGAGGCGAGCAGGAACTTCACCACCACATCATCAATCTGCTCCTGCGTGGCATCGGCCATGCCGGCGGTGTAGTGGGTGGCGTAGAACATCACGGCCGGGATGATCCCGGCGGCCCCGTTTGTAGGGGCAGTGACCACGCGCCCGCCGGAGGCGTTTTCCTCATTCACGGCCAACGCGACCAGGTTCACCCATTCCTGCCAGAACTTCGGATCCCGGTCCGGGTCTTCAGCCCGCAGCCGGGCATACCAGTCCGGGGCGCGGCGGCGCACATTCAACCCGCCCGGCAACAACCCGGTACGGGCCAGGGACGCGTTCTTGCAGTCCTCCATGACGTCGCGGATATGCAGCAACCCGGTACGGACTTGTGCCTCGGTGCGGGTGACGAGTTCGTTAGCGAGCATCACACCACTGAAATTGGTGCCCGTCGAGGCACAATGCTTCAGGAGTTCCGCCGCGGTCCGGAACGGGTGGGGCAGCAGTTCCTTGGAGTGTTCCAGCTCAGCCACGGCCGCGTCCACAGCGCCTTCACGGATGATGAACCCGCCACCGACGGAAAAGTAGGTGGCCTCATGCAGCACGGCACCGTCACTGCCCAAAACAGCGAGTTTCATGCCGTTGGTGTGGCGGGGAAGAATCGTCAAGGGGTGCAAAATGATGTCCCCGGCCCCGTAGGCCAGGGCCACACTGCCACCGAGCAGCAGCGGATCCCCGGCAGCAAACGCGGCCAGGCGGGACTCGACCTCTTCGGGCAGGATCAGTTCAGGCTCACGCCCCTCCAACCCCAGCAACACCGCCGTCATGGTCCCGTGCCCACGACCCGTCGCGGCCAGCGAACCATACAAATCAACCCGGACCCCAGAAACCTGTCCCAGGACACCAGCGTCCATCAGTTCCTGCACAAACGCAGCCGCCGCCCGCATCGGCCCCACAGTATGCGAACTCGACGGGCCAATACCCACCGAAAACAAATCAAAAACACCAACGGACATGTGAGTACCTCACTAAAGACTAAATTCCTTCCGCCAGTGAAACCTGGCGGAGGGCCGGGCACACCCTTGGATAATGCCCAGCCTATTCCCTGCGGCGACGGCCATCAATGGCCGTCGCCGCAGGGAGCTACTGTACCGCCTAGGACAGATTTGTCACTGACGGGTAGAGCGGGTGGGCTGTTGCAAGTGCTTCAACCCGGGTGCGCAGACCGGACAAATCCGCGTCAGCGTCGGCCAGAAGGGCCTCAGCAATGATGTCCGCCACTTCGGCAAAGGCGGCCTCGCCGAAACCGCGAGTGGCCAGAGCCGGGGTACCGATGCGCAGGCCGGAGGTGACCATGGGCGGGCGGGGATCAAACGGAACGGCGTTGCGGTTGACCGTGATGTCAATGGCAGCCAGCCTGTCCTCGGCTTCCTGGCCGTTGAGCTCGCAGTTGCGCAGGTCAACGAGGACCAGGTGGACGTCGGTCCCGCCGGAAATCACGGAGATTCCCTTGGCCGCGACATCCGGCTGGATCAGGCGGTCGGCCAGAAGTCGGGCACCCAGCAGCACCCGCTCCTGGCGTTCCTTGAATTCTTCCGAGGCGGCGATCTTGAAGGCCACAGCCTTGCCAGCGATGACGTGCTCCAGCGGCCCGCCCTGCTGGCCCGGGAACACGGCGGAGTTGATCTTCTTGGCAATGTCGGCGTCGTTGCTCAAGATGATGCCGCCGCGGGGGCCAGCAAGGGTCTTGTGCGTGGTGGACGTGGTGACGTGGGCGTGCGGCACCGGTGAGGGGTGCAGCCCGGCGGCCACCAGGCCGGCGAAGTGTGCCATGTCCACCATGAGGTAGGCACCGACTAGATCCGCGATGCGGCGGAATTCGGCGAAGTCCAGCTGCCGTGCGTAGGCGGACCAGCCGGCAACAATCAGGGCTGGCTTGTGCTCGAGCGCCAGGCGCTCAACCTCAGCCATGTCTACCTGGTGGGTGTCCTCGCGGACTTGGTACGGGACCACGTTGTAGAGCCGGCCGGAGAAGTTGATCTTCATGCCGTGCGTCAGGTGCCCGCCGTGGGCCAGGTTCAAGCCCATGATGGTGTCGCCCGGCTTGATGAGCGCGTGCATGACGGAGGCGTTGGCCTGGGCGCCCGAGTGCGGCTGGACGTTGGCGAAGCCGGCCCCAAACAGGTCCTTGACCCGGTCGATGGCCAGCTGCTCAATAACGTCCACGTGCTCGCAACCGCCGTAATAGCGGCGGCCCGGGTAGCCCTCGGCATACTTGTTGGTCAGCACGGAGCCCTGGGCCGCCATGACGGCCGCCGCAGTGTGGTTCTCCGAGGCGATCATTTCCAGGCCGGTCCGCTGGCGGGACAGCTCGGCGTCGATCTGCACGGCGATTTCCGGATCCAACGCGGACAACGGAGCATCCAGGCTGGCCGATGTCACCTGAACGTAGTCCACGGTTGCTGCGTCGGCGCGGCTCACAGTTCCCCGCCATTGGCAGCTGCGTACTCGTCGGCGGACAGGAGCGGACCCTCAGACTCCACGGCCACCTTGAACAACCATCCGGCACCGTAGGGATCGGAGTTGATCACGGCCGGATCCTCGACGGCGGCCGTGTTGACTTCGCTGACCTCGCCAGTGACCGGGGAGTACAGGTCCGAGACGGACTTGGTTGACTCAATCTCGCCACACGCCTCACCGGCGGTGACAGTGGAGCCCACCTCAGGCAGGTCCACATACACAATGTCGCCCAGCGCGTCGGCGGCGACGGCGGAGACACCAATCGTGGAGGGGCCGGCGCCATCAGCGGCGATCCACTCGTGCTCGGCGGAGTACTTCAGTTCAGGAGCTACTTTGCTCATCATGATCCGTTCGTTAAGTGTTGTGAAGGCTATTTGCAGAGGATGGAGGAGGGGAACAGGCGCGCAGCGAGGTGGGGGCTGGCGGTGTGGTGGGCGCCGCCGCGGACACACCGACGAAGTCGTGTGTGGCGCGGCGCGGGCACCAGCCCCCACCTCGCGAGAGCGCCGGTCCGTCGCCGGGATCTGAACTAGCGAAACCCCGGCGACGGTCCGCGCAGAAGTTACTTTTGGCGCTTGTAGAACGGCAGGGCAACCACTTCGAAGGCCTCAGCTTTGCCGCGGAGATCCACGTCAAGCAGGGTGCCGGGTTCGGCGTGCGCCACGTCGACGTAGGCCATGGCGACCGGGTAGCCCAGGGTGGGGCTGGGCTGGCCGGAGGTGACCTCGCCGATGGTGGCGCCGTCCTTCAGGACCGGGTAGTGGCCGCGGGCTGAGCGGCGGCCAAGACCCTTCAAGCCAACCAGCTTGCGGCCTGTGGTGGAGCCTTCACCGGCTTCCTTGATGGCGGCGAGTGCTGCCTTGCCGACAAAGTCGCTTTCCTTGGCCAACGAAACCACGGGGCCCAGTCCTGCGGAGTACGCGTGCCCGGTGACGGACAGCTCGTTGCCGTACAGCGGCATGCCGGCTTCCAGACGGAGCGAATCCCGGGAGGCCAAGCCAGCCGGGATGAGCCCCTGGTCTTGTCCGTTGGTCAGCAGTATCTGCCACAGGGCGGCGGCGTCGGCGTTGGGGATGTAGATTTCGAAGCCGTCTTCGCCGGTGTAACCGGTGCGTGCCAGCAAGAGCTCCTGGCCGTTAATCGTCACATCGACAGCAGCGTAGTACTTCAGCTCGGTCACCAGGGAGTGCTGCTCCGCAGGCACCAGCGTCAGCAGGATGGCTTCGGCGTTGGGCCCCTGAACGGCGATCAACGACGTCTCTGCGGAGACATCCTTGACCTCTACATCGAAGCCTGCGGCGCGCTCAGCCAAGAGCCCTGCCACGGTTGCGGCGTTACCGGCGTTGGGGACCACCAGGTACTTCTCGTCGCTGCGGCGGTAAGAGATCAGATCGTCGATGATGCCGCCGTCGGCGTTGCAGATCAGCGAGTACTTGGCCTTGCCCACGGCAACGGCTGACAACTTGCCAGCAAGTGCGTAGTCCAGGAAGGCTGCGGCGTCGGGGCCACTCACCCAAACCTCGCCCATGTGGGAGAGGTCAAAAAGGCCTGCGGCGTTGCGGACTGCGTGGTGTTCGGCCAGCTCCGAGGAGTACTTCAGCGGCATCTGCCAGCCACCAAAGTCGGTGAATGACGCGCCGGCCTTCTCGTGCTCGCCGTAAAGGGCTGTGTGGTTCTCAGTCATGGGAATTCCTTCGCGGTGGTGGTTAGTGAACGCTTCAGTTTTCTTCGAAATCTGCTGCATCGTCCTCGAAGGACTCGATGGGAGGGCAGGAGCAGACCAAGTTGCGGTCTCCGGCTGCACCGTCAATGCGGCCAACGGGCGGGAAGTACTTGTCTTGGCGCAGGGCGGCCACGGGGAACACGGCCTGCTCTCGTGAGTAGCCGCGATCCCAGTTGGAATCGACTACGGCGGCAGCCGTGTGGGGTGCGTTGCGCAACGGGCTGTCGAGCAAGGTGAAGGTGCCCTCGGCTACCTGATCAATCTCGGCACGGATGCTGATCATGGCGTTGATGAAGCGGTCAATCTCGGCCAAGTCCTCGGATTCGGTCGGCTCAACCATCAAGGTGCCGGAAACCGGGAAGGACAGGGTAGGGGCGTGGAAGCCGTAATCGATGAGGCGCTTGGCCACGTCTTCTGCCGTGACACCGGTCTTGGCTGTCAGATCGCGCAGATCCAGGATGCATTCGTGGGCAACCAGGTCCCCGGCGCCCGTGTACAAGACCGGGTAGTGCTCGTTGAGCTGCGAGGCGATGTAGTTCGCTGCCAACAGTGCCGACTTCGTAGCTTCCGTCAGCCCCTTGCCGCCCATGAGCTTTACGTATGCGTAAGAGATGGGCAGAACGCCGGCCGAGCCGAAGCGTGTAGCCGAGATCGGGACGCCGGTACCGTCGTGAGACGCCGCGTTGGCATCGCCGGGCATGAACGGGGCCAGGTGGGCCTTGGCTGCAACGGGACCTACACCGGGGCCGCCGCCGCCGTGCGGAATGCAGAACGTTTTGTGCAGGTTCAGGTGGCTGACGTCGCCGCCAAACTTGCCGGGCTGGGCAAGGCCCACAAGCGCGTTCAGGTTGGCGCCGTCAACGTAGACCTGGCCTCCGGCTGCGTGAATGGCGTCGCACACCTCGCGAACATCGGCGTCGTAAACGCCGTGCGTGGATGGGTAGGTGATCATGATGGCCGAGAGCTGATCCTTGTGGGTTTCGATCTTGGCCGTCAGGTCCGCGTGATCGATGGTGCCGTCGGGAGCCGTGGCAACAACAACAACCTTCATGCCGGCCAGCACGGCCGAGGCAGCGTTGGTGCCGTGGGCCGACTGCGGGATAAGGCAGATGGTGCGCTGTTCGTCACCGCGTGAGAGGTGGTACCCGCGGATGGCGAGCAGGCCCGCAAGTTCGCCCTGGGAGCCGGCGTTGGGCTGAATGGAGACCTGGTCGTACCCGGTGATCTCGGCCAGATCGGCTTCCAGTTCACCGATCAGTTCACGCCAGCCTTCGGTCTGGGAATCAGGAGCGAACGGGTGGATGGAGGCGAATCCTGGCCAGGACATGGCTTCCATCTCGGCCGTGGCATTGAGCTTCATGGTGCAGGAGCCCAGCGGGATCATGGTGCGGTCAAGTGCCAGGTCACGGTCGCTGAGGCGGCGGATGTAACGCAACATCTGAGTTTCGGAACGGTGCGTGTTGAACACGGGGTGCGTCAGGAAGTCAGAGCCGCGCACGGTGTCCGCCGCAAAGCCGAAATCTGAGCTGCTGCCCTGGTCCGTGCCGTCTCCTGCCGGCGCGGCTCCAAACACGGCGACTACGCGAGCCACGATGTCCGCCGTCGTGGTTTCATCAACGGAGATGCCAACATGGTCGGCGTCGATGGAACGCAGGTTGATGCCATCCCTCTCGGCCAGGGCCACCAGTGCGCTGGCGCGTCCCGGAACCTTGACTGTGATGGTGTCAAAGAAGGAAGTGTGGGCCAGTTCGACGCCGGATGCCTGCAGTGCCGCTGCCAGGGTGCGGGCGTGGCCGTTGACCGTTTCGGCAATGGCCTTCAGCCCGGAGGGGCCGTGGTAGACGGCGTACATGGAGGCGACAATCGCCAGCAGGGCCTGTGCCGTACAGATGTTGGAGGTGGCCTTCTCGCGGCGGATGTGCTGCTCGCGGGTCTGCAGGGCCAGGCGGTAAGCCGACAGGCCGGTGTTGTCGGTGGAGACCCCAACGATGCGTCCGGGCAGGGTGCGTTCCATGCCGCTGCGGACCGCCATGTACGCTGCGTGCGGTCCACCAAAGAACAGGGGAACGCCGAAGCGCTGGGCAGTACCAACGGCAATGTCGGCACCTTGCTCACCGGGAGGGGTGATCAAGGTCAGGGCCAGCAGATCGGCGGCAACAGTGACAAGCGCACCGCGCTCCTTGGCTGCGGCAATCACGGGAGCGTGGTTGAAGACGCGTCCGGATACGCCGGGCTGTTGAAGAACGACGCCGTTGATGTCACCTTCGGGCAGTCCCTGGGCGAGATCGGCAACTTCCACCTCGAAGCCAAGGGCTTCGGCTCGGCCCTTGACGATGGCGATGGTCTGCGGCAGGAGGTCCGCGTCCAGGACAGTCTTGCCGTTTGCGGCGGTCTTTGACTTGTTGGCGCGGCGCATGAGCAGCACGGCCTCGGCTACAGCGGTGGCTTCATCGAGCAAGGAGGCGTTTGCAACGGGCAGTCCGGTCAGGTCGCTGACCATGGTCTGGAAGTTCAGCAGCGCCTCGAGGCGGCCCTGGGAGATCTCGGGCTGGTAGGGCGTGTAAGCCGTGTACCAGGCCGGGGCTTCAAGGATGTTTCGCATGATCACCGGCGGGGTCACGGTGTTGTAGTAGCCCTGACCGATTAGCTGGACTGCCATCTTGTTCTTGGCGGCGATGGCGCGAAGGTCGGCCAGCACTTCCACTTCGCTCAACGCAGAACGGAGCTCCAAGGGCTTGGCCTGACGGATGGAATCGGGAACAGCCGTGTCTACGAGGGAATCGACGCTGTCATAGCCGATGGCCTTGAGCATGGTCTCGATGTGGGACTGCTTGCGGGCGCCAATGTGCCGGTCTACAAACGCAGTTTGACTGGACTGAATCGTCATGAGGAACTCCAAGATACGGCCGAACCAAGGGGGTGCGGCATGGGTGGGTTCCTCCCCGCTCTGTCTTGGACCTGAGAGATTCCGCGGATTTGTCATCCGCTTTGCACCGTCGGTGAGCTGGGGTTTCCCGCAGCTGCTTTCCAGAGTTGCCTCACCATGACGGTACGGGGGCCTGAGAGATTCCTGGGGAGGATTTGCTCCTACGGCGCCGCCACATTGCTGGGAGGACTCTCCCGCCACGGTTCGAAAGGCGTATTAAGATATGGGTGATTCGAAGCACACATTACACGATAGATTGTTTCCGTCCAAACATTGTCCGGTCTGCGAACTAATTTTTCCGGACATCACCTCTAGCTCCCGGCCACATACTGAACTCATCTTGCACGCGGTCAAAGATCAAGATAATCTGTGACTCGCGTCACCAAACTAAAGTTATTTGAAGTGCCTATGATCCGCGGCGGGAGAGTTCCGCCGGTACATCTGCGCGAAGCGCAGACATCAAGTGGGCGCCGAAGGAGCAAACCCTCCCCGGGAATCTCTCAGGCCCATGTACCGCCGTGGCGAGGCAACTCTGGAAAGCAGCCCGAACATCCGGGCTCACCGACGGTGCAAGCGTCCCCTTGATTTCTAAGGAAACGCGGAAACTCTCAGGTCCAAGACAGAGTGGGGAGGAAGCAAATCTTCGTGGTGCACCCTGCCACCTAAACGAAGGGCCTTCCTTTGACGATCCACCAATCCATCACCACACCCGAGGCCGAGCCCCACCTTGAGCGGCAGCTGAGCAACAGGCATATTCAGCTCATCGCCATCGGCGGCGCCATCGGAACCGGCCTGTTCATGGGCTCCGGCAAGACCATCTCCGCAGCCGGCCCCTCGGTGATATTTGTGTACATGATCATCGGTTTCATGCTGTTCTTCGTCATGCGCGCCATGGGTGAGCTGCTGTTGAGCAACCTCCATTACAAATCTTTTAGCGATTTTGCTGCGGATCTTTTGGGCCCATGGGCCGGCTTCTTTACCGGCTGGACGTACTGGTTTTGCTGGGTCATCACCGGCATCGCCGATGTCATCGCCATCGCGGCCTACTCGGAGGTACTCTTGCCGGGGATCGAGCTGTGGATCCCCGGGGTAGTCACCATCGGAATTTTGCTGGTCCTGAACCTGACCACCGTGAAAGCCTTTGGCGAAACGGAATTTTGGTTTGCCCTGATCAAGATCATTGCCATTGTTGCCTTGATCGGTGTGGGCTTGTTCATGATCTTCAGCCGTTTCCAATCTGACACCGGAACGGCGAGCTTCACGAACCTGTGGAGCCACGGCGGACTCTTCCCCAATGAATTCATGGGCTTTGTTGCCGGATTCCAGATCGCCGTCTTTGCCTTCGTGGGCATTGAGCTCGTGGGAACCACCGCAGCCGAGGCCAAGGATCCGGAAAAGAACCTGCCCAAGGCCATCAACTCCATTCCCATCCGCGTCCTGCTTTTCTATGTGGGCGCACTGGTCATCCTGATGTCGGTCATTCCCTGGACGCAGTTCGTCGCAGGCGAAAGCCCGTTTATCGCCATGTTCTCCATGGCGGGACTCGGCGCGGCTGCCACCATCATCAATCTCGTGGTCCTCACGTCCGCGATGTCCAGCGCCAACTCCGGCATCTACTCCACCTCCCGCATGGTCTATGGTCTGGCGCAGGAGGGCGATGCCCCCTTCCGGTTTTCCAAGTTGTCCAAGCGCAAGGTCCCCAACAATGCGCTGTTTCTCTCCTGCGTTTTGCTCCTCTCCAGCATCGTGCTGCTGTACGTCGGCGAGGATGTCAGCAAGGCCTTTGAAATGGTCACAACCGTGGCCGCTGTCTGCTTCGTCTTTGTCTGGTCCATCATTCTGGCCAGCTACCTCGCCTTCCGCCGGCGCCGCCCTGAACTGCATGAATCCTCGAAGTTCAAAATGCCTGGCGGCATTCCCATGGTCTATGTTGTCTTCGCCTTCTTTGCCTTTGTCCTGTGGGCCCTGACCACTCAGGTGGATACGCTGATTGCCCTGCTGGTGACCCCCTTGTGGTTCATTGTGCTGGCTGTGGTCTGGTACCTCGTAGGCAAGACCCCCAGCCACCGGGCCCGCTACGCGAAGTTCAAGGCAGATCTTGAATCTGAACGAGTTTCCGCGCAGGGACCGCTCGGAGCTGAGAGCTCGGCAGGAAAATGAGCACCGGTCCGCTGACGCCGTCGGCCAAAGTTCCTGCGAATCCTCAGGAGGGTGGGTCATTCATCCTCACCCTCGATTGCAACGAATCCCCGGGGATCGTGCATGCCGTGGCGCAGTACCTGCTGGACCACGGATGCTACATCGTGGACATCAAGCAATTCGGTGACCAGCTGGTGCGGCACTTCTTCATGAGGGTTCATTTCATAGCCGGCGTTGGTGGGCCAAGTCCTGAAGACCTCCGGCAGGAATTCGCGCCGGTGGCCCAGCAATGGGGCATGAATTGGCGTCTTGAACCGCAGGTCCGCAAGGAACGCATCATGGTCATGGTCTCGAAGTTTGGCCATTGCCTCAACGACCTGCTTTTTCGCGCCCGAACCGGTGAATTGCCGGTGGAAATTGTTGCCGTCGTCTCCAATCACGAGACCCACAGGGACCTGGTTGACTGGCACGGGATCCCGTTCCACCACATCCCCGTAACGCCTGAAACGAAGCCGGCCGCCGAAGCAGAGTTGCTGACGCTGGTCGAGGAGTACAAGGTTGAGCTGGTTGTTCTGGCACGCTACATGCAGGTTCTCAGTGACAACCTTACGTCCGTACTATCTGGACGGGCCATCAACATCCACCATTCCTTCCTGCCAAGCTTCAAGGGCGCCAAGCCGTATCACCAGGCCTACGATCGTGGCGTCAAGACCGTAGGTGCGACGGCCCACTACGTCAATGCCGAACTGGACGAAGGCCCGATCATCGCCCAACAGGTCATCGACGTGGACCACACATTCAGTCCTGCGGATCTCGTGGCTGTTGGCAAGGATGCTGAGTGCAAGGCCCTGACCAACGCCGTCCGGTGGCATGCCGAGGGCAGGATCATTTTGTCGGGGAACCGGACCGTGGTGCTGCGCTAGGTCTGCCATCCTAGGTCAACCGATGAGGCTCCCCACGAGGTGAACTCCCGTGCAGATCATGAAGAACGACGGCGGCGCAAGGTACAGCCAGTTTTTGGCCATCTTGGGCCGCCGTTGATTTGGCACCTAGGTGGCGCACCCCGACCACCGGGAGGATGCCGCGCCTGTTACCTCGCGGAACGCTCGGCACAGCTCACGTATGAGCCCACAGGACCAGAGAGCTTCGCGCTGGTTGTCACATAGGTGCCCACTGGCCCGGACGGCTGCGCGTCGGTTGTCACATAGCTGCCTGGACGTGCGGCAGGCTTCGCATCAGTTGTCACGTAGCTTCCCGCGGGGGCCCAGCTCGCTGCTCGGGATCCCCCATCAGCATGCTCGCTCATGTACAGGCGGATATGGGGATGGCGGGAGGAAAAGGTGGATGTTGTCAAGATAATTCCTTTGCGGTTGCTTGATGAGGGCGCAACAAATCACGCCACGTCATGTGGTTGGTGGCAGTAGCAATGGAGCTATCTGGCCAAAAAAAGGGGGGCGCCGTACGCGCTGCAGGCTATGGGACGGCGGTCTGGCACTGGGAGCACAGGCCCCAGAAGGTTATTTCAGCGGTCTGAACGGCGAAACCGTTCATGTTCGACGGCGTCAGGCAGGGACTCTCCCCGACTACGCAGTCCACATCTTCCACACTCTTGCAGTTGAGGCAGACCATGTGATGATGGTTGTCGCCCACGCGGGCCTCGTAAAGCGCTGCGGAGCCAGCGGGCTCGATTTTTCGAACCAATCCGGCCGATACCAGCGCAGCCAAAACGCCGTAGACCGCTTGCAGGGACGTCTTCGGCAGGGGCGTGGAGACCTGGGAGAAAACTGCTTCGGCATCCAGATGGCCACTGGTGGCAAGAACACCAAGAACGGCCACGCGGGGTGCCGTCACTTTCAGTCCGGCCAACCTAAGCCGTACCTCTAAATCGTCTGCTTGCGCGTCCCGTCCCATAACTCAATACTAACAGTTGTTTTGATTTACTCAAAACAACTATGCGCGGTCACGCACCAGGCCTGCCCGCCCAAGACTTGGCGCCGTGCTTGGCGGCGGCCACAGTACTTGAGAAAATGGGGACCGCCCCGAAGGCTCCTCCCTTCGGACCCACAGACACGAAGATGAGTTATTGGATGGGGGTTTCACATGTTCGAGGTGATCATTAGCGGCGGCGAGCCGACGGGGATGATGCTGGCCAGCGAGCTGGGGCAGCACAACGTGGGCGTGCTCGTGCTGGAGAAGGATGCCGAGCGGCACCCGGTAGCCGGAGGAGTGCTGACCCTCACCCGAGCACAATCGGAATTGATCTCTCCCGAGCCCGGCCCGCAGGCAGGGCTCCGGCTGCTGACTGAGCTGATGGATTTGCCGGACGTCAGCCGTTTCCTGGCCGAGAAGATCACCGGGTCTGGATCCGTTACGACTTCGTCGAAGGACCCGAGATGCTCGGGCGACGACCAGGAGGACCACCTGCACCACCTGCACCACCTGCCCACAGGGTATGGGGCAGCCTCCGAGTGAGGTGGCGAGGCTCAGCGGCGGCGCCCCACCCACAGTCCATGCAGCAGCGGAACCACCGAAAGCAGCATTAGCATGTTGCCGAGTGCCGAGTCATCTGCCCGAACCAAGGATCCGGCGATGAGCAGGGCGCCGAATAGCAGGGCCCCTATCCCCCGCTGCGCCGTTCGCTGCAGCCGGGCCAGCTGCCGTTCCAGGCGCGGGTTGGCCATTTGTAGCTGCCCGTCTTCAATGGTGCTGATGAGTCCATCCAGGCGTTTTGGCAGGCGCAGGGCGAGTCCTACGACGTCGAGCGCCTCTTGGGCAACATCCTGGACAATGTTGCCGCGCTCCTCGCGCAACAGCCGCGCCGCATAGGGTTCCACCGAGTCCCACAGGTTGAACCGGGCATCCAGGGAGCTGCACACTCCCGAAGTCAGCGCCATGGCGCGGATAACGAGCAGGAAGTTCTCCGGCAGCTGGAACGGCAACGAACGCACCACGTCGCCGAACTCCACCGCAAAATCGCGGAACTCCCGCGGATCCACCTCGCGCAGTTCGGCGAACCCCATCCCGCCAAACCGGGAAAACAGCTGCGTCATGGCCCGTTCGAGCTCGGCGGTGTCGGCCGACGGCACCAGCACACCCACGTCGCTGATCGCTGCCACCAGCCCCTTGCCGTTGCGCGAGGCAGCCGCGATCAGCAGCTTCCGCAAGCCCGAGCGCGTGCTGGGCGGAACCTCGCCCATCATGCCGAAGTCGACGAACGTCAGCCTCCATGGGTGCTCAGCCGATGTATCGGTGACCGGAGTGACAAAGATATTGCCGGGGTGCGGATCAGCGTGAAAAAAGCCGTTCGTGAACAGCTGGTCAAACATGACCGACGCGAAAACCGGGGCCACCTGCGCCGGCTCGATGCCCACGGCAAGGAGCGCCTTCGTGTCCGTGATCTTGATCGCCGTGACATCTTCAAGCGTGAGCACCCGCCGGGTGGTCCGCTCCCAGACGACGCCGGGCACAGCCACCCTGTTGTCGTTCTCGAAATCGGCACCAAAGCGTTCCGCATTGGCAGCCTCATTCAAGTAGTCGATCTCCTCGAGACTTGTCTGGGCAAACTCCTCGACCAGGGCGGGCGCGTTGGCACGGTTGGACACGAGGCGAATGTGGCTGAGCCAGCCGCCCACCTTGCGCAGTGCGGCCAGATCCACATCCACAATTTCCGCGATGCCCGGCCGCTGTACCTTCACCACCACCTGGTGGAGCCCGGTGTCGGCGGCATTGGCGGGAAGAAGCTGTGCCCGGTGAACCTGCCCGAGGGATGCGGCAGCTATGGGCGTCTCCTCAACCCAGGCGAACACCTTGTTCAACGGCGCTGCCAGCTCCGCCTCGGCAAGGGCACGAATGGCAGGGAACGGGACGGGCGGCACCTCGTCCTGCAGCCCCTCCAGTTCGGCAGTGATTTCCGGCGGGAGCACATCGAGCCTGGACGACATGAACTGGCCAACCTTGATCATCAAACCGCCCAGGTCCACCGCAAGGGCATGGAAACGCTGCGCGAAACGCCGCATCCTCTTGGCCCGGGTGCGGTTGGCAACCCTGGCCAGGCCCAGCCGGGGAAGGACCAGCTCAAACCACCAGGTCACCGTCAGATGCCACGCGGCGAAGCGCAGGATGCGGCGGTAGCGGGCACGGGTGTTCCCGGCACCGGGCACAGGATCTGCCCGGCCGCCACGAACCGACGCCACCTACGTCAGTCCTGGGCGAGGATCGAATACAGTTTGCGCCGTGCCTCTTCGAGCACCGCAACGGCCTCCTGCACCTGCTTCGACGTGCCTGTACGGCCAACCTGGGCAGCCGCCTGCGCAAGCTCCATGCCAGCCTTGGGCAACGCCGCGAACCCGCCACCCTGCGCAGGACCCGTTGAGTCCCACGGCGCTGACACATCTGTTCCCGCCACAGCCTCGCGGCCCGCCTCGGTCAGCGAGTAAATCTTGCGGCCGTTGGATTCTTCAGCACTGATGAGCCCCTCATCAGCCAGCAGCTGCAATGTTGGGTAGACGGAGCCGGCACTTGGCTTCCAGCTGCCACCACTGCGCTCCTCGATTTCACGGATGATCTGGTAGCCGTGCATGGGCTTTTCCGCGAGTAGTGCCAGCACCGCCGATCGCACCTCGCCGCGGCCCGCGCGCGTGCCCGAGGGCTTCTCGAACCGTGAACGCAACTCCTCAACGGCCTGCCACATGCCATCCATGTTGTTGCCAAAAAACCCGCCTGCCGGGAATGAATTATGCATCATGCTCTCCTCAACCACTCGTGAACGATACTCAGCGATAGTTAACGATATACCCGGGCAGGAGCAGAATCAATGGTTCCGGGGACGCGAGCGGGGCCGCGTTCTGTTGTGCCCATTGCATCCTGGCGTCCTCCTGCCACGCTTGTAGGCTGGGGGAGATTCGGGTTGCTCGTCTGGTTTGGGATGGGAATGGACATGGCCACGTTTAGGGAACTCCACCGCGGTAATGCACCGCGTCTGCTGCCCAATGCCTGGGACGCTGGCTCGGCCCTGGCATTTGCTGCAGCGGGCTATCCCGCAGTCGGCACCACGAGCTTTGGCATCGCGGCCAGTGCGGGCCTGCCCGACGGCGGCCGGACCGGCAAGGCGGCAACCGCCGCGCTGGCAGCGCAATTGTGCCGGCTGGCTGTCCACATCACGGTGGACAGCGAAGACGGCTATTCCGACGATCCTGCCGAGGTCGCTGACTTTGTGGCCGAACTGGCGGCCCTGGGCGTGGCCGGGGTCAACCTTGAGGACATCACGGACGGGCATCTGGTGGCTCCAGCGGCCTTTGCCGCCAAGATCGCCGCCGTCAAGCGCCGCAGCCCGGACATGTTCGTCAATGCGCGGGTGGATAACTTCTGGTTTGGCGAACAAGCCGCCGTGGACGTTGTGCTGCGCCGTGCCCGCGCATACGCCGATGCGGGGGCCGACGGCATCTTTGTCCCCGGCGGTGCGGATCCGGAGGACATTCGGGGCCTCACCGCCGGGATTGGGCTGCCGGTCAACCTGCTGGCACACCCCTCGTTGAGCGTTTCCGAGCTGTGGGAATTAGGGGTCCGGCGCGTGAGTTCCGGTTCGCTGCCCTACCGCGCATCCGTGGACGCGGCCGTGAACGTGGCTAACGCCCTGCGCGACGGCAAACAACCTCTGGCGGCCACCTCTTACAGGGAGATGCAGGCGCGTCTAGAGGCACATGTGGCTGGAAATGCTCCTTAAAGAAGTGGCACCCCGATCCAATGAGCGGGGTGCCTTGTACCAACTGGGGTGATCCGTTAGGCGTCCAGGTCTTTGGCGATCAACGAGGCGATTTCCGCCACGGCGTCGGCGTTCTCCGACTCAACAGTGACGCTCGCGCCAAAGTCTGCGCCGAGGGTCATGATCATCAATGACGAGGCGGCATCTGCTTCCTCGCCGTCCAGGACCAGCAGGATCTCCTCGTCGTAGGCACCTGCGGCCTTGGCAATCAGGGCGGCGGGGCGGGCGTGCAGGCCCACGGGGGATCCAACTACAACTGTTTGGGTGGTCATTCGTTTACTCCTTGGAACATTTCTTGGGTGAATTATGAAAGCAGTTCGCGGGCCGTGGCCCTGGCCGCACGTGCCGTGGTGCAGCGAAGGACGGCGACGGCTGCCCGCTGGCATTGCTCGAGCGTGACGGATTCAAGCTGGAGGCCGACGGCGGCCACGGCGTTGGGTGCCATGGACAGACTAGTCAGGCCCAGCCCCACCAAGATGCAGGCGAGCAGCGGGTCTGCCGCCGCCTCGCCACAGACGCCAACCGGCTTTTGGGCACTGGCGCCGGCCATGGCAGCGAGGCGGATGAGGTGCAAAACTGCCGGCTGCCACGGGTCTGTCAGTGCAGCAAGGGATGGTGCCATGCGGTCGGCGGCCATGGTGTACTGCGTGAGGTCATTGGTTCCGATGGACATGAAGTCCACTTCTGCCAGGAACGCGTCGGCGAGCAACGCCACGGACGGCACCTCAACCATGAGCCCCGGCGAAAGCTTTCGCGAACGGCAGGCTGCGGCAAAGTTGCGGGCCTCATCGATGGTGGCCACCATGGGTGCCATCACCTTGGCCGCGGTCACGCCCTGCTGTTCTGCGGCAAGGGCAACGGCGTCGAGCTGGCGCTCCAGCAATCCCTGGTCGGCGTTGCCCAGGCGGATGCCCCGCACCCCCAACGCCGGATTCTCCTCATCAGGGTGCGCCACAAAAGGCACGGGCTTGTCGGATCCGGCGTCGAGCGTGCGGATGACTACCTTTTGTCCGGGGAAGGCTGCCAGGACTTCACCGTAGATGCTGGCCTGTTCGGCCACCGACGGTTCGTGTTGTGCAGACAGGAAGCACAATTCCGTGCGGAAGAGCCCCACTCCCTGTGCCGGGAATTGTGCCGCCGCCCGTGCGCCGGCGCCGTCCTGAACGTTGGCCAGAATTTCGACGGCGGTTCCATCCTTGGTGCGGCCGGGCCCCTGCCAGGACTGCACGGCCTTGCGGCGTGCAGCATCCGTAAGGACCTTGGCCTCAGCCTCAGCCGGATCTGCCCCAACCGCCACAGTGCCGGCGGCCCCGTCAATGAGGACCAGGGTGCCGTCAGGAATGTCAGCCAGGTCTGCGGCAGCCACCACGCAGGGGATTCCAAGCTGACGGGCAATGATGGCCGTGTGGCTGGTGGGTCCGCCCAGTCGGGTTGCAATGCCGTGAATCAAGGCCGGGTCAAGCGTTGCCGTGTCCGCCGGGGCGAGGTCTTCGGCGAGCAGGATGATGGGGGTAAGTGGAGTGGGGACGCCGGGTTCCGGCAAGCCCAGCAGCGCGGAAATGACCCGGTTGCGGATGTCGCCAAGATCAGTGGCCCGCTCGGCCATCAGGCCACCGAGCTTTTCAAACTTCGCGATGAACGCCGCTATGGCCGTGACGGTGCCGGCTTCAGCCGTGGACCCTGCCGCTATGAGCTTGACTGTTGTCCGTTGGAGGCCCTTGTCCGCCGCCAGGGCTGCTGTTGCTTCGAGGACTTCGGCGGCCGCTCCCGTGGCAGCCGCCGCCCGGGCTGCGAGCCTGGCCGCCACCGTCTCAACGGCTGCTTTCCAGCGGGCAATTTCGGCTTCCCGGGCCTCCTCGGCAACCACGGCATCAGTACTGTGGGGCAGGATGGGCGCTGGCTTCACCCAAAGCGCGGGCGCATAGCCAAGCCCAGCCACAACACCTGTTCCGGTGGTGGCTATAGCATTGTCAATCATGAAAGAATCCTAAGTATTGAGCATCTCGACATAGAGCCGACTTGTATGCAGTGCCAGGTAGGAGACCTCGTCATCCCCAAGTTCCCGGCGAAGAGCGCCACCAATGAGCTTGGCCACCTCCAGGGCGGCATCCGCCGCTTCCGGGTAGGCCTGGCGGACGGATGCCAGGACATCCACCCGGATCGAGTTGGCACCAGTGGCCTCGGCCGAGCGCGCAAAGAGATAACGCAGGTGGGTCACGAAGCGTGAAGCGCTGAGCGCATTCTCATCAATGTTCTTGCCCCACCGCACTGACAGTAGTGAAAACGCCCGGGCGATGGTCTCGGTCATGGAGACAGTCTTGGAAAAATCGGCCTTGGACCATTGCTGGTTGACGAAGTGCAGGGCGAACGCCACCCACTCGTCTTCCTGCAACTGCACGCCCAACCGCTCCATGATGAGTGCCACAACGCGCCGCCCCAAATTTCCTTCGGCCGGGTATAGCTGGGCCACTTCCCACCTGAGCGGGAAGTCAACCTTGATGCCGTCACGAGCGCGCTGCACGGCGAAGCCCAAATGATCAAGAATCGGGACCAGCAGCGACTGCCGGGGCTCCAATTTCAGCTCTGTCTGGGCCATCGCCATGATTTCCTGAACCAGCTCGATCTGTTCCAGCGGAGCGTCGCTGAGGATGTCGGCAACGTGGCTGGCGGCGTAGCTGCCGTCAGGAACGAACCTTTGATCCGCAGTTTCAAGGTCAACGGCTTCGCCCGGCTTGTGGTTGAAGCCGATTCCCTTGCCAACAAGAACCATCTCGCTGCCGTCGCTGAGTTCAGCGAGGAGAACGTTGTTGTTGTAGACCCTCTTGATGGTTGCGGAGGATCCCTGAGTCAGCTCCATGGTGATGCGATCCTGGCAGATGTCTGGGCGCAGGCGGCACCCGTGACGGGCATCATGTTATTTCTTCCGAACGGTGATGACTGGCGTTCCGTTGGCAGCACCGATTTGCGTCTCGGCGATGACAAAGTCCTTGCCGTTGGTCACCAGCACCGGTGTCACCATTGACGGAACCAATGCCGCCATCTGGGCCAGGTCGCAGGTGATGATGACATCGCCCTGCTTGACCTGTTCCCCTTTTGCCCGGTGAGCCGTGAATCCTTCACCCTTGAGCTTGACCGTGTCCATGCCAATGTGGACCAAGATCTCGGCTCCGGCGTCGGTGCGGACCGCGTAGGCATGCAGCGTCTTGGCAACCAGGATCAGTTCCCCATCGACCGGGCTCACAAAGGAACCTTCGGTAGGTTCGACGGCGAATCCCCCACCAACGGCGCCACTGGCGAAGACGGGGTCCGGCACCTCGGCAAGGGCCATGACGGAACCGGCGGCCGGCGCGAAGATCTGTTCGCCTTTTTTCTTGAACATTTTCAGCATCTGATTGACTCCTAGGGTGGTTAAGCGTTTGGCGTGTGATTAGTCGTCAAGGCCAAGGCTTTCATTAATCGCACTTTTGTAAAGGACAGCTTTTCCGCCGAAGACGGCCTGAACGCCACCGCTGACCTCAAAAACGCCTGTGGCGCCGAGCTTGCGGAGTTTGTCCTTGTCCACCTGGCTGGGGTCCTTGACGGAAACACGCAGCCGGGTGATGCAGGCATCCACGTCGTCCAGGTTCCCGGCCCCGCCCAGTGCGGCGAGAACCTGGGCGGCTTCGCGCTGAATGGGGGTGCCGGCTTCAGCGTCGCCTACTGTGGCGGGAACCAACTCGGCGTCGCCCGCGGAGGCGGTCTCGGCGTCGTTCCCCAGCGTGTCTTCCAAATGTCCGGGGGTACCGAACTTGAACTTCTTGATGAAGAACTTGAACGTGAAGTAGTACAGGAAGAACCACACGATGCCCACGGGGATGACCAGCAGCCAGTTGGTGCGGTCGTTGCCCTGGAACACACCGAAGAGCAGGAAGTCGATCAGGCCGCCGGAGAAGGTGTTGCCGATACTGATGTTCAGCAGGTCTGCAATCAGGAAGGACAGGCCGTCAAAGACCGCGTGAACCACGTAAAGGATGGGGGCCACGAAGAGGAACATGAACTCGATGGGTTCGGTGATGCCGGTGACGAAGGATGTCAGCGCAACAGACGCGAACAGGCCCATGTACTTGGCGCGGCGACCCTTGGGGATGACGTGCCACATGGCCAGGCAGGCGCCCGGCAGGCCGAACATCATGGTGGCGAAACGGCCTGAGAAGAAGCGGGTGCCTTCGGTGAACAGTCCCACGTGGTTCGGATCGGCGAGCTGGGCGAAGAAGATCTTCTGGGCGCCGATCACCTGAACCCCGTTGACCATCTCGGTGCCGCCCAGCGGGGTGTACCAGAACATGGGGTAGATAATGTGGTGCAGGCCGGCGGCACCGCTGAGGCGCAGCAGCGACCCGTACAGGAACGTTCCGAAAGCGCCCATACTGGCGATTCCCGTGCCGGCGTTGACCAGCGCCAACTGGACAGGGGGCCACACGAGGAAGAAGGCAGCGCCAACAAAGATGGCCGCAAAGGCCGTAACAATGGGGACAAAGCGGGATCCGCCAAAGAAGCCCAGGACGGCCGGCAACTGAATGTTGTGGAAGCGGTTGTGCAGCATGACAGCCACACCACCCACCACCAGTGCGCCAACCACACCGGTGTCAATCGCTGCGGCGTCGGGGGTAAAGATCCCCAAAAGTGACTTGATGGTGGCCACCATGACCAGGTACCCCACCACACCGGCCAGTGCGGCGGTTCCCTTGTCACGCTTGGCCAGACCAATGCACAGGCCGACGGCGAGCAGGATCGCCAGGTTGTCAAAGACAGTTGCGCCGGCGGCCGACATGACGCCGAAGATGCCCTGCAGGACATGGTTGTCCAGCACGGGGTAAGCCGCGACGGTGGTGGGGTTGGAGAGGGCCCCGCCGATACCCAGCAGCAAACCGGCTGCCGGCAGGATGGCGATCGGCAGCATGAATGCCTTGCCGATCTTTGAAAGTTGCTTGAACACTACAATTCCCTTCGCTCGTAGCTTGACGACGTCGTCGAAGCCAGAATCTGAGCCGAGGGGGACCATGCAGAAGAAACGCAGCTGGTGCGTGACGGGCGGCAACGTTGGCGGCCCACGCGAATTGCGCAGTCAGGATGGAACCTCGGACAAAGACAGACGGATCGCCCCTGCAAATTGCTGCGCGAGGCGTGGCGTCCCAGGTTATTGCCGAAAGTTACAATCCCGATGACAACCGCCAAAAGTGGCGGCGTGACAACCATACACGTGTGACGGGCATCTATGCCAAACAGGGTCCGAAATGAGCATTTTTCACCGCCGGAGTTGATACCCTCACGGCGGCACCCGGCGGTGGAGCTAAGGGGATTCGAACCCCTGGCCTCTTCGATGCGAACGAAGCGCGCTACCAACTGCGCCATAGCCCCTTGGCAGTGCGTGCACTGCCGTTTTCATAGACTAGTCCTGCAATCGGGTGGATTCCAAGGGATGACTCACGCCGAACCCGAAAGGGCCGTCAACTCACGTGGGTCTTCGATTGCAGCCACTGCCCAAAGCTCTGCTGACCCACGGCATGCTCCGGAATCAAATTCTTGCCGAGCCGCAGGAACGTGCCAAAGGAGCCCGGCAGCGGCATAGTTGTCACGCGAGCCTTGCTGCCGGTGACGCCCTTCCACTCCTTCGCCAGCTCCGCCATGGCCTGCACTTCGGGCCCACCAGCGAGAACTGGCCTGTGCCCGGGATCCTCAACCAGTGCCTCCCCAACAAGCACACGCGCCACGTCCGCCGTCGCAATTGTTTGAAAGGAGACACCACGGAAGGCTGGAATGACACCAACTTTGGCACCTGCAGAAAAAATGCCCGCCAACAGATTGTGAAACTGGGTGGAATACACAACGCTTGTCGCCATGCCCGAGTGCTCGTAACTCAGGGCCCGCGCCGCCTGCGCCTGGTAGTAGCCCACGGAGCACTCCCCTGCCCTGACAATGGTCAGCAAAACGCACCGCTTAACGCCCGCCGCGGCGGCCGCGTTCAAGACAGCCACCGAGGTGACCGGCAGCGCCCGCAACCCAGCGCCGGATCGGGCATCCAGCGTCTCAACCAGCGCATCAACACCAAGCAGCCCCGCCGCAACGCCCTCGCCAGTGTGGAAGTCGCAGTGGACGTACTCCGCTCCCGCCACCCGCGCCTCGGCAGATGGAGGCCGCCGGGTCAATGAGCGCACCTTGTGCCCTCGGGCCAGAACCTCTTCAATAACGGCCCGGCCAGACAGTCCCGTACCGCCTGCAACCGCAATCAAAACCATGGCTCAAACACTACGCCTAGAGGGACAAAACAGCCTCCCGAACGGGGAGTAGTTGTTGATGTTTTTGGAAAACATCAACAACTACTCCCCGTTCGGGAGGCTAAAAGTTTATTAGGCCCGACGGCGTTGGAGGACGTCGTCCAAATTGTTCAGGGCGTAGCTTCCGCGCTCCGAAGGAGCAATCGCCGACGGTGCAACCACAGCGGGCGCAACCACAACCGGGGCGCCCCGGCCGGGAACATCGGGAACAGCCGCAACGCCTTCGTGGTCACCGGCAACACCCACACCGGCCTGGTCAGCCTTGATGGAGGTGCCGGCGGATTTGGGGGCAATAGGAATAGCCAAAGGCTCGGCCTTCGACGCTGCGCGGGCGGCAGTCACGTAGCCGGGCACGGGGACCTCTACCGGCTCCCATGTTTCGACCTCCAACTCACCCTCAGCGAGGGTTTGGGTGTGTGCCAACTTGGCGTCGGCGGTTCCCTTGGCAGCAACGCGCAAAGCGGCAGCGCGCAATTCCTCTGCCGTGAGTGGTTTCTGCACAGGCGCCGGCGGAGCACCTTCTGCACCATCAAAGAGTGTGGTCTCACGCAATTCCGGAGCGGGCGTGGAGGCCTGCGCGGAAGTCGCTCTTGCTGCATCACTTGCAGCAACTCGGGCGGCACGGCGAATATTTTGGTCACGCACAGCAAGCGTGCGGAGGCCTGCAATCACCAAGCCAAACACGGCGAGGGATGCCCAGGTCAAGCCGGAAGTGGTCACAGACAGCATGCTCAGCGCGCCGGAAATACCAGCCACCAGCAATGCCATGAGACCCAGGCAGGCAACCAGGGTTCTGCCCCAGCGGATTTTCAAAGGCTTGTCAGCTGGCGAGGGCACGACCGTTGAAGGTCCCGGCTCCACGTGGGTGTGGGCGTCGGAAGTAATGCTTTCCATTGACGTCTCCTGCAACTGCTGGATTGGGTGGGCTCGCAACACGTGTCCGGCCACATTTCAACCCTAGAGGGGAAACATGTCGCCACCGGCATTACTGGCGGTGTGTCGCAAGCTAAGGGAATAAATCTGACACTTCTTACATCCGATGTCGGTCAACCCACCACCTGATTCCTACCGGCTGGCCAACCACCTGGTCAGGATCCCCTCGGGGACCTCTTCAGCAGTGAGGGCAAAACTCCTATGGTCAGCCCACTGGCCGTTGATGTGCAGGTACCGAGGACGCAGGCCCTCATCCCTGAAGCCCAGCTTCTCCACCACACGCAAACTCGCCACGTTCTCCGGGCGGATGTTGATCTCCATGCGGTGCAGTCCTAGCTGCCGGAAGCAATGGTCCGTAGCCATGGCAACGGCCGTGGGAACAATGCCACGCCCGGCGCGGTCCTGATCCACCCAATACCCCAAGGTGGCAGACATGGCTGATCCCCACATGATGGAGGAAACAGTCAGCTGACCCGCAATGGCTGGTTTTGACTTGCCCGGGACACGCTCAGTAATGATGAACGGCAATGCCGCCGCCTCACGCGCCTGCTGATTCAAGACCCGCACCATTCCACCAAAGGTGGGCAACTGGCCCTGGCTGGCAGGGTTGCTGGCCTCCCACGGCTGAAGCCAGGCAGCATTTCTGGCGCGTACCTGGCTCCACTCCGCCTTGTCACGAAGCTTGATGGGGCGCAGGACCAAATCGCCGCTTTCCAAGGTCACCGGCCAGATGGCCTGCCCCCACATGAACTTAGACCTGGAAGTCGGCTGTGAACTCGCCCAGCCATTCACGCAAGTCCGAGCCCAACTCTTCGTTTTCACAAGCCAAGGTCACCACTGCCTTGAGGTAGCTCAACTTGTCGCCAGTGTCATAGCGGCGGCCACGGAATACGACGCCATACACGCCCCCACCTTCACCGTCCATCGTGGCCAGGGTCTGCAGCGCATCGGTGAGCTGGATTTCATCGCCACGGCCCGGAGGGGTGTTTTCCAGTACTTCAAAGACGGCCGGGTGGAGCACGTAGCGGCCAATGACGGCCAGGTTGGACGGTGCGTCCTCGATGGCCGGCTTCTCGACCAGGTGGTTGACGCGAACGTAGTCTTCGCCTTCAATGACTGTCATGTCGGCGCAACCGTACGAGGAGATCTTGTTCTGCGGAACCTCGATCAAGGCCACCACTGAGCCGCCGGTGCGTTCCTGCACGGCAATCATGGCGGTGAGCAGCTCATCGCGCTCGTCAATCAAGTCATCGCCGAGCAACACGGCAAACGGCTCGTTCCCCACATGGGTCTTGGCGCGCAACACTGCATGCCCCAACCCCTTGGGGTCGCCCTGGCGGACATAGTGGATCTCGCCCAAATCCGTGGCGTGCTGGACAGCGGCGAGGCGCTCGACGTCGCCCTTTTCCTGCAGCAACTGCTCGGTGACGGGAACCCTGTCAAAGTGGTCTTCAAGAGCCCGCTTATTGCGGCCTGTGATCATCAAAACGTCTGTCAGTCCGGCACTTACTGCCTCCTGGACAACATATTGGATGGCTGGTTTGTCAACAACAGGCAACATTTCCTTGGGCATGGCTTTGGTTGCTGGCAGGAATCGAGTGCCCAAACCGGCTGCGGGAATTACCGCTTTACGAACGCGCTGTGCAGGAGTCATGCCCCAAGGTTAGCGGAATTCCAAGCGAAATCATGGATAGTGTTGCTTAGGCCAGTATTCCCCACCTCGAGCGGACAGACATGAGCACAATGAGCAAAGCCGAGTGGAGGGCCCAAATCCGCGCCCAGCGCCAGTCCGTGGCGCCAGCCGCCGGCCCTAAGCTCGCCCGCGTGGGGCTTGACTGGTTGGCTTCCTTGGACATGTTGGCCCCAGCCGCTGCTGGCATGACCGCATGCGCCTACGTCTCCATGGGCCATGAACCACCAACTGCGCCGCTGCTAGAGGCGTGGACGGCGGCCGGGCACACGGTCTATGTTCCGGTATGCGAGCCCGAATATCGGCTGAGCTGGACTCTCTGGCACCCGGGAATCCAAATGGCCAAGAGCCCTCTGGCACCGGTCATGGAACCAGTTGGTCCGCGACTCTCCTTTGCCGCACTGGGTTCGGTGGAAGCCATCCTGATTCCCGCACTAGCCGTGGACACAGCAGGTGTGCGTTTGGGGCAGGGTGGCGGCTACTACGACAGGTTCTTGGCCACCATTCCGGCTCTCCCCGTGGCCGCCGTGGTCTATGCCCATGAACTGGTGGCGCCGGGGCTGCTCCCCCATGATTTCCTCGATGCACGCGTCACCCATGCACTCACTCCAGCCGGCTACCAACGCTGCGGCCCACCCCTAGGCAACGGGAATGCCCAGGAGCCCTGAGGCGTTCTAGCTTGCGATGGTAGAATTAGCCCTTGGGACCATGGACTGCCAGCCACGCGACTGGCGGTTAGGGTTCCAACGCATGTATCCAGGAGGAAAATTAGTGCCCACGTATGCCTACGCCTGCAAAGATTGCGGCCATGCTTTTGATATTCAGCAGTCATTTACCGATGACTCGTTGACTGTGTGCCCGGAATGCCGCGGAAATCTACGCAAGAAGTTCAACTCCGTTGGCGTCGTCTTCAAAGGCACCGGTTTCTACCGCACCGATTCCCGCTCCACCTCCAGCTCGGTGGCAGCTACGGCAAGCACCAGCTCAGAGCCGGCCCCGGCAAGCAGTTCCGCTGGCAGCAGTTCAAGTTCCAGCAGCACCTCCAACAGCGCAGCGCCAGCCAAGGCCGCCACTGTTGGTGCCGCCTAGTATCACGGAGATTTGGGCCCTCGTCGGGCTCTCTTCCATCCTTTAGTTCCTCCACAGGGACAGCTGTGCCATGCACTGTCCACAATAGGGCGAGAGCCACTTTTGCGGGCGGGCGCGTACCCTTAGCGTGGGTGCATGAAAGCAAATCGTGTTCCCGCGCCTCCGCCCACGTACCCAGGACCTGCGTGGCGGTCCCGACATTGGTCGGGACGGGCATCACCACAAACAGCATGGGGGAAATTCTTTCGTCTGGTGATGCGCCGACGAAGACTTGTGGCAGCTCTGCTGCTGTGTGCGGCAGCCGCCATTGCTGTTGAGCAGCTAACCCCTGCGAGTCCTCCCACAACCACCGTTTTGCTTGCTGCGCGGGACCTTCCTGCCGGGCATGTTCTCAGCCCATCCGATCTTGGTCAATCCGCAGTCAGCCCGGCCATGGTGCCAGACGGCTCATTGCTACCAGAATCTGTCCTGTCGCCAGAAAATGGCACAACTACCGCGTGGACAGGCCGGCAGCTTTCAGGCCCCGTCCGCCGCGGAGAAGTCCTCACCGACGCCTCGTTGCTGGGTAACGAACTACTGGTGGGTGCACCACCTGGCAGTCAGGCAGTCCCGGTTCGGTTGAGCGATCCCACCACTGTGACGTTGCTGCGCCAAGGACAGCTGGTGACAGTGGTTTTGAGCAGCAGTGCAGGACTGGACGGGCCAGTCACCAATGAAGTGCTCGCCAGTGATGTTCCCGTTCTCTGGACACCCGCCCTGGCTCCTCAAAGCGGCGGTCTTCTTCCCGCCCAAGAGAATGAGGGGATTGTGGTGGTTGCTGCCTCTCCCGAACAGGCGGTACCGTTGGCCGGCGCAATCAACCGGGGGAAAGTGTTCCTGATACTGCTGAACTGACGCTCCCCCGGAATCGGTGCTACTGGCCGCGGGCAGCCTTGGCGGCAGCAAAGTACCTGGTACTGGCAGGCAGGTAGCAAAGACCCACGGCCACGCCGCCCAGAACAAGCTGCGCCACAGTTGCCAGGCCTGCCGGGAAGCTGATGCCGACCAACTGGATCAACGTCAGTGCCACCAGGACAGCAGCCGTTGACCGCGCCCATGACCGGCCGCGCAGTAGGAAGAAACTGATGAAGAGGTAGGCTCCCACCGTCACAACACCAGCCAAGATCACCGTTAGCAAGCCCATGTTGCGCATCAATTCCAGGCTGGGCACGTCCCCGCTCATGACATCGATCTGCGCTTGGATGGCGGCAAGCCGTTCAGGAGAGGATGCATAGATCAGGCCAAAAATGCTCGCAACAATCTGCACAACGGCGCAAAGTCCCAAGAGTCTGGCTGCAACTTTAACAAGCCCTGGAGTTTCCGGCATGGACGCCCCGGGGTTCTTGTCCACGAATGCGCCTATTCCTGGAATTTGTGGCGAAGTAGCCATGGTGATCCTTTTAGTCTTTAGCCCCAGTGCGGGGGTTTGTTCTCGCGCAGCCATTCGTCATGGCCCTTGGCTGTGGGTGTGTCGCCCCAGGTGTGGTCGGCGTCGTGCGGAGCTACCTTGGGCAAGACGCCCGAATCCGATGACGGTGCCAAGTCGCCGGCCGCATCCTGAGCCGACTCTGCAGCCGGTTCGGCCATGGCCTCGGCAGTGGTTTCAGCCGCTGACTCAGTCTCGTTCATATTCGCAGCCTGCTCACTCACTGACTTCTCGCTTTCAGCACTCACTAAATCTTGTTCCAGTTCCGGCGCCATGTCCTCGCTCTGGGTTTCCCCGGGCGCTTCGACTGCGTCGTTGTTTGTCTCGGCGGCTGTTCCGCTGCGCCGCCGCGAACGGGGCGAATCGATCACGGCCGTCATGGACGTATCCAAGGAGGTGCCCATCAGGGAGGCCAGATCGGCGTCGCCAGCTGTGGAGGACAGGCCCAGGAAACGGCCAATTTGGTCGGCACAACTCGAGGGATCCGTGAAGACTTCAATGGTCCACAGCGGAACGTAGCGCCAACCTAGGCGTTCCAGCATCTCGGGCCGCAGGCGACTCCGTTCACGCACACTCATGTTCTGGTATTTGGCGGTGCCATCCGATTCAACTGCCACAGGGACAGGGATCTCATGCTCGGCGCGGCCCAACAACTGGATGGGATCCGGGGCTGCCGCCATGTCCAGGGCGCCGTCGTAGTGGTGCCACACGCGGGCCCCGCGGGCACGGAGCCTGTCGGCAAGGTCGGCCACCAAGGGGTCTTCACCCGTGATCCGTTCGCTGTCCTGGGCGCGCGATGCGGGTGTGCCCAACAACGAATTCCCGGCCAGTTCACGGTCCAGCAGCTCAAAGAAGTCGGTGGCGCCGTAGCTCAAACGCTGCTCGTCCAGATCCTCGGGACGGAAGCAGGTCAAGATGTGGATATGAGTCCGGGCACGGGTCATGGCCAGCGCAAACTTGGCGCGGCCATCAGGCTCGGACAACGGACCAAAGCCATGCAGGGCGCGGCCATGGGGTGTCCGGCCATAACCTAGGGAGAAGATAACCCTGTCCCTGACCAAGCCGGCAGCCCTGTCCACCGTGACCACACGGAAAGACTCAGGACCGGATGCGAAGAACTCGCCCAGCAAAGGATGGTTGGCCATGTGGATCCGGATGGCCTGCGCCACACGTACCGCGTGGCGGTCACTGGCAGTAATAACCGCCAACGACTCGCGCGGACGTACCCTGGCGTGTTCAAACACCAGGTCCACAACGCGGTTCACCTCAGCCACCACTGACTCGACACCACCGTCGCCAGCACCCGGCAGGCCCTTGCCGTCAGGCAGGTAGTCCACGGTGAGTGAGCGTTCAAGGCCAGTCACGGCGCGGCCATCGGGCAGGCGTTCGAGCTGGGCGTCGTAGAAACCATTGCTGAGCTGGCGGACCAACTCTTCATCCACGGCACGGTAGGAAACCGTCAGGCGGTGGCGCGGCAACACGCGCGACAGTGCACCAAAAACGCTTTCCAGTGGGTGTTGCTCGCTGCCGCGCTGCGACGGTGAGCTGACAGCCACGGTGAAACTCTTGGGGCAGGCTGTTTGCTCATCCCCAAAGGCAACCACTTGGTCGGCACGGGCCAACGCTGGCAGGGCCGATTGCAATGATGTTGATTCGGCATCCAGGATAATCACTGCATCAAAGCGGTAATCGGAGGGGATTGCCGTGGGCACCACCAGGGGGCTCAGCACAAACACGGGAGCCAAGTTGCGCAACAAGTCCGGCGCTTGAGCACTCAGTGCGGCCAAGGAAACCCGGCCATCCTTCAAAACGTTGCGCAGCATTTCGCCCTGGCGGTTGCGGCCAGCCAGGATTTCAGTCCACTGCTGCGCCAAACGCCAGCGAATGCGGCCGGGCCCGGAGGCAACATGGGTTTGGTCAGCCAAGCGGAACTCGGCCTCCAAACGGCGCAGGTTGGCGCCGTCGGACATGGCAAGGTATTCATCCCCGCTAATCATCGCCTCAAGGGCAGACTGCCACCACGCCAATTCAAGCTCTGACCCGGTCTGCTCGGCGGGAACCTCACGGTGAGCCAGATCAGCCAGCAATTCGCCCAGTCCCTGCTCGCGCAGGCCGTCCAGCAACAGTGTGCGCTCAGGCAGCGTCTCCAACGTTTCCTTGGACGCCACCAAGGCCTCCAGACGGCCAACCAGCTCGCCAGCGTTGAAGTTCAGCAGGTCACCGCCATCCACTGTGCGCTCCAGAACCGCACCCAAGGTCAGCAGCTTCTCCCGCAGTGCCGCATAGCTTCGGTTCAGCTCGGCCAGGCCCGAAGGTACCGTGGGGTGGCGCTTGCTGGTGGCGGCCTCGGCCCACAGTGCACTCTGCTCATTCACCAGAACCAATGACTCATGCAGATCGGCAATGTGAACGCCCGGGCGCACCAAGTCCTTGGCGTTGCGGCGGAACCGTGCACGCTGCAGGGCAGGCATTTCGATCCCGCGCTCACGCCGCCAGGCAGCCGTGGCGGTGGCAGCGATCATGTCTTCGGTGGACCAGTCAAAAATATCGGCGTTGAACTTGTCCAAGCTCTCGCGGATGGCCACCAGCATGTTCAGTTGAAGGCCCCAGTCGGCAAAGGTAACGCCCTGGGTGATCTGGCCAAATTCAGCCACCTCGCGCATCTTGGCGGCAAAGAGGGGAACCTGCTCATGGAGCTGCTCGGCCAGTGAGTAGGCCACTTCAGTTTCCTTGCGGGTGACCATGCGGGCACCGTGCCAGGCACTACTCACGGCCACTTGGCTAAACGCGCCCAAGGCCGCGGCACGGCGCAAACGCCCTGTCAGTTCCTTGCGGTCACGGATGCTGTCCAACACGCTGCGCTTGAGCCGCACAGTGGTGGCCGGTGCCGGATGTATGGAGGTCAGCTCCGCCAGCGACTGCATGGCCTGATACGGTGAGCAGCCCCACCGCTCGCGGACATTGTGCAGGCTCGCCACGTGGTCCACCAGCTGGTGGCGGTGATCAACCAAGGTCTCGTGCAGATTGGCCAGCTTGGGCTCAACAGCTTTTTCGTTGCGTGTGATGGCACGAATGAGCTGGGATTTGATTTGTTGCGGCCCGCTTTGGGCGCTGAGCTGGAGCATCAAGGAGTCCAGATCATGCTCGGTGAGGATCTGGGCCAACTCGTTCAGCGTGCCGCGACGTTCGCCCACCACCAAAACGCTCTTGCCGTCATGGACCAGCTGGGCAATCGCATTGATGGCTGTTTGGGTTTGCCCGGTGCCCGGAGGGGTTGAGACCAGCACCGAATCCCCTGCACGGATCATGTCCAGCACGTATTGCTGTTGCCGATCGGCGTCGCGCACCAGGATTTCATCCTCCGGACGGCGATCATCCAAGGACGTGAACCTGGAAAAGTCCGGTTCCAGTTCAACCGGAAGGACATCGTCCTCACTGTGACGCTGCAACAGCTCCAGCAGTTCACTGCCCGCCATCAGGGCAGGGTCGCTCAGGTTGTCATTGAGGAAGCCAAAGCTGGAAACCACCAGCTCATGCTCCACGGTGGACCCTGAAATGGGTGCCAGCATGTTCCGGACGCGATCCAGCACGGGGGTGGGATCAAAGCGTGCGGTGCTGTACGCGAGCCGGCCCAGAGCGGCAGCATCAACGTGGATGTTGGTGTGTTCGCTCAGGTGCTTGACCAGCGCGGGATTGATCTGTGCCTGCTCCATGAGCTGGAGTTCGTAGTCGTCCTGGCCCGGACGCACCGTCAGTGCGACGGCGGCCAGCAGCACGGGTGCATTGACTGCCTCATGGTCATCGCCCAAGGCAGACCACCGGGCCATCCCGGCGGCGAGGTAGCCGACGTCGATCCCGCGATCGGTGCTCAGCTCAAAGATCTTGGCCCGCAACGCAGCGGCGGCCCGCTTGGCAGCTGCGTAGTGTTCGGGTTCGCGAATCAGCGTGGATAGCCGGGTTTTGCGGCCAGCCAAGAGCTGCGCCAGTCCGGAGGGGTGGGCGTGCGTGAGGCTGATGCTGCCATGCTCGGTTTTTACGAAGGCAAGGGCGGTATCGGCTCCGGAATAGGAATCCAATCCAGCAAGCCAGGATTGGAGTTCAGGTGAACTCACATTGAGGCTTGCAACTTCGGACACGGGTGCCTTCTTCTCTGCACTTGAGCGAAACGGTCTTGACCATACTGACATGCAATTTAGGCTATCGCCCCTAGCCTTTTAATGCCTGTTCGGCACACTGGGGAGCACCAAATAAAGCCAGAAAAACGGCTTTTCCGGTACTCCCCAGTGGTCCTGTGGGTTTTACTCCCACTCAATGGTTCCCGGCGGCTTGGACGTGACGTCCAAAACAACGCGGTTTACGCCTTCCACCTCATTGGTGATTCGGTTGGAGATCTTGGCCAGCAGATCGTACGGAAGGCGTGACCAGTCAGCCGTCATGGCGTCCTCGGAGGACACCGGACGGAGCACAATGGGGTGACCGTAGGTACGGCCGTCACCCATGACGCCCACGCTGCGCACATCGGCGAGCAGCACTACGGGCATCTGCCACACTTCATTGTCCAGGCCGGCAGCTGTGAGCTCGGCGCGGGCAATGGCATCAGCCTTGCGCAGCAGTTCCAGGCGTTCGCCGGTGATTTCGCCGACGATGCGGATACCTAGGCCGGGGCCGGGGAACGGCTGGCGGCCAACGATTTCGGCAGGCAGGCCCAGTTCGGCGCCCACGGCACGGACCTCGTCCTTGAACAAGGCACGCAACGGCTCAACGAGCTCAAAGCGCAGGTCCTCGGGCAGACCGCCAACATTGTGGTGGCTCTTGATGTTGGCTGCGCCTTCACCACCGCCGGATTCAACAACATCGGGGTAGAGGGTGCCCTGAACCAGGAACTTGATCTCTTCGCCTTCTGAAGCTGCCTCGGCCATGATGGCGCGTTCTGCTTCTTCGAAGGCGCGGATGAATTCGCGGCCAATGATCTTGCGCTTGGTCTCCGGATCGGAAACACCGGCAAGGGCGTTCAGGAAGCGGTCCTGCTCGTTGGCAACGTACAGCTTGGCGCCGGTGGAGGCTACGAAGTCGAGCTCAACCTGCTCGGCCTCACCCTGACGGAGCAAGCCGTGGTTGACGAACACGCAGGTGAGTTGGTCGCCCACAGCGCGCTGCACCAGGGCGGCGGCCACGGCAGAGTCAACGCCACCAGAAAGACCACAAATGACCTTTGCGCTGCCAATCTGCTCGCGGATGCGATCAACCTGCTCGTCCAGGATGCTGTTGGCAGTCCAGTTCTTTTCCAGCTTGGCGCCGTTGAACAGGAAGTTCTCCAACACGGTCTGGCCGAACTCGGAGTGCTTGACCTCGGGGTGCCACTGGACACCGAAGAGGCACTTTTCCTCATTGGCAAAGGCGGCAACGGGTGCGCCAGCTGAGGACGCGAGGACGTCGAAGCCCTCGGGCGCCTGCTGGACGCTGTCACCATGGCTCATCCAGGTGGTTTGCACGTCACCTGTGGAGCTGAGGATGGAGCGGCTTTCGCCAACCAGGGAAACGTTTGTTGCACCGTATTCGCGCGAACCTGTTTCGGCGACGGTACCGCCCAAGGCAGCAGCCATGGCTTGGAAACCATAGCAAATACCCAAGACCGGAATGCCGGCTTCGAACAGGTCAGCACCAACGCTGGGTGCGCCCTCTGCGTAGACACTTGAAGGTCCACCGGAGAGAATAATGGCAGCTGGGTTTTTGGCCAGCAACTGCGCAGTTGTATAGGTATGCGGCACGATTTCCGAGTACACATTGGCCTCACGCACACGGCGCGCAATCAACTGGGCATACTGGGCACCGTAGTCCACAACCAGGACGGGCTTCTGGGAAGTCTGGGCCGTAGCGGGATTAGTCACCCTTCAATCTTAACCCACGCCGCAGCCAGCTTGCTGCGCACCCCCAGTTTGAGTGACCAGCACCTCAAATTTCCCAGCGCTATCGCAGCTATGGGACTTAAACCCGGAACGCTCCTGCAGTTGTGCAGGAGCGTTCCGAAAAACCCACCCACGTCTGCAGGAGCGTCAGGCGGTGGAGCGTGTGGGATGCTGCCCCTTAGGGTTCGACGGCGATTGGCTCTAGTAGCGTTTGCCGGCCTTTGGATTGGCGGCAACCTCTGCCAGCACTTCCTTGTGAACCTTGCCTTCAACAATGAAGGACAGGAACGGCACCACGCCGCCCAGGGCAATGAGTACCAGCTTGCCAAACGGCCAGCGCATGAGAGTCCACAGGCGGAAGTCGGCAATCAAGTACACAACGTACATCCAGCCATGAACAATCAGAACCATAGTGGACAGGTTCACGCCGCCGGTGATCGCCATGGCGCCACCGTCAACGTTCACCAAGCCAAAGCCGTGGGACTCGCCCGTGATGGAGTTGGTGCCACCAGCCACCAGAACGCTGCTGAAGGCGTAGCGCAGCACCAGTTCAACCACCAGCAGCAGGAGCATGGCACCTGTTGCGTAGGCCAGCACCTTGTAAAACTTCAGTGCCGTCATGATCTGGGCAGGGGTGCCGCCAAAGCGTCGCTTCGGGGTTGCAGCATTGGTCGATGCTGCCGGGGCGCCGCTCGATTTGGGCTCGGTCACTTTGTTACCTCTTTGGTCGTATCTTCATCGGGGGTGTCGTCGTCCGGGTATTCCAGGTCGTAGAGTGCGTCTTGGTCGCGGCGGTAGTCATCGGCCACCAAACGCCACCACAGGAACAAAGCAAAGCCGGCGAAGACTACCCATTCAATCGCGTAGAAAATGTTCAGCCAGTTGACCTTGTCATTTTGGTCCGTTGCGGTGACAGTAATCGGCAGCAGTCCCGAGGACTGTGCTGAGGCGCCAACGTCTGCACCGTTCGCCATCTCGTGGCGGGAGACCACAAATGCGGCGTAGGTGGTTACGTTCCACATGTTTGTCAGCTCGGCGCTGGAGAGTGCACTGACTTGGCCGGCGGGGAGATCCGGTGCCAGCACTGGACCTTCGGAGTTCAGCAACCTGCCTTCAAGCTGGACGGTTCCGCTGGGTGCGCTGGGCAGTTTGTCAGGTGATGCAATCCAGCCGCGGGCCACGGGAATCACTACTTCCTTAGTTGCCGCTACACCTGAGAGCGTTGGGGCTCCGTCCACCACAAAGGCCGTGACAACCCAGTAGCCAACGTCGCCGTCCTGTACGCGCTCGGGGACCACGACTTGTTTTGCGGGGTCAAAGTGGCCGCTGGTGGTCACCAACTGGCCCTCAATGTCGCCGGTCAGGGGCTCACCCGGAACCATGATGTTCAGCAGAGGCTGAACCTTCTCTGTCACTGTGGGAGGAGCCACGTCTTTTTCCAGCGAGCGGGAGAACTGCCACTGGCTCAGCAGGACTAAGACGGCGGAAACGGCCAACGCAAATACCAGCGCGGCTATCCATTTGGGCTTAACGGCAGTTTTCAACACCCTTCAACGTTACTTCGTCACCGTGTAGAACAACGAATGCGCCTGGAAACCCGGACCTGCCTGGGCCCACGCGCCAGCGGCTGAAATCGGGGAGGAGCTGGGTGGGCCCCCGCGCCCGAGGGCCCCGCCGCGAGCCTGCGAGTGGTGGGAGGGCGTGGGGCCTAGTGGTCGAAGAAAATCAATGACGAGTTGATGAGTTCGGCAATAACCTCGGGATCGTGGGCCCGGCGCAGGGATTCACGGTAGTTTTCCTTGAACAAGGACCTGGCTAGCGTGGCCAGCACCTCCAGGTGCGCGGAGAATGAGCTGGCGGGCGTGGCAATGAGCAAGATCACCGTGGCGGGGCCGTCAACGGCACCAAAATCGAGGCTGTGGTCAAACTTGGTGATGCCCACGGCGATGGAGATTTCATTGACGAACTCGCTGCGCGCGTGTGGCAGGCCAATACCTCCGGGGAGTCCAGTGGCCATCTGATGCTCGCGGGAGTTGACGTCGCGCAAGAAACCGTCAAGATCGGAGATGCGGCCGTGCTCAAAGAGTTTCGCGGCCAATTGGGCGGTTCCGTCTTCTTTCGAGTCGGCTACCATTTCCAAAATAACCAAGTTGGGGTTGGTTAGTTCAGTTTCATAGCGTTCCAGCGAACCCGATGTCATCAGTACCTTTCGGCTGGTGTTGGAATAAAAGACTGCCCCCAGTCTAGTCTCATTTCCGCCTCGAAATAGGGGCTCCGCCGGGGTCGTTGTTAAGGAACAAAGTGCCCCGGCCCAACGGCCGAGGCACTTTGAAACCACAAAACTACGGGGAGACGATGACGTCAATCCGCTGGAATTCCTTCAGGTCTGAATAACCTGTGGTGGCCATGGACCGGCGCAGCGCACCAATCAGGTTTGAGGTGCCGTCGGCTTGGTGTGCCGGACCGTACAGGACCTCTTCCAGGGTTCCTACGGTGCCCATCTTCACGCGGTGGCCGCGCGGCAGTTCCTGGTGGTGGGCTTCGGCACCCCAGTGCCAGCCCTGGCCGGGCGCCTCGGCGGCGCGGGACAAAGCTGCCCCGAGCATGACGGCGTCGGCGCCCATGGCAATGGCCTTGACGATGTCACCGCTGGAGCCCATGCCGCCGTCGGCAATCACGTGCACGTAGCGTCCGCCAGACTCATCCATGTAGTCGCGGCGGGCCGCGGCAACGTCGGAGATGGCGCTGGCCATGGGTGACCGGATACCCAGTGCGCGGCTTGTGGTGGTGGAGGCGCCTCCGCCGAAGCCCACCAGGACACCGGCTGCGCCAGTGCGCATCAGGTGCAGGGCCGAGGTGTAGCCTGCCGCGCCACCAACAATGACGGGGACATCGAGTTCATAGATGAACTGCTTGAGGTTCAAAGGCTCGGTGGTCTTGGACACGTGCTCAGCGGAAACAGTGGTTCCTCGAATCACAAAAATGTCCACGCCGGCTGCGATGACAGTCTTGTAGAACTCCTGGGTGCGTTGCGGCGTCAGGGAGCCGGCAACGGTCACGCCGGCGGCACGAATCTCGGCCAGGCGGGCCGTGATCAGTTCCGCCTTGATGGGTGCGCTGTAGATTTCCTGCAGGCGGCGGGTGGTCTCGGGATCAACCACCGAGCCTTCCAGCGTTGCAATCTCATCCAGCACCGGCTGCGGGTCCTCGTAGCGAGTCCACAGGCCTTCCAGATCCAGGACACCCAAGCCACCCAATTTGCCCAAGGCAATGGCTGTCTCCGGGGACATCACCGAGTCCATGGGCGCCCCAATGACGGGCACCTCAAACTGGTAAGCGTCGATCTGCCATTTCACCGACACATCCTGGGGATCGCGAGTACGCCTGTTGGGCACAATCGAAATCTCATCCAACGAGTATGCGCGGCGTCCACGCTTTCCACGGCCAATCTCAATCTCATAAGTCACGCCCCCTAGCCTATCGCAGCGAGCGCCAGAGCCCTTAAACCGCTCAGTCCACGGACTTTTGCAGCGCCAGGGCGGCTGCCGCTTCCAAGCCTGCAATGCGCTCCACTTTCGCTGCCATGGCCGTAAAATCAGGCTCCCCGTCCCGCCCGATCAGCACTGCCAGCTCATCCCAAAGTTCGCCCAGTTCTTTGTATTGTGCGCCAACTTGGCCCAATGCAGTGGGGAGCCCGACGCCGGACGCCCCGTCCCCGAGCATCGCCACCTCGCGCAAAAATTGCGCATGCAACGGCCGGAGAGCCCCGGGGCCACTGAACCGTTTGCCGGCCAGGAGGCCGTGCAACATGGCAAGGCCAGCTTGGGAGCGTTGGGGGTCGCCAAAGATTCGCGTCCAGCCACGCTTGGTGGAGGTGTCCCGCAGCCGCAAAGCCCATTGTTCCATTCCAAGAATGCCAAAGTTATTGGCATATCCCGGCGGGATCCCGGGCGGCGCTTGCTGTGTCAACAGGGCGTGGGCGGTCTCGGCAATGGTCTGGCGCAGCACAGCTTTGGTCAAGATCTCCCCTGTAGGTTCGCCCCCGCTCCCCTGCACAACATGCGCCTGCCAGTGCTTGTCCGCCTTCCGTGCGCCGCGCGCCTGTGCCAGCTCCTCCGGCGCTATCCTCTCGAGTCTCCCGCCGCCGTCGTCCACCAGGTAGCCGCCGCCGTCGTCCACCAGGTAGCCGTCGCCGTCACGGGCCACCACGGCAACATCCATGGAATCCATGTCCGCCAGCGCATCCGACGCGGCCCACGGCAGCTTCCCGCGCACAAGCCGCACCACTGCCGGAACCCCAGAGTCCAGCGCAGCGTCCAGCCGCGCCTGGGCCAGCGTGGCGCTCCCGGTCTGCTGAATGTTGACGCCTGCGCCACTGCGCCGCAGCAGATTCTCGGTGTACGGGCCGGGGTGAAAACGGGTGACCACGGAGGCTGTGGTGGTTTCCTTGTACTCAAACGTAAAAATCATGAAGCCGATTCCGCCCGCCAGGCCAGCCAACATGGCTTCGCTGTAGGGTCCGCCGGTGAAGGGGTTCCGTACGCCGGAGGTGGCCAGCACCCGGGTCCACAGACCCGAGTCCCAGTGTGAATATTCAGTCTGTGGATCATAGGCGGGGAGCATGGGTTGATTGTAGCTGCGACTGCTGCTGCGTGCCTCGCAAGTGGGGCGTTTCTGTAGGCTGGGTTCATGACTGACACAGAACTGCGGATGACCGACCACGAATTGCTCGGCCTGCTGGCAATGACCCCCACAGAGTCGGCGGCGGTGACGCTGGGCCTGCTCCGTCTTGACCAGCACACCGACAACGAACTGCTCACCAACGCAGGAATCACCACCTTGATGGTGCGCGGACTGGCGGAACTTCAAGGCGAGAAGATTGTTCCCCTGGAGAAATGCTCCATAGTGGCTTCGGTTTTGTCTCAGGCCCAGGAGTGGCTGGAAATTTCCCTGACCACACCAACAACCAACCATGTGCTCTTCACGGTGGGCTCCAATGTTGGGGCCGTCCTGCTGAGCTTGAGCCCGCTCGGGGTGCACGAGGTCCAGCCCATCGAGTCCGGACCCGCCATGGTGGAGCTGGCCCTGCACCTGACCCAGGAGTACCTCGCCGGTGCCGCCGAGGGCCTTCCCGCCACCGCTGTCATCAGGCGCCTGCGCACGGGCTCCGAGCCGGTGGTTGCCCAGCTGACAGCAGAAGAAACAGGTGAATGGGTGCTGCGTTCAGGTTCCGAATCCGAGTTCACCCAGACCTCGCTTCCGCAGGACGAAGCCACGGCGGCATTCAAGGCCGCCCTGGCCTAGTTCTGCTGGGCCCACACGTCCGAGGGCCCCTCAGCGGGGGCCCGCCGCGAGCTTGCGAGGGGTGGGAGCTGCTGGGGATTGCGAGTGGTGGGAGGGCGTGGGGAACGACGGCGGGCCGTCACCTTTCGTGCGAAAGGTGACGGCCCGCCGTCGTACTGGAAACTGTTACTTGTAGTTCGGGGCTTCCACGGTCATGGTGATGTCATGAGGGTGGGATTCCTTCAGACCTGCCGCGGTGATGCGCACAAACTTGCCGCGCGCCTTCAGCTCGGGAATGGTCGGGGAGCCAACGTAGAACATGGTCTGTCGCAGGCCGCCAACCAGCTGATAGGCAACCGAGGCGAGCGGGCCGCGGTAGGCAACCCGGCCTTCAATGCCCTCGGGGATGAGCTTCTCATCTCCGGTGACATCGGCCTGGAAGTAGCGGTCCTTGGAATAGGAGGTGTTCTTGCCGCGGGATTGCATGGCACCGAGGGAGCCCATGCCGCGGTATGCCTTGAACTGCTTGCCGTTGACAAAGACCGTCTCGCCCGGGGACTCTTCGGTACCGGCCAGCAGGGAACCGAGCATGACGGTGTCAGCGCCGGCGACCAGCGCCTTGCCGATGTCGCCCGAGTACTGCAGTCCGCCGTCGGCAATCAACGGCACCCCTGCCGGAATGGCAGCCTTGGCGGATTCGTAAATGGCGGTGATCTGCGGAACGCCAACACCTGCCACCACGCGGGTGGTGCAGATGGAACCTGGGCCAACGCCAACCTTGATGCCGTCGGCACCGGCGTCGATCAGGGCCTGGGCACCTTCGCGGGTGGCAGCCTGGCCACCAATCACATCAACGTGGGCGGCGGACTTCTCGCTCTTGAGGCGCTGGATCATTTCCAGGACGCCCTGGCTGTGGCCGTTGGCGGTGTCAACGAACAAAGCATCAACGCCTGCCTCAACCAGGGTCATGGCGCGTTCAAAACCATCGCCGAAGAAGCCAATGGCTGCACCCACGCGCAGGCGACCCTTGTCATCCTTGGTGGCAAGCGGGTACTGCTCAGCCTTGGCGAAGTCCTTGACAGTGATGAGGCCGCGGAGCACACCGGCAGCGTCCACCAGGGGGAGCTTTTCAATCTTGTTCTTGGCCAGCAGGCCCGAAGCCTCTTCGCGGCTGATGCCAACACGGCCGGTGATCAACGGCATGTGGGTCATGACGTCGCGGACCAGGCGCTGCGAGTATTCGCTTTCCGGGATGAAAACGGTGTCGCGGTTGGTCACGATGCCTACCAGGCGGCCGTCAGCGTCAACAACGGGCAGGCCAGAAACGCGGAAACGTGAGCACAGCTCGTCCAGCTCCGCCAGCGTGGCGTCGGGGCCCACAGTGACCGGGTTGGTGATCATCCCCGATTCGCTGCGCTTGACCAGGTCAACTTCTTCGGCCTGGCGCTCAATGGACAGGTTGCGGTGCACAACACCCAAGCCACCCTGGCGGGCCATGGCGATGGCCATGCGGGATTCAGTCACGGTGTCCATGGCGGCAGACAGCAACGGCGTCTGCACGGTGATGCGCTTGGAAACCCGTGAGCTGGTGTCAGCTTCGGAAGGGATGACGTTGGTGTGGCCGGGAAGGAGCAGGACGTCGTCGTACGTCAGGCCAACAAAGGCGAAGGGGTCATGCATTTCAGGCTGGGACACGAAGGCTCCTTGGCGGGGGTAGAACCATTTAAGGGTGTGCATCCGATGACTGGTCCCGTGATTACGGAGACTGTCTGTGCGTTGGTTACATTCTAAAACGAAAGCTGCCCTGACCCTATTCCCGAGGCCTGAGTCACAGTGGGGGCCGATCTGACGGTAGGCTGCGGTGCCAGCCGAGCATCTGACGTAGTAGTGTTCCGATCAACTATTGGCACCACAGGAAGCAGCAGATGGCACTGCACATTCGAATTGTTGTCCCTGCTGACCTCTCGGATCAGGTGGTGGCCGTTGCTACCGGTCATGCCGGCGTTTCGGAGGTTTCCCGGGCCGTGGGAGCCTCAATCGTGCCGGCGGGTGACGTCATCACTGTGCAAGCCGTCCGGGAATCTGTTGAGGGCCTGCTGGAGAAACTCCACGAGCTCAACATCGCCGGCGTCGGTTCGGTAACCATCACCACCCCTGAGCTGGTCATTTCCGAACGCTTAGAGCAGGCCGACAAGGCCGTGCCCGGAGATGAGGCCGATGCCATCATTTGGGACGAGGTGGAGAACGACACCAGCGAAGAGTCCAAACTGACTTGGAGCTACCTGGCCTTCATAGTCATCGCTGTCCAACTGGCGGGCATCGGCATTGTCACCGACTCCACCATTGCCATTGTTGGAGCCATGGTGCTGGGTCCGGAATTCGGGGCCTTGGCCGGCTTGGCTCTGGCACTCGTGGACAGGCGCTGGAAACTTGCCCGACGCGCAGCCCTGGCCTTGGCGGTTGGGTTCCCGCTCGCCATTGTCATCACCGCACTTGCAGCATTCGTCTCCATCCCACTGGGTCTTTTTGAGCCCGCCGACGTTCTGGCGAGCTCAAGTTCCACCGAGTTCATCTACCACCCAGGCTGGTATTCATTCATTGTGGCGGTCCTGGCTGGCGCCGCCGGAATGCTCTCGCTGATTGGGCGCAAATCCACAATGCTGGTGGGGGTGTTCATCTCAGTCACAACGGTTCCGGCAGCGGGGTACGTTGCAGTGGCCGTGGTGTTGGGCCAGCCCGACCGCGCAGCCGGCTCCGCCTTGCAACTCTTGCTCAACATGGCCGGCATCATAGTCTCGGCCGCGGTGGTCTTGCTGATCTACCGTCTGATCCGACGACGTCGTCCGGCACTCTCGCAGTACTCCGCCGCCCAAGCCAAACTTGGGCTGCCCCGGCTGGGAGCTCGCCGCACTTTCCGGCGTTAGAGCGAAAATGCCGCCGTTCCCGCAAAATGCCACCGGTATATCGGTGGCAAAATGCGCGAACGGCGGCATTTTTGAAACGGGAGCAGCTGGCGTTAGTGCTGGTGCCCGGCTTCTTCTGCCTCGGCAGGCTTGTCCGTCACGAGGACTTCGGTGGTGAGCACCAAAGCCGCGATGGAGGCTGCGTTGCGCAGGGCCGAACGGGTGACCTTGACCGGGTCGATGACGCCGGCCTTGACCAGGTTTTCGTACTCGCCGGTGGCCGCGTTGAAGCCGAAGCCGTCTTCGAGTTCGCCAACCTTGTGCACCACAACGTAGCCGTCGTGGCCAGCGTTCTGGGCGATCCAGCGCAGCGGCTGGGCAACAGCCTTGCGGACCAATTCAACAGCAGTTGCTGCGTCACCGGTCAGGGCTGCAACAGTGGCATCCTCGTCGAGAGCCTTGGCGGCCTGAACCAGTGCGGAACCGCCACCGGCAACAATGCCTTCTTCCAAAGCGGCACGCGTTGCGGACACTGCGTCCTCAATGCGGTGCTTCTTTTCCTTCAGCTCAACCTCGGTGGCTGCGCCAACCTTGATTACGCCGATGCCGCCGGCCAGCTTGGCCAGGCGTTCCTGCAGCTTTTCCTTGTCCCAGTCGGAGTCGGTGCGCTTGAGCTCAGCATGCAGCTGGGCTACGCGGTCGGCAACTTCAACAGCTGTGCCGGCACCGTCAACGATGGTGGTGTTGTCCTTGGTGACCGTGATGCGGCGAGCCGTACCCAGTACTTCAAGGCCAACCTGGTCCAGAGAAAGGCCGATCTCCGCGGAGACAACCTGTGCGCCAGTCAGGATCGCAATGTCCTGCAGCATGGCCTTGCGGCGGTCGCCGAAGCCCGGAGCCTTGACAGCAACAACGTTCAAGGTGCCGCGCAAGCGGTTGACGATCAGCGTGGACAGAGCCTCGCCGTCAACGTCTTCAGCAATGATGAACAGCGGCTTGTTGGCAGCAAGTGCCTTTTCAAGCAGCGGCAGGAATTCCTGCAGGCTGGAGATCTTGCCCTGGTTGATCAAAACCAGTGCATCTTCCATGACAGCTTCCTGGCGTTCCGCGTCGGTGACGAAGTACGGGGACAGGTAACCCTTGTCGAACTGCATGCCCTCGGTGAGGACCAGTTCGGTGGAGGTGGTGGAGGATTCCTCGATGGTGATCACACCATCCTTGCCAACCTTGTCGAATGCCTCGGCGAGCAGGTCGCCGATTTCCTGGCTCTGAGCGGAGATGGCGGCAACTTCTGCAACCTGTCCACCCTCAACCGGGCGGGCGTTCTCCAGCAGGCGCTTGGCAATGGCTTCAACGGAAACCTGGATGCCGCGCTTGAGCTCGCCGGGAGCCGCACCTGCGGCAACGTTGCGCAGGCCTTCCTTGACCAGTGCCTGTGCCAAAACGGTGGCCGTGGTGGTGCCGTCGCCAGCAACATCGTTGGTCTTTGTGGCAACTTCCTTGGCCAGCTGTGCGCCGAGGTTCTCGTACGGGTCTTCCAGCTCCACCTCGCGGGCGATCGTGACGCCGTCGTTGGTGATGGTGGGAGCGCCCCACTTCTTGTCCAGTACTACGTTGCGACCGCGCGGGCCAAGTGTCACCTTGACGGTGTCGGCAAGCTTGTCGATGCCGGCCTCAAGGGCCTTCCGTGCGCTGTCGTTAAATGCAAGCTGCTTAGCCATGCGTTGTGTCCTTTCACGCAAAGACCCCGCGTTCGTGACCTAGAACGGTCCCGGTCGCGGGGCTTTACAAAGTGGTTACTTGAGCAAAAGTCGTTACTTAACGACGATGGCCAGTACGTCGCGGGCCGAGAGAACCAGGAGCTCTTCGCCACCGGTCTTCACTTCAGTTCCACCGTACTTGGAGTAGATGACGACGTCGCCAACGGCAACATCGATCGGGACACGGTTGCCGTTGTCGTCAACGCGGCCGGGTCCAACTGCCACAACTTCGCCCTCCTGGGGCTTTTCCTTGGCAGTGTCCGGGATTACCAGACCGGAAGCGGTAGTCAACTCTGCTTCGAGCTGGCGAACAACAATACGATCCTCAAGAGGCTTAATAGAGACCGACACTCGGACCTCTCCTTCACACGTAAATTCTTTGGATGGCTGGCAGTCTTCTTCACCATGTTTATCAGGAGCCCCAACCGTCGTCGCGGTGCCGGTGTTGCTCCCATGGCCAAAAAGATAAGCAAGTTAGCACCCTCGGGGTGAGAGTGCTAACCCTGACTCTATGGAATTGATTAGCACTCGGTCAAGGCGAGTGCCAGCTTTTGGCTTAAAAGTGCGACGCCGGCGGGCCTGGTTTCGCTCACGGCGCACCTTTGGCGCCCGCCCCGGGGCACGCATTCATCGTGAGTGCGCAGCTGATGCGACTTCTGACGCTGGAAGTCGCATCAGCTGCGCACTCACGGCCGCATATCCCTGCCCCTGAGTGCATCGCGGTGACGCCGTTCGAGTCGGCCAGGTTGACGTTGGCGCCGTCGGCCAGCAGGGCCACCAACGAGGCAGAATCATTGTTCATGGCCGCACCAATGAGTTCCGTGTTGAGAGCCACTTGCTCTTGGGGTGTCAGCGGCGCCGCGCTGGATGCCGGCGGTACTGCAGACGGCGAGGAAAACTGAGCCTTCGAAGTCGCCACGGTTGGAGCTGCAGTCCCGGAATCGGATCATGCTGGCCAGCCTGGCGCGTCGCATTATGCCTAAACCTCTTTTGGTGTCTTCAGCAAAGATGTCAGGATAAAGCTATGACAACGAGCCCCGTGCAGGTGCGTGACCTCCAAAAGTTCTATGGCAGCTTCAAAGCCGTGGACGGCATCAGCTTCGACATTCATGAGGGCGAGACATTTGCCTTGCTCGGGCCCAACGGTGCGGGCAAGAGCACCACGATTGAAATCTTGGAAGGCTACCGCAACAAGACCAGCGGTGATGTTCATGTCCTCGGTGTGGAGCCATCCCGCGGGGGGCTGGACTGGAAGGCGCAACTGGGCATTGTTTTGCAATCCACTGGGGAGAGCGGCAATGTCAGCGTCGTGGAGCAGCTGACTCATTTCGCCGGCTACTATCCGCATCCACGCAACGTTTCTGACGTCATTGAGGCTGTGGGTCTGGGCAGCAAAGCTAAAACTCGCATCAGCAAACTCTCCGGCGGGCAGCGCCGACGGGTTGATGTGGCCCTGGGCATTATTGGCAGGCCCAAGCTTTTGTTCTTGGACGAGCCCACCACCGGCTTTGATCCGGAAGCCCGGCGACAATTTTGGGACTTGATCAACCAGCTCAAGGCCGAAGGCACCACCATCTTGCTCACCACCCATTACTTGGATGAGGCGGCAACGTTGGCCGATCGGGCAGGAGTCATTGTGGGCGGCAAACTTGTGGACATCGGCCCCATCGACGCTATTGGCGGGGCCAGCGCGAGGGTGCCGCTGGTGCGGTGGCGGCAGGACGGCGTCGTACGTAGTGAGCGCACAGCCGAACCGGCGACACTCGCTGCTCGGCTGTACGCCGAGGCAGGAGGCGAGGTGGACGGGCTGGAAATCACCCGACCCAGCCTCGAGGACATTTATCTGGACATGGTGGGCAACCATTCCACCGCGCTCAAGACTGCGGAGGAGAACGCATGAGAACCCTGCAACTAGGCACCTCTCGCATCGGCTACGAGCTCAAGGTGTACTTCCGCCAGGGCGATACCGTGTTCTTCACGTTCCTGTTTCCCATCATGATGTTGTCCATCTTTGCCGTGGCCTTCAGCACCAGCGGTAACATCGGCACGGCTCCCGATGGCAGCGGCGGCATCACTGTGGCGTCGTTCTATGTGCCCGGCATGGTGGCCGCGGGCATGTTGCTCAGCGGGGTGCAAAACCTCGCGGTGGACATTGCAGCAGAAAAGGGTGACGGCACGCTCAAACGCCTGGGCGGCACTCCCCTGCCGGTGTTTTCCTATTTCATGGGCAAGATCGGCATGGTCCTGCTCAGTTCAGTGTTTCAGGTGGCATTGCTGCTGCTTGTGGCCCGGGTCGCCTTCAACGTGGAGCTGCCCAGTGAACCCAGCAAGTGGTTGACGTTTGCGTGGGTGTTTCTCTTTGGTGTCATCACCAGTTGCGTTTTGGGTATTGCCCTCTCGGCACTGCCGCGGACTGGAAAGTCGGCCACGGCAGTGATCATCCCGCTGGTGTTGGTGTTGCAATTCATCTCAGGCGTGTACTTGAACTTCTCGCAGTTGCCGGGCTGGCTGCAGAACTTTGCCAGTATTTTTCCGCTGAAATGGATGGCTCAAGGCATGCGCAGCGTGTTCCTGCCAGCCTCCTTCGAGGCCGCCGAACCCTCTGGTGCGTGGGATTTGGGGCTTGTGGCGTTGGTGCTGGGCGTGTGGCTGGTGGTGGGGCTCGCACTGTGCAAAATGACGTTCAAGTGGATCCGTAAGGACACGTAGTTCCACCAACATCTATGACGCAGTTGGTGCAACGGAAAGCGCCTTCCTGGCGCTTTTGTGTGCAACAAGTGCGTCATGGATGGCTTAGGCGAAGTAGACGCCGATCCTGTTGCCGTCGATTTCCTCGATGCGAATGTCAATGTCATACACATCAGCCAGGACGGAGCTGTGCATCAGTTCGGCAGGGGTGCCCTGGGCGATCAGCCTGCCGTCCTTCATGGCCAAAATATTGTCCGAATAGCATGAGGCAAAGTTGATGTCATGGATGACCAGCACAATGGTCTTGCCCAATTCATCGGCCATTTTTCGCAGTGTGCGCATCATGTGAACTGAATGCTTCATATCCAGGTTGTTCAGCGGTTCATCCAAGAGCAGGTACTTGGTGTCCTGGGCCAGCACCATGGCGATGAAGGCGCGCTGGCGCTGGCCGCCTGACAGTTCATCGACGAAGCGGTCCGCCAGGGGACCTAGGTCGAGATAGTCCAAGGCCTGATCTATGTGGATCTTGTCCGCTGCCGTGGCGCGGCCGCCGTTGTGCGGGAAACGGCCAAAGCCCACCAGATCCCGCACCGATAGCCGCACGCTGAGTTGGTTCTCCTGGCGCAGGATTGCCATGGTCTGAGACAGCTCGCGGCTCGGTGTGGAGGTGACGTCCAGGCCACCAACCGCGACTCCTCCGGCGTCCATGGGCAACAGGCGGCTGATCATGGAGAGCAGGGTGGACTTGCCCGCACCGTTGGGGCCAATGATGGAGGTGATGCCGCCGGCAGGGATGGTTGCCGTGACATTGTCCACGACCTTTTGACTGCCATAGGACTTGCTGACACCGGAAATTTCAATCACTTCAGTGAGCCTTTCAACAGCAACCCGATGAACACCAGGCCACCTATAAATTCGATGACAATGCTCAGCGCACTGTTGAAATCAAAGATGCGTTCAAGCACCAGCTGCCCGCCCACCAGCGAGATGATGCCCAGGAGAACGGCAACGGGGAGCACTGTGGCGTGCTTGAACTTGGGCACCAGCTGGTACGCGAGCGATGCCACCAGGAGGCCAAAGAAGGTGATGGGCCCCACCAGTGCAGTGGAGACGGCCACCAAGACGGAGCAGATCACCAGTGTTTTAGTCACCGCCTTGCGGTGGTCCACGCCCAGATTGATGGATGTTTCACGGCCCAACGCCAGGACGTCGTACTCGCGGCGCAGGCGCCAGGCCGGGACGGTGACCAGCCCGACGGCGGCAATCGCCACAAGCAGCAACGTCCCGTCCACCTGGTTGAAGGAGGCAAAGAACAGGTCCTGCAAAATCAGGAACTCGCTGGGGTCCATGAGGCGCTGCAACAGTGCGGAGAAGCCTCGGAACAAGGTGCCAAACACGATGCCCACGAGCAGCATCAGGTGCAGGCTCTTGCCGTTGCCCAAGAACAGCCATCGGTAGAGCACCAGTGAGAAGGCCACCATCAGCAGCACCTGCATGCCAAACTTCAATGGCGTGGGCATCGACAGCAACACCTGACCACCCAGCACAAACGTCAGGACCGTCTGCAGCAAAATGTAGAGGGCATCAAAACCCATGATGGACGGAGTCAAAATACGGTTGGCGGTCACTGTTTGAAAGAGGACTGTGGACATGCCCACCGCATACGCCACCAGGATCATCGAGCCGACCTTGATGGCGCGGCGAGGGAGAATGTAGCCCAAATTCCCACGCAGCTCGATCGTCATGAACACCAGAATCAGCGCGGCGGCAACCACCGCCAAAACTGCTAACAGGACAGCTGAGGACACTTCAAGTTTCTTGGCGCCAGTTTTGCGCGCGTTGACGGACAGGGCTGCCGGAAGCGGATTAGTGGTCATTCTTTTTCCTCCTTCCCAGAAGCAAGTACAAGAAGATCAAGCTGCCCACAGCGGAAACAATAATTCCCACGGGGATCTCAAACGGGTAGCGAATGGTGCGGCCAATGATGTCGCACACCAGGACAAAGGCGGCACCAAAAACTGCCACCCACGGGATGGCGCGGCGGACGTTGTCGCCAAAGAACATGGACACCAGGTTTGGCACAATCAATCCCAGGAACGGGATGGCACCCACGGAGACCACCACCACGGCGCTGATCAGGGACACGATCACCAAGCCCAGCGTCATGATGCGGTTGTAGTTCATGCCCAAATTGGTGGTGAACTCCTCCCCCAATCCAATAACGGTGAACCTGTCGGCGCAGATGAAGCCAACAATTGTCAGCGCACCCACCAGATACAACAGCTCATAGCGGCCCTGGATGACACCCGAAAAGTCCCCCACCATCCACGAATTCAAGGTTTGCAGCAGGTCAAAGCGGTAGGCAAAGAAGGTAGTGACAGCGGCGATGACACCACCAAGCATGATGCCCACGAGCGGCACAACCAAGGTGTTGCGCAAGGGCATCCGGCGCAGAATCACCAAGAACAAGGCCGTTCCGGCCATGGCAAAAACACTGGCAACTCCCATTTTGGCGAACAGGGACGCCGCAGGGAACAACACCGTAACGGCAAGGATTCCCAGTGAAGCTGATTCAACAGTGCCCACCATGGAGGGTTCAACGAACTTGTTCCTGGCCATGAGCTGCATGATCAGACCGGCCACGCTGACAGCCGCGCCAGCCAGGATGACGGAGATGGTCCGGGGGATTCTGCTGACCCACAGCACGTGCCAGGCGTGCAGATCCCCTGCCATGAGTGCTGGCAGGGAGACATCGCTGACGCCCACAAACATGCTGACAATGGCCAGCACCAACACGGCAGCCCCACCAAGCGCCAGCATGGTGCCGGAACTGATGGGGCGTCGCACTGAACTCACCTTGGGAACGGCTTTATCCGTTGCAAGTGACACAGAAAATCCTTGAGTGTTGTCTTCTTACGTGTCCCTGTGCTCGCCGCCCGGTGGCCTCGAGCAAAGAGAATTAGGCCTTCGCTACGGAGCCGGCAATGGCACCGACCATGGCGTCAACGTTATTCAGGCCGTAGCCCACCAAGTACCAGCTAGCCGGTTCAAGGTAAGTGATGCGATCGTTCTTGGCTGCGTCGGTTCCCTTGACCAAGGGATTGTCCAGAACGGCCTTCGCGGCTCCCGCAGACTCACCGGTGGCTACGTCGCGGTCAATAACGTACAGGCTGCCTGGGTTGGCCTTGGCAATGAATTCGTGGGAGATAGCCTCGCCATGTGACCCTTCACCCTTGACATCGGTTGCCGTGGGAACACCCAGGACGTCGTGGATGAGGCCAAAGCGGGAGCCCGCTCCGTATGCTGTTAGCTCGCCGCCGCTGGTCAGCACAATCAGGCCGGTTCCGGCTGCGGGTGCCTTTGTATTGGTGTCGGCGATCTTGGCGTCAATGGCCTTGATCTTCTCGGCGACCACTGCTTCCTTGTCGAAGATCTTGCCCAAGCTGGCCGAGACTGTCTTGAAGGACTCAATGGGAGACTTCGCATCAACGCTCAGGTCAATGGTGGGGGCAATCTTGCTCAGCTCGGCGTAGGAGCCTGCAGTACGGCCGGAGATGATGATCAGGTCAGGAGCGCCAGCACTGATGGCTTCAAAATCGGGCTCCTTCATGGTGCCGATGTTGGTCAGATCTTTGGAAGCGTATTCCTGCAATGCTTCCGGGAGGTTTGCTTGCGGCACACCCGCAACAGGGACTTCCAACACGTCCAAGGTATCCAGCACGCCCAGGTCAAAGGTGTAAACCTTCTTCGGGTTGACCGGAACATCCTGGGTTCCCTGCGCATGTGTGATGGAGACTGTGCCCGATGCTGTTTCTTGGTCTTGGGCACCTACCGTGCCGCTTTGGCCACAGGCCGTCAGAGCCAGAACAGCAGCGGTGGCCGCGAAAGTCAGCAGGTACTTCTTCGACATCGAAATTCTCCAAAAAGTTAGATTAGCTTAGGCAATCCTTATAAGCTCTTCTAAGAACCTATTATGACGAGCAATAATTGCGCAAATTAATGGTGCCCTATTTACCGTGACGCTCATCACTTGATATCGGGCGGTTACGATTTAGAGATGTCCCTTGATGCCATTTCCCCCCTTCTCACCGTTGCTGGATGGGAACTTCTGTCCTCCTTGGGCCCCTATTCGGACGCCGAATCGCTCAAACTCAACGAATCCTTGCGCAAAGCCGGGCACTCCCCCGAACTGGTGGCGGCCGCCCTGACGCAATCACGGCTTCGCGCCAAGGCTGAGGCCAAGTTTGGCGAATTCGCGCACCAAATGCTGTTCACCCAGACTGGGCTGGAACAAGCCACGCGATTGAGCATTGCGGCGTTGCACGCGCAGCGATTTAAAGCAGCCGGGATCACCCGTGTGGCAGATCTGGGCTGCGGTTTGGGCGCCGATTCGTTGGCCATGGCCAGCTTGGACATTTCCGTCACAGCCGTGGAGATGGATGAGATCACAGCAGCCTGCACCACTGTGAATCTCATGCCGTTCCCTGAGGCGACGGTCATTTGCGGCCGCGCCGAGGAAACTGACCTGGGTGGCATTGACGGCGTATGGCTGGATCCGGCCCGCCGCACCACCAACACCTCCGGCACCACCCGGCTCTTTGACCCCGAGGCATTCTCACCGCCGCTGTCATTCGTGGAAATGCTGGCTGATTCGGGTAAAGCCGTGGGCGTCAAGATGGGGCCGGGCATTCCCCACGACGCCGTGCCCGCAACGGCTGAGGCCCAATGGATTTCCGTCAATGGTGACGTGGTGGAGGCCGGCCTCTACTTCAATGCGCTGGCACGCCCCGGCATCCGCCGCGCGGCCCTGGTGGTGGGGGCTAATGGGATGCATGAACTCACCAGCGCCGTGCCGTACGACCCCGCCGCCCAGGATGTTGAAGTGGGCCCCATAAGCGGCTACCTCTACGAGCCCGACGGCGCTGTGATCCGGGCAGGGTTGGTGGCAGATTTGGCCCGTACCGTGGGGGCACACTTGGTGGACGAACACATTGCCTACATCTGCACAGAAAACCCCGTGAACACCCCCTTTGCCCGCGGCTACAAGGTTTTGGACGTCAAACCCTTCAACGTCAAGGCGCTCAAAAGCTGGGTCAAGGCCAACCGGATCGGTGTACTGGACATCAAGAAGCGCGGCATTTCAACCACGCCCGAAGTGTTGCGCCGCCAGCTCCTGACGGGGTCCGGTAAGGGACCCAACAAGGCAACCCTGATCCTGACCCGCATAGGCGAGGACAGGGTCGCCGTCGTGGTTGAACCGCACGGGGCTACGGGCGCACCCTAGGCCCACGCCCCAAAACGCTATCGCAGCAATGGCGTCACTGGGAGCGGGAGAACTCGGACGCTTCGCGGACCAGCTCGGGGCTGGGGCGCACACCCGTGTAGAGCACAAACTGTTCGGCTGCCTGGATGGCGATGACCTCGGCGCCTGTGATGACAGGCTTGCCCGCGGCACGGGCTGCTTGGATGAGGGGCGTCTCAGAGGGAAGCGCCACCACGTCGAAGACAATCTGCGCGGCTGCCACAGTGGCGTCGTCGAAGGATTGGGATGATTCCTCGGAACCTGCCATACCCAGCGGCGTGACGTTGATGAGCAAGTCCGCTGTTGCCGGGCCAACTTCGGCCAGCCAGCCAAATCCGTAGAGGCCGGCCAGTGCTTTCCCAGCCTCCTCGTTGCGGGCCACAATCGAAACGTGCGTCAGCCCGGCGTCGCGCACTGCAGCAGCAACAGCCTTGGCCATACCGCCGGAACCGCGCAGCAGAACAGTGAAATCGGCAGGGACCTTGTGCGTCGCCAACAACTCGGCGATGGCCAGGTAGTCGGTGTTGTAGGCGGTGAGGACGCCGTCATTGTTGACAATGGTGTTCACCGAGTCGATGGCGGCGGCGGAGGCATCCATGACGTCAATCATGGCGATGACGTCCTCCTTGTACGGCATGGACACTGCCGCGCCGCGAATGCCCAGACCCCGAATGCCGGCGACTGCCTGCGCCAGATCTTTCGGGGCAAAAGCCTTGTAAACGTAGTTCAGGTTTAGTGCGTCGTACAGGTAATTGTGGAAGCGCGTACCTATATTGCTGGGCCGCGCGGCGAGGGAAATGCACAATGTCATGTCTTTGTTCAAAATAGGCACCACCCCATTGTGCCGGAAAACCTGAACTACAATCAGAAGGCACCCGGCGCCTTTGCCGCTTCGCACCCGATATTTTAGTTGCTGCCAAGGGGGCGCCCCAGTGAAGATTGATTTCGCTAAATCAGAGCAGTCCACTCTTGGACTGGAGTGGGAAATCGCTCTGGTTGACCACCAAACCGGTGAATTGGACGCCCGCGCCAATGATGTTTTCGCCAACATCACCGCCGCCCACCCCGAGGTGATGGCTGACGGTGAACACCCCCACATCAAGGGTGAGATGTTGCAGAACACCGTGGAGTTGGTCACAGGAATCTGCCACACGGTGGCCGAGGGCAAGGAAGACTTGCGCCGGAACCTGAACATTCTCCGGGATGCTGCCACACCGTTGGGCCTTGATCTGCTCAGCGCCGGCACCCACCCGTTCAGCAATCCGCGCACCCAGGTCGTCACGGACAAGGAACGCTACGCCAAGCTTGTTGACAGGACCCAGTGGTGGGGCAGCCAAATGCTCATCTATGGAGTTCACGTCCACGTGGGGCTTGACCACGTTTCCAAGGCCATGCCCGTCCTGGATGGGCTGGTCAATTATTTCCCGCACTTCCAGGCACTCTCCGCTTCCTCCCCGTATTGGAACGGTGAGGATACCGGCTACGCCTCCCAGCGGGCCTTGATGTTCCAGCAACTCCCCACGGCCGGCCTGCCGTTCCAGTTCCCGGACTGGGCGGGGTACGAGTCCTATGTGCAGGACATGTTCACTACGGGTGTCATCGACGCCACGAATGAAATCCGTTGGGACATCCGCCCGGTGGCGGGTCTTGGCACCATTGAAATGCGCATCTGCGACGGCATGTCCACACTCGAGGAAATTGGGGCTATTGCTGCCCTGACCCAGTGCTTGGTGGAGAGCTTTTCAAATACCTTGGACGACGGCGGTTCCATCCCCACCATGCCCCCGTGGCACATCCAGGAAAACAAGTGGCGCGCGGCGCGCTATGGCATGGACGCCATCATTATTTTGGATGCCGCCGGCAAGGAACAGCTCGTCACCGAGCACACCATGGAACTGCTGAACAAACTTGAGCCTGTTGCCGCCCGTTTGGGTTGCGCGGATGAGTTGGCCAGCGTCGAGGCAATCCTCAACAAGGGGGCCAGCTACCAACGCCAGCGCTCCGTTGCGGCCGCCACAGAAGGTGACCTGCGCGCCGTCGTGCGTTCCCTGGTTGCAGAGATGGCCACCAACTAGTCCCCTCTTCCCGGACCGCCGGTTCCCATCAACGGCCCCCTCAAGACCAGCGGTCCGCCAGCGGTGCTATTCCGGCAGGATCACCATGTCCAGGTAGTCACGCAGGGCCCCGGCCATGTCGATGCGTTCGGGCGCCATGAGCCACTGCGTCTGAATGCCGTCCCACAACGCGATCAGGCTGGCAGCGGCCCGCTCGGGATCCACGCCCGGGCGCAGCCGGCCAGCATCGGCGAGCGCGGAAAATTGCTGCAGGTAGCTGCGGCGCAAGCCTTCATACCGCTGCGTGAAGTAGTCGCGGCCGGGGTGGTTGTCCGTGACGGATTCGGCGCACAGCACGGTGTAGAGCTCAATGACGCCGGGAACCGTTTCATTGAAGCGGGCCTGCCGGACCACGGCGTCAACCAGGGATTCCCGGGGGTCACGGGCCCCGCCGTCGCCCGTGACGGTGTCACGCCAATTCAAGACGGCCAGCAGCAGGTCGCCCTTGGACGGGAAATAGTGCAGCAGGCTTGTCTGGCTCATCCCCACCTTGTCCGCCACACCCTGCAATGAACCGCCGCGGTAGCCGTGGGCCGCAAACACCTCATGGGCGGCCATGACTATGCTCTCCCGGCGCTGCTTGGACTTGGCATAGGGTCCCCGCGGCGCCCTGGTCCCGGTCTCATTGGTGGTCATGCATAGCGAGCTTACATGAGTCCTGCGTCACATAATTTTAATTTCGAGTAACCACTCGAACTTTGTGTTAGCGTCCTTCGTACTCGGTCCGCCGGGTGATGCCGGTGTCCCGCGGACACCTCGCGTCCCGACCTCTACGACGAAGTGCAGGCACATGACACAATTCACGCGACGACAATTGCTCGGTGCCGGCCTCGGCACGGCGGCCCTGGGAATGCTGGCAGGATGCGCCACCCCGGGCACGGCTTCCGTCAACGGCGGGCCCGTCATTGCCCCGGTTGCTTCAGGGGAAAAGATCACCCTGAAGTACTGGTCCTGGTTGAAGGACCTGCAAAAGGTTGCGGACATCTGGAACGAGTCCCACCCCAACGTTCAGGTTGAAACTGTTTGGATACCCGGAGGCAACTCGGGCGGATACCAAAAGATATTCTCCGCCCTCGCAACGCAGGGCGGGCCGGACCTGGCCCAGGTTGAAATGCGGTCCATCCCTGAGTTCATGCTGGTCAACGGCTTGGTTGACCTCACCCGCTATGGGGCCCAGGAAACCGCGCACCTCTACGATCCCACCCTGTGGAGCCAGGTCAGCTACACGGGAGGCGTCTACGGCATTCCTCAGGACTCGGGCCCCATGGGCATGTTCTACCAACCCGCCGTGCTGGAGAAGGTCGGTGCAACTCCGCCTGCCACCTGGAATGAATGGGGCGAGGTAGCCGGGGAACTGCGCAAAACCGACGCCTACATGGATTGCTTCCCTCTCGGCGACGCGTCAGTTTTTGCGGCATTTGCAACCCAGGCCGGGGCCCAATGGTTCCGTGCAGAAGAGGACGGCTGGGTCATCAACATGACAGACCCGGCCACCATGCAGGCCGCCGAATTCTTCGATTCCGCGATTGACAAGGACCTCGTCCAGACCGCATACGGCGCCTTTTCCCCGGGCTGGTTTGCCGCTGCCGCCAAGGGCGGGCTGGCCTCCGTGACCTCCGGCAGCTGGGCGGACGCCCTCATTGCAGGAGTGAGTGGAGGCGAAGGGAAATGGCGGGTGGCACCCATGCCTGTGTGGGACGGCGGCTCAGGTTTCGGGTCCAGCTACCTGGGCGGTTCAACCGCAGCGGTCCTTGCCAACAGCAAGCACCCCAAGGAGGCACTTGACTTCGCCGTCTGGATGACCACCTCCAAGGAGGGCATTGACGCCATGATCAACAACAGCGGCATCGGATGGTCACCGGCCCCCGGTTTCATCGGCACCACACGGCAAAAGCCTTCACCGTTCTTCAGCGGCCAGAACTACAACCAGGAAGTCTTCGAACCAGCCACGCTGCAACAAAACCCGGATTGGTCGTGGTGGCCGGTAACCACTCAGTCGCTGAACATCCTCAGCGACGGCTTCCGCAAAAAAGCCACGGGCACCTCACTGGTGGAAACCATGTCGATCGCGGAAAAGCAGATCATGACTGTTTTCAAGAACAAGGGCCTGAGCATTCGAAGGGAAGCATCATGACAACCACACATCCATCCGACCAGCAACAACGCGGGACCACGCCGCAAGGCAACACCGGCAACCGGGTCCCCCGCCGGCCCAAGGCCCAGTCCCGCGCTCCCTGGATTCTGCTGGCACCGTTCCTGGCCCTGTTCCTGCTGACCTTCATCCTGCCCATCCTTGTAGCCATTGCCTCCAGCTTCACCAAGGTCACACGCAAGGGCCTTTTTGGCGAGGCAGGCGTAACGAGTGAGTTCGCGTGGTTCAGCAACTACGCCCAAGCACTGTCCGACGGCAACTTCGTCGCCTCCATCGGCAGAATGTTCCTCTTTGGCATTGTCCAGGTCCCGGTCATGATTATCCTGTGCACCGTGTTGGCGTTGATGCTGGAATCGACCTCGGCCCGTTGGCCGGGGTTCTTCCGCGCAGCCTACTTCCTGCCTTACGGAGTGCCAGGTGTGATCGCCACTATCCTCTGGTCATTCCTGTATGTGCCGGGTTTGAGCCCCCTGATCGACATCGCCGGGATGTTCGGACTGGAACCGGATTTTCTGGGCCCAAACACCGTCCTGTGGTCCATCGCAAACATTGTGCTGTGGAGCTACGCCGGATACAACATGCTCATTATCGTGGCGCAGCTCAAAACCATTCCTGTGGAGCTTTATGAAGCGGCCAGGGTGGACGGGGCCACCACATGGAGGATCGCCCGCAGCATTCAGCTGCCCCTCATCAAGCCTGCCCTGGTGCTGACCACAGTCTTTTCCATCATTGGCACACTCCAGCTCTTCGCCGAGGCCCAGGTGCTCAAAACTGTTGCACCGTCCATTGACAGCCAGTACACGCCCAACCTGAGTGCCTACAGCACTGCGTTCGCGTACAACGACTACAACGTTGCCGCCGCCCAGGCCGTCCTCATTGCCGCGGTGGCCCTCATCCTTTCCTTTGCCTTCCTCAAATTCTCGAACAGGAAATCATCATGACAACTCTCAAGGAGTCGAGGCCGGCACCGCCGGCGGCAGGAAAGCAGTCCCCGAACAAACCCCAACGGCGGGCACGTTCATCCACCATCATCGTCACCGGCCTGCTCCTGGTGGTGGCCCTGTACTTCCTTGCCCCGGTGTATTGGGTCCTAGTTGCGTCCACAAAATCAACCGCTGACTTGTTCTCCACCAACGGTTTTTGGTTTGCGCCCACTTTCTCCCTTTGGCACAACATCTCCCAGGTCCTCACTTACGATGGCGGGATTTTTGTCCGCTGGTTCGCCAACTCGGTCATCTATGCCGGGGTAGGCGCACTGCTTGCCACGTACTTTGCCGCGGCAGGCGGCTACGCGCTGGCGAAGTACGAGTTCCGCGGCCGGAACCTGGTCTTCGGCACCATCCTTGCCGGGGTGTTGGTCCCGGGCACCGCCACCGCACTTCCGTTGTTCCTGCTCTTCAGCCAATTGGGCATCGCCAACACCTACGCGTCGGTGCTGATCCCCTCGCTCGTCTCACCGTTTGGCATTTTCCTGTGCCGGATCTATGCACAAAGCACAGTGGACAGTGCACTTATTGAGGCCGCCCGGATTGACGGTGCCGGGGAATTGCGCATTTTCCACACCATCGGCCTGAAGTTGCTGACTCCTGCACTGGTCACCGTGTTCCTGTTCCAGCTGGTGGGCATTTGGAACAACTACTTCCTGCCACTTGTCATGCTCTCGGACGTGGAGCTGTACCCCATCACCTTGGGCCTGAACAACTGGCTCAGCCAGGTGGACAGGTTGCCCGAATTTTACGAACTCACTACCGGCGGGGTTTTGCTCTCCATCATCCCGCTGGGCATCGCCATGGTAATCCTGCAGCGCTTCTGGCGTGGCGGCCTCACAGAAGGATCAGTTAAATAATGTCTCCCGCAAATACGGCCACCGCCGGCGTTTCCCACCTCACCGACCAGGGCCCCGGCTCCGGCCGGAGGGTGCCGGCCCGTTCCTGGTTGCACAGCGATGCACCGTTCCTGTCCCTCAACGGAGACTGGCGCTTTCGCCTGCTCCCCGCCGCGCCCGGCACCCCGGGTGCCGGATGCGTCCTTCCCACCGGGGAGACGGTGGAAGGCATGGCCGCCGAGTCCTATGACGACTCTGCCTGGGACACCCTGCCCGTCCCCTCCCACTGGGTGCTGGGGCAGGACGGCAGGTACGGCCTGCCCAGCTACACCAACGTCCAGTACCCGTTCCCGATCGATCCACCCCACGTCCCCGACGCAAACCCCACAGGTGACTACCGCCGCAGCCTTGACGTCCCCGCAGCATGGTTTGAAAGTACGACGGCGGCGCTCACCCTGCGCTTTGACGGCGTCGAGTCCCGGTACAAGGTGTGGGTCAACGGACAGGAAATCGGCGTGGGCTCGGGCAGCCGGCTCGCCCAGGAATTCGATGTCACCGAGGCGCTGCGCCCCGGAGCCAACATTGTGGTTGTGCGCGTGCACCAATGGTCCGCCGCCAGCTACCTGGAAGATCAGGACCAGTGGTGGCTGCCGGGCATTTTCCGTGACGTGACCTTGCAGGCCCGCCCGGCGGGCGGCATCACCGATGTGTGGCTGCGCACCGGCTGGTCCGCCGGAAACGGTGCGGGCACGGGAACCTTGGACCCGGAAATCACTGCGGACGCAGACGCCTTCCCGGTCACCTTGACCGTGGCGGAGCTGGGCATCAACGTCACCTGGGGCTCTGCCGCGGAGATTGTGCCACTTGAGCTCAACAATGTAGCGCCCTGGTCCGCGGAGGTCCCCCGGCTGTACGACGCAACGGTGTCCAACGCGGCGGAGAGCATTGCGTTGCGTTTGGGCTTCCGAACGGTGCAAATTGTTGGCGACCAGTTCCTGGTGAACGGGCGCCGCGTGGTGTTTCACGGCGTCAACCGGCACGAGACCCACCCGGATCGCGGCCGTGTCTTTGACGAGGCCGGGGCCCGCGAGGATCTGGCCCTGATGAAGCGCTTCAACGTCAACGCCATCCGCACCAGCCACTACCCGCCCCATCCGCGCCTGCTGGACCTGGCGGATGAGATGGGCTTCTGGGTCATTCTGGAATGTGACCTGGAAACCCATGGCTTTCATGCCCGGAACTGGGTGGGGAACCCCAGTGACGACCCCGCGTGGCGTGACGCCTTCGTTGACCGGATGGAGCGCACGGTGGAACGGGACAAGAACCACCCTTCCATCGTCATGTGGTCCCTGGGCAATGAATCCGGAACCGGCGCCAACCTGGCGGCCATGGCCGCCTGGACCCACGCCCGGGACGCCTCCCGCCCCGTCCACTATGAAGGCGACTACACCGGCGCCTACACGGATGTGTATTCCCGCATGTACTCATCCATCCCGGAGACGGACTCCATTGGCCGGGACGATTCCCACGCGCTGCTCCTGGGCTGCGACGCTGCCGAATCCGCCCGCCAGCGCACCAAGCCGTTCATCTTGTGCGAGTACGTCCATGCCATGGGCAACGGCCCGGGCGCCATGGACCAGTACGAGGGCCTGGTGGACAAGTACCCGCGCCTGCACGGCGGGTTTGTGTGGGAGTGGCGCGACCACGGCATCCGCACGCGCACCGCGGACGGCACCGAGTTCTTTGCCTACGGCGGGGATTTTGGCGAGGTGGTCCACGATGCCAATTTCGTCATGGACGGCATGGTCCTCTCCGATTCCACCCCCACGCCGGGCCTGTACGAGTTCAAGCAGATCGTCTCCCCGCTCCGGCTCAGCCTGGAGCTCTCCGCTGACGGCAGCCCCGCCCTCGCGGTGGCCAACCTGAGGCACTCGGCGGATGCGTCCGACGTCGTGCTGCGCTGGCGGGTGGAGCACGACGGCATCGTGGCAGCCTCGGGCGAGGTGGCCGCGGACGGCGGCGACGGTCCGCTGCGGGCAGGCGAATCCGCCCTCGTGGCGCTGCCTGCCAGCCCTGTGGCACCTCACGGGGAAACGTGGCTCAGCGTGGAGGCCGTGTTGCGCGACGCCACCGGTTGGGCCCCCGCCGGGCATCCCCTTTCGTCAGTGCAGCTGGATCTTTCGGCCCCGCGCGTGCCGGCACGGATGCCCCGCCCGGCTGCGCCCGGCCGCGGTGAGCCTCCCGCCACCCTGGGCCCGGCCACGTTCGACGCCGGAACCCTGGTCTCGCTGGCAGGCCTGCCTGTGTCCGGTCCCCGGCTCGAGCTGTGGCGGGCACCCACCGACAATGACAGGGGCGCCGGGTTTGGTGCCTACGGTCCGGACGATCCGTGGCTCAACAACGGCAAGGGCGTGCCTGCGCCGTCGTCCGAGGCCGTGTGGAAGCAGGCCGGGCTGGACCGGCTGACCCGGCGCGTGGAGGAGATGGCAGCGCTGCCCGACGGAATGCGCGTGCGGACCCGCTATGCGGCCGCCAACAGCGCCCACACCGTGGCCGTGGAGGAAACGTGGCAACTGGCCGGTGAGGAGCTGTGGCTGCGCATTGACATCACGCCTAGTTCGGGATGGGACCTGGTGTGGCCCCGTATCGGGGTGCGCCTTGATCTGCCCACGGACGTGGACGGTGCGGCCTGGTTCGGTGCGGGCCCGCGCGAGTCCTACCCGGACAGCATGCACGCGGCCAGGGTGGGGCGGCATGCCGGTTCGATCGATGAGCTGAACGTCCCGTATGCCCGGCCGCAGGAAACCGGGCACCACAGCGATGTGCGCTGGCTGGAGTTGGCCCGTGACGGTGCTCCGTGGTTGCGGATTGAGGCCGAGCCCGATGCTGCCGGACGCCGGCCCGGGTTCACGCTGGCACGGCACACCGCCCAGGAGATCACTAAGGCCGGACACCGGCACGAGCTGCCGGCACCAAGCCACAGCTACTTGTACGTGGATGCGGCGCAGCACGGCCTCGGATCCCGGGCCTGCGGCCCGGACGTCTGGCCGGAATTTGCCCTGCGCCCGGAAGCCCGGACCCTGGTCCTGCGCATCTCCGCCGCCTAACTCCAACGCCCGCTCACTTACGGGGGTTTAACCCGTAACGCCCGCTCACTTACGGGTGGTTTTTCGCCGACGCTCGTTCACCAAGTGAGCGGGCGTCGGCGAAAACAGCCCCGGAAGAGAGCGAGCGTTTTATGAGAGCCAGTTCCTCTTACAGGCTGATGCTGGTCACTGGCATGGAGGAGTCCGGGGCAAACGCCAGATCGCTCGGGGCCACGCCGTTCATGACCAGCTGCGCGCCCAGCGCTGCCACCATGGCTCCGTTGTCGGTGCACAACGACAGCTTGGGCACCAACAGCGTGATGCCGGCCGCCAGGCAGCGCTGCTGCGCCAGCTCCCGCAACCGGGAGTTCGCAGCCACGCCGCCGCCCAGCAGCAAGGTGGTGATGCCCTGCTCCTTGCACGCCAGCACAGCTTTGGCCGTGATGACATCCAACACGGCTTCCTGGAACGACGCCGCAACGTCGGCCACCGGGACGGCCTCGCCACGTGCCTCGTACCCCTCAACGCAGCGGGCCACTGCCGTCTTCAGACCGGAGAAAGAGAAGTCGTAGCGGTGCGGACCGGGAGCCTCGGCGGTGCCCATGTATTTGGGCATGGTCAGCCCGCGCGGGAACCGGATGGCCTTGGCATTGCCTTCACGGGCCAGCCGATCAATCGCGGGCCCGCCCGGGTAGTTCAGTCCCAGCAGGCGGGCCACCTTGTCAAAGGCCTCCCCGGCGGCGTCATCAATGGTGGCACCGAGCAACTCCACATCGGAGGCAAGGCTGCGCACGCGCAGAATCTCCGTGTGCCCACCGGAGACCAGCAGTGCACCAAGTTTTTCTGGCAGCTGCCCGCCCTGATAGACGGCAGCGATGGACTCATCCAGCAGCCCCACCCCCACGTGCGCCACCAGGTGGTTGATGGCGTACAGCGGTTTGCCGGTGGCCAGTGCCAACGCCTTGGCTGCGCTGACACCCACCATGAGGGCGCCGGCCAGGCCCGGGCCGCTGGTGACGGCAATGGCGTCCACATCCGCCAGGGTGACTCCGGCATCGGAAAGCGCCTGCTGCAAGGTGGGGACAAAGGCGTCCAGGTGTGCCCGGGAGGCAATCTCCGGGATCACGCCGCCAAAACGGACGTGCTCCTCCATGGACGAGGAAACGGTGTTTGTCAGCAGCGTTGTGCCTCGCACCAATCCCACACCCGTTTCATCACAGGAGGATTCAATGCCCAAAATCAACGGGTTGCTCTGGTTCATGAGGGGTCCTTCACATCAGTGGGTGTGGGCAGTGACAGGCGCATGATCAGCCCGTCCGAGCCGTCCCTGTAGTACTTGCGCCGCGTGTGAATGTGCTCAAAACCGTAGCGCTTGTACAGGTCTTGGGCGCGCGGGTTGGCGGTGCTGACCTCGAGCATGATCTCCTTGGCGCCGCGCCGGACAGCCTCCGCAATGAGATCGGCCATCATGGCTCGGGCAATACCGCGCCCCTCAAACTCCGGCAGGACACCAATGGTCTGGATGTCCCCCACCGGCTCCACACACATCAGGCCGGCATAGCCTGCCAAGTGCAGATGTCCGACGTCGTCTGGAACCTCCGCGACAATGTACCGCCGAGTGTCGGGCTGGGCCAGCTCATCCTCAAACATGTACCGCGGCCAGCAGTCCACCCCAAAAAGTTGGGCGTCCAGGGCCGTGATGACGTCAATGTCGCCCGGTTCCATGAGGCGCAACACGGCAGGACCCTGCACAGCCGATCCCGGCCGCTGGGCACCTGCCGCGGCCGCGGTCACAGTGCCCTCTTTCGGGGGCCGGGAACCTTGGCGTCGGATTCGCGCATGTACAGCGGTGTGGAATCCAAGAATCCTGCGCCTTCCAGGGATCCTGCGGCGGCAATCTTGCGCATGGCGGCCCGGCCCAGCTCCAGGGCAGTGGGCTGTTCCTGGGAAAAGCTTGCCTCCACAACACAGCCGCCGGCTGCGAGTTGCTGGGCGTAGATGCCGGCGCCGGCACCAAACACTTGCACAGGCAAAATGTCTGCTGCCGGGCCCACGTGCGGGCCGTCGATCAGGGCAGCACTGGCACTGTATTTGGCCCAGTACACCTCCTGGCGGCGCGCGTCCGTGGCGACCACAAAGTCGGCCATGGCCAGTGGCGCAACTGCCCGTCCGTCAACATAACGTGGAGTGTCAAAAACTTGTTGGGCCAAGGCGTCAAGGCTCATCATTCCGTACAGCTTCACACCCCAGGTGAAGGCCAGTGTGCGAGCAACAGTGATCCCGGAACGCAGGCCCGTAAACGGGCCAGGGCCTGTGCCCACAATGATGGCATCCAGCGCGGGGCCTTCGGTGACGGGGTCGGTGAACAGCGACTTCACCCCGGGGGCCAGCACCTCGGCGTGGCTGCGGGTGTCTTTGGTGGCAAAATTCGCCACCACCCGCGCCGTCCGGGCCAGGTCTTGGGGGTCGAAGTCCAGCACTGCCGCACTGGCCACAGCTGAGGTGTCAATGGTCAAGATTCGCACAATATCTACTGTCTATTCTGTTGAAAGCTGCTGGCCGAGCACGGAAAAATCGGTGCCTTCCCAGCGCGGACCAATGGCTTGGACACGCAAAAGGCGGGGTTCGTCGTCGTCCTCGTCGGCAAAATCAAAGGTGTCAGCATCGAGGTCCGGGGCAGCCGTGGGAGCAGGAGCCCCGCCAACGGCACGCACCAACTCGATGTCCAGGCGGCTCGCTGCCAAGTGCTCCACCCTGTCCACGCCCCACTCCACCACTGTCACCGAGGAGTCCATGGTGTTTTCCAAGTCAATGTCATCAATTTCGCCCGGCGAGGAAAGCCTGTACGCATCGACGTGGACCAGGTCCGGCCCGCCCGGGTTGGGCCCGTCGGGGAGGTTCGGGTGAATTCGCACCAGTACAAAGGTGGGGGAAATGATGCCCGGCCGAACCCCCAAACTGCTGCCCAGTCCTTGCGTGAAGGTGGTCTTGCCCGCTCCCAGTTCTCCGCTGAGGATGATCAAATCGCCGGCCTTGAGCAGCCCTGCCAGCCGGTGTGCCAGCTCCTGGGTCTGCTCGGCAGTGCTGGTGGCAAATTCCCACACCATCAGGCACCGCCAATGTAGCTGCGCGGAACCCGCTGGCTGATGCGTGTCACCACTTCATAGTTGATGGTCCCGGCGGCCGCCGCCCACTCCTCCACCAGGGGTCCGCCGTCGGCCCCGTTGCCAAACAAGACGGCGGTGGAGCCCAACGCCGAACCCGGCACCGGCTCTTGGGCAAAGCCCTCGCGCGCTTGAGGACCTAAGTCGATGACCATCTGGTCCATGGCGATCCGGCCCACCACGGGGTAGGTGGTGCCGTTGACGCGCACGGGCCCGCCGGTGGCAATGCGCGGGATGCCATCGGCATAGCCCAAGGGAACCAATCCCAAGGTGGTCTCGGCAGTGGTGGCGTAGTTGAGCCCGTAGGAGACACCCTGGCCGGCTGGCACATCCTTGCAGTGCGCAATTTGTGTTTGCAGCGTCATGGCCGGCACCAACCCCAAGTGTGCGGAGGTGGTGCCTTCAAACGGCGACAGTCCGTAAATGCCAAGGCCCACCCGCACCATGTCAAAGTGCGAATCCGGGCGCGTCAGGGTGGCCGGCGTGTTGGCAATATGGCGCACTTCCAGGTCCGCGCCAGCATTTTCGGCAACTGCCACGGCTTCGCGGAAGCGAGCCAACTGCTCGTCCGTCTCGGGCCGGTGGGGTTCATCGGCCACGGCCAGGTGGCTGAAGACTCCCGCCACGCGCAGCAGCCCTTCGGCCTGGTAGCTAAGGGCTGCAGCAACCAGGGCAGGCCATTCGGCGGGTGTGCAGCCGTTGCGGCCCAGGCCTGTATCGATTTTCAGGTGGATGCGTGCCGGACACTGCAGGGACCGGGCCGCGGCAACAATATGCTCCAGCTCCCAGCCGGAGCAGCCCAGGTCAATGTCATGGGCAACAGCCGCCGTGAAATCGCTGGCGGGGGTGTGCAGCCAGGCCAGGACAGGCACCTCCAGGCCAGCTGCCCGCAACGCCAGGGCCTCGCTGATGTGCGCGGCACCCAGCCAATTCGCACCCGCGGCCACGGCAGCCCGGGCCACCGGAACCATGCCGTGGCCATAGGCGTCGGCCTTGACCACTGCCATGAATGTGGCAGGTTCCACCAGGGAACGCAGGTGTCGGATGTTGTTGGCGATGGCGGACAGGTCAATGATGGCTTGCCGTTCAAGGCCCGGGGTAGGCTCTTGAACCGACGCAACGAAGGAGGTCACCAGCCCATTTTAGGCCTTTTTGCGGGAGCCCGCCCCACGGTGGTGCGTCTCACTCGTGGTGGCGTGATGTTTTCCCGGCAAGATTCCCCCTGGCCATGGGCTAGGTGGTGGTCATCGGCAGTGACAAGATATGAAGTGACACGTTTATTGCCGTTGCCCCTGCCCGCCCCGCGCCCCACCGCCGGAGCCTGCCTCAAGTACCGTTAGGAGGGAAGCCATGCATCAGATTCGCCGCGTCGCCATGCTCTCCTTGCACACGTCTCCGCTGGAGCAGCCAGGCGGCGGTGACGCCGGCGGCATGAACGTCTATGTCCGCCATCTGGCCCTTGAACTGGCTGCCGCGGGCGTGGCCGTGGACATTTACACCCGCCGCACGGCAGCATCCCAGCCGGATTCTGTTCAGCTGGCCCCTGCCGTCACCGTCCACCACATCACTGCTGGCCCTTTCTCCAAGGTCTCCAAGGAGGCCCTGCCGGAGCTCATCAATGAAATGGCCGACGCCGTTTCCGCCCAGGTGGAATCCCTCACAGGCGTTCCGGTCAAGGTGATCCATTCCCACTACTGGGTCTCCGGGATGGCCGGCATTTTGGTGGCCAAACGCCTGGACCTGCCGCTGGCACACACCATGCACACCATGGCGCGGGTCAAGAACCACCACCTACCGCAAGGCCAAACGGCCGAACCCGGCATCAGGGTGGACGGTGAGCAGCACATTGTGGCCGCAGCAACGCGCCTGATTGCCAACACCACGGCTGAGGCGGCCGAGCTGGAGCGCCACTACGACGGCTGCGAGCAGCGCATCGACGTGGTCTCCCCCGGTGTTGACCTGAAAGTCTTCAAGCCGGCGTTCCGGGACAGGTCACGTCAAAATCTGGGCATAGCCCCCGGGCGTTTCCACGTGGTGTTTGCCGGCCGCCTGCAACGCCTCAAAGGCCCGCACGTGCTGGTCAAGGCTGCCGCGTTGCTGCGCGAGGAACGCCCCGACATTGACTTGGCGATGACGTTCCTGGGTGCCCGCAGCGGCAACGACAAGTATGACCTTGCCCGTCTCATTGACGACGCCGGACTCACAAGTGTTGCCTCCATCCACCCGCCCGTTGGTCCAGCGGAACTGGCCGATTGGTATAGAAGCGCCGACGTGGTGGCGGTACCGTCCTCCAGCGAGTCCTTTGGCCTGGTTGCGCTGGAGGCGCAGGCCTGTGGCACTCCGGTCATTGCCACCAATGTTGGTGGCTTGCCGCGGGCTGTCAGCGATGGCCGCACAGGCCTTCTGGTGGAAGGCCGCTCACCGGTTTTGTGGGCCAACGCCATTGCATCACTGCACGACTTTGGCGAAACCCGGGCGGACATGGGCCGGGCAGCCTCGGTTTTTGCCGAGTCCTTTGGCTGGGAAAAAACAGCTGCCCAGACCATCCTCAGCTACGACCTTGCCTTGAAATACCAGTACGAGGCCCCGCCGGGCTGCTAGCTGTGTGCCTCTGACGGGCGAAATCCACGTTTAAAACTACAGCTGGGCCTTGCGGCCATGGCGGACTCCCGGCGTCGTACTTTGGGCCAGTGCCCCGCCCGCATCCCCCTGCCTCTTTGACCAGTCCACAGCTTTTTCACTGTGTTCCCGCTCACATGAACCCTACTGGTCGGTAGCCTGTTCTGGTTGGCTGCGACGGCTCACAGCACCCTTTCATCATTCGGGATGCCTGCCGGACTGCCATGTTGCACCCGACAGGCAAGACGCCTGTCGGAGATCCTGTTGAAAGGTCACAGCACCATGAAACGAACGGGAAGAACTCTCTTTCGAAGCCCAGGACTGCGAAAGGCCGTGGCGCTTTGCGCGGCTGTTCCGCTGCTCCTGGCCACAGTGGGGGCATTGCCGGCGTCGGCCAACCCGAGCCAGCCTGCCTTGCCCGGCATCTCCCAAACGGACGTTGCGCCGCTGAGCTACCCGGGCGGACGCTACATTGTGGTCCTCGCCGAGCAGCCCATCGCCATGTACGACGGCGGCACGGCGGGCCTTGCCGCCACCAAGCCGGCGGCCGGGCAAAAGCTCGACGCCACACGATCCGAGGTCAAGAAGTACAAGGCCCATCTGGAGGACAAGCAGGCCGCCGTTGCCAAAAGCGAAAACGTCAAGGTCAAACGGGCGTTCACGGCCGCGCTCAACGGCTTCTCCGCAGACCTTTCGGCGGACCAGGCCTTGGCCCTGGCCAAGGACCCCAATGTCCTGATCGTTGCCCCCGACACCGAGAACGCCCCGGACTATTCCAGCACCGATTTCCTTGGCCTCAGCGGCAATAAGGGCAGCTGGAACACAAACTTCGGCGGGCAGGACAAGGCTGGCAAGGGCGTTGTGGTCGGCATCATCGACACCGGCTACACGCCGTCGAGCCCGTTCTTCGCGGGCGAGGAGGTCCTGCCGCTGGCGGGCAACCCAGAGGTTGGTGTCCCCTACCGCACCGACGACGGCAAGATCGCCATGCTCAAGGCCAACGGCGACACCTTCTCCGGCGAATGCCAGAAGGGTGTGGACACGGGAGCCGATTTTGATGGCACCGCCTGCAACTCCAAGGTGCTCAGCGCCCACTACTTTGCCGATGACTTCCTGAATTCCGTGCCGGCCGGAGACCGCGCCCCCAACGAGGTCCTGTCCCCCGTGGACGTTTCCAGCCATGGCACCCACACCGGTAGCACCGCCGCCGGAAATGCCAATGTGGCGGCAAAAATTGGTGACCGCAGCATGGGCATCACCAGCGGTGTGGCCCCTGCCGCCAAGCTCTCCGTGTACAAGATTTGCTGGGAGGACACCGATCCGGACACAGGCGGCTGTTACTCCTCCGCCGCCGTCGCGGCCATCAACCAGGCCATCTTGGACGGCGTGGACGTACTGAACTACTCCATCTCGGGCAGCACCTCCTCCACCACGGATCCCGTTTCCCTCGCGTTCCTCTCGGCCACCTCGGCCGGAATCTTCGTGGCGGCATCGGCCGGCAACTCCGGCCCCACGGCAGGCACCGTCAACCACGGCGCGCCGTGGCTGACCACGGTGGCTGCCACGTCCTTCTCCTCCGAGCTCCAGGGTACGGCGGAGTTCTCCGATGGCACCAAGTTCCGCGGCGCCAGCATGATGGACCAGAAGGTTCCAGCAAGCCACGTGATCCTGGCGACCACGGCTGCAGCGGCCGGTGCCGCCAACCCCGCACTGTGCGGCCCCAACACCTTGGATGCCGCCAAAGTGGCAGGCAAGATTGTGGTTTGTGATCGCGGCGTCATCGACCGCACAGCCAAGAGCGCCGAAGTGAAGCGCGCCGGCGGGGTGGGCATGATCCTCACCAACGTCAGCGCATCCTCGGAGGACGTGGACCTGCACGCAGTGCCCACAGTCCATGTGAACCCGCCGGCAACGCAGCTCATCAAGGACAAGGTCGCCGCCAACCCGGAGATCCTGGTTTCCCTCGTTGACACCGACACCACCGGATTGCCGGTTGCCCCTCAGCCACAGGTGGCCGGATTCTCCTCGCGCGGGCCGCTGGGCGCCACAAATTCGGATCTACTCAAGCCCGACGTCGCCGCCCCCGGCGTTGCCGTGCTGGCCGGCGTTTCACCCATCGCCACCGGCGGTGACCAGTTTGGCATGATGTCCGGAACATCCATGGCCGCACCGCATGTTGCCGGCTTTGGCGCACTTGTCATGGCCAAGAATCCCACCTGGTCACCAGCCACCGTGAAGTCGGCCATGATGACGACGGCCACCAATGTGGTGAACGAGGACGGCAGCAAGAACAGCGACCTCTTTGCCACAGGCGCTGGCCAGACATCCGTCGTCAAGGCCCTGACACCCGGGCTGGTGTACGACGCCGGCGACACCGATTACCTGAAGTTCATTCAGGGCACGGGAATGGATCTGGGCATGCCGGGGCTGGGCAGCACCGCACCGCGTGACATGAACGTGGCGTCCTTCGCCGTTGGCAGCCTGGCCGGAAAGGTCACCGTCACCCGCACGGTCACGGCATTGACTCCCGGCATGTACCGGGCCACGGCCAACGTCCCCGGGATCAACGTCAAGGTCACCCCCTCGGTGCTGAACTTCTCACAGGCTGGCGAGCAGCGTACGTTCAAGGTCACCTTTGAAAACGCCGGCGCAACCCTGGGCGCGTTCGCCATGGGCAGCCTGAGCTGGCAGGGCGCAGGCGCCGCAGTGACCTCACCGGTGGCCGTGCGCCCGCTGGCAGCCTTGGTGGCGCCGGAGATCAGCTTCAGTACCAACAAGGGCACCGGTAGCGGCAAAATTCCAGTCGTTTCAGGGTCCAATGCGCCCGTCGCATTGACCCTCAACGGTCTTTCCAAGGCGGATTCCAGCGCCATTGCGCTGGTGCCTGGTCCGCTCGCAGTCGCCACCAACGCCTCCAACTTCCTCAAGGAGGTAGTTGTTCCGGCGGGAACTGAACTGGCCAAGTTCCAGGTCATCTCCGCAGATCCGGGCGCCGACTACGACATGATCGTTTTCAACCCGCAGGGCCAGTACAGCGACGTCCGGACGGCTTCCTCCAGCGAAACACTGTCGCTGACCAACCCCGCCCCGGGGACCTACACTGTGCTCGCCAACCTGTACTCCAGCACTGGCGGGGGTGCCGTGAAGGCCACGGTTGATGCAGCGATCCTCGGTGCCAACGCCGGCAACGCCTCGGTGGCACCCAACCCGCTGAATCTGGCCAACGGCAAGTCCGGCAACGTGACGCTGAGCTGGAGCGGACTGGCCCCGGGCAACTACCTGGGCCGGGTTGCCTTTGGCAGTGCGGGCACGGCAACGTTTGTCTCAGTGATCGTTACGCCAGGAGGCACCGCGGTGGTTCCCAACGAGAACGGCAACGGCAAGGACAAAGACAATCCGAAGAAGGGCAAGAAGCAGGAGTTGGCATTCCCCACGGAGCCAGCGCCCCGCGACTTGAAGTTGTAGACCAGGGCCAGCTGAGCGCTGCGCCCAGTCTCACCGCACGACGGCGGCCATCCAGCAAGTTTGGATGGCCGCCGTCGTGAGTGGTTTGGGTTGGACGCTGCTAGACGGCTCCCGTTCCGCCGGCCAACGCGCCGAACAACGGGGCAAGGGCCGTCCAGCGTGAAATTTCACAGCCGTCGGTCCGGCTGAAGGAAGCGTTGACTTCCCTGCCGTGGAACCATCCGGTGACCACCGCAACCTGCGGGCCGCCATACTGCTCGGTGCAAACACGGTTTGGATCCGGCAGGGCGAAGAACATCTTTTCGCCGTGCAGTTCCACGGCGGCCAGGGCCGCAGCGGAGTCGGGCAGGGTCGATTCCGGGGCCGGGGTTGAACCGTTGGCAACCAGCCGGAATGTCCGCGGCGTGGCCCCCGGCGATTCGGTCAGCGTGATGGTCAGGTCGATTCCCTCAGCTGGCGGAGTTGCCACTGCCGAAGAGGAACTCGCGGGCGGCGCTGCCGGCACCGGGGCCGTGCCGGTGGCTGTGCCGGGCTGTTGCTGTGCGCACCCGGAAACTACTGCCACAACGCAGAGCAGAAGGGCCGCCACGGCAATCCGCGGGCTCAGAGCGTGCACCGAGTTTCCTAGGCTGTAGATTTTTGGCATGATGGCCGACTCCTTGCGTTTCTGCCATGGTAGCCCATGGCACGTTCAGTGGCCACGGAAACAGAGGGCGAACGCGAGGGTTGCCAGGCTAGACGATGAAGGCCTGGGCCTGGATGGCCACGGCCGCCGCGCCGCGGGCCCATTCGGTGAAATCTGCGGAGGCCACGCGCAGGCTGACTGCCTCGGCTTCCGGGTCCCTGTCAGCAGCGAGTGCCGCCCGGACAGTGGATTCCGTAGCCGTGAACAGGGCTATCCCCTCGCCACCGAGCACAACAGTGTTAACCATGGTGAGGTTGACCGCTGCGGCAATCAATTTGCCCAAGCCCCTGGCGGCAGAGGCAAAGACAGCCTCGGCCACGCGGTTGCCGCTGGCAGCCAGTTCCAGTGCCTGGTCGTACGTGACGGCTCGGCCCAGCACCGTTGAAATCTGAGCGCAGACACTGGGGATGGACAGCATGGCGGTGGAGCATCCCCGATGCCCGTCCATGCACAAGGGGCCGTTGGGGTCCAGGGGGAAGTGCCCGCCCAAGCCCAGTCCCGTGTCCACGGTCCGCCTGACGTGGTCACGAATCACCAAGCCATAGCCCACGCCGGCACCAATGGTGATGACAGCAAAATCAGCGGTTTCCTTGCCCGCGCCAAACCATTGCTCGGCGGCCGCCAGTGCACTCACATCGTTATCGGCCACCACTGGCAGACTCAGCTGCTGCGCCAGCATCTGGGCCAGCGGCACGTCCTTCCAGCCAAGGAACGGTGCCCTGTGCACCACGCCGTCGGGGCGCACCTGCCCACCCAGGGAGACCCCCACACCTGTCAACGTCACAGCTTCCTGCACACTCAGCCGCTCCACTACTTCGGCAATCCCTGCCACCACGGCTGCAGGGGACGTATCAGCCAGTGGCAGGGTGGCAACGGCCAAGATGGTGGCCCGGGTGTCAGTCAACACCGCCTGCAGGAGATCTCCGGTGACCTTGACACCCACAAAATGGGCGCAGTCGCTGCGCACATCCAGTAGCCTCACGGGCCGCCCCACCGTGCCATCAGCCACCAGCGCCCCTTCGACGAGGAGTCCGGCATCCAGCAGCGGCTTGCTGAGACGGGTCAGGCTCGCCACGCTCAATTTCAATTCCCGGGCCAAGTCGCCGCGCGAGATGGGGCCGCGAACCAGCACCAGGCGCGCCAACTCAAGGGCGGAGTCGGCGAGCGCCGCGGGGTTTTTGGGCTGCTCCGCGTGGCGGACTGTCAGCGGAAAGACTGAGTTCATGGCCCTAGTTTATTGCAGTTTGCATCTAATTGAGTGAGACACGGCCACTTTTACGGCAATAACGTGACTCTTGACACTCCAATTACTTTTGCGGTAAAACTAATACATGAGTTTTGAATATTCTTACACCCAGCTGCATCGCGGCGGCACCACAGTCATCGTCGACTTGGGCACGGCAGGCATCCCCACCATCATCCATTGGGGGCCGGACACCGGCATCCTGACAGAATCCGAGCTGGCGGCCGCAGCCACGGCTGCAGCGTCCCAACGCGTCTCCGGCGGCATCGACATTCCGGCCCGCTTGACGCTCCTGCCCCAGGAAGTCTTTGGCTGGCAGGGCTCCCCCGCTTTGCTGGGCCAGCGCTCAGGTGCCGCCTGGGCCAGCGCCCTGGCCACGTCCCAGGTAGAGCTTAGGGACCACGCCTTGACCATAACGGCCCAGGATTCTGCGGCCGGGCTTCAGCTGGTCTCGGAACTGGCCCTGAGTACCCACGGCGTCCTGCACCAGCGGCACACCCTGACAAATGTTGGTGCCGGCGACTACCAGCTACACCAGCTGGGCACGGTGTTCCCGCTCCCCGCCACGGCAGCGACCATCCAGGACACCACCGGCCGGCATTTGAAGGAACGCACCGCCCAGCGGCGCCCGCTCACAGTCGGTGCACACGTCAGGGAGAGCCGCCGCGGACGCCCGGGCGCTGACTCAACGTTGCTCATGCTGGCCGGCTCTGCCGGCTTTGGCCACCGCAGCGGCCTGGTCCACGGTGTGCACCTGGCCTGGAGCGGTAACCACAGGCTCAGCGCAGAGCGCACCATCACCAGCGACAACTTCCTCACCGCTGCCGAGCTGCTGCTGCCCGGCGAAGTGACGCTGGGACCCGGCGAAAGCTATTCCACCCCGTGGGCGCTCGGTTCCTGGGGCAACGGTTTGGACGAGCTCTCGGCGCGCTTCCATGCTGATCTGCGCGAACGCCCGGCGCACCCCACACGCCCCCGGCCTGTCACCTTAAACACCTGGGAAGCCGTTTACTTTGATCATGACCTGAGCACACTTCAGGTTCTGGCCAACAAGGCTGCCGCGATTGGTGTTGAACGCTTTGTGCTCGACGACGGCTGGTTCCTAGGCCGCCGGGACGACACAGCAGGTTTGGGCGACTGGTTTGTGGATCCGGCAGTTTGGGCCGACGGCCTAGGGCCCATCATCAACCATGTCGTGGGCCTCGGCATGGAGTTCGGCCTGTGGTTTGAACCAGAAATGGTCAACCCCGACAGCGACCTAGCCCGCAACCATCCGGACTGGATCCTGCACACGGACGGCCGTTGGCCCGTCAGTGCCCGCCAGCAGCAGGTGCTCAACCTGGCCCATCCCGAGTGCTTCGACTACCTCATGGCACGCATTGACGCCATCCTGACCGAATACCCCATCAGCTACATCAAGTGGGACCACAACCGGGACCTGCTCGATGCTTCCGATCCCCGCACCGGCCGCGCGGCTGTCCGTGAAACCACTCTGGCCCTGTACCGGTTGCTGGCCGAGCTCAAGGCCCGCCACCCTGGCCTGGAAATTGAAAGCTGCGCCTCCGGCGGCGCCCGCGTGGACTTGGGCATCCTGAAGTTTACGGACAGGATCTGGACCAGCGACTGCATCGATCCCATCGAAAGGCTCGACAACCAGGAAAACACTTCCCTGCTGGTCCCCTACGAGCTCATGGGCGCCCACATTGGCGGCCCCAAGTCGCACTCCACGCACCGCCAGCACAGCCTCGGGTTCATGGCCCGTACGGCCATCTTTGGCCACTTCGGCATCGAATGGAACATTGCGCACATCAGTGCCGAACAAACCACCGAACTGGCCGGCTGGGTGGCCTTCCACAAGGACAACCGGGACCTGTTCCACTCAGGTGCCTCCGTTCACGCCGATCTCGCCGACCCGGCCCTGGACCTGCGCGGTGTTGTGGCCCAGGACGGCGAGCGCGCCATCTTTGCCCTCACCCAGCGCGAAGCCTCCATCACCTACCCCTCCGGACGGGTCACCATTCCCGGCCTGTCACCGCAGGGCCGCTACCGGCTGGCCCTGTCGCATCCCCTGGATGAGGAAGTGGGCAACGGCCAGTCCCCGCTGGCATGGCCCTTGGCGGACTGCGTGCTCTCAGGACGCGTCTTGGAGACTGTGGGCATTGCCGCCCCCGTCCTCTTCCCCGAACAATCAGTGCTCATCATGCTCACCAGGGTTGACGCCGATCCTGCGCGGGCCATCTAAGGAGTTCGCATGTTTGCAACACAACGCCTGAGCCAGGCGCTCCGGAAGGGACCGGGCAAGGCTGCGGCAAGTGCCGCCGTCGTCCTGGCCCTCACCCTGAGCCTGAGCGGCTGCGGCCCCGCCGACGACGGCCGCGTCAAGCTCGATTTCTTCCAGTACAAACCCGAAGCCGTAGGCCAGTTTGAAAAGATTGTGGCCGACTTTGAGGCCGCAAACCCGGGGATCGACGTGGTTATCAACAACGTTCCCGACCCGGACACTGCCATCCGCACACTGCTGGTGAAAGGCAAGACACCCGATGTCCTGACCCTCAACGGCAACGGCAACTTCGGTGACCTGTCCACGTCCTGCGTCTTCGCGGACCTCTCGGAGCTGCCCGCGGCGAAACGGGTGATCCCCTCCGTGCAGGATATTTTGGACGGTTTGGGCACCTGCCACGGCAGCGAGAGCAACGGTTTGCCGTTTGCCAACAATGCCAGCGGCGTCCTGTACAACCCGAAGATTTTCGCCAAGTATGGCGTCGATGTGCCGGAGACCTGGGATGACCTCATTGCCGCGGCCGACACCTTCAAGTCCAACGGCGTCAACCCGTTCTACATGACCTTGAAGGATGCCTGGACTGTGCTGCCCTCCTATGTGAACCTTGCAGGCAACCTCATGCCGGCGGACTTCTTTGACGACGTCCGCTCTGCCGGCTGGACACCCGCAACCGGGCAGTTCAGTTTTGAAAAGGACGGCACGGAGGCGGCCGCCAAGCTGGCAAAACTGTTCAGCTACGCCCAGCCCGGCGCCGAAAGCGCCGGCTACAACGACGGCAACGCAGCGTTTGGTGCCGGCGAATCCGCCATGTACCTGCAGGGCAGCTTCGCCATCCCGGCCATCCGCGCGTCGAACCCTGAGGCGAAGGTCAAGTCCTTCCCGTACCCCACCACCAACGATCCTGCCAAGAACACCCTGGTCTCCGGCGTGGATGTGTCGCTGGCCATCGGCAAGGACACCAAGCACCCCGCCGAAGCCAAAAAGTTCGTTGAATACCTCATGTCGGCGCCGGTCTTGGACTACTACTCGGCCGCCCAGTCATCCCTGACGCCTGTCTCGGATGCCGCGGCCAGCACCGATCCGGCCCTGGCCGGCATGCAGGGCTTCTTCAACGACGGCCGGGTCATCGGCTACTTCGACCACCACGTGCCGGCCAGCATCCCACTGCCGGCGCTCCTGCAGCAATTTGTCCTTGACGAAAACCAGCCCGCATTCCTGACCCGCATGGATCATGAATTTGAAAAGGTCGCAGCCCGCACCACCACCAAGAAAGGCGATTGATCATGACCACCACAACGGCCAGGGCAAAGAAGCCCCGCAGCGCACCCGGGCTGCAACGCCGGCGCCCGCCCCGGGCCAACAAGACGTTTTACTGGATGGTGGTTCCGGCCCTCGTGCTGTTCCTGGTCCTGCACACCCTCCCCACCCTGACTGGCATCTTCTATAGTTTCACCAACTACGCCGGCTACGGCGAGTGGAACTTTGTGGGACTCTCCAACTACGTGAACCTGTTCAAGGACGACCGGATCATGGATTCCTATGTCTTCACGATCCTCTTTGCCGTCACCACCACCATTGTGGTCAACCTGGGCGCCTTGTTCATTGCGATCCTGCTCAACTCCAAGATCAAGTACCAGACGGCGTTCCGTGGGATCTTCTTCATCCCCAACATCCTCTCGGTGCTGATTGTTGCCTACGTCTTCAACTACCTGCTCTCCAACAACTTGCCGCTCATTGGCCAGGCATTGGGCATCGAGTGGCTCTCCACCTCCATCCTGACCAACCCCGACCTGGCCTGGCTGGGCATTGTGGGTGTCACCGCGTGGCAGTCCATCGCCTTCAGCGTCATCATCTACCTTGCCGGACTGCAAACAGTTCCCGGTGAGCTCTACGAAGCTGCCAGCCTGGACGGGGCCTCACCGTGGCGCCAGTTCGCCTCCATCACGTTCCCACTGATCTCGGGCTACTTCACCATCAACATGGTGCTTGCCCTCAAGGGCCTGCTTCAAGTCTTCGACCAAATCGTGGCCCTGACCAATGGTGGTCCCGGCACCTCCACCGAATCGGTGGCCATGGTCATCTACCGCGGCGGCTTCCAAGGCGGGGAATTTGGTTACCAAATGGCCAACTCCGTGGTGTACCTGGTGGTCATCGTGGCCCTGGCCTTACTGCAGCTGCGCGTCCTGTCGCGCAAGGAGGTTGATTTCTCATGAGCACGCCCACGCAAACCACGGCAGAGGTGACGGCCGGCACCCCGGCCAAGGTCCGCCGTCGCACCTCCATCAACATCCCCTTGACACTCCTGGTGGCGGTGCTGTCACTGACGGTGCTGATTCCGCTGTACTTCACCATTGTCACGGCGCTGAAATCGTCAGACCAGCTCAGCAGCAACGGAATGGCCCTGCCCACCAGCATTCACCTGGAGAACTTCGCCAAAGCGTGGACGCTGACCAATTTCCCCAACGCGCTGCTCATCTCGGGCATCGTGACCGTGGGGGCAGTCATCTTGACCATTCTGACAAACTCCCTGGTGGCTTACGCCATTGCCAGGAACATGCACCGCCCGTTCTTCAAGGCGCTGTACTACTTCTTCATCGCCGCGTTGTTTGTGCCGTTCCCCATCATCATGCTGCCGGTGACCAAGCAGATGTCCATCCTTGGTTTGGACAACCCCGTGGGCTTGTTCCTGCTGTACACCGTTTACGGGCTGAGCTTCAACATCTTTGTCTACACGGCCTTCATCAAGTCCATCCCGGCCGAGTTGGAAGAGGCCGCCATCATGGACGGTGCCAGCGTCTGGACCACCTTCCGCAAGGTCATCTTCCCGGTGTTGACACCCATGAATGCCACCGTGGGCATCCTGACCTGCCTGTGGGCGTGGAATGACTTCATGCTGCCGCTGGTGATCCTCTCCGATCCCAGCACACGCACCCTGCCCCTGGTCCAATTCGTCTTCCAAAACCAGTTCAACACCGACTACACCACAGCGTTCGCCTCCTACCTCATGGCCATGGCGCCGTTGCTCCTGATCTACATCTTCGCCCAGCGCTGGGTCATCTCCGGCGTCATGAGAGGATCCGTCAAATAGCCCCACCGGCCCCACCTCCAGACGCTCGCTCATATAAGGGGCACTCCCCGGCAACGCTCGCTCACATCCGGGGCACCACGGAGCAACGCCCGTTCACATCCGGCCGCCGTCAGCATGACGGCGGCCGGTCGCATGCCGACTACCTGTGGATAACTTCTGCGGGCGCCGGCGGATAGGGGCGACAATGTCATCATGGACTTTCCGCAGACCCCCAGGCTTCCCGACGGGCCGTTCACCTTAGGTGAGGCGCTGTCGCTGGGTGTGTCGCGTAACAGGCTCCGCAATCGCGAATTCACCGGTGTAAGTCGTGGTTTGTACCGCCCGGCGTCTTGGGACTTTGAGCTTCGAGAAGCTGCGCGGGCCTTGTCCACAGCGACTCCGGGGGCATGGATCTCGCACACAACAGCGGCGCAATTGCACCAGTTGATCCTGCCGCCGTGGCTTTCTGAATCAAGGGAACTGCACCTGAGTAAGCCCCAAAACCTGCCTGGAGTGCGAAGGGCCGGCATCCTCGGCCACACAGTAGTTGCCCTGCCGGGCGAAGTCGAGGCCACAGGGGAGCTTCGGATCAGCACCCCGGCACGCACGTGGCTCGACCTGGCACGCATTCTGCCCCTGAATGATCTGGTATGCATGGGCGACCAGCTCATCCGCATCCCCCGGCCGGAATTCGAGGGCAGAAGTACGCCACACACCACTCCGGCATTCCTTCGGGAGATGCTTGGCCGGCACCGGAACCTGCAAGGAATCGTCCGCGCCAGGGCCGCCCTGGAGCTCATGCGTATCGGCGCCGATTCTGGCCCTGAAACTCTGCTGCGGTTGGCCATGCTCGACGCCGGCCTGCCGGAGCCCGAATTGCAGCTCACCTTGTGGAACCGGCCCGGTGGCCCATCGGCCGACGCCGGCTACCGTGCCCGCCGAATTGCTCTCCAGTACGACGGCGCCCATCACCTGGATGAGCTGCAGCAACGCAGCGACAGGCGGCGGGACAAAGCCTTCGAGGCCGCCGGCTGGACTGTTCTGGTCTTTACCCAAGAAGATGTGGCCGACGGATTTCACGATGCTGTACGGCTCATCAAAAAGACGTTGCAGCATGCATGGATGGATCCAGCAATCGCCTCCGGTTTTGCCCCCGGCCGTTAACGCCACCAAGACTGCCGCTTTAGTTAAATGCCGAACGCTCCCTCACTGTGCAGTGAGGGAGCGTTCGGCATTACCCACCCATATCTGAGCGAGCGTCGGTATAAAACGCCCCGTATGTGAGCGAGCGTCGGTAGGGGGATGGAGTTAGATGTCGCCTCGAATGAAGGCTTCAACCTTCTCGTGGGCCACGTCGTCCGCGTACTGCTCCGGCGGGGACTTCATGAAGTAGCTTGAGGCTGACAGGATGGGCCCGCCGATGCCGCGGTCCAGGGCAATCTTCGCCGCACGGATGGCGTCGATGATGACACCTGCCGAGTTGGGTGAATCCCATACTTCAAGCTTGTATTCCAGGGACACGGGGGCGTCACCGAAGTTGCGGCCTTCCAAGCGGACGAAGGCCCACTTGCGGTCATCGAGCCAGGCTACGTAGTCCGACGGACCAATGTGGACGTCGTCTGCACCCAACACGGCTGAGGTGTTGGAGGTGACGGCCTGGGTCTTGGAGATCTTCTTGGATTCCAGACGGTCGCGCTCGAGCATGTTCTTGAAGTCCATGTTGCCACCAACGTTGAGCTGGTAGGTGCGGTCCAAAATGACGCCGCGGTCTTCGAAGAGTTTCGCCATGACGCGGTGCGTGATGGTGGCACCGATCTGGCTCTTGATGTCATCGCCCACGATCGGCACGCCTGCGGCGGTGAACTTGTCAGCCCATTCCTTGGTGCCGGCAATGAAGACGGGCAGGGCGTTGACGAAGGCAACGCCGGCGTCGATGCAGCACTGTGCATAGAACTTGGCCGCCGCTTCCGAGCCAACAGGAAGGTAGCACACCAGAACATCAACCTTGGCGGCTTTGAGTGTTGCCACAATGTCTACGGGGTCGGCGTCGGACTCCACGATGGTCTCGCGGTAGTACTTGCCCAGACCGTCAAGTGTATGTCCGCGCAGTACGGGAACATCGAGGTTCGGCACGTCGGCCAGCTTGATGGTGTTGTTCTCACTGGCCCCGATGGCGTCCGAGAGATCAAGTCCTACCTTTTTGCTGTCAACATCAAACGCGGCTACAAACGTCACGTCATTGACATGGTACTTGCCGAACTCAACGTGCATCAGGCCCGGTACTTTCACGGACGCATCAGCATTTTGGTAGTACTGGACACCCTGGACCAGAGACGAGGCACAGTTACCCACACCGACAATGGCAACCCGAATAGGATGATTGGACACGGAACTCCTTCATAAAAACTAACAGGGTCCGGCTCTCACACTTGTGGTGATGGGTCGACGCACGCCTTCACGGTTGACATAAAGACACGACGCACGGCTATTTCGACCGGACCTGACGCCCCAACGGCGCCCTTAACCATTCTAGTCAACTACTGCTGCCCCGATTTTGTTCCCTCAGGGCAGCAGTGTCTCGCAGTTTTGTCACAAAACCGCCAAGAACGCTACTTTTGCGCCCAGCGGTTGATGTCGGATTCCACAGCGAACTCATCAATGGCATGTAGCTCAGCCGCGCTAAATTCCAGGTTGTTGATGGCTGCAATGTTGTTTTCCAGCTGCGCCACGCTCGAGGCACCCACCAGGGCCGAGGTGACCGGCGTGCCTTTGGGCTGCTCGCGCAGAATCCAGGCGATGGCCATCTGGGCCAGTGACTGGCCGCGGCCGGTGGCAATCGCATTGAGGCCACGCACACGATCCATCTTCTCTGCCGTGAGGTCATGCTCGTGCAGGAAGTGCTCCTTCGCCGCACGGGAATCGGCGGGAACGCCCTTCAAATAGCGATCAGTGAGCACGCCCTGCGCCAACGGTGAGAAGGCAATCGAGCCGGCGCCTACGGCGTCGAGCGCCTCATACAGGTTCGGCTCCCCGTTTTCAGTCCAGCGGTTCAGCATGGAGTAGGAGGGCTGGTGGATGAGCAGCGGCGTGCCCATTTCCTTCAGGATGCGGGCGGCTTCCAGGGTTTGGGCCGGCGTGTAGGAAGAAATGCCTGCGTAGAGTGCCTTGCCCGAGCGCACGGCGTGGTCAAGTGCGCCCATGGTCTCCTCCATGGGCGTTTCCGGGTCCGGGCGGTGGCTGTAGAAGATGTCAACGTAGTCCAGACCCATGCGGGTCAACGATTCGTCCAGGCTGCCCAGCAGGCTCTTGCGGGAGCCCCACTCGCCGTACGGGCCGGGCCACATCAAGTAGCCGGCCTTGGTGGAGATGACCAACTCGTTGCGGTGCGCAGCGAAGTCATCCTTGAAGTGTCGGCCAAAATTGGTTTCCGCACTGCCTGCCGGCGGGCCGTAGTTGTTGGCCAGGTCAAAGTGGGTGACACCTAAGTCGAAGGCGCGGCGCAGGATGTCCCGCTGCACGTCGAAGGATTTGTCATCCCCAAAGTTGTGCCACAAGCCCAGCGAAATGGCTGGCAATTTTAGTCCGCTGCGTCCAACGCGGCGGTAGGGCATGGTCTCGTAACGGTTTTCCGCTGCATGAAAAGTCATACTTGTTATCTTGCCACCACTGGTCCCCTGCCAACCGCCGTTTGGGTGGCCCTGCCAGACATACCCTTACGGAGCCGTCCCGTCCCCCCGCCAGCATGTCTGTGAAGGATCACCTGCCATGAATGGCCCGCAAGATGAGGGCCGAGCGCGATGCCACCGGGACCACATCCCCGGCCCCGAAGTGGCTGGCAATGGGCCCGTCGGTGTGGATCTCCACCACCCAGCGCTGGGCATACTCGGCACTGGGAAGCGTGAAATTCACACCGTCCTCACTGGCGTTGAAGAGCATCAGGAAGGAATCATCCACTACGGCCTGGCCTCGGGCGTCGCAGTCAGGGATGCCGTCACCGTTCAGGTAAACACCAACGCTGCGACCCATTGCGTTGTCCCAATCGGCTGCGGTCATGGCCGCTGAGTCGGGACGCAACCACACAATGTCCGGCAGCTCGGCGTCGTCCCCGCGATCCACGGGCCGCCCGCTGAAGAACCTGCGACGGCGGAACACGGGGTGCGCCGCCCGCAACCGTCCCAGCCGGGAGACAAAGTCCACCAGCTCCGTGTCCGCAGCCGCCCAGTTGATCCACGTCAGCGGCGAATCCTGGGCGTAGGCGTTGTTGTTGCCGTTTTGGGTCCTGCCCAGTTCGTCCCCGTGCAGGATCATCGGGACGCCCTGGGACAGCAGCAAGGTGGTGAGGAAGTTGCGTTGCTGGCGGGCACGCAACACGTTGATGCCGGCGTCGTCGGCGGGGCCTTCCACACCAAAGTTCCAGGAGCGGTTGTGGGATTCACCGTCCCGGTTGTCCTCCCCGTTGGCCTCATTGTGCTTGTTGTTGTAACTGACCAGGTCGGCCAGGGTGAATCCGTCGTGGGCGGTGACAAAGTTGATGGAAGCCACGGGGCGGCGCCCGGAATGGCCATACAAATCCGAGGAGCCTGTGAGGCGGGTGGCAAATTCGCCCAGGGTGGCCGGTTCGCCGCGCCAAAAGTCCCGCACAGTGTCGCGGAACTTGCCGTTCCATTCGGTCCACTGCGGCGGGAAGTTGCCCACCTGGTAGCCACCGGGACCCAAATCCCACGGCTCCGCGATCAGCTTGACCTGGGAGACCACCGGATCTTGCTGCACCATTTCAAAGAACGTTGACAGCTTGTCCACATCATAGAATTCGCGGGCCAGTGTGGCGGCCAGGTCAAAGCGGAAGCCGTCCACATGCATCTCGGTCACCCAGTACCGCAACGAATCCATGATGAGTTGCAGGGCGTGCGGTTCCCGGACGTTGAACGAATTCCCCGTCCCGGTGTAGTCCAGGTAGTGCTCCGGCTCCCCTTCGATGAGCCGGTAGTAGGCATCATTGTCAATCCCGCGGAAGGACAGCGTGGGGCCCAAATGGTTGCCCTCGGCCGTGTGGTTGTACACCACGTCAAGGATGACCTCCAGGCCGTTGGCGTGCAGTTCCTTGACCATTTCCTTGAACTCGCGCACCTGCCCGCAGGGATCGCTGCTGGACGCGTATTCATTGTGCGGAGCGAAGAAGCCAATGGTGTTGTAGCCCCAATAGTTCCGCAGCCCCTTGACCTCCAGGGCATTGTCCTGGACAAATTGGTGCACCGGCATAAGTTCGACGGCGGTCACCCCCAGGTTTTTCAGGTGGGCCACCACCGCGGGGTGGCCCACCCCGGCATACGTGCCACGCTGATGTTCGGGTACGTCCGGGTGCAGCGCCGTCAGCCCCTTCACATGGGCCTCGTAGATGACGCTTTGGTGGTACGGAACATCCGGGTGGGCGTCGGCGCGGCCATGGGCGTCGGTCCAGTCGAAGCCGTCCGGCACCACCACACTCCGGTAGCTGTGGGCGGCCGAGTCCTCATCATTGCGGGTCAGCGGCTGTGCAAAATCGTAGGCATACATCGGCTGGCCCCAGACGATGTTCCCGCTCACGGCCCGCGCATAGGGATCCAGCAACAGTTTGTTGACGTTGAAGCGCAGCCCGTTGGCTGGTTCCCATGGCCCATCCACCCGGTACCCATAGTGCTGGCCGGCCCCCACTCCGGGGACATAGCCATGCCAAACGTAGCCATCCACTTCCGTGAGCGGCAGGCGGGTCTCCGCTCCGGCGTCGTCAAACAAACACAGCTGCACCGCCTGCGCACCGTCACTGAACAAGGCAAAATTGGTGCCTTGTCCGTCTGCGTGTGCTCCCAGCGGGTGATCCTTGCCCGGCCAAATTTCCACGATTCCCCTTGTCCTCAGCGCTTCTGGCTTAGTGCTGCCCACACGGCAGGGATGCGCGCCGCCAGCAAACCCGCGTTTATGGGCTGCTCAACGTCGGTCTGCGCCAGCTGGCCGTGGAGGGCGGCTGCGAGCGCAGCGGTCCTGGCCAGGTCGATCGGTCCGGCACTCATGGCCAGCAGGGCCGCCAATATCCCGGCAAGAGTGTCTCCGCTCCCAGCTGTGGCCAACCGGGCCGTGCCGTTAGCTTGGGTGAAGACCGCCCCATTGGGAGCGGCCACAATGGTGGTGGGCCCCTTGAGGAGCACCACAGCCCCCAGCAGCGCCGCGGCCTGGCGGGCGGCGGCCAGTGGGGAGGCCTCAATCTGGGCGCGGCTCACTAAAACTCCACAGCGGGCCAGCAGTGCCGAAAGTTCCCCGGCATGAGGGGTCAGGATCAGGTGTTCGTTGGTGGCGGCCTGGGTGGCTGGCTGCACCAGAGCCAAGGCTGCAGCGTCCACCACTGTTGGCAGCCCTGAAGCAATCGCCGCGGCGGCCCGGTCCAGTTGGGCCTGGTCTCCGTCAATCCCGGGCCCGGCGAGCCACGCTTGAACGCGCACCTCATCGGGAGAATTTTGCGAACAGACTACTTCGGGGTTGCGCACGTGGATGGCTGCTGCCACCTGCTCGGGGCCAAGATAGCGCACCATCCCCGGCCCGCACGCGGATGCCGCCGCCACGGCCAGCAATCCCGCGCCGGGATACTGCACCGACCCTGCAATCACCCCTGCAACACCGCGGGTGTATTTGTGGGCCGCGGCCGAGGGCTGCGGCAAGAACGCAGCCAAATCCCCTGCTTCGAGTCGGGACAATTCGGGCGGCCCCAGCTGCTGGCCGATTCCGAGGTCCACCAGGGCCACGGTGCCGGCGGACTGCTCGCCCGGAGCGCTGAGCAGTCCCGTTTTGTGGGCACCAAAAGTGACCGTGAGATCGGCAGGCAGCACGGGGCCATGCACCTCCCCCGTCGTCGCGTCCACGCCGCTGGGGAGATCGCAGGCCACCACCGCGGGCCCGTCGCCGGCAAATTCCGCCAGTAGCGCCACAACCCCGGCCACAGGCTCCCGCAGTCCGCCGCTGCCGCCGGTCCCCAGCAATCCGTCAATGACGACGTCGGACTGCCGGGCTTCGTCCATAAAGCTCACCGGTGCGCCATCTGCGCCAAGCACAAGGCAACGTCCCCCGGACTTCCCAAACGCGGCCAGCGCCTCGGGGTGGGTCCGTGCACTGGTGAGCAACGCCGTCGTCCGGGCTCCGCGCGCGGCCAGGTGGGCGCCCGCGTAGAGGGCATCCCCGCCGTTGTTGCCCGATCCCACCAGCAGCACCACGTTAGCCCCGTAGATGCCTTTTCCCCGCGAGCGCAGCACCGAGACCACGCCCATGGCGAGGCCGTGCGCTGCTGTGCGCATGAGTTCCGGGCCACGCCCGGCACTGAGCAGTGGCTGTTCGGCGGCCCGGACGGCGGCGGCTGAGTAGGCCTGGAGCATCTCAGCTCTCGGCTATCACCATGGCTGTGGAAATACCGCCATCGTGACTCATGGACAGGTGCCAGTGCTTGATGCCCTTGGACTTGGCCACGGCCGCCACGGTCCCCAAGACGTTGATAGTGGGCCCGTTCTCATCCAAACCGATCCAGCAGTCCTGCCAGTTCATTCCAGCCGGTGCCCCCAAAGCCTTGGCCACGGATTCCTTGGCGGCGAACCGGGCGGCGAGCGACTGCGTGTTCAAACCGCGTTCGGCCGGCACAAACAGCCTGTCAATCAGCCCCGGAGTCCTCTCCAGCTGGCGGCCGAAGCGCTCAATATCAACAACATCTACACCAATCCCAATGATCATGACCCCAGCCTATTCCCCAGCGGCTCCCCCGGCTCGCAAGCTCACCGCGGGCCCCTCGCCACCGTGGCCCCACCCAGCGGCTCCCCCGGCTCGCAAGCTCACCGCCAAAAAGGACGGCGCTTGCGGTTAAAGCCGGCGGTGGAGCACCGGCTTTAACCGCAAGCGCCGTCCCACGTGGGTCAGCGTGCCGTTTCCGTTATTCGACGGTGACGGACTTGGCCAGGTTTCGTGGCTGGTCCACGTCATAGCCCTTGGCCATGGCCAGTTCGCAGGCGAAGATCTGCAGCGGAACAGTCGTCAACAAGGGCGCCAGCAGTGGGCTGGTTTCGGGGATGTAGAAGACGTGCTCGGCAAATTCGCGCACCGACTCGTCGCCTTCTTCTGCAATCACAATGGTCTTGGCGCCGCGCGCCCTGACTTCTTGGATGTTTGACACCACTTTGGAGTGCAAGGAATCACGGCCGCGCGGAGATGGCACCACCACAATGACCGGCTGGCCCTCTTCAATCAAGGCGATGGGCCCATGCTTGAGCTCGCCGGCGGCAAAGCCTTCGGCATGGATGTAGGCCAATTCCTTGAGCTTCAGCGCCCCTTCCATGGCCACGGGATAGCCCACGTGGCGGCCCAGGAAGAGGACCGAGCGCGTGTCAGCCATGCTGCGGGCAAGTTCCTTGATCTGCTCCGAGTTGGCCAGCACGGTGGCAATCTTGGCAGGAGTCTTAGCCAGCTCAGCCAGAATGTCCTTGATCTGTCCCTGGAACAGGTTTCCGCGCAGCTGTGCCAAATAAAGACCCAGCAGGTACGCGGCCGTGATCTGGGCCAGGAACGCCTTGGTGGAGGCAACAGCAATCTCCGGGCCCGCATGCGTGTACAGGACTGCGTCAGATTCGCGGGGAATGGTGGATCCGTTGGTGTTGCAGATCGCCACAGTCTTGGCGCCCTGTTCGCGGGCATAACGGACAGCCATCAAGGTGTCCATGGTTTCCCCGGACTGTGAGAGGGAAACGATGAGGGTGTTTTCATCAACAATGGGGTCGCGGTACCGGAACTCATGGGACAGTTCCACTTCGGTGGGAATTCGGCACCAGTGCTCAATGGCGTAGCGGGCCACCTGCCCGGCGTAGGCCGAGGTGCCACAGGCCAGCACAATGATTCGGTTGATGGATTTCAGGACTGCCGGGTCCACCCGGATCTCGTCCAATGTCAGGTTGCCGTCAATGTCAGAGCGACCCAGCAAGGTCTGCGCCACGGCATCCGGCTGGTCGTTGATCTCTTTTTCCATGAAGGACGGGTAGCCGTCCTTTTTGGCGGCGGCCGCGTCCCAATCCACCAGGTATTCGCGGCCTTCGGCGGGCACGCCGTGGAAATCGGTGATGGTGACGTTGTCCGCGGTGATGGTGACGACCTGGTCCTGGCCCAGTTCCACGGCGCGGCGTGTGTAGTCGATGAAGCCGGACACATCTGATCCCAGGAAGTTTTCGCCGTCACCCAAACCAACAACGAGGGGCGAGTTCCGGCGGGCGGCAACAACCACTCCGGGCTCGTTGGCGTGCGTTGCCACCAGGGTGAAAGCCCCTTCGAGACGCTGCGCCACCATCTGCATGGCCGTGGAGAGCAGGCTGCCCTCAACCGTTCCAGCGGCCTCCAAATCCTGGTACACCTCACCCAACAAGGTTGCGGCCACTTCGGTGTCAGTCTGGGAGCGGAAGCTGTGGCCGTGCGCCACCAGCTCTGCTTTGAGCGGAGCATAGTTTTCAATGATGCCGTTGTGGATCACGGCAAGCTTTCCGCCAGCAACCACGTGCGGGTGGGCGTTGGCATCCGTTGGCCCGCCGTGGGTGGCCCAGCGAGTGTGACCAATCCCTGTCACAGAGGCCGGGAGGGGGTTGGCATCCAGTTCGTCCAGGAGCCGGGCAAGCTTGCCGCTTTTCTTGCGCATTTCAATGCCATTGGCCGTGACCAACGCAACGCCAGCGGAGTCGTAGCCCCTGTATTCCAGTCGGCGCAGCCCCTCAACGAGGACTTCCAAAGCACCGTGAGTTGCTGACGACGTTGATCCTTGAGCCGGGGCAGTACCGGCGTATCCCACAATTCCACACATGAAAATCAATCATAATCCCCACTGTGAAGGCAGGACGTTCTACCTTATCGAGGGGAATGTGACGTGAAAAACAGTCAGTGATGTTTCTCCCGCCGTAACCTCCCGTTTCCCACCCCACCCCAAACAAGGCAGAATTGAAAGTGTGACAGCGCAAAGAACTGAGTCCGCCAACAGCGTCAGTGCCTCCCCTTTTGTGGAGCTGGACCGGCAAACGTGGTCCCGCCTTGCCAACAAAATTGAACAGCCGCTGGATGAGGAAGACGTCCAGCGCCTCCGCGGCTTGGGAGATCAGTTGGACATGCGCGAAATCCGTGACGTCTATTTGCCGCTCTCACGCCTGCTGAATCTCTACGTGGGCGCTGCCGGCCATTTGCACAGCGCCACCACCACTTTCCTGGGTGAGAGGGGTTCACGCACACCGTTTGTGATTGGTGTTGCCGGTTCTGTTGCTGTGGGCAAGTCCACAACTGCCCGCGTGTTGCGTGAAATGCTGCGCCGCTGGCCGGACACCCCCAACGTTGAATTGGTCACCACCGACGGCTTCCTCTACCCCAACGCCGAGCTGGAACGCCGCGGGCTGATGGGCCGCAAGGGCTTCCCGGAGTCCTACGACCGCCGAGCGCTTCTGCGTTTTGTCAGCACCGTCAAGAGCGGCGCCGAGGAAGTCCGCGCCCCCATGTACTCCCACCTGAGCTACGACATCCTGCCGGACAAGGAAGTGGTTGTCCGGCGCCCCGACGTGCTCATAGTGGAGGGCTTGAATGTCTTGGCGGCTGCTCGCCCGCGCGCCGACGGCCGCTCAGGCCTGGCCGTCAGTGACTTCTTTGACTTCTCCATCTACGTCGACGCCAAAACCAGCTACATCGAGCAGTGGTATGTGGAGCGCTTCCGTTCCCTGCGCACCAGCTCCTTTGCCGATCCCGAGTCGTACTTCCGCCGCTACGCCGGCCTCTCAGACAGCGAAGCCACGGCCACCGCGTCCCGGATTTGGAAGAGCATCAACGAGCCCAATCTGCTGCAGAATGTGCTCCCCACCCGTGGCCGCGCCCAGCTGGTCTTGACCAAGGAATCCGACCATTCAATTCGGCGCATGTTGTTGCGGAAAGTCTAGCGCCAGTGGACCGCCTCCGCCCGACCCCGCGTAGCTTGGCGGATCGCCTGCGAGCCGGCTTGAGCTGGCCACGCCCGGGCAGTGTGGCGGTCTCAGCCATCGGCGCTGGGCTGATTTTCTGCGGCGCGGTGGGGCTGGAAGCTGGGTCACTGCAATCATCTGCCAACCCATCCCCGCCCAGTACGACGGCGAACTCGACTCCGCGCCCGCCCTCCCCCTCCTCTGGGCAACCGTCATCCCCGGTGAGTCCACGCTCCACCACCCAGGCTCCGACGTCGACCATCCCCAGCACGCCCGCCAGCTCCCTCCCGATCGCGGGCGCAAGTGCTGACGCCCCCATTCAAAAGCTCTTCGCCACGGGAACGGCGGCACCTGCCCAGGAATCCCTGCGCAGTATCGCCAACCCGGAGAGTCCTTTGGTGTTGGTCAACAAGACACACCCACTGACCCCTGTGGACTATATGCCAGCTGATTTAGTTACCCTGCCCGTGCGCACAGGATCCACGGAACCTGCGCTGCTGCGCGCCGAGGCCGCAGCGGCGGTGGAGCGCATGTTCGCTGCGGCCGCTGCCGAAGGTGTCAGCATCAGCATCAAGAGCAGCTACCGCTCCTTCGAAACCCAGACCAGCGTGTACAACGGCCATGTGGCCAGCAAAGGGGTGGCTGCGGCAGATGCCTCCTCCGCCCGGCCCGGTTTCTCCGAGCACCAAAGCGGATTCGCCCTGGACATTGGCGACGCCAATTCCGGCGCCGACTGCGATTTCACCTTTTGTGTGGCGGACACGGCGGCGGGGAAGTGGGTGGCCGCGCACGGGGCCGACCACGGCTTTGTGGTGCGGTATCCCGTGGGCTTGGAGTCCACAACCGGCTATCTCGCTGAGCCATGGCACCTGCGCTACCTGGGGATTGCCGTAGCCCAGGACATGAGGGTCAGGGGGATCCAAAGCTATGAAGACTATCTGGGGTTGCCTGACGCCCCCAGCTACAAATAGCCGTGCGAAAAAATGTATGAACACAAAGCAGTCATAACAACCCCAAGTGCGGTATTTTAGGGACATGTTAAAGGGATTCAGAGACTTCATAATGAAAGGCAACGTCGTAGACCTTGCCGTCGCCGTCGTCATCGGTGCAGCGTTCGGGGCCGTCATCACTTCCCTGGTCGAGAACATCTTGATGCCGCTTCTCGCGGCACTGACGAGTTCCCCCAACTTCGATGCCTTCGGCGTCGTCAACGTCAATGGCGTTGACATCAAATTTGGGGTGTTCCTGACCGTACTGGTCAACTTTGTTTTGGTCGCAGCAGCCATCTACTTCGTGGTCGTCATGCCCATGAACCATATGATCGCCCGACGCAACGCGAAGCTGGGCATCAAGGAAGAAGAACCGCCCGTTGACGCGCAAATTGAGCTGCTCACCGAAATCCGTGATGCACTCACGGCCCGTCCCAGCGGCGGAGCCCACTAACACCCACTTCTAATGCAAGGAGGCAGCAACCCCACCGGGGTTGCCGCCTCCTTGCATTAGAAGTCTCTTAGAGCGACAACTCAGCCTTGACCACGTTGACCAGCTCGTTGCAGATGCGCTCAGCAGTTTGCATGTCAGCGGCTTCCACCATGACCCGGACCAAGGCCTCGGTCCCCGACGGGCGCAAGAGCACCCGGCCGGCGTCTCCCAGCTCGGCCTCAGCCTTTGCTATGGCTGCGTTAATGGCCGGCACGGACGACGCGCGGGACTTGTCCACGTTCTTGACGTTGATCATCACCTGGGGCAGCTTGGTCATGGCGCTGGCAAGTTCCTTCAGCGACTTGCCAGTCAAGGCCACTTGGGCAGCCAGCTGGAGGCCTGTCAGTACACCGTCGCCTGTGGTGGCGTACTTGGAGAAAATGACGTGCCCTGACTGTTCTCCACCGAGGGTGTAGTCGCCCCGGCGCATTTCCTCGAGCACGTACCTGTCCCCGACGCCTGTTTCGCGGATGGTGATCCCGGCGTCGCGGAGGGCAATCTTCAAGCCCAGGTTGCTCATGACAGTGGCCACCAGGACATCGTCCTTGAGTTCGCCGGACGCTTTCAATGCCAGGGCCAATATGGCCATGATCTGGTCGCCGTCAATGACGTTGCCTTCATGGTCGACGGCCAGGCAGCGGTCAGCGTCGCCGTCGTGGGCTATGCCCAAATCAGCGCCTGTTGCGAGAACTGTCTTCTGGAGTAATTCGAGGTGGGTGGAACCAACCCCGTCATTGATGTTCAATCCGTTTGGCTCGGCTCCGATGACCGTGATCTGTGCGCCGGCATCAGTGAAGACCTGGGGTGAACATCCGCTCGCGGCACCGTGGGCACAGTCCAGAACAATCTTCAGACCGTCGAGCCGGTGCGGCAGGGTGCCCAGCAGGTGCACAACATACCTGTCCTCGGCGTCCGAGAAACGCTGAATCCGGCCCACATCGATGCCTACCGGTCGGTAAGCGTCGTGCTGGAGCTGAGCTTCAATGGCCTCTTCCACCTCGTCAGGCAGCTTGGTGCCGCCCCGAGCAAAGAATTTGATGCCGTTATCTGGTGCCGGATTATGCGAGGCGGAGATCATCACACCAAAATCAGCACCCAGATCAGCGATCAGGAAGGCTGCTGCGGGCGTGGGCAGCACCCCGGCGTCGTACACGTCGACGCCGGCACTGGCCAGTCCCGCTTCAACAGCAGCACCGATAAACTCGCCACTGGCGCGCGGGTCGCGGGCTATGACGGCTCTGGGGCGCTTTCCCTCGCTCATTTGCTCGTGGCCCAACACCACAGCAGCGGCTTGAGCGAGTGACAGGGCTAGTTCAGCCGTCAGCAGGCCATTGGCCAAACCGCGGACACCGTCTGTTCCAAATAATCTTGACATCCCGTTCAGTCTAAATCATGGAGCCGTAGAATCAGCTTTCCTCTCATGATGCGATAGACCACACGGCACTGGGCCCGGATGATTGCGCTGCTTTCATGCCACCATTCTCGTCCGGTTGCGAGGCTGCGGGGGCGTTACAGACATTCGCCTCAGGTGGCCCGGGGACGCATGTCCGCAACGGCCCACGGGCACAAAAAGTCCTCGGCTCGCAAAGCAAACCGGGGACTTTTGAAAGCGATATTAGCGCTTGTGGAGCCAAGCGCTCAATTCAGCGCCGGAACCCAAAAAGTCCCCGGCTCGCAAAGCGAGCCGGGGACTTTTATGGGAGCGCTGAATTTAGCGCTTGGAGTACTGCGAAGCCTTACGTGCCTTCTTAAGACCGGCCTTCTTACGCTCGATGACGCGAGCGTCACGAGTCAGGAAGCCTGCCTTCTTCAGGATCGCGCGGTTGTTCTCAGTGTCGATCTCGTTCAAGGAACGAGCAACACCCAGGCGCAAAGCACCGGCCTGGCCTGAGGGGCCACCACCGTGGATGCGGGCCCAAACGTCGTACGCGCCATCCAGGTCGAGGAGGCGGAACGGGTCGTTTACTTCCTGCTGGTGCAGCTTGTTCGGGAAGTAGTTGGAGAGCTCGCGGCCGTTAACGATCCACTTGCCGGTGCCGGGTACAACGCGAACGCGGGCAATTGCCTGCTTGCGACGACCAACAGCAGCGCCTGAGACTGTCAAAGCCGGGCGTTCCTTCTTGGGTGCTGCGTCTGCTGCAGCTGAGCTTTCGCTCGTGTAGCTAGTCAAAACTTCTTCCTCGGCCACGACGGCCTCGGCGTTCAGCTCTTCAGTATTCTGAGCCACGATTCTCCTTGATAAATATTGGGTTGGTGGCCAGGACTACTGGGCGACCTGGGTGATTTCAAACGTCTTGGGCTGCTGAGCGGCGTGCGGGTGCTCAGCACCGCGGTAAACCTTCAGCTTGCCGATCTGGGCTGCGCCCAGCTTGGTCTTCGGGAGCATGCCAGCGATGGCCTTCTCCACTGCGCGAACCGGGTTTTTCTCCAACAGTTCGGCATAGTTCACGCTGGACAGACCGCCCGGGTGACCGGAGTGGCGGTATGCGCGCTTCTGTTCGAGCTTGGCGCCTGTCAAGGCAACCTTCTCGGCGTTGATGATGATGACGAAATCGCCCATATCCATATGGGGAGCGAAGGTCGGCTTGTGCTTTCCACGCAGCAGAGGTGCAGCCTGGCTGGCAAGACGGCCCAAGACAACGTCGTTGGCATCAATGATGTGCCACTGACGGTTGATATCGCCGGGCTTCGGGGTGTACGTACGCACGGTTTTTGCCTTCGTTTCTTGTTCTTAGGTGGTGTCACAGATGGTTGACACCTGCTATCTATGCGCTTACCGGAACAGAGGTGAGGGCTCTAACACCAGTCATCCTTACACTTCCCGATGACACCCGTTCAGTGGTAGTCCTGCAACCGGACCTGTAACGGGCGCGTGATATCGAGATAGGACACGCACAACGACTACCAACGATAGCGTTAATACTGCCCTCTGGTCAAAGCGAACGAAATGTCTGCTCAGATTCCGGCTCCGAGAGGCGCCTTAATGGTGTCTGTTGGCACGCGCCGCGTCCTGGTCAGGACCGCCCGTTCATGCATAGCCGTCTCGTGAGGGTAGTGAACTTCCTCAAGAATTAGTGGGTGCGGCGCCGCCAGAACCGACTTGGCGTCCCGGATTCCCGCCACTAGGCGCTGGTTCATCCAGTCAGGGCTTTCGCGCCCCTCCCCCACCATCAGCGCAGCGCCTGTCAACGCCCGGACCATGTTGTGGCAAAAGGCGTCCGCCTGAACGTTGAGATTAATGACACCATCGTCGTCTTGTTCAAAATCAAGGCGCTGCAAGGTACGCACGGTGGTCGAACCCTCCCGTGGCTTGGCAAATGCAGCAAAGTCGTGCAGTCCCAACAGCGGCGCCACGGCTTGGTTCATGAGCGCCACGTCCAACTCGCGGGGGTGCCACAGGGTCAGTGCCCTCTGCAGCGGGTCCCTGCGTGTGCAGCCATCGGCGATGCGGTAGCTGTAGCGCCGCCACAGGGCCGAGAAACGGGCATCAAAGCCCGTGGGTGCCACGGAGGCCCGCACAATCTCCACTGAGCCGTGCAGCTCGCCCAGTACCCGCCCCAGGGCGCCGTTGAGGCGCCGTTGGAGGGAAAGTTCGGACACCTCGTCATGTCCGCGCCGCAGCCCGTCCCATTCCGCCGGGGTGAAGTCCAGGTGGGCCACCTGGCCGCGGGCGTGAACGCCAGCGTCGGTACGGCCGGCAACGGTGAGGCGTACAGGCCTGCGCACGATCATAAACAGGGCTTCCTCAATGACGCCTTGGACTGTGCGGACACCTGGCTGGATGCCCCAGCCGTTGAACGGGCTGCCGTCGTAGGCAATGTCCAACCGGGCCCTCATCAGGCCTCGTGCTTCGGGGGAAAGTTTGGGGTTGTGCATGGCCTCAATTCTACCGGGGGCGCCACCTGGGCCGGAACGCAAAGAACCCGCCACCCAGACGGGTGGCGGGTTCTTTGCGTTAGGATTAAAGCTTTCGCTTAGGCCTTACTTGGTCTCTTCAGCAGCAGCTTCGTCAGCTACAACTTCGGTTTCCACAACTTCTTCGCTCGGTGCTTCTTCAACCGGAGCAGCCTTGACTGCAGCAGCTGTAGCTTCCTTCACAACGGCCTGCTTGGCGCTGACCGGCTCCAGAACGAGCTCGATGACAGCCATGGGGGCGTTGTCGCCCTTACGGTTGCCGATCTTGGTGATGCGGGTGTAGCCGCCGTCGCGGTTCTCCACAGCCGTGGCGATGTCGGTGAACAGCTCGTGGACAATGCCCTTATTGCTGATCAGGCCGAGAACGCGGCGGCGTGAAGCCAAGTCGCCACGCTTTGCGAAAGTTACCAGTCGCTCTGCGTAGGGGCTCAGGCGCTTTGCCTTGGTCAAGGTGGTGGTGATCCGCTTGTGCTCGAACAGAGCGGCGGACAGGTTCGCGAGCATCAAGCGCTCGTGAGCCGCTCCGCCTCCGAGGCGGGGACCCTTAGCGGGTGTAGGCATGGTGTTTCTCCTCAAGTATCAGTCGGACCGCAAGCGGATGCATCATTTGCATCCGCCGGGCCGACTAAAAAATATTGTTGTTCGTCTTTAGAGTTCGTCGTCGCTGTAAGCGTCGTCGTTCTCGTCAAGGGCTGCGGCACGGGCGGCCAGATCAAATCCTGGAGGGGAATCCTTCAGGGAGAGACCGAGCTCAACCAACTTTGCCTTTACCTCGTCGATGGACTTCGCACCAAAGTTGCGAATGTCCATCAGGTCAGCCTCGGAGCGAGCAACGAGTTCACCCACGGAGTGGATGCCCTCACGCTTGAGGCAGTTGTAGGAACGAACCGTCAGGTCCAGGTCCTCGATCGGCAGGGCCATGTCTGCGGCAAGAGCAGCATCCGTCGGGGACGGACCAATCTCAATGCCCTCAGCCGCGGTGTTCAGCTCGCGGGCCAATCCGAACAGTTCAACCAGCGTGGTGCCGGCAGAGGCAATGGCATCCCGCGGGGAGATGGCCTGCTTGGTCTCTACATCAACAATCAGCTTGTCAAAGTCAGTGCGCTGTTCAACACGGGTTGCTTCCACGCGGAAGGTCACCTTCAGAACGGGTGAGTAGATCGAGTCAACCGGGATACGGCCAATCTCTGCATCGACGTTCTTGTTCTGGGCTGCTGAAACGTAGCCGCGACCGCGCTCGATGGTCAGCTCGAGTTCGAACTTGCCCTTCGAGTTCAGCGTGGCAATGTGCATGTCAGGGTTGTGGAATTCCACACCGGCCGGCGGGGCAATGTCTGCAGCCGTAACAACGCCAGGGCCCTGCTTGCGCAGGTAGGCGACGACGGGCTCGTCATGCTCCGAAGACACGGACAATCCCTTGATGTTCAGGATGATCTCAGTGACATCTTCCTTAACACCGGGAACCGTGGTGAACTCATGCAGAACACCATCGAGGCGGATGCTGGTGACAGCAGCGCCAGGAATGGAGGACAGCAAGGTCCGACGCAGGGAATTTCCCAGGGTGTAACCGAAGCCAGGCTCCAACGGTTCGATAACGAACCGTGAACGGTTTTCGGAAACTACTTCTTCAGATAGGGTGGGGCGCTGTGCAATGAGCACTGGGGTTTCCTTTCAGCGAGCATCCGCTATATGACGCAACACAGGTAGTGGAAATGACGGCTGACGAAACTTACCGGCGGCGGAGTTGGCCCCCACCAAGGTGAAGGCCAACTCTGCTGCTTAAATCTCGTTAGACGCGACGGCGCTTGGGCGGACGGCAGCCGTTGTGGGCGCTGGGGGTGACATCCGAGATGGAGCCAACCTCAAGTCCAGCAGCCTGCAGCGAACGGATAGCCGTTTCGCGGCCCGAGCCCGGACCCTTTACGAAAACGTCAACCTTGCGAAGGCCATGCTCCTGTGCGCGCTTGGCAGCTGCTTCAGCAGCCATCTGTGCAGCGTACGGAGTTGACTTACGCGAGCCCTTGAAGCCAACTTCACCGGCAGAAGCCCATGAGATGACTGCACCGTTCGGATCCGTGATGGAAACGATGGTGTTGTTAAAGGTGCTCTTGATGTGCGCCTGGCCCAGCGCAATATTCTTTTTATCCTTGCGACGCGGCTTACGAACCGCTCCACGAGTCTTTGGGGGCATTATATTCTCCTACGAAAGTTTTTTAAGGGCGGTGGACACTGAGGCCCACGCTAGCCGGGTTCCTAAGGAAATTGCGGAGCAATTCTTAGGGAGGTAGTGGTGACTACCTGCCGGCCTTCTTCTTGCCTGCGACGGTGCGCTTCGGACCCTTGCGGGTACGTGCGTTGGTCTTCGTGCGCTGGCCATGCACAGGCATGCCGCGACGGTGACGGATACCCTGGTAGCTACCGATTTCAACCTTGCGGCGGATATCAGCTGCAACCTCGCGACGAAGGTCACCCTCAACCTTGTAGTTACCCTCGATGTTGTCGCGCAACTGAACGAGCTCAGCATCGGACAAGTCCTTGACACGGACATCCGGGGAAATCCCGGTCTCTGCCAAGACTTTTTTTGCACGGGTCTTACCGACGCCGTAAATGTATGTAAGCGCTACTTCCAACCGCTTTTCGCGGGGAAGGTCTACGCCAGCGAGACGTGCCATATTTGGCTGCTCCTTGTGTAAACCGGAGGTCGTAGACAGTACACCCGCATATTATCTAAATGCGGCCCTGGCCTCCGACCAGGGGTCCATTGAACGGTTGCGGATTGCTCCGCCTTCGTCCAACCTTGTGCTGCCTTATATATGTACTTGCATGAGCAGATGCTCAGGGATTTCCTCAAAAGAGGAAATTAGCCCTGGCGCTGCTTGTGGCGCGGGTTCTCGCAGATCACCATGACTCGACCGTTACGGCGAATCACCTTGCACTTATCGCAGATCTGCTTGACGCTCGGCTTAACCTTCATGGCATTCCTTTGCGTGATTGCAGTTGTGGTTATTTGTAGCGGTAGACGATACGACCACGTGTCAGATCGTAAGGGCTCAGCTCCACCACAACTCGGTCCTCAGGAAGGATACGAATGTAGTGCTGGCGCATTTTTCCTGAGATATGGGCAAGAACGATGTGCTTGTTCGTCAACTCAACGCGAAACATCGCGTTGGGAAGCGCTTCAGTCACAACGCCCTCGATCTCAATGACCCCATCTTTCTTGGCCATATCCTCCGCTAACTTTGTTGCGCCGACACAGTCTTCTCCTGTTGGGGAAGAATGTCATCGGCATTCGATTTGCTACTGATTACTGTTCGTCCGATTGCACACCGCAAATGGGCAGGCACAGACAACCAACAACCTACTCTAGTGCAAATTGGCAAATAAGTTAAATTGAGCTATTGAGCGCCTGCTCCGGCGGGTACGGATTCAGCCTACCGGCGGGTGTTTCCACAGCATTGGCGCTGCGCACACCGTCGTCAATGGCCAGACGCACCGCCTCCGCTGCAGCACTTTGCAGCTCAATGAGGGCCGCCACCGGGATGTCCGGATGGGGAACCAGAATTTCCGCGCACGTGGCCAGCGCAAAGATGGTATCGCCGTCGGCCAGTGTGTGCACAGGGTTCAGTGCGCGCGCCATGCCTGCGTGGGCGGCCGTGGCCGTTCGCTTGGCCTCGGCAACGGTCAGTGTCGCATTGGTGGCGACCACCACCAATGTGGTGTTGAGCCCCTCCCCCGCGGTCGGCGGCACCGTCCCGGGGAGCCAGGGAATGCCCGCGGCGTTCACCACAGCCACGGCGCCAACCACAATGTGGGCGTTCTGCCCCGTCAGCGACACCGAAGCAGTTCCCAGCCCGCCCTTGAAGGCGCCGGCGCCGATGGCCGCTCCCGTACCGGCGCCCACGTTCCCGCGTTCGACGACGGCCCGCTCGGCGGTGCTGGCGGCGTCCAGTGCCGCCTCGTAGCCCATGTCGGCGTTGGGCCGGGCGGAGAAGTTGCCGCCGCGGCCAAGGTCAAAGATCGCGGCTGCGGGCACAATGGGGACCACGCCGCCGGGGACCCGAAAGCCCCTGCCATTTTCTTCACACCAGCGCTGCACACCGCCTGCGGCAGCCAGCCCATAGGCGCTGCCGCCCGTGAGAACCACTGCATCAACGGTGGAAACCATGGTGGTGGGATCCAGTGCATCCGTTTCGTGGGTTCCCGGGCCGCCACCACGGACATCGACGGATCCTATGGTTCCTGGCGGCGGCAGGACCACGCTGACGCCGCTCAGCCAGCCGTTGCCGATGCGCTGCGAGTGACCTAGCTGAATGCCCGGCACGTCCGTGATGGCTCCGTGGCCTTTCCCTGCTGCTGCGCTCATGTGCCGTTCCTTGCCTGAGTGGTCCGCGCCGTGCATGGCCCGACTCCCTTCAACGATTATGTCCGGGGTCCGGCGCCCAAAGAGCAACTAACCCGCAGAAATCGCCGAAAAATCCGTCAAAAACGCATATTTTCGTCGATTTCTGCGGGCCAGTTGTCAGGGCAGGAACGAACAACCCTAGAGGTAGGGCAAGACGTTCTCTTCGTACGACTTCGTGATGGACGTCGCTGCCGTGGCGAAGGCTTCGGCCGGATCACCCTTTTGCAACATGATCTTTTCCAGTGCCGTGGTCAGGTCCTTGTCGCCGTTGGGGACAAACACACGGCCCCAGTCTTGGACGCGGGTGCCCGCCAGTTGGTCCACGGCCGTGCGGAACTGCGGTGTCTTGGCGTAGACGGCCTTCATGGTCTCGCCTTCCAGGGCCGAGGTGCGCACGGGCATGTAGCCGGTGTTGGAGGAGAAGTAGGCGGTGTTCTCCGCATTCGTCAGGAATTTCAGGAACATGCCGGCAGCCAGCTGCTGCTCCGGTGTCTTGTCTGCGGGGATGGCCAGGCCGGTGCCGCCCGTGGGGCAGGCGGGGCCCTTGGCACCCTCGGGCAGGAAGCCGGTTCCGACGTCGAACTTGGAGGAGGCGAGGATGCCGCTCAGCGACCCCGTGGAGGCGATGGTGCAGCCGGTGAGGCCCGCCCCGAAGTCGGCCACCTGATCCTTGGCTGTGACGGCAGCGCTCTTATTGTCGTAGATAATTGTCTGCAGGTACTTGGCAGCTTCGAGCGCCTCCGGCGTATCCAGGGTCATGGCCCAGTCCTTGGAATAGGCGCCTCCTGCACCCCACAACATGTTGCAGAACCACCAGGCGCTCCATGAGGTGCCCTTGCCCAGGCCCAAGGGGGTTATCTCGGTGGTGGCCTGGATCTTGGGCGCCCACTCATCGAATTCTGCCCACGTCTTTGGTGCACGGTCGGGCAGGCCGGCCTTCTCCCACACGGCCTTGTTGTAGTAGAACAGCGGCGTGGAGCGGGCATAGGGAACAGCCCAGTGTGACGCGGAGAATTCGTAGTCGCCATACAGCGTGCTGTTGAAGTCTTCGGTGTCGAACTCCAGGTGCTTGGCCAGCTGGTCCAGCGGCAGGATCTGGCCGTTGATCATGTAGCGGAACCACCAGACGTCGCTGGCGATGACTAGATCCGGTACATTGCTGGAGCCCGACGCGGCCTGGAACTTCTGGGCAACCTCGTCATAGTTGGCACCAGCGGTCACCAGGTTGACCTTTATGCCGCTCTCGGCCGTGAAACGCTTGATGATCTCCGATTCAATGTCCTTTGAGGTGCCAGGGTGGTTGGACCACCACGTGATCTCCTTGGCGGGGGTCACGGAGGCCCAGTCGGTGGCCGTCTCGGTGGCAGCACCGCCGGCTTGGCCGACGGCGGGTCCCCCACAGGCTGCCAATGCTGCCGAACCACCCACGAGGGCGGCTAGTTGGAGCAGCTGTCGGCGGTTCAGGTTTGCAAACGGTGAAGCTGTCATTCTTGTTCTCCTTGAAATCGTTGCCACCCGGAAAAGGGAAGGCATGTGCATGGCATAGGTGAAATTGCGGGCAGGGCGGTGCAGTTGGCAAGCATGGTTGGGCCTTAGCCGGTCACGGCACCGGAGGTGAGGCCTGTGACGATCCGGCGCTGCAGCAAGAAGAAGACGATGAGCACGGGAACCGTGATGAGCACAGTTCCGGCCATGAGCACACCCCAGTTCGTGACGCCGTCGTTGTTTTGCAAGAGGGTCAGACCCACGGGAAGTGTCATCATTTCCGCCTTGTCCACCACCAGCAGCGGCCAAAGGTATTCGTTCCATTCGGACACGATTGAAACCAGGGCCACCGCCGCGATGGTGGGTGCGGAGATCGGCACCACAAAACGCCACAGGCGGGTCCAGTGGCTGGCGCCGTCGAGCGCGGCGGCTTCGAGGATGGAGACCGGCAGGGTCAGGAAGTGCTGGCGGAACAAGAAGGTGCCAAAGGCGCTGGCGAGCCCGGGCAGGATCAGGCCTTGGTAGGTGTTGATCCAGCCAAGGTCGGAGATCAGGGTGTAGTTGGGGATGATGACGATCTGTTGCGGAACCAGAAGCGCAAAGACCACCAGTCCGAACACAAACTTCTTGAACGGGAATTCCAGAAACACCACGGCGTAGGCGGTGGTCAGGCCCAAGGTGATCTTGAGGGTGGCGCCTACAACGGTGGTAATCAATGAGTTGATGAAAAAGTTGCCAAAGGGAACGGCGGCCAGCGCACCGACATAGTTGGACAGGGCAAAAGACTCCGGCACCCATTGGATGGGAACCGTATAGATTTCGTCGCGTTGCTTGAAGCTGGCAAGCAGCATCCATACCAACGGCAGCACCATTGCGGCAACGGCAAGCAACATCAGGAGGTAGCCGCCGATCCGGGGCCGTCCTTTCCTTGGCGGCTGTTGTGCCCGCTTCCCTGCGCCCTCGCCGTCGGTCCACGGCAGCATGTCTTCGCGCGGCACAGGGGATTTCCTTCTCACATCGAGGCTCATCAGTAGTGGACCTTCTTTTGGATAAACAACATTTGCACGGCCGTGACAACCAGCAGGACAAAGAACAAGACGGTGGCGATCGCCGAGGAGTACCCGGCCCTGCCGGTGGCAAATCCTTCCTGGTAGATCTGATACATCATGGTGGTGGTGCCTTCCAGCGGCCCGCCCTTGGTCATGGCCTGGATGATGTCAAAGGACTGCAGGGAACTGAGCAAGGTGGTGACAGAGAGGAAGAATGTGGTGGGCCCCAGCAGCGGCAGCACCACGTTGCGGAAATTGGCGAAGGGCCCGGCCCCGTCCAGCGTTGCCGCTTCAATGAGGTCCTTGGGCACGGCCTGCAGGGCGGCGAGGTAAATCAAGGCCACATAGCCGACGTTTTTCCACAGGTACACGACGATGATCATGGGCAGCGCCCACGCCGGATCGTTGTACCAGTCCGGCGAACCCAGCCCGACGGACTTCAGCACGGCGCCGAGAACACCAAAGTTCGGGTCAAAGACAAACAGCCAGAGAAGTCCGACGGCGACCCCGGACAAGACATACGGCGCAACGACTACCGTGCGGGCCATGCCCGTCCCCCGGAGTTTTCTGTTGAGCAGGAGCGCCAGGGAAAGGCCCAGGACCATGCCGCCCACAACAGTGACCAGTGTGAAGATGACTGTCACCCGCACCACGTTGGCGGTTGCGGGATCCGTGAACCAATTGACGTAGTTGTCCAGCCCGATGAAGCGGGCGGTGGCCGAGCCGATGTTCCATTGCAACAGCGAGTATTGCAAGGACTGCACCAGCGGCTTGTAGGTAAAGATGACTAGCAGGGCCACGTTGGGGCCGGCAAAGAGCAGGAACAGCAGCCACGATTTCCATGGCGTGCGGCGCTTGCGCTGCACCACCGGGTTCTGGTCTTGCTCCCCCGGGGTGGGCCGTGGCATGGCGTCTGCAACGGTTGCTAGCTGTGTCACCCGGTCAACGCCCTGCCATGGCGGGGGTGTCCAGGACGGCAGCTCGATCTCCGCGGATCAGTTCTGGATCGTCGGTGCAGATGCCGTCAGCACCCATGTCCAACAATTCCTGGGCCCGGAGAGGGTCGTTGATGGTCCATGCCCAACCTTGCAGGCCGGCACTGTGAATCAGCTCGATGTCGTCCCGGTCCAGTCCAGCTTCCCAGATGGACACACCTTCACCGCCGTGGAGAAGTGCGAATTCAATGGCGGACGCCAGGTCTCTGCCCGCAAATTCTTCCTTGCCGACGCCCTCTGGGAGGAGCGCCGCAATCTTGTCAAAACTGCCCACACACAGCGGATAAACCTTGGCTCCCGGAGACTTGCGGACCAATTCGGCCAGCGCGTTCCAGTCTGCCGAAGAAGCAAACCAGTCAAGTCCCGGCACCCCGGAAACAACCTCGGCAACCGGGCCGGCCGACAAGGAGTCCTTGAGCTCGATGTTTACCCGCAACTTGCCGGCAGCCAGGTTGAGGACTTGTGCCAGGGTGGGCACGAACTGCCCAGCACCGGCGTCGAGCAGGCCAAGTTGATGCGCCGTGAAGTCAGTGATGTTTCCGGTGCCGTTGGTAGTGCGGTCGGCCGTGTCGTCATGGATCACTACGGGGATCCCGTCTGCGGACAGGTGCACGTCCAATTCAATGCCGTCAATACCAAGTTCAATGGCCCGGGAAAAGGCAGCCAGGGTGTTTTCCGGAAGATGCGCTGAAACGCCTCGGTGGGCATAGATGGACATGGATTTGCACTCCTGCAGTTTGTGGTCTGAGGGGCAGCCTTCGCTGGATTGGCGCGGGCCCCTTCGGCTTCATTGACCAAGCTACGGAGTGCAATATCAATTCCGGTGGCGCCAAGGTGGACTGCAGACAAACTAAGCCCAAATTGTTTCGTCAAACAAAAGTAACCCGCAGTAGTGGTCGAAAACTCACGAAAATCGTTGATTTTTCGACCACTACTGCGGGTCAGTTTGGAGGGGTGGCTGGAGGCGTTAGTCCAGCGGGACGGGGGTGACGCCCCACTGTGCCAGGCGCTCTGCTCCGCCGTCGGCGGCCGTCAGAACCCAAATGCCCTTGTTATGCACGGCAACTGAGTGTTCCCAGTGCGCAGCGCGGGCCTTGTCCGTGGTGACAACTGTCCAGTCGTCTTCGAGGGTCAGCGTTTCCAGTCCCCCACGCACCAGCATGGGTTCCAGCGCCAGGCACATGCCGGGCTTGAGCTTCGGGCCGCGGTGCTTGGACGCGTAGTTCAACACATCCGGTGCCATGTGCATGGCTGAGCCGATGCCGTGGCCCACATAGTCTTCCAAGATGCCGAGTTCTTTGCCGGGCTGGGAGGTGACGTATTCGTCAATGGCATCGCCAATGTCGCCAACGTACTTGGCACTGGCCATGGCCGCGATACCGCGCCACATGGCTTCCTCCGTAATGTCGCTCAGGCGGCGATCCGCGGGATCCTCGGCGCTGGGACCACCCACGATGGTTGTTCTGGCCGAGTCTGAGTGCCAGCCCTCCACAATGGCGCCACCATCAATGGAGATGATGTCGCCAGCTTCCAACACCCGGGCGCCTGGAATGCCGTGAACCACTTCTTCATTCACCGAAGTGCAGATGGAGGCGGGGAAGCCGTGGTAGCCCAGGAAGTTGGAGGTGGCTCCAGCCTTCTTCAGTTCCGCCGCGAAGATGGCATCCAGTTCGCCTGTGGTGACACCCGGCGCAACGGCTGCAATGGTGGTGTTGAGTGCACCATCAAGGATTAGCCCGCTGCGGCGCATGATGCGCATTTGGTCGATGGTCTTGTATTCAATTCTTTGCTGGCCAAACACCATGAAAGAACCCTTTCGCTAAAACGATTGAGGGCTCCTCCCCGTAAAGCGGGAAGGAGCCCTCCTTCACAACCCGGCACCAGAGAGGTGCCGTTGACAATACATTTTTCTGCTTAGACGTTTTTGATGGCGTCCATGATGCGCTCAGTAACTTCGTCCATGGGACCCAGTCCGTCAACCTTGGCCAAAATGCCGCGCTCCGCATAGCGGGACACTACAACCTCAGTCTGTTCACGGTAAAGATCCAGGCGGTGCCGGATGACTTTTTCATTGTCGTCGGTGCGTCCGGTTTCCAGTGCCCGTCCCAGCAGACGCTTGACGAGTTCCTCGTCGTCGGCCGTCAGCTGGACCACAACATCAAGATTCACACCGGCCGCGGCCAGAATGTCATCGAGTTCGTCCACCTGGGGCGAGGTGCGGGGGTAGCCATCCAACAAGAAGCCCTGCGCAACATCGCTCTGGGCGAGCCGATCGCGCACCATCCGGTTGGTCACGCTGTCCGGAACAAAGTCACCGTTGTCGATGTACTTCTTTGCTTCCAGACCCAAGGGAGTTTCGCCCTTGACGTTGGCGCGGAAGATGTCGCCTGTGGAGATGGCAACAATGCCCAGCTCCGAACAGATCCGGTCAGCCTGTGTGCCTTTGCCTGAACCGGGAGGCCCAATGATCAGCATTCTTGTCATCGCAATAACCCTTCATAGTGGCGCTGCTGGAGCTGCGCATCAATCTGCTTGACAGTCTCCAACCCAACACCCACCACGATCAGAATAGACGTGCCACCGAACGGGAAGTTCTGGTTAGCCCCAATCATGACCAAGGCGATGAGAGGGATCAGAGCAACAATTGCCAAGTAGAGCGCACCCGGCAATGTGATGCGCGAGATTACGTACTGCAGGTAGTCCTGGGTAGGACGCCCTGCACGAATACCGGGGATGAATCCGCCGTACTTCTTCATGTTGTCGGAGACCTCTTCGGGGTTGAAGGTGATCGCGACGTAGAAGTAAGTGAAGCCGATGGTCAACAGGAAGTACAGCGCCATGTAGATCGGGTGATCTCCACGTGTGAGGTAGTTGTTGATCCATTCAACCCAGCCCGGAATTTCAGAGCCGTCTGCCGGTGTGGCAAACTGTGCCAGCAAAGCCGGCAGGTACAGCATCGAGGAGGCAAAGATCACCGGGATAACACCGGCCATGTTGACCTTGATGGGGATGTAGGTGCTGGTGCCGCCCATGGTGCGGCGTCCCACCATACGCTTGGCGTACTGGACGGGAATGCGTCGCTGCGACTGCTCAACAAAGATAACCAAGGCCATGACCAGCAGGCCAACGACCATGACGATCAGGAAGGTGCCCCAGCCCTGGGTCTTCAGGATGGCGCCCAAGGAGGTGGGGAACATTGCTGCGATGGCAACGAAGATCAGCAAGGACATGCCGTTGCCGACACCCTTTTCGGTGACGAGCTCGCCCATCCACATGATCAAGCCGGAACCGGCTGTCAGGGTGATGATGAGCAACAAGATGGTGATCAGGTTGTCGTTGGGGATCAACGCGCCAGGTGTTCCTGCAGCGCCACAGCCAGCAAAGAGCTGGCCCGAGCGTGCAAGGGTGATCAGGGTGGTGGCATTGAGCAGACCCAAGGCGATAGTCAGGTAGCGCGTGTACTGAGTCATCTTCGCCTGGCCCTGGGCACCTTCAAGGTGCAGTTCCTGGAAGCGGGGAATGACCACACGCAACAGCTGAACAATAATGCTCGCGGTGATGTAGGGCATGATTCCCAAAGCGAAAATGGAAACCTGAAGCAAGGCGCCGCCGCTGAACAAGTTAACCAGCTGGTAGATACCCTGGCTTGTGTCAGCAGCATTCACGCACTGTTGGACATTTCGGTAATCAATTCCAGGCGAGGGGATAAAAGCGCCCAAGCGGAAGATGGCAAGAATTCCCAGCGTGAACAACAACTTGCGTCGCAGATCAGGCGTGCGAAAGGCGCGGCCAAATGCGGTAAGCAAGCGTCCTCCTGATGTGTAGTAATGGAGTTGACTTCTCGAATGAAGCCCAAGGAAAGATTCTAGTGGGTGATCTGGCTCGCATTGAAACTGTGACGGTACAGCAGACCCATAAGGCGCGGCCAAACCAACACGGAATCCATAAAACGAAAGACCCCTGGTGAGCGGAACATGAGCTCCGCTCACCAAGAGTCTAATCGTTAGATGTGCGCATTTGTGAACTATTTACAGTTCGGTGGTGGTTCCACCTGCAGCAGCGATCTTTGTAACAGCGCTGGAGGAGAACGCGTGGGCGGTGATATCAACCTTGACGGTGATTTCGCCGGTGCCCAGCACCTTGACGGGCTGGTTCTTGCGAACGGCACCCTTCTCAACCAATGTTGCAACGGTGACAACGCCACCTTCGGGGAAGAGCTCGTTCAGCTTGTCCAGGTTTACAACCTGGAACTCGACGCGGAACGGGTTCTTGAAGCCACGCAGCTTCGGCAAACGCATGTGCAGCGGCAACTGGCCGCCGGCAAAGCCAGCCTTAACCTGGTAGCGAGCCTTGGTACCCTTGGTACCGCGACCTGCAGTCTTACCCTTGGATCCTTCACCACGGCCAACACGGGTTTTAGCCGTCTTGGCGCCGGGTGCGGGACGCAGGTGGTGGACCTTGAGCGCATTCTGCTTCTCAGCAGTTTCTACAGTCTTGTCAGTAGCCACTTTACTTAGTCTCCTCAACCTTGATCAGGTGCGGAACCGTGTTGACCATGCCAGCAGTCACTGCGTCAGCTGAGCGAACAACGGTGTGACCGATGCGCTTCAGACCCAATGAGCGAAGGGTGTCCTTCTGGTTCTGCTTGGCGCCAACGAGGCCCCTGATCTGAGTGATTTCCAGCTTTGCGTCGGAAACCTGAATGTTCTTCGGTGTAGTCATTACAGACCTGCCTTTTGCATGTTGCGCAAGAGAATGGCCGGAGCAACCTCGTCCAAGGGCAAGCCGCGGCGAGCCGCAACAGCCTTGGGGTCTTCCAGGCCCTTCAATGCAGCAACAGTTGCGTGAACAATGTTGATGGCGTTTGAGGAACCAAGTGACTTGGACAGCACGTCGTGGATGCCAACGCATTCCAAGATGGCGCGGACCGGGCCACCGGCAATAACACCGGTACCAGCAGCAGCCGGGCGCAGCATGACGACGCCAGCGGCGGCCTCACCCTGTACGCGGTGCGGGATGGTCTTGCCGATCATCGGAACGCGGAAGAAGGACTTCTTGGCTTCTTCAACGCCCTTGGCGATGGCCGCGGGAACTTCCTTGGCCTTGCCGTAGCCGACGCCAACCATACCGTTGCCGTCACCGACGATTACCAGAGCGGTGAAGCTGAAGCGACGACCACCCTTGACAACCTTGGCAACGCGGTTGATGTTGACAACGCGCTCGATGAACTGGCTCTTCTCAGCTTCCTTGCCACCGTCGCGACCGCGGCCACGGCCACCGTCGCGACCGCCTTCGCGGCCTCCACGAGCGCCGTCGCGACCGCCACGGCCACGAGCGCCATCGGCGCCTGCAGCTGTCTCAGTCTTCGCAGCAGCACCGTCAGTTGCAGTTGCTTCTGACACAGTGTTCTCCTTGTTAATGTTTTCGGTCACAGTGCCAGACCGCCTTCACGTGCGCCGTCAGCAACAGCTGCAACACGACCGTGGTAACGGTTACCGCCACGGTCGAAGACAACAGCTTCGATACCGGCAGCCTTGGCACGCTCAGCAATGAGCTCACCAATGCGCTTGGCCTTGGCGGTCTTGTCACCGTCGAAGGCACGCAGGTCAGCTTCAAGGGTCGATGCCGAAACCAGGGTCAGACCCTGAGTGTCATCGATGACCTGAACGAACATGTGACGAGCAGAGCGGTTGACCACCAGACGCGGACGTACAGTGGAGCCACTGACGCGCTTGCGCACGCGCAGGTGGCGACGACCGCGTGCAGCGGCCTTGGACTTTCCTCTTATGGATAGTGCCATGGTTACTTACCAGCCTTTCCGACTTTACGGCGGATGATTTCGCCGGCGTAGCGAACGCCCTTACCCTTGTACGGGTCGGGCTTGCGCAGCTTGCGGATGTTGGCAGCAACTTCGCCCACTTGCTGCTTGTCAATGCCTGACACGGAGAGCTTAGTGGGGCTCTCAACAGTCAGTGTGATGCCTTCGGGTGCCTCAATGACAACCGGGTGGCTGAAGCCCAGAGCGAACTCCAGGTTCTGGCCCTTGGCAACAACGCGGTAACCGGTACCAACAATTTCCAGCTTCTTCTCGTAGCCTGCAGTGACACCGATGATCAGGTTGTCAATGAGGGTGCGAGTCAAACCGTGGAGTGAACGCGAAGCGCGCTCATCGTTGGGGCGGCTAACGGTTACGGTGTTCTCTTCGAGTGCAACCGTGATGGGGCTGGCAACAGTGTGTGACAGCGATCCCTTCGGGCCCTTGACGGAAACCAGGTTATCTTCAACCTTGACCTCGACGCCGGCAGGCACGGAGATGGGGAGACGTCCAATACGTGACATAAGTTCTTTCCCTTCTCTCTCTACTACCAGACGTAGGCGAGGACTTCCCCACCCACGCCCTTCTTGGCAGCCTGACGGTCGGTCAAAAGACCGGAAGACGTCGACAGGATGGCGACACCCAACCCACCCAACACGTTGGGGAGGTTTGTGGACTTTGCGTAAACGCGCAGGCCGGGCTTGGAGATACGGCGCAAGCCAGCGATTGAACGCTCACGTGCGGGGCCGTACTTCAGGTCGATGGTCATCTTCTTGCCAACTTCGGCGTCTTCAACCTTCCAGGCAGCAATGTAACCCTGCGCCTTGAGGATGTCGGCGATGTGGCCTTTGAGCTTGCTAAACGGCATGGACACGGTGTCGTGGTGTGCCGAGTTTGCGTTGCGCAGACGCGTAAGCATGTCTGCGACAGGATCTGTCATTGTCATTTGGGCGCTTGCCCTTCCTCGTAACGGTTTCCTTCGCGGCGATTAGAAGCGGCGGCAAAAAATGCCAACCCTTCATACCCGCAGAACGGACCTTTTACGTAGATTATTTATCTTCGGATTTAAACGGGAAGCCAAGCGCCTTAAGCAGCGCGCGGCCTTCGTCATCGGTCTTGGCTGTGGTCACGACGGTGATGTCCATACCGCGGGGGCGGTCAATGGAATCCTGGTCGATCTCGTGGAACATAACCTGTTCGGTCAAACCGAAGGTGTAGTTTCCGTTGCCGTCAAACTGCTTGCCACTGAGGCCGCGGAAGTCGCGGATACGGGGCAGTGCAAGTGTGACCAAACGGTCCAGGAATTCCCACATGCGATCTCCACGCAGGGTAGCGTGGCAACCGATCGGCATGCCTTCGCGCAGCTTGAACTGTGCGATCGACTTGCGAGCCTTAGTTACCTGAGGCTTCTGACCGGTGATGGCGGTGAGGTCGCGAACGGCGTGGTCAATGAGCTTGGAGTCCTTAGCGGCATCTCCAACACCCATGTTGACAACAACCTTGACCAGGCGCGGAACCTGGTTGATGTTCGCGTACTTGAATTCCTCGACCAAAGCCGGCTTGATCTCCGCTGCGTAGCGGGTCTTCAAGCGGGGGATGATCGTGGGAGTGTTCTCTGCAACTACCGAGCTCATGGCAGGTCCTTCCCCGAGGTCTTGGCAACGCGGATACGTACTTGACGTTCGCGGCCATCGCGCTCAACGGTTTCGATGCGGTAGCCAACGCGAGTCGGCTTCTTCGTGGACGGGTCCACTACGGCAACGTTGGAGATATGAATGGGTGCCTCGACGCTCTCGATGCCACCAGTGTTGGTGCCACGTTCGGTCTGACCGGCCTTGGTGTGCTTGGTGACACGGTTAATACCCTCAACCAACACGCGGTTGGTCTCGGTGTATACCTTCAGGACTTTGCCCTGCTTGCCACGGTCGCCGCCACGCTCAGCCTTGGCGCCTGTGATGACCTGAACCAGGTCACCCTTTTTGATTTTTGCCATGAGTTACAGCACCTCCGGAGCCAACGAGATGATCTTCATGAACTTCTTGTCACGAAGTTCACGGCCAACCGGGCCGAAGATACGGGTACCGCGGGGGTCCCCGTCAGCTTTGAGAATGACAGCTGCATTCTCATCGAACTTGATGTAGGAACCATCCGCACGGCGGCGTTCCTTCTTGGTACGAACGATGACAGCCTTGACGACGTCACCCTTCTTTACGTTACCGCCGGGGATTGCATCCTTGACGGTTGCGACAATGGTGTCGCCAATGCCTGCGTAGCGGCGCCCAGATCCACCGAGAACGCGGATTGTCAAGATTTCCTTGGCACCCGTGTTGTCGGCGACCTTAAGCCGCGACTCCTGCTGAATCACTAGTGTCTCCTGTTCGTCGCGCCGGTTCTTGGCCATAAACCATCTATGGATAAGCCTTGCGGAACGTATTGTTCGGGATGTCTCTTGACGTGCCTGGATTTTGCCAAAACACGCCTAAATACCTCATGCCAACTGCACTTTCCGTACCGATGCATGGATAAATCCACGGATCGAACGGCAGTTTGTAGGGGCACGAGCATTTACGAGGTATTTGCGCACCTGACATGCCTGCCGAAAACGGCGGCACAGAAAAGGCGCAGCAATAAATAATCCTAGCACGACGGCGGAACCTCACGGTACGCTGCCAGCCCACCAAAGGCGTTACCTCCCCCACACTCCCCGCACCTTCGCTGAGTCAAGGTTCCGAGCCCGCGGCGGGGCTGGTGTTCTCGTAGGCTGCGTCAGGGAGACCAGAGGCCGCCCGCGGCCGAAGGTCGGAGAGCAGCCGAGAGAATGCCGGCTTCGCCGCCGGGCCAGCCGCCAAGGTCTCAGCCGCCGTCGAGCATTGGGGGTTAAACGACGTTGGGCCCGCCGCCACAAGTGGCAACGGGCCCAACGTTTTAGTAATCAACCACGCACAAGTGCGTGAGTTAAGTTACTTAGCCTTCTCTACGATCTCAACCAGGCGGAAACGCTTGGTTGCGGAGAGCGGGCGGGTCTCGGAGATGATGACCAGGTCGCCGATGCCGGCGCTGTTCTCTTCATCGTGAGCCTTGATCTTCTTGTTGCGACGCAGAACCTTGCCGTACAAGGCGTGCTTCACCCGGTCTTCGACCTCTACAACGATGGTCTTTTCCATCTTGTTGGAGACGACGTAGCCGCGAAGCTTCTTACGCTCGTTGCGGACAACTGCATCCGCGCCTTCTTCAATGTTGTTTACAGAATCGCTCACTTGGCGTCCTCCTCAGATGTTTCAGCCTTCTTGGAGGCCTTTTTGGCTTCCTTGTCAGCCTTCTTGGAGGCCTTCTCCACGGGTGCAGCAGCAACCACGTCCGGGCGAATGCCCAGCTCGCGCTCACGCATGACTGTGTAGATACGGGCGATGTCGCGCTTTACAACGCGCAAACGACCGTGGCTTTCCAGCTGTCCTGTAGCGGACTGGAAACGCAGGTTGAACAGTTCTTCCTTAGCCTTACGAAGTTCTTCGACAAGACGTGCGTTATCGAATCCGTCAAGCTGTGCAGGGGCAAGTTCCTTAGAACCAACTGACATCTCTACTCACCACCTTCGCGACGCACAATGCGCGCTTTCAACGGCAGCTTGTGGATTGCCAGGCGCAATGCCTCGCGTGCTACCTCTTCTGATACACCGGAGAGTTCAAAGAGAACGCGTCCGGGCTTGACATTCGCAATCCACCACTCGGGCGAACCCTTACCGGAACCCATGCGGGTTTCGGCAGGCTTCTTCGTCAAGGGACGGTCGGGGTAGATGTTGATCCACACCTTACCGCCACGCTTGATGTGACGAGTCATGGCGATACGAGCGGACTCGATCTGACGGTTGGTTACATATGCAGGCGTGAGAGCCTGAATGCCCCACTCACCAAATGAAACCACGGTGCCGCCAGTAGCCTGACCGGAACGACCCGGGTGGTGCTGCTTACGGTGCTTTACTCGACGTGGGATAAGCATTTAAGCCTGTCCTCCTTCTACTGCCGGAGCTGCAACCTCTGCAGCTACAGGAGCCTCAACCGCGGCAGCTGCCTCGGTGCGCTCAGGACGGTCGTTACGACGACGGTCGCCACCGGCACGGGGGCCGCGGGTTCCGCGGTCATCGCCGTCACGACGCGGGCCACGGCCACGAGCAGGAGCAGCGGCTGCCTGAGCAGCCAGTTCCTTGCTGGTGACATCGCCCTTGTAGATCCAGACCTTGACACCAATGCGGCCGAACACGGTCTTGGCTTCGAAGAAGCCGTAATCGATGTTGGCACGCAGGGTGTGCAGGGGCACACGACCTTCGCGGTAGAACTCGGTGCGGGACATTTCAGCGCCACCCAAGCGACCGGCACAAGCGACACGGATGCCCTTGACGCTGCCAGTGCGCTGTGCGGACTGCATTGCCTTCTTCATCGCGCGGCGGAAAGCCACACGTGAAGTCAGCTGCTCTGCGATGCCCTGGGCAACGAGCTGAGCGTCTGCTTCCGGGTTCTTGACTTCCAGGATGTTCAGCTGAACCTGCTTGCCGGTGAGCTTTTCGAGCTCGCCGCGGATGCGGTCTGCTTCTGCTCCACGACGACCGATAACAATACCGGGGCGTGCGGTGTGGATATCCACACGTACACGGTCACGGGTGCGCTCGATCTCAACCTTGGAAATACCGGCACGATCCATGCCCGTGGACATGAGTGCACGGATCTGGATGTCTTCTTTAACGAAGTCCTTGTAACGCTGGCCGGGCTTGTTGCTGTCCGCGAACCAATGTGAACGGTGGTCCGTGGTGATACCGAGTCGGAACCCGTGCGGGTTTACTTTCTGTCCCACTTAGCGAGCCTCCTCTTTCACGGGGGTAGCGACAACCACTGTGACGTGGCTGGTGCGCTTCTTGATCTCAAACGCACGACCCTGAGCACGCGGTTGGAACCGCTTCATGGTCGGGCCCTCGTCAACGAAGATCTCGCTGATGTAAAGATCATTTTCGTTGAACGCGATGCTGTCGCGGTCAGCCAGAACGCGGGCGTTAGCCACTGCGGACTGGACTACCTTGAATACCGGCTCCGAAGCTGCCTGGGGGGCAAACTTCAAAATCGCCAATGCCTCATTCGCCTGCTTGCCACGAATCAGGTTGACGACGCGCCGGGCCTTCATAGGCGTAACGCGCAGATGACGCGCACTTGCCTTGGCTTCCATTGCTATCTCTCTCTCGTCTTGCCGTAAAGTCAAGCGCCTTAGCGGCGCTTGCCCTTACGGTCGTCCTTGACATGGCCGCGGAATGTCCGCGTGGCGGCGAATTCGCCGAGCTTGTGCCCGACCATCGACTCAGTTACAAACACGGGGATGTGCTTGCGACCATCGTGTACAGCGATCGTGTGACCGAGCATGTCCGGGATGATCATCGATCGGCGGGACCAGGTCTTAATAACGTTCTTGGTGCCCTTTTCGTTTTCCCTAGCTACCTTTACAAAGAGGTGCTGGTCAACGAAGGGACCCTTTTTCAGGCTACGTGGCATGTCTGCCGGCTCCTATCGCTTGTTCTTGCCAGTACGGCGGCGACGAACAATCAGCTTGTCGCTCTCTTTGTTCGGACGGCGAGTACGGCCTTCACGCTTACCGTTCGGGTTGACCGGGTGTCGTCCACCGGAGGTCTTACCTTCACCACCACCATGCGGGTGATCAACAGGGTTCATAGCAACACCACGAACTGTCGGGCGTACGCCCTTCCAGCGCATACGGCCAGCCTTACCCCAGTTGATGTTGGACTGCTCAGCGTTGCCGACCTCGCCGATGGTTGCGCGGCAGCGCACATCAACGTTGCGGATTTCGCCGGAGGGCAGACGCAACTGTGCGAAGCGGCCTTCCTTGGCGACGAGCTGAACAGACGCACCAGCGGAACGAGCCATCTTGGCACCGCCACCGGGACGCAGCTCCACAGCGTGGATAACAGTACCCACAGGGATGTTGCGCAACGGGAGGTTGTTGCCAGGCTTGATGTCAGCTTCGGGGCCGGCTTCTACGAAGTCGCCCTGCTTGAGCTTGTTCGGGGCGATGATGTAACGCTTGGTGCCATCAACGTAGTGCAGGAGGGCAATGCGTGCGGTGCGGTTGGGATCGTATTCGATCTCAGCAACGCGAGCGTTAACGCCATCCTTGTCGTGACGACGGAAGTCGATCAAGCGGTACTGGCGCTTGTGGCCACCACCCTTGTGACGTGTCGTGATACGACCGGTGTTATTGCGGCCACCCTTTTTGGGCAGGGGACGGACCAGAGACTTCTCCGGCGTCGACCGCGTGATTTCACTGAAGTCGGCAACGCTCGAGCCGCGACGGCCCGGGGTTGTCGGCTTGTATTTACGGATTCCCATAGTATATTTCCTCGTTAAAGTGGTCTCCGCTTATGAAAGCGGACCGCCGAAGATGTCGATCGTGCCTTCGCGAAGGGAGACAATGGCGCGCTTGGTGCCCTTGCGCTGTCCCCATCCGAACTTGGTGCGCTTGCGCTTACCAACACGATTGATGGTGTTGATCGTGTCGACCTTGACGGAGAAAATTTTCTCCACGGCCAGCTTGATCTCGGTCTTGTTCGAGCGGGGGTCAACCAAGAAGGTGTACTTACCTTCGTCGATCAAGCCGTAGCTCTTTTCCGAAACGACGGGTGCAAGCACTACGTCGCGCGGATCCTTGATGGTGACGGCGCTCACTTGGCGTCCTCCTCAATCGTCTGGGCAGCTTCGCCACCGGCGGGAACAAAGCCTGCGGCCTTGGCTTCCTCAACGGTTGCGAACCAAACCTCGGCCACAGTGGCGTCATACCAGCGTGAACCAGGCACGTGGTACTTCATGGAGTCCTTGTTGCCCTTGATGGTGCCTTCGGCATCATCGGCATCTTCGGAAACCAGGTCTTCAACCAACAGCATGCTGGAAGCGAAAGCTTCTGCAGCGGCACGGCCGGAAACGAAGACTTCGTATGCAGCCTGTGTGAAGACGATGTCATCAGAAACGAGCACGTCGTAGGTGTTGAGCTGGTCAACATACAGAACGTGGAGGTTGGTGATGTTACGTACGCTCAAAGCGGCAACGTCGTTGGCGCGCTCAATAACAACCAAGAGGTTCTTACGTGAGGAAACGCCGGCAAGGGTGGCCATGGCAGCCTTGGTGGAAGGCTTGGAGCCTGCAAACAATTCAGCAATAACGTGGATACGGCCGTTGCGTGCCCTGTCAGAGAGAGCACCGCGCAGTGCAGCAGCCTTCATCTTCTTGGGGGTGCGCTGGCTGTAGTCGCGGGGTGTGGGTCCGTGGACAACACCACCACCAGTCATGTGAGGGGCGCGGATGGAACCCTGACGGGCGCGGCCGGTACCCTTCTGTGCGTGCGGCTTACGGCCTGCACCGGATACTTCGGCGCGGGTCTTGGTCTTGTGAGTACCCTGACGGGCGGCAGCAAGCTGAGCTACGACAACCTGGTGCAACAAGGGCACGTTGGTCTGAACGTCGAAGATGTCAGCAGGCAGATCTACTTTGACAGTAGTCATTTACTTATGCTCCCTTCACGGCGGTGCGTACCAGGACGACCGAGCCGCGGGCGCCGGGGACGGCACCCTTGATCAGCAGTAGCGACTTCTCGGCGTCAACGCCGTGAACCGTGAGGTTCATGGTCGTTACGCGCTCGGCACCCATACGGCCTGCCATCTTCATACCCTTGAAAACGCGGCCGGGGGTGGACGCGCCACCGATGGAACCGGGCTTACGGTGGTTCTTGTGAGCACCGTGAGAGGCCGGGGCGCCATGGAAGCCGTGACGCTTCATAACACCGGCGAAGCCCTTACCCTTTGAAGTACCGACGACGTCGACCTTCTGGCCGGCTTCGAAGATCTCAACGGAGAGCTCCTGGCCGAGGGTGTAAGTGTCAGCGTCTGCAGTGCGCAGCTCGACGACGTGGCGACGAGGCGTGACGCCTGCCTTTTCGAAGTGACCAGCCAAGGGCTTGGTTACCTTACGAGGATCGATCTGGCCGTAGCCGATCTGGATCGCTACATAGCCATCTACCTCTGCGTTGCGCAGCTGGGTGATGACGTTGGAGTCGGCCTGGACGACGGTTACGGGAACAAGCAAGTTGTTCTCGTCCCAGACCTGGGTCATGCCGAGCTTCGTGCCCAGGATGCCCTTAGTGTTTCGGGTCGCGGTCATAGTTTCTCAGCACCTCCCTACAGTTTGATTTCGATGTTCACGTCGGCCGGCAAGTCGAGACGCATGAGCGAATCTACTGCCTTGGGCGTGGGATCAATGATGTCGATAAGACGCTTGTGCGTGCGCATTTCAAAGTGCTCGCGGCTGTCCTTGTACTTGTGAGGAGAACGAATTACGCAGTAAATGTTCTTCTCGGTGGGCAGCGGCACCGGGCCGACTACCGTTGCGCCTGCGCGCGTGACCGTCTCAACGATCTTCCGAGCTGAAACATCAATAACCTCGTGGTCATATGACTTCAGCCGGATGCGGATTTTTTGTCCCGCCATGGCGTCGTGACTCTCTTTCCTGTAACGAAGCATCCTGTAGGAGCAATGCTGTGGACGTAAACGCTGTTTACTTTTACCTGTTCAATGTGGCACTCACAGCCACGCTTCCAATGAACTGAATCCGGATAATTCCGGGTTCCTCAATCCACCGAAGCTCCGACCCCCGCGGTCGGGCGTGTCGTGAATAATTCACGCACGTACCCGCACTGATAATTCGAAGGAAGGTTATGTTTGGGCTTTAGCTTGGACCCTGCATCGAGCATTATCTCGACCGGGACACGAAAAAGCACTTGAACAACTCAATAAGTATGCCGGATTCTGCGCCCAAACGCCAATCGGGGCTGGCGTGGCCTTGCTTGCCCTCGCCGCAGCTTCGCATCATCTGCGCCACTCTTGACGACCATGAGAGGCTTCACCTGTGGGTAAAGTCACTAAAAATACTGGGGTGCCTACTCCCCCGAAGACGCTGTCATTGGCATCGGTTCCCACCCGCCGGGTCAGTGGCCGGTGGGTTTCCTTGTTTGCCCTGAGCTGGTTCGGCGTATGGATTGCGCAGCTGACACCCGTGCAGCTGCTGCTTCCACTGCAGGTGGAGAAGTTCCTCAATGCCACAGACTGGGTCCAGAACGTTCTGGGGTTTGGCTACATTTCAGGCATCGCAGGGGCCTTCGCGCTGATTGCCTACCCGCTCACGGGGGCACTCTCCGACAGGACCACCTCCCGCTTTGGTCGGCGCCGACCTTGGATTGCCTTGGGCACGGCCGGCTTTTCCGTTTCACTGCTGGTTCTGGGTTTGCAGACATCATTGCTGGGGATTGGGATTTGCTGGGTGGCTGCCAGCACCTTCTTTTGTGTTCTCACGGCCGCCTTGACGGCTGCCATCTCCGACCAGGTCCCCGTCAATCAGCGCGGCTATGTCTCGGGGTGGATCTCCGCACCCCAGGCCATTGGCATTATTGCCGGATTGGTCCTGGTGATGACCCTTGGGCTGAGTACCTTTGGCGGCTACGCCCTGATGGCCTCGCTTCTGGTGGTGCTGGGCCTGCCGTTCCTACTGCTGGTCCCCGATCAAGTCCTGCCGGCGGGGATTGTTCCGCCGCTCACGTTCCGCTCGCTGCTGCAGGGCCTGTGGATCAGTCCGCGAGCGTACCCTGATTTCGGCTGGACGCTGTTGAGTCGCATCCTGGTGAACCTAGGGAACGCCTTTGGCACCAGTTTGCTGCTCTACTTCCTCATGTACGGGCTCAAGGTGCCCGACGCCGAGGACTCGCTGATTCTGTTGACTCTCGTTTACATGGTGTTTGTGATCATTGCGTCGCTGTGGCTGGGCAGGCTGTCCGACCGGTTGGGCAGGCGCCGGGTGTTTGTTTTTGGCGCTTCCGTCGTGCAGGCTGTTGCCGCCCTCATCCTGGCGTTTGTCCCCACCATGGGGGCAGCCACCGTTGGCGCAGCCTTGTTGGGGCTGGGATATGGCTGCTTCCTCTCGGTGGATCAGGCCCTTGCGACCGAAGTCCTTCCCGACCAGCTCTCGCGCGGGAAGGACCTTGGCATCATGAACATCGCATTGACGGTGCCGCAAGCGTTCGCGCCCATGCTGGGAGCCTTGCTGGTCAGCGCCGTGGGCGACTTCACCCTGCTGTTCCTTGTCTCCGGCATCACCGCCCTGGGCGGCGCCGTTGCCGTCGGCCAGGTCAAGGGGGTGCGCTGAGCTACTGCGGGGGTCCGGACAGGTACACGGGAACCGTCTCTTCCTCTACCGGCTTCTTGCGAGTCAGCCGCCAGATCGCGAAGGCTATGAGCGCCAGTGCCAGCAGAGCCAGCAGGAGGAAGGTGTAGCCGCGCACATACCAAATCACAGCCGTAGTTACGCCGATGGCGCCCCAGATGGTGAAGATCCGTTCGTTCAGGCTCATGCCCACGGCCAGCATGGCAACGAAGATCAGCAGCGAGATCAGCTGCTGCAGGGTGTCGCCACTGAAAATGGTCAGGAGAGCCCCGAAGCTGGCGAGGCAGGCCGCCGCCAGCAGGAGGAATTTGCCAGTTCTTTCCTGCTTTGCCAAGTATCGAATCAGCGCCAGGCCTCCCAACGCCGCGGCGCACCACTGCACAAACCAGAAGAGGCCAAGGTCCACGTAGCTGGAGCATGCCAGGAACCACACCAGTGCGCACGAAACCACCGCACCGTCCACACAACGACGCCGGATGTTGGCTGGCGCTTCCAAACAGCCCAACACGGCGATCAGCGTGAAGGTGCCCGCCCCGAGAAGCACGCTGCGGTGATCAGCCATGGTCATGAGGGAGAAGACGGCGCCTCCGGCCAGCGCAACACCCACCACGCTCCACCGTTGCACATACGGCGCATCCAGCAAATCCAGGAGCACCAGGCGCACCAGATACAAAGCGCCAACCACAACCACAAAGCTGGTAAAGGCTGCGACGCCCCTGAGCAGGGTTAGCTCGAATACTTGACTGCCAAACATCATGGCTGAAAGGAAAATCAGCAAAGCCCCGGGCAGCGTCAACCACGGCAGTCCCATCAAATGTGCCGCCACAATGAAGGCCAAACCAGCCACCAGCCACATGGCTGCAAAGATGCCAGTGGCGGCATCAGCATCCACAACGCAGGCAGCCAAGAGGAAGGTCGACGTCGCCACCAACCAGTACCAGCGCATCTCCGGTTCCTGGGGCGTGTAAAGGCACCGCCAAGCAATGACAGCTACGCATAGTGCCAGGAGAATCAATGCTGTGGCACCCGGCCACAGCACTGGTGCTATGACTGCGGCACCGCCCACCACTGCAACAAGTGCCAGATACGAGGCACCGCGCTGTGAAAGGAGCAGCTGCGCAACGACAGCCGTCACGGCAAGAGCCAAGAGTTCCACAGCCACCACCCACCGCAGAGCTGTTCCCTGAGCCGCGAAACCACCTGTGAGCTGGTGATAGGCAACAGGTACAAGGACCTGCCCGCCCAGCACCAACCACAGGCTGATCCGCAGGAGTACCGGCTCCCCCACAAGGTGTGCAGCCTTGGTGCGCTGCGCAAGGTACTGCACCAGAACTTGGAGCAGCAGGGCCACCGTCAGCGTCAGCGTGGTTACTGCAGGACTATCCAGCAGCTGGGCTGCGCCAACACCCACCAGCGCTGTCAAGGCAAGGCGGGCCACCATGAAGTGCACACCTCGGAGCACAGGGGTGGTTGCCTTGAGCGTCAAACCGCCGGACGTTGCCACGATGATTGCCAGGACCACTATCAGTGCGCCATTGCTGCCAGCGCAGCTCAAAACCAACGCCAGCATGGCGGCGGGCGCGGCCCACTGGACCACGGCCGGCCAAACAGCTCGCAGTGCACCGGCAATACTCAACGACGCGATGGCCACTGCGGCCAGCCCCACTGCAACCAGCGTGGCCCAGTTGGCGCCATGGTTGCCGATACCACTGACGGCCGCAACCAGCACCAGAAGGGACAAGGTGACCCCGGCGTCCATCTGCAGGCCGGTGATTGTCTGGCCTCGCCATTGCACGGCAGCGAGGATGAACAGTTGCGGCACCAGGGCAAGCATGATGACAAGTCCCAGATTGACGGTGGTGCCCGCGATCTGAGTTGCGGGGTCGGCCTCGGCCCAGAGCTGGAACAACGCCACCGCCAGCAAGAGGGAGCTCAGTCTGGCCGCCCACCAGTAGAGCCAGCGGTGCAAGGACTCGCTCTGGGAAGGAAGGAACAAGCCGGCGGAGATGAGAAATGTCGTACTCAGGGCCCAGCCAACACTGGCCCCGGCTGCGTTGAAGACTGGTCCCGCACTCAGGGCCGCAATGCCAAGGACCAGCGGTGCCACGAGCTCCGCGCTTGAGTAGCCGCTGGGGCGGGGCAGTCGAAAGAGCGAATAAGCCATGGCGGCGGCAGCCATCGCGACGGCCGCCACGAGGAACTCCCAGCGCGTTGCAACAAGCACGCCGGCGGTGGCATTTCCTGTGGCCTCTTGCCACAGGTGGCTCACCGACAAGGCAACCACCAGTGCTGTCCCCACCAGCGCCCATGCTGCGGCCGAGCAACTTGTTACGGTGCTAATTCTGCCAAGCTTGCCGATGAGGGCGTCGGCGAACAGTTGGCCGGCGGCAATGATGCCTATAACAGCTGCTATCAGCTGGGCTTTGCCCGGCTGGGACGGCACAAAGGTGGCCAAGGTCGAGGCCGCCAAGGCCGTCAGGAGCAGCCGGGAGGCAACCAACATGGCGGCGCGAAGGGCGGGCCTTTTGCTGGTGAGGAAACGCACCACCGTGTAAACAAGGGCCACCGCCAACAGCACTGACCAGCCGGCAGCCTCCAACAAGGGCGAGTAGATGAGGATGGCCCCCACGGCAGGAAGAGGCAGCCATTCCCCGCGTGGCAGGAATGCCGGCACGGCAGCCATGGCAATAATCAGCCCAACGGCCACACCGAGCACAGCAAATGAAGTGCCCCCATCATCATTGTGTTGCCAATGCAGGCTAATGCTCCACAGCAGTGCTGCCATGTTCATGAGGGGAATGCCGGTGAATACGTCCCATCGCACCCACCTCTCGCTCCCCAGGAAGCGGGCCAAAGGCGTCTTGGCATAGGCCACCGCGATGAGCTGCACGGCCAGAACCACCGTGAAGGATGCGGCTGCCCAGGCTGCGTTCGGCTCGATCATCCAAGAAATGAAGGGGGCAGTCAGCGTCAGAGAAAACCTCAGCCCCAGGTAGTTGTAGCCTTTCAGCGCCGGAGCGCATGTCGCCGTCATCACGAGGTAGTAGATGACTCCGGCCACCATCACCAGCGCGTGGTCGGCGGCGTTGAGGGCAAGACTGAAGATTAACGAGCCAACCAGGCCGGCGGGCGCAAACCACGGGCCAAGATCGTTCAAGGGTTTCGCATAGATGCTGGTTTCCCTACCGTTTGCGTCGCCGCCACGCTTCAGGAGCAGGCCGGCCAAAGACAGCAGAGCGGCAAAAACTATGAGTGCCGCAAAGTACCAGGCCAACGCGGCCCCCAGAACTGCTACCGAGGACCATGCTGTGGAGAGCAGGAAGGCCAGGGAAAGGTAGACCACCAGGCGGCTTTGCAGCCGCACAGCGGCAAGGATATAGGCAGCTGTGCCTATCAGGGAGGTGCCGAGCCAAACGGAAGACGCTGCGGGGAAGCCCAAGTTGTAAGTCGCCAGACCTGCAAAGGGAATGATTGCCAGCGCTGTTCCTGCGAACGCCACAGCGGCTGGTTTCAGCCTGGCAACCTTGCTGTGCAGCACCAGTCCGGCTGTGTAGAAGAGCGCAGTTCCGAGCCACACGCCCACCAGGCGTGCCACCACCGGGAGGGTGCTGCCCACAAAGAGGGCGGCTGCGGCAACCATGAGCAAGCTGGCCACATATAACGTGACGTTGATGTTCTGCGTCTCACGCCTGCGCTTCGTGGCGGCGACGGCGGCAGGGTCCAGCGGGGCAGGCGCGTGCGCCCGAGGGTGTGGCATTGTGGGCATGGCCGGCGGCCGCCCATAGGTTAATGACATAGCCGGCGCATTCACCGGAAGCCGCGCACCGGGCTGGCTGGGCACCGGCACCGTTGCGAAAGGTGGTGCCGGAGTGCGGACTGGCGGAGCACTTGCCGGACCGCCAGCGGCACTCCCTTGGTGGGCAGCCGGCTCTGGCCGGACCGCCTGTGCCGCAGCGGCAAGGGCATCGCTCCAGCCAGCGCGATGCCCTTGCAAATAGCCTTGCCGGTACGCTTCAGCGGTGGCGTTTCGCTCCGATGGACGTGGAGACGCGGCGGGCTGCTGACTCATGTCATTCCTTACTACTGGCGAACTCTCAGCTTAGGGCAATTCAAGCACCCAACGGTCAATTACGCCATCAAATGGGCATAACTACCCATGGTGTTGGCTGTTCGAGAATTCTGTACTCCGGGCTGATCACGAATACCGCGGCGACGGGCACCACTCAGCCCGAGGCACCCAAGTCGGCAATGAGCTGTGGATCATCGCACGCTGCAGCAAATGAGGCGATTCGCCGTTCAATTTCCCGCCCCAACAACCATTTGCCCACCGGGTTGGCCAATGGCTGCAGGAAACGGGGTGTGCACGTGAAGGTGTACTTCCAGACCAGTCTTGTGCCGCCGTCGGACTCGGCAAAGCGCCACCCAGCACCAAACGTGGCAAAGAACCACGGCCCGGCCACCATTTTCATGCCAACGTTTTTGCCCGGCACGAAGGACACGTACTCACTGATCATGAGCAGCCCCATCCTCGACCGCGTCCGGGTGCGCACGCCCTTGGCCGCCCGCGTGGCACCGCCCTCAAAATGCTGCGAGTGGATGAAAGGGTCCCACTTCAGCCGGAAATCGCCAGTGGTCTGGGAGAGTTCGAACGCGGTGGCAGCATCCAGCCGTACAGTCCGCTCGGCAATGACTTGGGGCACGGATCAGCCCTCCCGAATCTGGCGCATGGCGCGCACCAGGCTCACGGTTCCGCCAACTGCCGCACCAACGGCTAGGACCATGAGCCCCAAGCCCAGGTAGTTGGGGAAGCTCCAGCCCTCTGCGACAAGGGCCGGAATTTCACGCTCAAGCTCGACGGCGGGGCTCTCGCCCAGGCGGTAGCGCACGGGCTGGCCCACGATCTCAGCCTTCGTAGGGAAGTCCAACAGCCAGCCTTGGGTGGAGGTGCTGGGCGCTGGATGCAGGGGAAAGTGGTTGGTAGTGAGCGTATGTTTCGTTCCGTCGCTGCCCAGGAACGTCAGTTCCACGCGAAAGAGGTGCTGTAGCCCGTCGCCAGCGTAGCCCACATTGACCCGCGCATCGGTGACAGTTCCAGGCAGCCCTGACTCCTGCAGCTCCCGGGCACTACTCCCTGGATTGCTCCCGACCTGAAACATGTTGACGCCAAACAGCAGCATGGTTGCGGCAAATGCCAAGATGATGATGGATGCGGTTCGGAGTGTTCTCGCGGGAATCCGTTGCTTGCTGATGGCCATCGTTCCAGCCTATAGTGCGGCCGCTGACACACCATGGGTAATCCTGCCCATCGGAAATTTCGCTCATTTCTTCTGCGTTGGTCATACGAACTTGGCCCCGCACCACCGGCAGGCCACGCCGGCAAGATTTGCCTCCTCCGCCCGAACAGACTGATAGGGACGAACCAATGCTCAACCAGCTGCTGCCGGACAGCCAATGGACGCAACACTGGTGCAGAGCATCGTGGACGGCATCGCACCCATGAACTAACCGGCGTTGCCCAGGCCGGGCACCACCTTGGCCGCGATCCGCACGGAAGGCCGCATCCGCCGTCGAACATTTCCAGCAGCTCCGCAGAAAGTCGCGAAAGCCACCCAACGGACATGTCGGGTGTGCAACCAAGTTTTAAACGGGAAGGGCCCCAGCCGAAGCTGGGACCCTTCCTATAGATCTAAGTAATTAATTACTTGATGATCTTGGTGACACGACCTGAACCAACGGTGCGGCCGCCTTCGCGGATAGCGAAGCCGAGGCCCTCTTCCATGGCGATCGGCTGGATCAGCGCGACAGTCATTTCGGTGTTGTCGCCAGGCATAACCATTTCCGTGCCCTCAGGCAAGGTGATAACGCCGGTAACATCCGTGGTGCGGAAGTAGAACTGCGGGCGGTAGTTGGAGTAGAACGGGTTGTGACGACCGCCCTCATCCTTGGCCAAGATGTAGACGTTGGCTTCGAAATCGGTGTGCGGGGTAATGGAACCCGGCTTCACGATAACCTGGCCACGCTCTACGTCTTCGCGCTTGATACCGCGGAGCAGCAGACCACAGTTCTCGCCGGCCCAAGCCTCGTCGAGCTGCTTGTGGAACATTTCGATACCGGTAACCGTGGTCTTCTGGACCGGACGGATGCCGACGATCTCGACCTCAGAGTTGATGCCCAGGGTTCCACGCTCGGCGCGGCCCGTAACAACAGTTCCACGACCAGTGATCGTGAAGACATCTTCAACCGGCATCAAGAACGGCTTGTCCTTGTCGCGGATCGGGTCAGGAACGTGGTTATCCACAGCATCCATCAAGTCCTCAACGGACTTGACCCATACGGGATCGCCTTCGAGAGCCTTCAAGCCGGAAACGCGGACAACAGGTGCCTCGTCGCCGTCGAAGCCCTGTGAGGAAAGAAGTTCGCGAACTTCCATCTCCACCAGGTCGAGGAGTTCTTCGTCGTCAACCATGTCGGACTTGTTCAGTGCGACCAGCAGGTAGGGAACGCCAACCTGGCGGGCCAACAGAACGTGCTCGCGAGTCTGAGCCATCGGGCCGTCAGTGGCGGCAACTACCAAGATAGCGCCGTCCATCTGGGCAGCACCGGTGATCATGTTCTTGATGTAGTCAGCGTGACCGGGGGCGTCTACGTGTGCGTAGTGGCGCTTCTCAGTCTGGTACTCAACGTGGGAGATGTTGATCGTGATACCGCGCTGCTTCTCCTCGGGAGCCGAGTCGATGGAGCTGAAATCACGCTGCTCGTTGAGTGTCGGGTACTTGTCGTACAGTACCTTGGAAATGGCAGCCGTCAACGTGGTCTTACCATGGTCAACGTGACCGATGGTGCCGATGTTAACGTGCGGCTTGGTCCGCTCGAACTTTGCCTTTGCCACAGGTTCCTCCTAGAACATTTTAGAAAACTTACTCTCAGTAGCGCTGTTCGCCACTGAAATCAAAATAAGTCTACTGGGGGCTTTTGATATTTAAGAAATTGCTTGCTGGTTGGGTCTGTTCCAGCCTAAGGCCAGAACAGACCCAAACAAAAAGTACGACTACTCGCCGCGTGCCTTCTGGATGATTTCGTCGGCTACTGCCTTCGGAACCTCAGAGTAGCTGTCAAACTTCATCGAGTACACGGCACGACCCTGGGTCTTGGACCGCAAGTCACCGATGTAGCCGAACATGCCGGACAAGGGAACAAGAGCCTTGATGACCTTGACACCGCTTGCGTCCTCCATGGACTGCATCTGGCCACGACGAGAGTTGATGTCACCGATAACTTCACCCATGTATTCCTCAGGGGTGCGGACTTCAACTTCCATCAACGGTTCAAGAAGAACCGGGTTGGCCATCCGAGCAGCTTCCTTGAACGCCATTCGACCGGCGATCTTGAAGGCCATTTCGGAGGAGTCAACATCGTGGGACGCGCCGTCGAGCAGCGTGGCCTTGATGCCAACCATCGGGTAACCGGCCAGCACGCCGTCAGGCAATGCGGACTGGATGCCCTGGTCAACGCTGGGGATGTATTCACGAGGAACACGGCCACCAGTGACCTTGTTCTCAAACTCGTACATCTCGCCTTCAGCAGTATCCATCGGCGCAATGGCGATCTGGATCTTAGCGAACTGACCTGAACCACCGGTCTGCTTCTTGTGAGTGTAGTCGTGCTTGACAACAGCGCGCTTGATGGTTTCGCGGTACGCAACCTGCGGCTTGCCAACGTTGGCTTCAACGTTGAATTCGCGACGCATGCGGTCCACAAGGATGTCCAAGTGGAGCTCGCCCATGCCGCCAATTTCGGTCTGACCGGTGTCTTCGTTGAGGTTGACGGTGAACGTCGGGTCCTCAGCGGAGAGCTTCTGGATAGCCGTGGAGAGCTTCTCCTGGTCACCCTTGGTCTTCGGCTCAATGGCAACGAAGATCACGGGAGCGGGGAAGGTCATCGACTCAAGAACAATCTGGTTTGCCGGATCACACAAGGTGTCACCGGTGGTGGTGTCCTTGAGGCCGATCACTGCATAGATGTGACCCGCGTGGATCTCATCTACAGGCATTTCCTTATTGGCGTGCATCTGGAAGAGCTTGCCAATGCGCTCTTTCTTGCCCTTGGTCGAGTTCATCAGCTGCGTACCGGAGGTTGCCCTGCCGGAGTATACGCGGATGAAGTTCAACTGGCCGAAGAACGGGTGCGTTGCGATCTTGAAAGCCAAAGCCGAGAACGGCTCGGTTTCACTCGGCTCGCGCTTGATCTCGATGGACTCGTCGCGAGGATCGTGACCGATCATGGCGCCAACATCCAACGGGTTCGGCAGGAAGTCAATAACAGCGTCGAGCATGGGCTGCACGCCGCGGTTCTTGAATGCGGAACCACAGAAGACCGGGTAGATCTCGGAGTTAACCGTCAGCTTGCGAATGCCAGCCTTCAGCTCCTCGATGGAGGGTTCAATACCTTCGAGGTACTTCTCCATGAGCTCTTCGGAAGACTCGGCAGCTGCCTCGACGAGGGCTGCGCGGTATTCTTCAGCCTTCTCCTGGAGATCAGCGGGGATCTCCTGGATTTCGTAGGCGGCACCCATGGTGACGTCACCCTTGGAGTCACCGGCCCAGACGAAGGCCTTCATGGTGAGCAGGTCGACGACGCCGGTGAATTCGCTCTCGACACCGATCGGCAGCTGCATAACCAGGGGCTTTGCACCGAGACGGTTGATGATGGTGTCTACCGTGAAGTAGAAATCAGCACCGAGCTTGTCCATCTTGTTGACGAAGCAGATACGCGGGACGTTGTACTTGTCAGCCTGACGCCAAACGGTCTCGGACTGAGGCTCAACGCCTTCCTTGCCGTCAAAAACAGCAACAGCGCCGTCGAGAACTCGCAAGGAGCGCTCAACTTCCACCGTGAAGTCAACGTGGCCAGGGGTGTCAATGATATTGATCTGGTTCTTGTCCCAGAAGCAAGTCACGGCGGCAGACGTGATGGTGATGCCGCGTTCCTTTTCCTGTTCCATCCAGTCAGTCGTCGAAGCACCGTCGTGGGTTTCGCCGATTTTGTGGTTCACACCCGTGTAGAACAGGATGCGCTCAGTCGTAGTGGTCTTGCCGGCATCAATATGGGCCATGATGCCAATGTTGCGGACCTTGTTAAGGTCTGTAAGCACTTCCTGTGCCACGTTGTCTCCCTTTTCTAGAGATGAGCTACTGCGTGTCCGGCGGGGTTGCCGCCGGACACGCGTACGGCTCTAGTTACCAGCGGTAATGGGCGAAGGCCTTGTTGGACTCGGCCATCTTGTGGGTGTCTTCGCGACGCTTGACAGCGGCACCAAGACCGTTGGAGGCATCCAAAACTTCGTTGCGCAAACGCTCGGTCATGGTCTTCTCGCGGCGAGCCTTCGAGTAACCAACCAACCAACGCAGGGCCAATGCGGTCTGGCGACCGGGCTTGACTTCAACCGGAACCTGGTAGGTAGCTCCACCAACACGGCGGGACTTGACCTCAAGGCTGGGCTTGATGTTCTCCATGGCCTTCTTCAAGGCAACAACGGGATCAGCGCCGGTCTTTTCGCGTACACCCTCGAGTGCGCCGTAAACGATGCGCTCTGCGGTGGACTTCTTGCCGTCAACGAGGACCTTGTTGATCAACTGAGTGACCAACGGGGAGCCGTATACGGGATCTACAACTAGCGGCCGCTTGGGGGCCGGACCCTTGCGAGGCATATTACTTCTTCTCCATCTTCGCACCGTAGCGGCTACGAGCCTGCTTGCGGTTCTTAACGCCCTGGGTATCCAATGCGCCACGGACGATCTTGTAACGTACACCGGGAAGGTCCTTAACACGGCCTCCACGAACGAGCACGATGGAGTGCTCCTGGAGGTTGTGGCCTACACCGGGGATGTAAGCAGTAACTTCCACGCCACCGTTAAGGCGCACACGTGCAACCTTACGCAGAGCCGAGTTCGGCTTCTTCGGTGTGGTGGTGTAAACGCGCGTGCAAACGCCGCGACGCATGGGGCTGCCCTTCAATGCGGGAGCCTTGGTCTTCGTGACCTTGGGTGTCCGGCCCTTTCGGACCAGCTGGTTAATCGTAGGCACTTTCGTGTTCTCCGTTGTTTTATCGTGTTGCTTGCCCCGCCGGCCGGAATGAATCAGCCGCTGGGGGTAAGCCGTTTACTGGTAGTCGCAGGCTTGGCGACTTCACAGCGCCTAGGCATGCAAAAATGTGGCATTCGCTGTACAAGAACCGTACAACCCGGACCCGCATCCACTTTCTTCACCTAAGCGAAGGAAATAGAAGCTCTTATCCACTGCCACACTAACAATTACTTATTACATTACCACGGGTTAAGACCAGCCAAGAAATCGGCCTGCTCCCCCACCGGACGCTCGCTCAGATACGGGGCTGTTCCGGCCAACGCTCGCTCACATACGGGGCCTTTTCGGGCAACGTTCGCTCACAGCACTGCGCGAGCGTTGTAAAAAAGCGGCCCGTATGTGAGCGAGCGTGCCATGAAAACGGCCCGTATGTGAGCGAGCGTTTGGTTAAAGCACGACGGCGGCTGGTGAGCTTCGCAATGAAACTCACCACCCGCCGTCGTAAATCAGCTATTAGCCGGAGAAGTTGGTGCCCAAGTCGTAGTCATCCAAGGGGATGGCGCGGAACTCGTTGCCCAAGTCTCCAACTCCGCCCACGTAGTCGAAGTCGCTGAATGCGCTCGGACCTGTGAACAGATTGGCTTTGGCTTCTTCTGTGGGCTCCACCGTGACGTTGGTGTAGCGCGGCAGACCCGTACCAGCCGGGATCAACTTACCGATGATCACGTTCTCCTTCAGACCCAACAGCGGGTCAGACTTGCCTTCCATGGCCGCCTGCGTCAGAACGCGGGTGGTTTCCTGGAAGGAAGCAGCGGAGAGCCATGACTCGGTAGCCAAGGAAGCCTTGGTGATACCCATGAGCTCGTTACGGCCTGATGCCGGCTTCTTGCCCTCGGACACAACGCGACGGTTTTCCGTCTCGAAGCGGCCACGCTCGGCAAGCTCACCGGGCAGCAGCTTCGAGTCGCCGGACTCGATAACCGTGACGCGGCGAAGCATCTGGCGGACGATAACCTCGACGTGCTTGTCGTGGATACCCACACCCTGGCTGCGGTAAACGCCCTGAACTTCCTCAACGAGGTGCTTCTGAGCGGCACGCGGGCCGAGGATGCGCAGAACCTGCTTGGGGTCAACAGCTCCCACAATGAGCTTCTGGCCAACTTCAACGTGCTCGCCGTCAGCAACTGTCAGACGTGCACGTCGCAGAACCGGGTAAGCGATCTCTTCGGTGCCGTCGTCCGGTGTGAGGATCAAACGCATGGTCTTCTCGGACTCATCAATGTTGATGCGTCCGGCAGCTTCTGCGATGGGAGCCACACCCTTGGGGGTACGTGCTTCGAAGAGCTCCTGGATACGAGGCAGACCCTGGGTAATATCCTCGCCACGGCTGGCAGAAACAGCACCACCGGTGTGGAAGGTACGCATGGTCAGCTGGGTACCGGGCTCACCAATGGACTGAGCGGCGATGATACCGACGGCTTCACCAATGTCCACGGTCTTACCCGTAGCCAAGGAACGGCCGTAGCAAAGAGCACAGGTTCCAACAGTTGACTCACAGGTGAGTACTGAGCGGACCTTGATCTCTTCGATACCAGCGGCGAACAGTTCACCGATCAGTACGTCTCCAACGTCGGCGCCAGCAACAGCCAGCACCTTGCCGGAGGAGTCCACTACCTCGGCAGCCAAGGTGCGTGCGTACACGCTGTTCTCGACTTCCTCGTGCAGCACGAACTCGCCAGCAGCGTCAACCACTGCGATCGGCAAGGTCAAGCCGCGCTCGGTGCCACAGTCGTCTTCACGAACAATGACATCCTGGGAAACGTCAACCAGACGACGTGTCAGGTAACCGGAGTTAGCTGTACGCAGAGCGGTATCGGCCAGACCCTTACGGGCACCGTGAGTAGCAATGAAGTACTCCAAAACCGACAGGCCCTCACGGTAGGAGGACTTGATCGGGCGAGGAATAATTTCACCCTTGGGGTTGGCTACCAAGCCACGGATACCGGCAATCTGGCGAACCTGCATCCAGTTACCACGAGCACCGGAGGAAACCATACGGTTGATCGTGTTGGATGCGGCGAAGGACGCACGCATCGCATCAGCGATCTCGTTGGTTGCCTGGTTCCAGATGTCGATGAGCTCCTGGCGGCGCTCGTCATCAGCAATCAGACCCTTGTCGAACTGTGCCTGCACCTTGGCGGCCTTGATTTCGTAGCCTTCAAGGATGGCCGGCTTGGACTCGGGCACCTTGATGTCCGAGATCGCAACCGTGACACCTGACCTGGTTGCCCAGTAGAACCCGGCATCCTTCAAGTTATCCAGTGTTGCTGCAACAACAACCTTGGGGTACCGCTCGGCGAGGTCATTGACGATCTCGGAGAGCTGGCCCTTGTCTGCAACCTTTTCTACCCAGGGGTAGTCGGCCGGCAGGGTTTCATTGAAGATGACCTGGCCAAGGGAGGTGTCGATGATGGCGGAATCGCCAGCCTCGAACCCTTCCGGCGCTTCGCGGTCAACGCTGGGAACAAAGTCGCTCAAGCGGATCTTGACCTGTGAGTTCAAGTGCAACTCACCGGCGTCGAACGCCATGACAGCCTCAGCCGAGGTGGAGAAGCTGCGGCCTTCGCCAGCTGAACCAACACGCTTGGTGGTCAAGTGGTACAGACCGATGATCATATCCTGCGAAGGCAGGGTAACCGGGCGGCCATCGGAAGGCTTCAAAATGTTGTTCGAGGACAACATCAAGATGCGGGCTTCTGCCTGCGCTTCGGGGCTCAGCGGCAAGTGAACTGCCATCTGGTCACCGTCGAAGTCAGCGTTGAAAGCGCCACAAACCAGCGGGTGAAGCTGGATTGCCTTGCCTTCAACAAGCTGGGGCTCGAACGCCTGGATACCCAAACGGTGCAGGGTTGGTGCACGGTTCAGCAGTACCGGGTGCTCGGTGATGATCTCTTCGAGAACATCCCAGACCTGGGGACGGAAACGCTCAACCATGCGCTTGGCGCTCTTGATGTTCTGTGCGTGGTTGAGATCAACCAGGCGCTTCATCACGAACGGCTTGAAGAGCTCCAGGGCCATCTGCTTGGGCAGACCACACTGGTGCAGCTTCAGCTGCGGGCCAACAACAATAACCGAACGGCCAGAGTAGTCAACGCGCTTGCCGAGGAGGTTCTGACGGAAACGACCCTGCTTGCCCTTGAGCATGTCAGAGAGCGACTTCAACGGACGGTTGCCCGGCCCGGTGACGGGACGGCCACGACGACCGTTGTCGAACAGGGAGTCAACGGCTTCCTGCAGCATGCGCTTCTCGTTGTTGACGATGATCTCCGGAGCACCCAAATCAAGCAGACGCTTGAGACGGTTGTTGCGGTTGATCACGCGACGGTAGAGGTCGTTCAAGTCCGAGGTGGCGAAACGGCCACCGTCGAGCTGAACCATGGGGCGCAGTTCCGGCGGGATCACCGGGACGGCATCCAGAACCATGCCCAGCGGGCTGTTGTTGGTGGTCAAGAATGCGTTGACAACCTTCAGTCGCTTGAGGGCACGGGTCTTGCGCTGGCCCTTGCCATTGGCGATGATGTCGCGAAGGATCTCCGCTTCACCGGCCATGTCAAAGGTCTCAAGACGGCTCTTGATGGCTTCGGCACCCATGGAACCTTCGAAGAACATGCCGTAACGGTCACGCAGTTCGCGGTACAGGGCCTCGTCACCTTCGAGGTCGGCAACCTTCAGGGCCTTGAAACGGTCCCAAACCTGCTCGAGGCGGTCGATGTCGGCGTCGGCGCGCTTGCGCACGTTGGCCATCTGACGGTCCGCAGAATCGCGGGCCTTCTTCTTATCGGCTGCCTTGGCGCCTTCGCCCTCAAGGCGCTGCAATTCGCCCTCGAGGTCGCGGGCGATCGTGGCGATGTCGCTGTCGCGGGTGTCAACCATGCGCTTCTTTTCCAGATCATGCTCGATCTGGAGGTTCGGCAGCTCGGCGTGACGTGCGTCGTCGTCAACACTGGTGATCATGTAGGCAGCGAAGTAGATGACCTTTTCAAGGTCCTTCGGTGCCAGGTCCAAGAGGTAGCCCAAGCGCGAGGGAACGCCCTTGAAGTACCAAATGTGGGTTACGGGAGCGGCCAGCTCAATGTGGCCCATGCGCTCACGGCGTACCTTTGCGCGGGTGACTTCAACGCCACAACGCTCGCAAATGATGCCCTTGAAGCGTACGCGCTTGTACTTGCCGCAGTAGCATTCCCAGTCACGCGACGGGCCGAAGATCTTTTCACAGAAAAGACCGTCTTTTTCCGGCTTGAGCGTGCGGTAGTTAATGGTTTCCGGCTTCTTGACTTCGCCGTGGGACCAATCGCGGATATCTTGCGCGGTGGCCAGGCCAATCTGCATGAAGCCGAAGGAGGATTCGCTGGACATATGGGTCCTGTTCTCTCTAATTCTCTAAGTCTGAATGTCTAAGCGGGTTACGGGAAGAAGTGAGGGTTCGACGGCGGTGGGCTGGCCACCGCCGCCGACTCACTAAACTTCTTCGACAGAGTTAGGCTCGGCCCGTGACAGGTCGATGCCCAGCTCCTCCGCGGCCCGGAAGACTTCTTCATCCGAGTCACGCATCTCAATCGTGGTGCCGTCCGTGGAAAGAACTTCCACGTTCAGGCACAGCGACTGCATTTCCTTGATGAGAACCTTGAAGGATTCCGGGATACCCGGCTCCGGGATGTTCTCGCCCTTGACGATGGCTTCGTAAACCTTCACGCGGCCATGGATGTCATCGGACTTGATCGTCAGCAGTTCCTGCAGGGTGTATGCCGCGCCGTATGCTTCCAGTGCCCAAACTTCCATCTCACCAAAGCGCTGGCCACCGAACTGGGCCTTACCGCCCAAGGGCTGCTGGGTGATCATGGAGTACGGACCCGTGGAGCGGGCGTGAATCTTGTCATCCACCAAGTGGTGAAGCTTCAAGATGTACATGTAACCAACAGAGACCGGATCCGGGAACGGCTCGCCGGAGCGGCCGTCAAACAGTTGGGTCTTACCCGAGGAGTCGATCAGGCGAACGCCGTCGCGAGTCACGTTGGTGGAATCGAGCAGGCCAGTGATTTCCTCATCACGGGCACCGTCGAACACCGGAGTGGCAACGCGGGTCTGGCCGATTTCACGGGGCAGGTTCGGCAGGTTCTTAACCCAGTCCGGCTCGCCCTCAATCTTCCAACCGGTCTTGGCAACCCAACCGAGGTGGATTTCCAGAACCTGGCCAACGTTCATTCGACCCGGAACACCCAAGGGGTTCAGGACGATGTCAACGGGGGTACCGTCAGCAAGGAACGGCATGTCTTCGATCGGGAGGATCTTGGAGATGACACCCTTGTTACCGTGACGGCCTGCAAGCTTGTCACCATCGGTGATCTTGCGCTTGTTGGCAACGTACACGCGAACCAGCTGGTTCACACCGGGGGGCAGATCGTCTTCGGAGTCACGGTCAAAGACGCGAACGCCAATGACAGTACCGGACTCGCCGTGGGGCACCTTCAAGGAAGTGTCGCGAACTTCGCGGCTCTTCTCACCGAAGATGGCACGGAGCAGACGCTCCTCCGGGGTCAGTTCGGTTTCACCCTTGGGGGTGACCTTACCTACCAGGATGTCGCCGGCTTCAACTTCTGCACCGATGTGGATGATGCCGCGCTCGTCCAAGCCAGCAAGGATTTCCTCGGAAACGTTCGGGATGTCCCGGGTGATTTCCTCGGCACCAAGCTTGGTGTCGCGAGCGTCGATCTCATGCTCTTCGATGTGAATGGAGGAGAGCACATCTTCAGCAACAATGCGCTGCGAGAGGATGATGGCATCCTCGTAGTTGTGACCTTCCCAAGACATGAAGGCAACCAAGAGGTTCTTACCCAAGGCAAGCTCGCCCAAGTCCGTTGCCGGACCGTCAGCAATGATGCCGCCAACTTCCAGACGCTGGCCCTCAGAGGCCAGAACGCGCTGGTTGTAGGCCGTTCCCTGGTTGGAACGCTGGTACTTGGCGATCGGGTAGTTGGTCTCGGTGCCGTCATCGTTCAACATGACAACGATGTCTGCGGAAACCTCCGAGACAACACCAGCCTTCTTGGCGATGACCACGTCACCGGCGTCAACAGCAGTGGCGCGCTCCATGCCGGTTCCCACGAACGGGGACTCGGACTGAACCAACGGCACAGCCTGACGCTGCATGTTCGCACCCATGAGGGCGCGGTTAGCATCATCGTGCTCAAGGAACGGGATCAAGGCCGTAGCCACAGACACCATCTGGCGCGGGGAAACGTCCATGTACTCGACGTCGTCGGCCGGGATCAAAACAGGCTCGCCGCCACCACCGCGCTGGCGAACCAGAACGGAGTCTTCGGAGAAGTGGCTGTTGGCATCCAAAGGCGCGTTGGCCTGTGCAATAACAACATCCATCTCGTCATCAGCTGTCAGGTAGTCAACTTCGTCAGAAACGAAGCCGTCCTTGACGCGACGGTACGGTGTCTCAATGAAACCGAACGGGTTGATGCGTCCGTAGGAAGCCAATGAACCAATCAGACCAATATTGGGGCCTTCAGGAGTTTCAATGGGGCACATACGGCCGTAGTGGGACGGGTGAACGTCTCGAACTTCCATGCCTGCACGGTCACGGGACAAACCGCCCGGGCCCAGCGCGGACAGACGACGCTTGTGCGTCAGACCGGCCAGCGGGTTGTTCTGATCCATGAACTGTGACAGCTGGGAAGTTCCGAAGAACTCCTTGATGGCAGCCACAACGGGACGGATGTTGATCAGGGTCTGCGGCGTAATCGCTTCGACGTCCTGAGTGGTCATACGCTCACGCACAACGCGCTCCATGCGGGAAAGACCCGTACGGACCTGGTTCTCGATGAGCTCGCCAACGGCGCGGATACGACGGTTACCGAAGTGGTCGATGTCATCGACGTCAACGCGCAAGTCAACCTCGGCGCCGTCGCGCTGGCCCTTGGTGGTCTTGTTTCCGGCGTGCAAAGCAACCAGGTACTTGATCATGGCGACAATGTCATCCACGCTCAGGACAGAAGCCTTCTCGTCGCTCAACGGCAAATCAATACCAAGCTTGCGGTTGATCTTGTAACGGCCAACCTTGGCCAGATCGTAGCGCTTGGGGTTGAAGTACAGGTTGTGCAGCAACGCGTCGGCAGCGTCAACTGTGGGCGGCTCGCCCGGACGCAGCTTGCGGTAGATGTCCAGCAGGGCATCTTCGCGGCCTGTGGTGGCATCCTTTTCCAAGGTGGCACGGATGGAGTCGAACTCGCCGAACTCCTCCAGGATCTGACCTTCGGTCCAACCCAAAGCCTTCAGCAGTACAGTGACTGACTGCTTGCGCTTGCGGTCAAGACGGACGCCAACCTGGTCGCGCTTGTCAATCTCCAGTTCGAACCATGCACCACGTGAGGGGATGATCTTGGCGGTGAAGATTTCCTTGTCACTGGTCTTATCCGCGGTGCGCTCAAAGTAAGCGCCCGGGGAACGAACCAGCTGCGAAACAACAACACGCTCGGTGCCGTTGATGACGAAGGTGCCCTTGTTGGTCATAAGCGGGAAATCGCCCATGAAGACAGTCTGCTGCTTGATTTCACCGGTCAAGTTGTTCATGAACTCGGCCTTGACGTACAACGGCGCGGCGTACGTGGCGTCGCGGTCCTTGCACTCGTCAACGGTGAACTTGGGGTCAGAGAATTCCGGCTCCGTGAAGGACAGGGACATGGTGCCCTGGAAGTCCTCAATGGGGGAAATCTCTTCGAAGATGTCGGAGAGGCCCGAGGTGACGGCCACGCTGTCATCGCCAGCGTCCACGGCCGTTTGCATGCGGTCCTGCCAGCGCCCGTTACCTACGAGCCAGTCAAAGCTCTCGGTTTGGAGGGCAAGCAGATTCGGCACGTCAAGCGGCTCACGAATCTTTGCGAATGAGAGGCGACTCTTTGCACCGTCGGTGCTGTTTGAATCGATAGCGGTTGCAGCGTTATTTACATTAGAGGTGCTCGAGGCGACCAAGAGGGATCCTTCCACAGACCTGCAGGCTTGTTCTTACGAACCCTCACCCGAGCCGATAGTGGTCATCAAACCACTACGGTCGCTGGTCAAAAGTTGATCCAACACGCATCAATGGCTGCTCTAGTCAGTCACTGATTCGCGTGGTCCAAAGTCTCTTGTCCGAAGCAAAGCCCACCGCTATATGAAGGCTGAAGGTTAAGAGGGATACGCAAAGAACTACATTACAGGCAAAGTTACTCCCGTGTCTACCCCACGGGACAAAAATACGCAAGTATTGATATTCCCACAGTGAAAATTGGCGGATTCATAAGGAATTTTTTGCGTTTCTTTGACATCTGCTGTGGCGTAACACTCACTTGGTGAGCAGGCTGCAGGTGCGCACCGGACGGGCGGCGCGTGAATGTTGGCAAATTCCGAAATTTCCGGCAGCGCTGTGCTGTTAGATTCTATGGAGGATACGTATGGCTCAACGAGGAGCCGCACGGCACGAGGTTCAAGGAGCGCGGCAGCCATGACGGCACAAGCAAATGATGTAGTGATTCTTGCAGGAGCCCGCACCCCGCAGGGCCGACTCAACGGGCAATTGGCGCCCTTTACCGCCGTCGAACTTGGTGCTAAGGCCATAGCCGGTGCCCTGGCCAAATCCGGCGTCACTTTCGCCGATGTAGATTTTGTGGTGATGGGCCAGGTCTTGCAGGCCGGCGCCGGGCAGAATCCGGCACGCCAAAGCGCAGTGGGTGCCGGGATTGGCTGGAATGTTCCGGCCGTGACCATCAATAAGGTGTGCTTATCGGGGCTGACGGCCGTGATCGACGCCGCGCGCTTGATCCGCAGCGGCGAGGCCACTGTGGTGGTGGCTGGCGGCCAGGAGTCCATGACGCGTGCCCCGCATATTCTCCCGGGCTCACGGCAGGGCTGGACGTACGGCGCGATCCAAGCCCTGGACGTGGCCGCACATGACGGCCTGACGGACGCCTTTGACTCCGACTCCATGGGGCTTTCCACCGAGCGGGGCAATATCCGCCTGAACATCAGCCGAACGGCTCAGGACCAGGTTGCGGCAGCCTCGCACCAACGTGCTGCCGCTGCGGCGACGGCGGGCGTCTTTGATGCAGAGATAATCCCTGTCACAGTGCCCCAACGAAAAGGTGACGCACTTGTTCTCAGCCAGGACGAGGGCATCCGCGCGCAGACAACCGTGGAAACCTTGGCCGGATTACGCCCTGCCTTCACGGCCGACGGCGCCATCACGGCAGGCAATTCCTCTCCCCTGTCCGACGGCGCCAGCGCCCTGGTGCTTTCCACCCGCGCCTATGCGGAGGAAAACAAGCTTGCGTGGCTGGCGGTGGTGGGCTCCCCCGGCCAAGTGGCAGGACCGGATAATTCGCTGCACTCCCAACCCTCCAACGCCATCCTCAAGGCCCTGCATACTGCCGGCTGGAGTGTTGGCGACCTTGACTTCATTGAGATCAACGAAGCCTTCGGTTCGGTGGCCGTCCAGTCGCTGCATGATCTTGGAATCCCGCTGGAAAAGTGCAATATTCATGGCGGCGCCATCGCCCTGGGCCACCCCATTGGCGCTTCAGGTTCCCGGCTAGCCTTGCATGCCGCCCTGGAACTAAGCCGGCGCGGATCAGGCAAGGCTGCGGTTTCGCTGTGCGGCGGCGGCGGTCAGGGTGAAGCGCTGCTCTTATTCCGGGACGCCGAGTGAGCGCCGGGGACGCCCCTGCCTCGGGCCATGCGCGCGTGGCTGCGGATGCCGCGGAGCGCGGGCTTGAGGTGGAGATTTTTGCCAGGCCTGCGGCAAACTCACTCACAGAAGCCGCAGCGCTCCTGGGCATTGAGCCCGGCGACATTGTGAAGTCGCTGGTGGTCAAACGCAGCGACGGAACCTTCCTCTTTGCCCTTGTTCCGGGCGGCCGGGCCATCTCCTGGCCCAAGCTGCGCGCCGCGGTGGGGGTCAACAAGCTCCAGATGCCGCACGCCGAAGTGGCATTGGCTGCCACCGGCTACGAACGTGGCACCATCACTCCCCTGGGCAGCACCACGCCGTGGCCCGTGTTCGTCGATGTTGGAGTCCGTGGGCGCCGCGTTGCCATGGGCGCGGGCGAGCACGGCTACAGCATGTTCGTGGAAGCAGATGCCCTGATCGCAGCGTTCGAAGCCACAGTGGCCGACATTTCCGTGCCCGAGTAACCGCCTGCCGCATAAACGTACTTTGTCCGCTTGTAGGCAGTTGCCCCACACCCTAGAAGCGGACAAAGTACGTTTGTGCGGAAAAGCCCCGGACGCAAAGAAGCCCCACACCAAACGGTGTGGGGCAACTTTAAGAAGTGCGAGGTGATTACTTGACGGTAACCGTGGCGCCGGCAGCTTCGAGAGCTTCCTTGGCCTTCTCTGCAGCTTCCTTGGTGGCGCCTTCGAGAACAGCCTTGGGAGCCGAGTCAACGACCTCCTTGGCTTCCTTCAGACCCAAGGAGGTCAGTGCGCGAACTTCCTTGATAACAGCAATCTTCTTGTCGCCAGCGGCTTCGAGGATTACGTCGAATTCGGTCTGCTCTTCAGCTTCTTCAGCTGCGGCACCGGCCGGGCCAGCAACTGCAACAGCAGCAGCGGTAACTTCGAAGGTCTCTTCGAACTGCTTAACGAACTCGGAGAGCTCGATGATGGTCAGTTCCTTGAAAGCTTCAATGAGCTCGTCGTTGGTGAGCTTAGCCATGGGTGGCGCTCCTTCTGTGTTCTTGCCCGGTAAGGGCGAATCTAAAAACCTAAGTCCTCATGGAATTAGGGACAAACTTGAGGGACGAATCCCATGAGGCTTTAGGCCTCGGTGGTCTCAGCTTCTGCGGCGGGAGCCTCTTCAGCAACCGGCGCTTCGTCAGCTACGGGAGCTTCTTCAGCGGCCGGAGCCTCTTCGGCGGGAGCGCCTTCGGCAAGCTTCAAGCGCAATGCTTCGAGCGTGCGTGCAGCGGCTGCCATCGGAGCCTTGAGGATGCCGGCAACCTTGGCCAGCTGCAGCTCGCGTGATTCCAGGGCGGCCAGTGCGGCAACCTCGGAAGCGTTCAGAGCCTTGCCTTCGAAGACACCGGTCTTGATGACCAGCTGCTTGTTGGCTTTTGCAAAATCCGTCAGGCTCTTTGCTGCTGCAACAGCGTCACCCTTGATGAAAGCAATAGCGGTAGGACCTGACAGCTGACCCTCGAAAGCGTCAACACCAGCTTCCTTGGCCGCAATGGCAGTCAGGGTGTTCTTTACGACCGCGAACTTGGTGTCCTGGCCGAGAGAAACGCGCAGCTCCTTGAGCTGAGCAACGGTGAGCCCACGGTATTCGGTTAGGACTGCTGCAGTCGATTCGTTGAAATCCTGTGTGATTTCAGCAACTGCGGCCACCTTTGTTGGCGTTGCCATAACACTCCTTCCGGGAATTAATGCCGGCCTTTACGTGTCCTTGCCGGTAGCCTGCAAGCAGGTTGGCGGCAAAAAGAAAACGCCCCGCACAGATGTACGGGGCGTTGGTTTGCAGCGGATCAATAGGTTTTCACCCACGTTCAACACTGCAAATAAGCTTTGTGCACCTGCGCTGGTCGCCCTCTTGAAGGACTTTTCGGATGCTAATCTGCCCGAACCCAACTCAAACAGGCGCATGGTGCACCTGATGGCTGGGGGTGATTATCATCGACCGACGGTCTTTGGTCTTAAAAGACTACAGGACGCTCCGTATGGAGTCCAAATCGGCGGTACGTGTGGACGGCCACACACCTGTTGGCCACCAGTGCGAATCAGCGCTAGTCGATGGCGTTAAAGTCCTTACGCCACTGCCCCGTAACACCTGCGCTGACAAATCCCAGCTGGGCGTTGACTGAGAGCATGTAGGTGTTGTCCGGAGAATTCCAGGTGTAGAGGGTCTTGACCTGAGGGAATTCGCGCGTGAGCTGTTCCATGTTCTCCACTTTGATGTGCAAGCCAACGTCCTTGCCGCGGTGCTGGCTATCCACCACAGTGTCATCCTGGAAGGCCACGTCGTCGCGGTGTTTCAGCACAGAAATCGAAGTGAAGGCCACCAAGGCGCCGGTTTCCAAGCACTCTGCAGCGCTCACCAACGTATGGCGCCCCGTCAAGGCGGAGAGTTCCTCCGCCTCACGCAGTTTCGCCACATCCCACGCCTCCGGGGCGCCGTCGTCGTCACTGATACTTTGTTCCAGACGCACAATGTCCTGAGCCCACTTCTCCGGGCAGGTGTCCATCCACCGGTGCACAGCGTAAGCCGAACTGTGCGCGGCGATTGCACGATCCTTCAAGCGGCCGCCGAGAGACGGGGGCAGCGGAAGCGCACAGGCACCGAATTGTTCCACCTGTTCCAAGACGTAGCCGGCGTTGTGGGCAAACAGGGCTTCGCGGCTACTCAGGGGCATGAGACTGCCGTCGCGGGTGGCCGCCACGTGCTCGGGTGCTTCCACACGCAAATCGGCTGCGGGATGGTTAGTTTCCACCACAACAATCCGCCGGTTCTCACCCCTAACAAAGAGCTCAGCGGCCTCGAGCAACTTGCGGCCCAGACCGCGACCCTCGGCCGCGGGAAGCACATCCAAGGTCACGTGCGCCAGATCGGTGTTGTCATCCAGCGGCAGGGCAATGCCAGCGCGGCCCACAATGGCACCGTCCAGGCGCACCACCAACACCACGTACCACTCATAGGGGTCATGGCACAGCTGGAAAAGCTCCTCGGCGGTGTAGGCCAGCTCATCGTTGCCCCAGGTGTTGACACGCACCTTGCGGGACACTTCCACCGCTTGCAGGAACTCGGTCGCCGAATCGCCGTCGAGAGCGTCAGGCACACGCAGCTGCTCGATAGTTATCTCTGTCATGTTGGATCTACCCCGTCGTTGTCTGGCCTGTTGGGCGCACCATGACGTAGTCATGCTCGACCCTGTTCCCGAGCCAAAAGCGCTTGGACCCAGCAATGGTGAAACCGTGTTTTGTGTAAAAGCCCTGCGCGCGCAGATTCTCCTGGTTGACACCCAGCCAGACCTGGCTCCTGCCCAGCTGCTGCGCCCAATCAAGGCTGGCCGCCATGATCTTGGCGCTGAGGCCGCTCCCGTGGGTGTCAGGGTGAGCGTAGCACTTGCTCAGTTCCGTCGAATTTTGCGCGGCCACCACTGCCGCAACGTCGGAGTCCGACGGCGGGGAGTCCACCAGCATGGTGTAGGCCAGCAGGCGTTGTTCACCGCTCCTTGAAGTCCCCTGTGCCACGAACAACTTCCGAAGCGGGTCGGCCAGGTACTGGCTGAATGCTTGAACGCTGAGGTTCTGAGCCACGAACGTGTCTATCTCGTCCAACGGGCTGCCGGGAGGGCAGGCCAACGGAAACGTAACCGCGGCCAAGACAGCCAGTTCCGGCGCATCAGCCGCCACCGCCGCGCGAATGCTCAGAACCATGCGTTTGCTCCTCTTGGGCTGCAGACCCGTTGATGCGGGTAAACCCTCATCATCACAGCTTACAAAGAAAGGGCCAGTGTAGCTCTACGCTACACCGGCCCTTTCTTGTGAAAATCTAAGACTTACGCCTCAATGACAACCTTGGTTGCCTGAGGATCTACCGGAATGCCCGGGCCGAACGTCGTGGAGACGGTGGCCTTCTGCACGTAACGGCCCTTGGAAGCGGACGGCTTCAAACGAAGCACCTCTTCCAGAGCAGCTGCGTAGTTCTCAGCCAGCTTGACGGCGTCGAAGGAAACCTTGCCAATGATGAAGTGAAGGTTGGAGTGCTTGTCGACGCGGAAGTCGATCTTTCCACCCTTGATGTCGTTAACAGCCTTGGCAACATCGTTCGTTACCGTACCGGTCTTCGGGTTCGGCATGAGGTTACGAGGACCAAGAACCTTACCCAAACGGCCAACCTTACCCATGAGGTCAGGTGTAGCAACGGCTGCGTCGAAGTCGGTCCAGCCGCCCTGGATCTTTTCGATCAGGTCGTCGGTGCCAACAAATTCGGCGCCGGCTGCGATAGCAGCCTCGGCACGCTCACCGGTTGCGAAAACCAGGACGCGAGCAGTCTTACCGGTACCGTGGGGCAGGTTAACCGTGCCACGGATCATCTGGTCAGCCTTGCGAGGGTCTACACCCAAGCGGAAGGCAACCTCAACGGTAGCGTCGAACTTGGACGGGTTGGTGTCCTTGGCGAGCTTGATAGCGTCGAACGGTGCGTAGACATTGTCTGCATCGATCTTGGCTACGGCTGCCTCATATGCTTTACTGCGCTTTGCCATGCTGCGTTTCTCCTTGTGCAGTTGTGGTCGTTAGGACCGCGCGGGCCCTGCCACTACGTACGTCGCCAGCCCACCAAAGGTGAGTTGTACGGCGTCGTTCTTAATGTTTATTGGTGCCCAAATGGGCGTAAAGCGAAAGTCTGGGAAGACTTAAGCTTCGACGGTGACACCCATGGAACGGGCGGTACCGGCGATGATCTTCTCGGCGCCTTCAATGCTGGTGGCGTTGAGGTCGACCATCTTCTGGGTTGCAATCTCGGTAACCTGAGCCTTGGTCAGCTGAGCAACCTTGACTGTGTGAGGTGTACCTGAACCCTTAGCAATGCCTGCAGCCTTCTTGATGAGCTCGGCAGCCGGCGGGGTCTTGGTGATGAAGGTGAATGAACGGTCTTCGTAAACCGTGATTTCAACCGGGATAACGTTTCCGCGCTGGGATTCCGTTGCAGCGTTGTACGCCTTGCAGAATTCCATGATGTTGACGCCGTGCTGACCAAGTGCCGGACCGATGGGCGGTGCCGGGTTAGCGGCGCCTGCCTGGATCTGCAGCTTGATAAGGCCGGTGACCTTTTTCTTGGGAGCCAATGTAGGGTCCTTCTCTCAATATCTTTCCTAGGACGACGGAGCGCGTCCAAGGTGGGTGGCCGAATGGCGTCCGGCCGAACGTTTCACAGGAACAAAGCTATGAACCTGCGAAACGAAAATTGTGGACAACTAGATCTTGGTGACCTGGTTGAATGCAAGCGTGACGGGGGTTTCGCGCTCGAAGATGGAAACCAAAACCACCAAGTGCTGTGATTCGGGCTTGATCTCGGAGATCGACGCCGACAGGCCTTCGAACGGACCGTCCTTGACGATGACTGCTTCGCCAACTTCAAAGTCGATCTCGGCGTCAACGGGATTGTGGCGCAACGGTACGCCGGACTCTTCAGCCTGCTGCTCCTCGAAGATCGGGGCAAGCATGGAGAAGACCTCATCCAGGCGCAACGGGACAGGGTTGTGGGCGTTGCCCACGAAGCCTGTGACACCCGGGGTGTGGCGTACAACACCCCAGGAAGCATCCGTCAGATCCATGCGGACCAAAACGTATCCGGGAATGCGAACGCGGTTGACAACCTTGCGCGTTGCGTTCTTGATCTCCACGACTTCTTCCATGGGGACCTGAACTTCGAAGATGTAATCTTCCATGTTCAGCGACAGGCTGCGGGACTCAAGATTGACCTTGACGCGGTTTTCGTAACCAGCGTAGGAGTGGATGACGTACCAGTCACCCTCTTGGCGGCGCAGCTTGGCCTTGAATTCTTCGGCCGGGTCAACTTCGGGCTCGGCATCTTCTGCCGGCTCTTCGGTAACGTCGGCGTCTACAACAGCTGCTTCAGTTTGCGCATCAGCTGCATCATCAACGGCATCAAGGTCGGCATTGATGGCAGCATCAGCAACCACAGTGTCCTGGTCCTGCTCACTGTATGTAGCCTTGGGCTCCAGCTCAGACACGAATTTCCTGCTTTCCTTGTGCGTTTCTTAAATGGCTCAAACCGACCCCGTGCCAAATTATTCGGCGGGGTCGGCCAAGTTGAGCTTCTTACTGCTCGATGTTTACGTTTCCACCAAAGACCCACAGGACGGCTTGACCGAAACCCAGATCCAAGACAGTAACAATAGCCATCACGATGACAACGAATACCAGCACCACTGCGGTGTAGTTGATCAACTCTTTGCGAGTGGGGGTGACAACCTTCTTCAGCTCACCAATTACCTGGCGAAGGAAGAGAGCAATCCGGCTAAAGAGGCCGGGCTTGCCGGGCTTTGCAGCCTTCTTCACAGGGCCCTTGGAGCTGCTTGCCGCAGTTTCGGTCACCAGTGCCTCACTCATCATTAGTTGGAATACACGCTGGCCCGGTGATCCGGACCGTGTGATGTGCAAACATTCGCTCAGACGAGAGTTTCTTACACGTATAACAGTGTAAAAAACCGCTACGACTATGCGCAGGGCAGACAGGACTCGAACCTGCAACCTGCGGTTTTGGAGACCGCTGCGCTACCAATTGCGCCACTACCCTTTGAAATTTGTCCCTAAGGTCCCTGTGGGCACCCGCGGGCAAACATCCATTCCTTGCTAATTGCCATGAATAACTTACAGCGTTGAAGCGGTCTTTCCAAACCGGCCTCAAGGCGTGAACCATCATGGAAGTTCAACACCGGTTACCCATTCTACGCATTCTTAGGCTCATTCGTCGAACCGGGCGCCCAATGCCCCTAAAGTAGACACTGACGATGAAAGTATTTTGGGTCTCCCACCGAAGAAAGAATCATGATGTCTGCCGACTTGACAGCTGACCACGCCTCCGGGCGCCGTGTTTCCGCACGGATCGCCGCTATTGCCGAATCCGCCACACTGGCAGTGGACGCCAAAGCCAAGGCACTGAAGGCCGCCGGCCGCCCCGTCATTGGGTTTGGCGCCGGCGAGCCCGACTTCCCCACACCTGACTACATTGTTGAGGCAGCCATTGCTGCCGCCCGCCAGCCCAAGTACCACAGGTACTCCCCTGCTGCCGGACTGCCGGAATTGCGCAGCGCCATTGCAGAGAAGACCCTGCGCGATTCCGGTTACGCCGTGGATCCGGCCCAGGTGCTTGTGACCAACGGCGGCAAGCAAGCCGTCTACGAATCCTTCGCAACACTCTTGGATCCAGGAGATGAAGTCATCCTCCCGGCCCCTTACTGGACCACCTACCCCGAAGCGATTCGCCTGGCCGGCGGCGTTCCCGTCGAGGTTTTTGCCGGTCCCGAACAGGGCTACATGGTGACGGTTGAGCAACTGGAAGCCGCACTGACGCCCCGCACCAAGGTTTTGCTCTTCGTGTCGCCGTCCAACCCCACAGGCGCGGTTTACTCGCCCGAGCAAACTCGCGAAATTGGTCTCTGGGCGGCATCCAAGGGTCTGTGGGTTATCACCGATGAAATCTATGAGCACCTCACCTACGACGGCGTTCCCTTCACCTCGATCGCCACGGCAGCCCCCGAGCTGGGCGACCGCGTGGTCATCCTCAACGGCGTAGCCAAGACCTACGCCATGACGGGTTGGCGTGTGGGCTGGATGATCGCACCACTGGATGTCACCAAGGCCGCCACCAACATGCAGTCCCACGCCACCTCCAATGTGGCCAATGTGTCCCAGATGGCAGCCCTTGCCGCGGTTGCCGGCCCGTTGACTGCTGTGGATGAGATGAAGGTGGCCTTTGACCGCCGTCGCAAGGCAATGGTTTCCGCCTTGAACGCGATCGACGGCGTGGAGTGCCCCACCCCGCACGGCGCGTTCTACGCCTATGCGGATGTGCGAGGCCTGCTGGGCCGCGAAATAGCTGGCATCCGCCCGGCAACGTCCGCCGAACTGGCTGCCCTGATCTTGGACAAGGCTGAAGTTGCCGTTGTTCCCGGCGAGGCCTTTGGCCCCAGCGGCTACCTCCGCTTGTCGTACGCACTGGGCGATGACGACCTGGCCGTGGGTGTGGCTCGCCTGCAGGAATTCCTGGGCTCCGCGAAATAACCCAAGCAAGTCCTGAACTTATGCGCACAACTCGGCTCGAGTTGTGCGCATAAGTGTTTATGCGCAGAACTCGACCTGGGTTCAGCGCATCAGTTCAGTCGAATGAACTGATGCGCAGAACTCGACCTGGGTCCAGCGCACAAGTTCATGGATCCCTTTAGAGCAGGCGGCGGTCGGCGGCCCAGCGGGTCAGCTCGTGACGCGAGGACAGCTGCAGCTTGCGCAGCACCGCTGAGACGTGGGTTTCCACTGTCTTGATCGAGATGAACAGCGCTTTGGCCACCTCCTTGTAGGAGTAGCCGCGAGCAATCAGGCGCATGACTTCAAGCTCGCGTGCCGAGAGCTTGTCCAGCTCGTCCTCCACAGCAACTTCCGCCGTGCCGAAGGCATCCAGCACAAATCCTGCCAGCCGGGGCGAAAAGACCGCGTCCCCGCCCGCCACCCGCCGCACGGCGTCGGAGATCTCTGCTCCGGAAATTGACTTCGTAACATAACCTCGGGCGCCGGCCCTGATGACTGAAACCACGTCCTCGGCCGAGTCGGAAACACTCAGGGCCAGGAACTTCGTGGTGGCCAACTGCGCCGTGCACCCGGCAATGACTTCCCGCCCGCCCTGACCGCGCCCGCCCGGCAGATGAACATCGAGCAGGACCACATCGGGCAAGGTGGCGTTGACTGCGGCAATGGCGTCCTCAACAGTGGCGGCTTCTGCCAGGACCAGAATGTCCTGGGCCAGATCAGCCTTGAGCCCGGAACGGAAAATGGCGTGATCATCCACAATCACAACCCGGATGGGCGTTGGCGGCATTGTCATTTTGTTTCCTCGGTGGCTGTCGTTTCACTGGGCAGGTGCAGGCGGACTTCCGTGCCGTCCGCTGAACTAATGATCTCAGCGCTCCCGCCGTTGCGCTGCATGCGTCCGACGACGGACTCCCGCACTCCCAGCCTGTCCGCCGGCACGGCGCTGACATCAAAGCCCGGACCGCGGTCCTTGACAAAGACGTCAACTCCCGCAGGCCCTGCTTCCACATAGACGGAGACGGTGGTGGCACCGTGTCGGGCCCCGTTCAGGACTGCCTCACGCACGGCTTGGACCAGCGCATGGCTGCGTTCGGTGAGTTCGGCATCGCCCACGGTGACAACCTCGACGGCCTGGCCGTACAGGTCTTCCACCTCGGCACACACTGCCTTGACCCGCTCCACCAGGGCACCTGTGCTGTGCGTACCATCCTGATAAATCCATTCACGCAATTCACGTTCCTGCGCACGCGCCAACCGCGTCACATCGGATGGGGAGTTGGCGCTCTTTTGGATGAGGGCAAGTGTTTGCAGCACTGAGTCGTGCAGGTGGGCGGCGATTTCCGCCCGTTCCATTTCTCGAATGCGCCCCGCACGTTCGCCTTGGAAATCCCGCCAAAACTTCAGCCCCCAGGGGGCCAGAACAAGTCCCACACCTGCCAGCACCGCCAGAGAAGCAACCACTGAGGCCCACACCAGCGTCCACGAACCCGATCCGGTGACAATCACGATGACCCCAACAATGACCAAGGCAATTCCGCCACCCAGCCGCCACAATGCACTGGGCGTATCCATTTTGGCTGCGCTGAGCAGCCCAACCCGGCGGGTATTGTCCAATTGCATCCACGCCAGCACGGCGCCGATGGCTATGGCAAACAATGGAATCAGGGTGCCTAAATTCAGGTTCAGGCCCAGCTGCTGGCTCATCAGGACCACCGCAGCAATGAGCAGGCCGCCACCAATGAGCACTTCCTTGAAGCCCAGGGACAGTTTGGGCCGCGGCACGGCCGGCACAGAAACGGCCGGGGCTCCCGGTGCCGGCCGGAAGAGTTTCAGCCGCGGATTTCCGTCGGTATCCAGCAGCTTTCCGCCACTGACCTTGTCCTCACCGGCCAGGGGAACCAACAGCCACAGCCAGGCATAGAAGACCAGCCCCGCCCCATAGAAGAAGCTGGCGCCGACCAGGATGGCACGCACCAGCCCCACCTTGATGCCAAGGTGTTCGGCCAATCCTCCCGCAACCCCGGCGATAACCCGCGCTTGGGAACGGTACATCTTTGCGCTCATGGTTCCATCCAAACACGGCAAGGGCTAAGCCGTGGGGGTTCTCGGGGGTGCATCAGGGTTCTTTCAGGGTCACCCCCGATGTTCAGCAGCCGTTCCAAGGACCACCATGGAACTATGAACAACATTCAGGACACCCCAGATCCAGCCGCGGGCCCAACGCCGGCCCCGGAAACCTTCGCACAAGCTGCCCCCGCCCCCCAGCCCGAATCCGCCAGGTTTTTTCACTGGCTTCGTGGTTTGGGCGTACAGCGTGGCCCCAATCGTTGGGTAGGCGGCGTGTGCAGCGGCTTGGCCACGAGATGGGGCATTGACCCTGTCATAGTTCGCGGCCTTGCTGTGGTTCTCACTCTCTTCTTTGGGGTGGGACTGTTGGCCTACGGCGTTGCATGGGCGCTTTTGCCCGAACCCGATGGCCGCATCCACGTTGAAGAAGTGGCCCGCGGCCGCTGGTCAACAGGGATGACCGGAGCCTCCATTGTGACGTTCCTGGGCCTGGTTGGCCCGGGGCAAGGACTGGTCTGGGGCGACCATGACGGTTGGTTCCCGTGGCCGCTGTTCTGGATTGCAGCAGTGGCTGGGATCATCTACTGGGCAATTAACCGCGGCAAGGACAAAGGGCCCCAGCCTGTCCACGGTGGTGTGAATGAGCAGCTCACGCAGCCCTTCGGAGCGCCGCCCTATGGCGGGCCGCAGCAGTTCGCGGCACCCTACCAGGCCGGCCCCAACGCTCCAGCGCCTGCTTACGCGGGGCAGCAAGCCCCTTTCCTGCCCACGCAGCAATTCATCCCGGCTCCCCCGAAACCCCACAAGCCGGTCAAACTGACACAACGCCTGAGTGCCGCAGCAAGCCTGCTCGCGTTGGGCCTGGCCATCATGGTGGGTGCTGCGGTCCTGATTTTGGACGCCACGTCCGTCATTGACCTCAACGGCTACCAGATGGCCACGGCGGCTGCGGCTGCCGGCATCACCGCTGGCGTGGCCATCATTGTGGCCGGTCTCATGGGCCGGGCAGCCGGCGGCGTGGGCGCCTTTGCGATCATTGCCTTGTTGGCAGGGAGCCTATTCAGCCTGCCCCTGCACAACGGACAGTTCACACCCCTGCAGGAGATGAACTGGGCGCCGGCCACCGTCAGCTCCGCCGAAGCCGGCCGGTCGCTGGTGCTGGGCAACGCCACCCTTGACCTGACCAAGTTCGACGACGGCACCACCCTCACCTCCGATGTGAGAGTCCCGCTTGAATTGGCTGCCTCCACAGTGATCCTCAAAGTGCCCACCAGCATTCCTGTCCGCATTGAAAGCCAACTCGCTGCCGCCTCGCTGACTATTGACGGGCAAAACAACGGTGGCGCCATTGCCGAAGAGTCCACCACTGACCTCAACCCCGACGCCAAGGGATACGGGCTGATCATCACCTTGCAGGGGGCGGCCAGTGACATCACTGTGGTTCCCGTGGCAGGCCAGTGATGACCGTCCCGCCAACCCCAGACTCAACACCCACCACTGCAACGGAGCCACTCATGTCTAATCCCACAGAACCCCTGGAGATCCCCGACGTCGTCAAGCATCCCGAGCCGGGGAGCCACCCTGCCAAGGAGGGCACAACCAGGGCAGGCACAGTCCGGGTGGGCACAATAGTCTGGGGCGCCGTCGTGGTGGCCCTGGGTATTCTCATCATCCTCACCCGGCAGGCCGGGCTTTCCCTAGACGCCGGACAGACCGCCATCTGGCTCCTGTTCGGGGCAGGGGTGGCCATGGTGGCCGGCGGGGCCATCAACCTACTGCGCAGAAAAGTCCAATAGCGAACTGTCCACGGATGCGCCTGCGAGTTGCCGAGATCACATGAACGTCTAGAATGGTCTACAGAGGAGCTCAATGATGCGCTCAAACCACATTGACTCCATCCCCTCGAAGGACCTAAATACTCATGAAGATTGGAATTCTCACCAGCGGCGGAGACTGCCCTGGATTGAATGCAGTGATCCGCGGAATCGTCCTCAAGGGCATCAAGGTTCACGGCCACGAATTTGTGGGCTTCCGTGACGGCTGGCGAGGCGTGGTTGAAGGCGACATCATGGATCTTCCACGCCAAATGGTGCGCGGAATTTCCAAGCAGGGTGGCACCATTTTGGGGACCTCCCGCACCAACCCGTTTGAGGGCAATGGCGGCCCTGAGGTCATCAAGGCGCACATGGACCGCCTGGGCATCGACGCCATGATTGCGATTGGCGGCGAAGGCACCCTGGCCGCGGCCCGCCGCCTGACGGATGCCGGACTGAAAATTGTTGGCGTGCCCAAGACGGTGGACAACGACCTTGACGCAACGGACTACACCTTCGGTTTTGACACTGCCGTGCAGATCGCCACAGAAGCCATTGACCGTTTGCGCACCACAGGCGAATCACACCACCGGTGCATGATTGCCGAAGTCATGGGTCGCCATGTTGGCTGGATTGCCCTGCACGCCGGCATGGCAACAGGCGCACACGCCGTCTTGATCCCGGAACAAAAAACCAGCATGGACCAGATCGTTGAGTGGGTTCAGGAAGCCCACGACCGCGGCCGCGCCCCCTTGGTGGTTGTGGCTGAGGGTTTTGTCCCCGACCACAAGGATTCCCCGCACTCCCAGCGCGGACTGGACGCGTTCGGCCGCCCGCGACTGGGCGGCATTGCCGACCAGCTGGCCCCGGAGATTGAAGCCCGCACAGGCATCGAAACCCGCGCCACCACGCTGGGCCACATCCAACGCGGCGGCGTTCCCTCCAGCTTTGACCGTGTGCTAGCCACACGATTGGGCATGGCAGCGGTTGACTCCGTGGTGGAAGAACGCTGGGGCACCATGGTCTCACTCAAGGGAACCGAGATTGAGCATGTTCCCTTCGAGGCCGCCCTGGGCAACCTCAAGACAGTTCCGCAGCACCGCTACGACGAGGCCTCCATCTTGTTCGGCTGACAGTAAATAAAGCGCCCCGCAGCATTTATTGCTGCGGGGCGCTTTTTGCTTGGGCACTCAAACCAAAGGGGACCCTCGTCTGGGGGAATCGAGGGCCCCCTCTGGTGATGCTGTCCATGCCGTCGCCTGGGGGTGCAACGGCCGGACTGACCTAGGACGCCGGGGGGACGTCCCAGGATTCTTTGTGGGGGCGGCCACGGCGCGCGGCCACCAACAAAATACTGATTGAGCCGAGGGCTGCCGTTCCCATGCCAACGGCCCACCAAGGGAAGCCGGCGTCGATCGACCGCCCACCTGGCGCAGCGTCAGCGGACACGGTGGGGATGCGCTCCCCTGTAACAACCAGACGGTGGGTGTTGATGCCGATGGGGGTGCAGGTGATCAGAGACAGGAGATCCTCACCCGGCACCGGCCTGAGGGACTGCGTCTCGGTCGGCAAAATGGTTTCAATGCTGGAGACGCGGTAGGTCAGCACTTCGCCGTAGACTTCCAGTGAAATCTGTTCACCCACCTTGACCTCTTCAAGATCTGTGAAGATGGTGGACTCCGGAAGTCCCGAGTGCCCGGTCAAAACGGCGTGGGTTCCCGCACCGCCCACCGGCAGCGCAGTTCCGAACAGGTGCCCCACTCCCCGCCTCAGCACCGAGTCACTAGTTCCGTGCAGTACCGGCAGGTCCGCCCTAATGGAGGGGATCTGCAAACGTGCCATTAGCCCGTCCGAGCTGAGCGCCAGCTGCTTTCGATATTCGGCGCCAGCCCCGGTCTGTCCGCCCGCGGGGTTGTTGTTGAACGGATCAAGCAAAGCCCCGCCCGTCAACGTCTTGTTGTACTCCCGTGCCGCGTCAAGGGCCTCGTTGCGGCCTTCCGGGCCAAGGATCTCCACGCTGCTGCCGTAGGTATTCAAATCCCGTGACTGCTGCAGCGTGGAGAACCAACTTGCCGTGGTCGGGTAGAGAAGAACGCTTACGCCAACAAAGATCAGTACGGCAATGAATACCACCGAGCCCGGGACCTTGCCCCGCTGGCCTGGCGCCGCACCGGCCTGTGCCAGCTGCGTCAGCGTGTCATCTCGTCCCATGTGCAGGAGGACTCCTCAATCAAGGACCCTGGCGGGAGACGTGAGCACGTCTCCCGCCAGGGCACAACGGGTGTTGATTAGACCTGCGAGACGCGGCGGGTGCTGCGCTTGCGGAGGGCAACGCCACCGGCGATGGACAACAGTCCGAGGCCGACGATCATGAAGGCCACGGTGCCGGGGCCACCCGTGAGCGGGAGCGTGAACGGCTTGGTCTGCGGGTTGGCAACGATGATGTCAACGGTGGTCGTGATTTCGGTGTTGACGATGAACGACTTCGGGGCTTCCTTGCTCACGTCGGCGGCAATAGTGTAGCCGGCAGGTGCCTTGGTCTCAACCAACCAGTAGGTGATGGGCGCACCCGCACCATTCAGATTCACCCGCAGGCCGGCGATGTTGACGCGGCCGTTGGCGTCCGAGGGGAAGACGGTGCTGCCGGAGACGGAGATGGGGTTGTTGTCGTTCTTAGCGTCTGCTTCACTCGCGTAGACCTTGAACTCTGCGCCCTGCAGGAACTTCGTCGCCGTGCCAGCGGCAACCTTGCTGATGATCACATTGCCCCAGTTGGTCTGCACTTTGGTTGATGTGGTCTTGCTGCCGTTGATGAATACAGATGCGTCGTTTGAGATGATGCCTGAGGTGTTGCCAAGTGAGGTGACAGTGGTGATCAGGCCAACATTGACAGTGGCGCCCGGAGCGAGTTTGAGCAGGCCTGCGGCAGTGAAATTGAAGGTCACGGTGCCGGGAACCGTAGTGGTGTCGATCGTATAGTCGGCCGGCGCGGTTACCACCGTGCCAGATGACAAGGTCACGGTGGAGCTCTTGTATGTCAGGCGGGAATCGAGCGTATCGGAGATGGCGAAGCTCGTCAGCACATTGCCCTGGGATGCGTTGGGCACTTTGGCGGCAATGTTCCACTTGACGTCGGATCCGAGTCCTTTGGCCGCTGAATCGTCAACCGCTTTTGTCACCGAAGCCAGTGAGTTCTTCGGGTAGACGTGAACGCCATAGATCCAGGTGTTGTCCGTGTTGTTCGGCAGCGGCAGCGTCACCAAGAAGGGCTGAGCGGCAAAGGCGATGTTGTTGGCGCCCGGAAGTGTCTCGGTGACGAGATAGACGGCTTGGTCGAGACCTGCAAAGGTGAGGAGGCCGTTAGCGTCGGTCACGCCTGTTGTTGCCGCACCGAGCTGACCGGCAACGCCCGCCGGCGTCAAGCCAACCGTCTTGGCCCATCCTGCGTTGGTGGACAAGTCAACGAAGCTGCTATTGACCTTCTGGATCTGGAAGGTGACCCCGTTCAGTGGATTCGGCGGAGGGGTGACGAGCTCGAGTCCATTCGGTGCCGTCCCCAGTGTTTCCGGCTGGGCGTGCTTGTGGATGGTGATTGACTTCGGTGCATCCGGAACGATGTTCCCGGCATCGGCTGCGCTGGCCGGCAGCATGCTTCCGAAGAGTGCTGCGGTGGCCAGGGCGGCGATGCCGAGACCGGCTGTGATGCGCCGCGCGAGCGGTGTTCTTGCAGTGGACATGAGCTTTTCCTATCAGGAGAGGGTGAGGTTTGGAGAAGATTAGTTGTGGGTTTGAGGTAAGGATGGGGTCACGGTCGGTGGGCCTTGATCCGTCTAAATACGATCCAGCCGGTGGTGAAAATTGCCAGCAGCAGCAGTCCGCCACCAGCGAGCATGTAGGCCGAGGTTCCGGTTCCGCCGGTCAAGGGGAGGGTGAGCGCCGGAGCGCTGGCGTTGACGAAGCGGTATACGCCGTGGTGGCCTGTTGCGACGGACACTGTTGTGGGGTCGGCATCGACCCAGGCGTTCGGATTGGCAAGGCTGCCGTCGGCGTTCAGGGTGCCTGCGTAACGTTGCATGCTCAGCTGCAGGTAGGCGGGTTTGAGGGCGCTCGACTCGCTGACCGTGTGGTTCACACCGGCAGTCACGGACTCAGTATTGGAATCCGTCACAGCCATGGCGCCGGGAACATTCCAGGCCGTGCCACCTGCTGGCTTTGCAGTCAGGGTGAAGTCGCCGGGGACCAGGCTGCCGCCGTTGCGGTTGTCAATGAACTTCAGCAGTGTCAGCTCTGTTATGCAGTCCACCGTATTGGTAATGGTGTAGCTATTGGCACCGGCAGCCAGGGTGGCCACATGGGGGAGGGCGACCGACGTCGTGGTTGCGTTGGCAGGCGTTAGCGTCGAGGACTTGAGCGTGCACTTCATGGGTGAAGCGAAGCTGGTGGTTTCGTTGATGCTCACGGAATTCCCGGCAAAGTAGCCGCTGCGTACAGTGGCCCATGCTTGGTTGCTGGCACCGGCTGTGCCCGGGCCGGTGAGCGTCAGGTTCGCGCTGATGCCCTGCGGCTGCTGCCCGTTGTCGTAAGCTTTGCCGTCTACGATCCACTTCTTAGCCACCACAACCGTGGCAGCGGCGTTCGTGTTGGTGTAGGCGCAAGTGACATTGCTGGCACCGAGAACAAACGAACCTGTCAGCACTCCCGTGGCCACGAGTGTGCCTGCAGCGTTGGTGCACCTGAGGGCTGAGATATAGGCACCCTTGTTGGTCGATGCCAGCACCTCGGCGACATTCACCGTGGTGCCCTGGGGAAAAGTGGTCGTGATGACATTGCCGTTGGTTAGTGCCGTAGAGGATCCCTGCGCAGCGTTGCCATTGGCACTGAAGGACGCCTTATCACCGGCGACCGCGTTGACCCAGGTCTTCGTGACAGTGACTTGTGCCGACAAGGGCTGGTTGGTGATCACACAAGTGACATTGACGCCGCTGGTTGTTGACTGCGGGAAAACGAACGTGCCTGAGGTCCCAGTGCCGCTGGCAACCGTGACGTCGCCTTGGTCCTTGCAGATCCAGTTTGCGGTGTACTGGGACAGGGCGGTCCCGGGCGGTCCGGTTTCCGCAATCGTGATGGTGGTGCCACTGATCGGGACGCTGGAGGCAAAGGTGCCCGGACCGGTTTGCAGGCCGGTGGAGGTTCCTGTGGTGGTTCCCGAGGCGCCGATTTCAGTAGTGCCCACCGAGGCTGTCAGCTTGAACTGGTCAGTGCTGACAACTCGTGCGCCAATGTTCTTTTGAACCTGCAGCGTGTTGTTGTACTGGCAAGAGGCCATGTCCACCGGTGCGCCATTCTGGAGGGTGGAGGTGGAGATTACGGCCCCGGTACTTGGGTTTACCTTGTAGAAGTCCTTGCCTGAGGTATCCAGGTAGAGGAAGCCGCCGTCAAAGGCGATCCCATTGAACTGCTTCTGCTGGTTGTTGATGTTCAGGAAGCTGACCAACGTTGCGGTCAGGGTGGCGTTGCTGCCGGCCGTGGGCAGCTGCTGGCTGACCCGCATCAACGCATTTGAGTTTGACGCCGTGGTGTTGGAGCTGGCCACGAAGTACATGATGCCCTCGGAGCTGAACACCAGGTCGCCGTTGGTGCGAGCCACGCCCGCGGAATCAGTCGTGATGGCAATTGACCCTACGAAGCCGATGCTGGTGTTCGTCGTTGTGTTGAATCCATAGAGTTCGAGTCTGTTGTCTATAACCCGGCCGTAGTAGTAGAAGCCCGTTGCCGGGTTGATGCCACCCATGACGAAGGTGCCATCTTCCTCTTGGAGGTTCTGCACCCCGTTGAACGAATTTGTGACGCCCGTTGCGGAGGTGTATCGGTAGACAGTCATGTTGCCGTTGTTACTGGCGGTGTCTCGCACAGCGTAGGCGTACTGGCCGTCCTTTGTGAGTGCCAGGGCGTTCAGATCGTTGTTTGAGCTGATGTCGCCAATCGTGGTTTGGGCTGCGGTGTTGGTGTTGACCAGGAGCAGCGTGCCATCACTGTCGATCGTGTAAACGGTTCCGTTCTGGCAGGTCAGTGGCGTGGCGGCTACCGCCAGTGCCTGAGCTTGAGGCAGAATCTTTGCGACCGGCGGGGCGCTCGTGGGCTGGAGAGTGGAATCGGGGGTCGGAACTATTGTGGGAACCTCCACAGGTGCCGGAACACTCGTAGGCTCGACGGGCGGAGCGGCCGTGGCCAGATCGTCGGCAGGAGCCGGGGTGCTGCTTGCCGTGGCGGGCGGCGCAGCTGGCGCCTGTTCGCCGGCAGCCGGGACATCCGCAGCTGGAGTGGCCTCGCTTGCCGGGACAAGGGCCGATTCCGTGGTCTCGGGAGCGGCTGTCAGTTCAGTTGCCGAAGCGGAGGCCACGGCACCGGCGCCTGCGCTGGCCACCAGGGCCAGGCCCAGCAGGCCGGCGGCGATCCGCAGCATGGCGGGCTTGGCTGGAACACGCGAAGTGTCCGAAAAATGCTGGCCTTCGCGCCGCCTTCGGGCAGACGTGGGTAAACGCATAACAACTCCCCCAGAGAAATGTTGGTCGGCGCGGTGATGCGCAGGATCAACATTAGGGAGGCACCGATCATCAAAACACGAGTGGTGGACACCTCAATTTTTGGCGTCCGCCACTCTAATTTCTGCCCAAGCACTCACAAATTTGTGCCCCACCACTTAGTTTTTGAAAATGTGTCATTAGAGTGGTGTGGACCTGAACATGGCCGGATTTCCTTGCGGGGCCGCGGAAAAATCCCGGATACGCCAAACGCCCCACAGCATGTATTTGCTGCGGGGCGTTACGGTTAAAGTTATGACATTCGATCTGAGCTCGTCCCCCATTGTCCGGCTGGCGTGGGAGCGCGGCCTGAATCTGCCCGCGGACTCCTTGGTCAACGGCAACCAAAGCGGCCGCATCACCCACGCAGTCCAGAGCCCGTCCCTGACCTTCATCAGATTGTGGGATCAGTCAATCCTCACGGGCCCGCAGCATTTGTTGGACGTGGCGGAATCCTTGGACGACGACGAGCTCAGCGACCACTCGATCATGCTCCGTTTGACCAAAAACGACGGCGGACGAGGCTTGGGCACCCAGGGCCTGTACTACGCGGACGATCTGGCGCTGCACCAGCCCGCAGATACCGTCCACGTTTCAACCTCCAGCCAGGCGGCGCAAGAGCTGGAGGCTCTGTGCCCGCCCGACGACGTGAATGACGTGGGGCTCGCCCACCGGGCCCACAAGTTCACACTCATGGCCCATGGGGAGCCCGACGCCGGGCCGTTGGCTTGCAGCGCCTACTCCGAATACCAGGGGCTGCTGGCACAGGTGGGAACCTTGGTGTCGCCCGACTTTCGCCGGCAGGGCTTGGGTCGGCTGGCCACCAGCATTGCAGCCCATGAGGCCCTGGCAGCGGGCCTCATTGTGCAATGGCGGGCGGACATCAACAACGCCGCCGCCCATGCCCTGGCAACGTCAATGGGCTTTAGTGTTGCTGGCTTGCAGACGCAGGTTTCCCTGCAGACGGATCAAACTCGGCGTAAATAGCATCCACGGGGCGCGGCTTGGCAAACAAGATTGCCATGGCGGCACCCAGCAGCACCACGGCCGCCGGCAGGATGGTTGACTGAGCCATGGCCGTTGAGAACCCCGCATGCAGGGCCTCGGGCAGTTGACCGCCCATCCCCTGGGCGCCTTCGGCGGACCCTGCCGGCAATTCGGCGCTGAGCCGGGCGGTGATGAGCACGGCAATGGCCGCGCTGCCCAGGACCGCTCCGATCTGCCGGGTCGTGTTGTAGATGCCTGCACCTGCGCCTGCCTCGCGCGGCCCCAAGTTGCGGGTGGCCGTGGTCGAAAGCGGCGCCCAAATACCTGAACTGGCAATGCCCAACAAACCGCTGGGCAGCAGGAACAGCCAGATGGGGGTGTCGGCGCTCATCAGGGCAGCCGTCCACAGCAGCGAGACGGACATCAGGATGAAGCCCGTGAATGCCACGTAGCGCGGGTTGACGATGTCCACCAGCTTTCCAACGAAGGGCGCGAGGATGCCGGAGAACAAGGCCATGGGGATCATCATGAGGGCCGACTGGGTGGGCGTCATGCCGCGAACCAGCTGGTAGTAAAAGAACAGCGGCAGGCTCATGGCCGTGATGCTGAAGCCCATGGACATGATGGCCACATTGGCCAGCGAGAAGTTGCGGAACTTGAACAGGTGCAGCGGCACCAGCGGCTCGCCCTTGGTGACAGCCTGCCAAATGACGAACAGCACCAATACCACCACACCAGCAATGATCAGGCCCCAGACGGAGAAGGGTCCGGCAATGGTGCCCCAGTCGTACTTTTCACCTTCCTGGATGCCAAACACCAGCATGAACAAGCCCACGGAGCTGAGCAGGATGCCCAACAGGTCAAACTTGTGGTTGTGTGTCGCCAGCTTGGGAACCAAGCGCCATGCCATGACAAAGGCGACGATACCCACCGGAACATTGACAAAGAAGATCCATTCCCAGCCAAGGCCGTCCACCAGCACGCCACCGAGGATGGGCCCAACCAGCATGGCAACACCTGCCGTGGCTCCCCAAAGACCCATGGCGGGGCCGCGCTTGTCCGGGGCGAAGATGCGGGTGATGACTGCCATGGTTTGCGGCGTCATCATGGCCGCACCCAGCCCCTGTACCGCGCGGGCCCAGATCAGCATGCCAATGTCGCCGGAGAGGCCGCACCAAAGCGAAGCCAGGGTGAAGACGCTCAGCCCCACCAGGTAGAGGTTCTTGGGCCCGTACTTGTCCCCCAGTCGTCCCGTCACCAGCAGCGGCACGGCATAGGCCAGCAGGTAGGCGCTGGTGACCCAGATGACCGAGTTGATGTCAGTGTTCAAGCCTTCCATGATCTTGGGATTGGCCACCGAGACAATGGTGGAATCGACAAGGATCATGAAGAAACCCAGAACAAGTGCCCATAACGCGGGCCACGGTTTTGCCACGATTTCCATGGGTGTTCCTTAATCTAAAAGAAGTTTTTGCTGTGCTTGCTCACCAAGGAATGGTGCCATGGGCGATGTTGGCCCGCAGGCCGCCCACCCATTGAATTTCTGCTCGCAGTTGATGTTGTTGATAGCCCACATCGATCCAATATTTTTCCGCCACTCCCCGGGATGTGCCCTGTGCGGCGTCGGCGTTCAGGATGGCAAGTCCAGCTTCCAGTGCTGTGAGGCGCGTTTCCAAAAGTCCAAGCACGACGCCGGACGGAAGATTATGTGCCTCACCCAGCGCCTGCGGGAAACAGGGATACTCATTGACGGGCGTCGACAAGAGTTCCTTGATCCGGCCCTCCAGCGCTGCTTTCCCTTCAGGGCAGACAGCATAGGTGGTCCGCTCCGGACGATTGCCGTCCCTGTCCGTGCCCGTCGGCTCCACCAGCCCGGCAGCCGCCAGGCGGCCCACCATGTGGTAGAGCGTGCCACGGCGGATTTTCACCAGCCGGTCCTCGTGGCGCTGCATAAGCAGCTGATACATCTCATAAGGATGCATGGGACGCTCCACCAGCAGCCCCAGGGCCGCCACGCCCAGTGGTGTCAACGGAGTTTTCCGCGCCACACGCACCACCTTTCCGCCCAAATAGTCCACATGAAGTATTCCACGTGGACTATTTGGGGGCAACGGTTTCCAGTCGTGAACTGGATCTCATTTAGCGCGGTGCGCGCAGGAAACCGGTTTGGCGGCCAACCACTTGGCCAGCGTCGGTGGCCACGATGATCTCCTGGCTGGCAGGATACTTCTCGCCGTCGTCGTCAACCATCAGCACAGCATCAGGGTCAACCGTCCGCTTGATGAGGGCAAGGGCAATGGGGCCCATTTCAAAGTGCTGCGCCACGGAGGTAACCCGCCCCACTACTCGGTCCTCCAAATACACCTCACTGCCGGGGGCTGGCAGCGTGTGCAGGGAACCATCCAACTGCAGGAACACCAGCCGTCGCGGCGGGTGTCCCAAATTGTGCACCCGAGCCACCGTCTCCTGGCCCTTGTAGCAACCCTTGGACAGGTGAACGGCCGTGCGCATCAGATCGAGTTCGTGCGGAATGGACTTCTCATCGGTTTCGGCTCCACGGCGCGGACGCCATGCAGCCAGACGGAGGGCCTCTGCAGCCCACACACCTGCGAGGGGGCGCTGGCCCACTGCCGTCTCCAGCTCGGCGGCAGGTACCAAGTATTCACGCCAGGGGCGCTCCAGCCCGGGGTGCTGGTCCTCGGCAATGGTGGCGTAGCTGTAACCGCCCACAGCAAGGTGCGGCCACGGATCAACCCAGACCAGGAATTTGTCCCACTCGGGCACCTCGGTGACCGAGCCAAGCACCGCCCAGTTGGCGGAAACGTCAGTGATTTCCACGCGCAGCATGAACTTCATGGAATTGAGCCACTGCGCCAGCGGTTCCGCCTCAGCGGTTTCCACCACCAGCCAAGTGGTCTCACCGTCGTCCACCACCCGGGCGTCATACTCGATGCGCCCCTGGACCGTCAGCAGCAAAAGCTCCGTGCCAGTATTGGGTGCCAGATTTGTCAGTTGCTGGGACGACAGTGTGTTGAGCCAACTCAGCCGGTCCGGTCCGGACACGGTCACCACGCCCCTGTGGGAAAGGTCAACCAGAGCACTGCCGGGCTTGCCCAGATACCCCGCCAACAAGCGCTGCTCACGGTTGGGATCCCCATAATGGGCGGCCACACCAGCATCAAGGCCGCCAGCCTGCACGGCACCTGATCGGTTCAACAAAGGACTCAAATAGCTCATAACGGGTGCAACGCCTTCTCTAGGTGACCTATTCCGCGCCCGTCGCATCGCGAGTTCTTGTGCCGACGCGCAGCGACGGTGGGGGCTGGCGGCGCGGTGCGGGCAACAGCCCCCACCTCGCGAAAGCGTCGGCACAAGACCTCGACCGACAGGGTCCGGCGCCGGAAGTGTTACGGCGTGACTTTTTTCAGGGCTGCTGATGCGTGGGCGTCGAGGGATTTGCCGTTGGCGGCGACGTCCCAGCGCCAGTACAAATCGCCGTTGACCAGGCCGAAGATGCGGGTGGCAGCGGTGTAGTCCTTGGCTCCTGCACCGCGCATAACGGCGTCGGTGGAGAGCCGGATTTGGGGGCCTTTGATGGAGCCGTAGTACAGCTCGGAAATGCCGCCGGGGTGGACAATGTTGACCATGATATCGAAGCCGCCATCGGCGTTGCGCAAGGCTTCTACATCGTCGGCCGTTCGCAACGCGGGCACAATGTCCGCGGGAATCAGGCCAGGGCCGCCGTCGGCGTCGTTCAATATCCTGTCAAGCTGCCAAAAGCCAGTCTCAACGGACAGGGGACGCAAAACAGTCCCCTCCTCATCGGTGAGCCACGACTCCGCCGTGTACTGCAGATACGGCAGGCCGTTGGCCTTGAAGGTGACGGTTTGGGTGAAGTATTCGGAGTCTTCTTCGCCTGAGCCGAGACGACCAGCGCCAGTCCAGGTGCCAAGGAGCCAGGAAAGTGGCACCAGCTCCGGAGTCAGGTCCGAGGGAATTTCAATAGGCATGGCGAATTACTGCTGGCCCTTGAAAAGGCGCCACACCACCAGACCCGCGAACCAGGCCATGGCCACGCCGGCCAACACCAAAAGGCAAATGAAGAAAATTTCCAAGGCAAGTATGCTCATGATGCCATCCTACAATGTTCCTGACGGGGGACATTGACGAAGGGACGCGCCGGTCCTAGGACAAGAGCATTTTTTCTACGAAATACACCAGTGCACCCATCGACAATACGGGCGCCAGCGCCGCAGCCACCGAACCGAAACTTAGCTTCTGGTGGCCGGTGAGTGTCCGCAGTCGCCGGAAAGCTGCCACTACTGCTGCCACCAGAACGCCCAGCACAATGGCCGGAAGAATGCGCACATCGGAGAACATGAGCGCTGCCAAGGGGCCCGCCAAAGCGGCCAGCACAATGGCCAACGGTGCCACCACCCTGTCCGGCCACGGCAGCATTCCGACCATGAGGGCCACTGCGGCACCAATGGCCACGATCAGCGTCATTCCGGGTTCACCCAGGAACCTGAACGAGGCCACCCAGCCGCACGTAAACCCCGCGATGACCACGCCAGCGCCGGAACCCAGGGTGGATTCCAGCCGGTGCTTTTGTCCTGTGCCGCGAATCAGTTGCACCACCATGATGGCGCCGAATCCAACGGCGATGAAGATGGGCGTCCACACCAGATAGTCGACGCCGCTGGTGAGTCCCGCCGTCAGCGCGGCAACCGCTCCGGTCAGAGCGATGACAGTGCCCAGTGTCTTCTTGGCCGGGATCCCCAAATAGTACGGCCAGCCATAACCAAAAACGGCGGCCAGCCCAATGCTGACTCCCACTGCATAGCCAAGCCCCAAATAGTGCCCGGCCACCAGCAGAACTAGTGCAAGGATTCCAATAAGACCGGCTGTAGATGACTTCACACATCAATCCTGCCCTATTCTGCCGGTACACTGTGGAACAACCCCGTGGCGGAGGCGTTTAGTTTTTTGCCCCACACCCCGCAGGGCTCGTCAGTGGTTCGTCGCTCAAAGATGCGCATACACAGCACTTTGTTAGGAATACATGTCGCAGATTTTATTGCTGACCAATAACCACGGTTCGTCCGTGGATGTTTTGCCTGCGCTGGAACTTTTGAGCCACCACGTACACATTCTCCCCGCCGTACCAACGGCCCTGCTGGATGCCAAGCCCTCCGACCTGATCATGGTCGACGCCCGAAAAGACCTTGTTGGTTCCCGTTCCTTGACCCAACTTTTACGCGCCACAGGAATCAGCGTGCCGTTGCTGCTGGTGTTGACCGAAGGCGGAATGGCAGCCGTGACGGCCTCATGGGCTGCCGACGACGTCATCTTGGAATCCGCGGGACCGGCTGAAGTTGAAGCACGGATTCGCTTGGCGTTGACCCGCGCGGCGAGTGCCGAAGATGGCACCCATCAGGAAATCCAGGCCGCCGGGATTGTTATTGACGAAGACAGCTACACAGCCCGAGTGCACGGCACGGCATTGAATTTGACCTACAAGGAATTTGAACTGCTGAAGTACCTTGCCCAACACCCGGGACGGGTCTTTACCCGGGCCCAGCTGCTCAATGAGGTGTGGGGCTACGACTATTACGGGGGCACCCGCACCGTGGACGTTCACGTTCGGCGCCTGCGCGCCAAGCTCGGCTCCGAGAACGAGAGCCTGATCAGCACCGTTCGCAACGTTGGGTACCGGCTCACGGTTTCACGCCAGCCCGACGGCGACATGGCTGACGTTTAGCGCTTGCGAACTGTTGGGCAGAACGCAGAAGGCCCGCAGCAATTGCTGCGGGCCTTCACTATTTGGTGGAGGACATACGGGTCGAACGTATCGAGGACACCCCACTGGTGCATCCCCCCAGTCAAACAACAAGCTGCATGGGTTTCCCCGTCCAGCTGCCCTCAAACTCTATGCCACCACCTTGCCCGCATGCAAACCCGCACCCATCGCAGGCAGCCTTGCACCCGCCCCAGACTCCTCTGCCCGAGAACTATTTACGCGGAGTCTCGCGCTAGCTGACATAGGCCTACTAGGCTGTTGCTATGAGCCCCGCAAAGACTGACAGCTGGCCAGTGACCATAATCGCAGGAGCCCCCGGCCCTGAGATTCGCCGAGAGATCCAGACGGTGATTGACGCGGCCGAAGACGCCGACGGCAACCCGCCATTCTCGGAACAAACACTGGTGGAACTCAAATCCACCCAGGCAGGCCCGCACAGCGTCCTGACGCTACTTACCTACGCCCCCGAGGACGCCTCCCCAACTGTGGGCGAGGACCTGGCCGGCGTTGCCATTGTGGTCCTCGATGGCAATGAGGGCGTGCTGGAGCTGGTGGTGCACCCTGCCTACCGGAACGACGGTGTGGGCGCTATTTTGGCGGACAAGCTGGTTGAGGTCCGTGGGTTGCAAGGCATCAAAGCCTGGTCCCACGGCGACCATGAGGCCGCCGCCGATCTTGCCGCCAGCTACGGGTATAGGGCCATCCGTGAACTGTGGCGCATGCGTCTGGTCAGGCAGGCGCCGCAATTCACACAGCCGGTCGAGCCGGTTCAAGCGGACTACCCAACCCCCGACGGCGTGAGCTTGCGAACATTTGTGCCGAACCAAGACGAAGACGCGTGGCTGGCAGCCAACGCGGCTGCCTTTGCCCACCACCCCGAGCAGGGCTCGCTAACGCGCTCCGACTTGCGGGCCCGCATGGACGAGGACTGGTTTGATCCGGCAGGTTTCTTCCTGGCCGTCAATGGGGCCGATGAGATTCTGGGGTTCCACTGGACAAAAATTCACCCCGCACGCTCCGGCCAGGCGGCCATGGGTGAGGTTTACGTGGTGGGAGTGACGCCGGCCGCTCAAGGAATGGGGCTCGGCAAGACCCTCACCCGGGCGGGCATTGACTACCTGCACAACGCCGGTTTGCGCGCCATTATGCTTTACGTAGACGCCGACAATGAGGCTGCTGTGGCACTGTACCGCAAGCTGGGATTCGCCAAGTGGGACTCCTCTGTCATGTACGGGCCCATGTCCGCCTAGACCCCATCCCTAGCCTGCACGCAGGAAATTTTCCCAGCTGTGACCCAAACTTGTACTGTTGTTTCAAAGCATCACCAACTATGAGGACTCGTCGATGAAGCGCGAATACAAGGGACCCGTGAACAGCATGGCATCCAACGGGCAGGAACGGTTCTTTTCGGGTGAAGTGCCGGCCTCACGGGCCACCCAGGACAGGATCGAGATCCCGGAGTTTGAGCCCACGCTCATCCCAGAGGGCGACATCAGCCCCGACAGGTTCCTTGACCGGGAGCTGAGCTGGTTGGCCTTCAACTCCCGCGTGCTCGAACTTGCCGAGGATCCGGATCTGCAGCTGTTGGAGCGGGTTAACTTCCTTTCCATTTTTGCCTCCAACCTGGATGAGTTCTTCATGGTGCGGGTGGCCGGGCTGAAGCGCCGCATTGCTACCGGCTTGGCCGTGCCCTCCCCCGCCGGGCTCAGCCCCGTCGAGGTCCTGGAACAGATCAGCGACGCCGCCCACGAGCTACAGGCCCGGCATGCGCACGTTTTTGCCAGTCAGATCCGCCCGGCCTTGGCCTACGAACACATTCACTTGGTCCATTGGGAAGAACTTGATGACCCGTCCAAGGTGCAGCTCTCCAAAATGTTTGCCGAGAAGATGTTCCCCATCCTCACCCCACTGGCAGTGGATCCGGCCCACCCCTTCCCGTACATTTCCGGCCTGTCCCTGAACTTGGCCGTTGTGGTCCGCAATCCGGTCAGCGACAAGGAGCTCTTTGCCCGCGTCAAGGTGCCGGACCTGCTGCCGCGCCTTGTCTCGGTTGACGGCCCTCGCGCTGGCACCGTGCCGGGGCGTGTGGCGCGTTTCATCCCGCTGGAAGAGGTCATTGCCGAGCACCTGGACCAGTTGTTCCCGGGCATGGAAATTGTGGAGCACCACTCGTTCAGGGTGACCCGTAATGAGGACCTTGAGGTTGAAGAGGACGACGCTGAGAACCTCCTGCAGGCGTTGGAGAAGGAACTGCTGCGACGCAAATTTGGTCCACCCGTGCGCCTTGAAGTCGCGACCGACATCAACCCCAGCATCTTGGCGTTGCTGGTGCGCGAGCTGGATGTGAACGAGACAGAAGTTTATTCACTGCCGGCACCTCTGGATCTGCGTGGCTTGTCCATCATTGGCAGCATCGACAGGCCGGATCTGCGCTATCCCAAGCATGTAGCCCACACCTCCCGTGACTTGAACGCCTCGGAGACGTCCAAGGCGGCCAACGTATTCGCGGCCATGCGCCGTCGTGACATCTTGTTGCACCACCCCTACGATTCCTTCTCCACCTCGGTGCAGGCGTTTCTTGAACAAGCTGCCGCCGATCCCAAGGTACGCGCCATCAAGCAGACCCTGTACAGGACATCGGGTGACTCCCCCATTGTGGATGCCCTGGTGGATGCTGCCGAGGCTGGCAAGCAGGTTTTGGCCCTGGTGGAAATCAAGGCCCGCTTTGATGAGCAGGCCAACATCTCCTGGGCCCGCAAGCTGGAACAGGCTGGCGTGCACGTGGTGTACGGCATTGTGGGCTTGAAAACCCACTGCAAACTCTCCTTGGTGGTTCGCCAGGAACAAGATGGATTGCGCCGTTACTGCCACATCGGCACAGGCAATTACCATCCCCGCACGGCCAGATACTACGAGGATCTGGGCCTGCTCACGGCGGACAACCAGGTGGGCGAGGATCTGTCCAAGCTTTTCAACCAGCTCTCCGGATACGCCCCCAAAACCACTTTTGACAGACTGCTGGTGGCACCGCGTTCGGTGCGTTCGGGCCTGATTGCACGCATCGACGCCGAGATCGCCAACAAGAAGGCCGGCTTGCCCGCCCAAGTGCGCATCAAGGTCAACTCCATGGTGGATGAGGCCATCATCGACTCCCTCTACCGCGCTTCGCAGGCGGGTGTGGATGTGGGTGTGATTGTGCGCGGCATCTGCTCATTGCGCCCAGGCGTTCCCGGACTTAGCGAAAACATCACCGTCCGCTCGGTGCTGGGCCGCTTCCTGGAACACTCGCGCGTCTTCACGTTTGCCAATGCCGGGGACCCCAAGGTCTACATTGGCTCCGCTGACATGATGCACCGAAACCTGGACCGCCGCGTTGAGGCGCTGGTAAGGCTCTCCAACCGGGAAGACATTGCAGAGGTCACCTCACTCCTGAACCGCTACCTGGACTCCGGGACTGCCAGCTGGCATCTGGACAACGACGGCGAGTGGACACGCCACCACCTCGACAGCGCGGGCAACCCCTTGCTCGATATCCAATCGTGGCTGCTGGCCAGCCGTTCACGCCAGCACTCAATCCTGCACCGGTAATGCGCAGCGCTGAACACATCGAAGACCCTGCGGTTGAGGGCACTGAAGTCTCCATCTATGCAGCCGGCGCGCTGTGCTGGCGACTGAAGAAGAAAAAACTGGAAGTTCTGCTCATTCACCGGCAGCGCTATGACGACTGGTCCTGGCCCAAGGGCAAATTGGACAAGGGCGAAACACTCCCCGAATGCGCTGTGCGTGAAGTGTTTGAGGAGGTGGGCCTGCCCATTACCTTGGGCATCCCGCTGCCGTCCATCCGCTATGCCGTAAAACCTGGCAACAAGGAAGTCCACTACTGGGCCGCCCGCGTGGATGACGTGCCCCCGATCCCCGACGGCAAGGAAGTGGACGCTGTTATTTGGTGCAGTCCCACCAAGGCACGCGGGCTGCTGTCCAACCCCTCCGATGTGGAGCCGTTGGATGCATTGGTGACTGCCCATGGGGCTAACACCCTGGAAACGTGGCCGCTGCTGATAGTCCGTCACGCCAAGGCCAAGCCGCGTTCGGCATGGACACGGGCCGAGGGTGAACGCCCTCTGGCGGCAACGGGCAAGCGGCAGGCGCTGTATTTGCAACGCCTGCTCATGTCCTGGCGTCCGGGCAAGGTTTACACCAGCGGCTGGACAAGGTGCATTGCCACCATCTCCCCTTACGCGCAGGCAACCAAAGCCAAGGTAAAGGTGGTCCCGTGGTTGACGGAGGCCGACCACAAGCGGCATCCGGGCAAGGCCAGGTCGGTGATTGAAAAGTTGTTGACCCGATCCAGTGCGGCTGCCGTGTGCACCCACCGTCCCGTCATACCATCAGTCCTGGCCGCCTTGGCCGGGCACATGTCCCATGATTTGGCCCACGAGCTGCCCGTCTTGGACCCGCACCTGTCGCCCGGTGAGGTTCTGGTGGCCCACGTTTCGGTCGCAAATCCTGGCCGGATCGTTGCACTTGAGCAGCACAAGCCTTACGAGGACTAGCGGCACACTAGGAGCAATTTGTAGTAATTCGACATGTTCTTCCCCATTGACGGCCTAAGGTACGTAACATTGGAGCGAATAAGGGATTTCGCTTGCCAACGTCGCCGTAAAGGATATATAGCATGCCGTCACTCGATTCACTGCCAGTATTGGACTTCTCCCGGCTCAGCGCCGGCCCGGAGGAGGCCACCCAGTTCCGAAATGACCTGCGTGATGCCATGCATGAGGTCGGGTTCCTGTACCTGGCCGGCCATGGCGTACCCCAAGAACTCACGGACGCCATGCTTTCAGTTTCCCGCCGGTTCTTTGATCTACCCGAGGACGTAAAGCTCGCCGTAGAGAACATCCACAGCCCCCAATTCCGCGGCTACACCCGCATGGGTGGCGAGCTCACCGACGGGGGCGTGGATTGGCGCGAGCAGATTGACATCGGCGTGGATCGCGACATTGTTGCCCCAGGCCCCGGGGTGGCTGACTACTGGCGCTTGGAAGGCCCCAATCTGTGGCCCGAAGGGCTGCCGGAGATGCGCGCTGTCGTCTCCGAATGGACCGAGCGGCTCAGCGCCATCTCACTGGAACTCCTGCGGGCCCTGGCCCTCTCACTGGGGGCACCCGGGGACACCTTTGATGCAGCATTCGCGGCCCAGGCTTTCCCTGTGCTCAAGATTGTGCGTTACCCCGGCGAGTCTGACCCGGAGCCCAAGCAGGGTGTGGGCTCGCACCGCGACGGCGGCGTGCTGACACTTCTACTCGTGGAACCTGAAAAGGGTGGGCTCCAGGTGGAGTATCAGGGCAAATGGATCGACGCGCCGCAGGTGCCTGGCACCTTTGTGGTCAATATTGGCGAGATGCTTGAGCTGGCAACGAACGGTTACCTCAAGGCGACCTTGCACCGGGTCATCTCCCCGCTGCGAGGCACCGACCGGATCTCCCTGCCGTTCTTCTTCAATCCTGCACTGGATTCGACCATGCCCCAGCTCGCCGTCAGCCCGGAATTTCAGTCCAAAGCCCGCGGATTGTCTGTTGACCCGGGCAACAGCCCCATCCTTCAGACGTACGGCGACAACGCCCTTCGCTACCGGATCCGGGCACACCCCAACGTTGTTGCCGCCCAGCATGCGGACCTATTGGTGGACTAAGCCCGGCCGCCGCCAATCCGAATAACGGCGTCACAGTGCGCTTCGCCCTTTCCCACACCTTCTTTGTACCTTACTCTTGATACAAAGATTCTTGATGGGGGAAATGATGGCTCCAAATCCGCTCGCGCCAACGTTCATGGAAATGGTCATGTCACTGGGCGTCCCACTGGCGCTGCTGTGCGTGCTGTTCTATTCTGTGCTGCGTTTTGCCGTGTGGACACCTCGCGGCGGGCCATCGTTGGAGCGCATTCGCAAGCACGCCCTGTGGACGGGTGTCATCGCTTGGGCATTCAGCAGCCTTTCGGCCGCAGGACAAGCCGGCATCTCCCATTACGGCCAGTCGACCGAATCGATGGAACCGTGGGGGCTCATCCGATGGACAGCCCTCCTCACCCCAGTTGCAGCGGTTCTTATCATCCACACCATCGGGCAGGCCACGTGGCCGGCGCCGAAGTCCGCAAAGCGTAAGGCCAGCCTGGAATTCCGACGAGTGCGCGATTATGTGGAGCCGGCACTCGGCTGGACCGTATTGGGCGTTTTCCTGGTGAGCGCAGCGGTCATGCCCTTCGTTGCCGCCGCCCGCAGCTTTGGCGCAATTGACCGTCCCGCACCCGGCTCCGTCGGACTCTGGACCCTTGGCCGGGTGGACGGCTGGGCCATGGCGATTGCCCTCTCCTCGGCGCTGGTTCTCCTGGCTGCAGGCACGCTGCTCGTCATGCGACTCATCGCCTCGCGACGATCACTTGAAGCGCTGAGTCCCAAGCAGAACAACACCCTGCGTGTCATCGGAATGAACCGGTTGCTGCGGGTGTCAGCCACTGTGGCTTCAGGCCTATCCGCGATTGCAGGGAACTACTTGGTGCAGCCGGTTCCGGGCAGCGATGTGCTGTCCTACACAAATTGGTTGGGACTGGTCAACATGGCCGTCCTGGTCACGATGTTGTTTTGGAAGCCGCCGACCCTGGATCCGGTGTCACCCTTCAAGTCGGTGCCCCTGGCCGCAGCGGAACAACCCAGCCGCGAGAGCGTTGCGGCTGCAAAGCTGATGGATTCCACGGTGGTGGTGCTGATTCCGGCCATGGCGGCCGGGGTCTTACTCGGTTTGGTTGTACGGCCCTGGCTGGGGTCGATGGGCATCGTCACGGCAACCCTTGCCTGCATGGTGTTGGCCCATTTGGCACTGGAATGGGTCCTGAAACGGAACTACTCAGTTCGGCGGCATTCCGGCGTCGGGCGGACAGTCACCCTGACCGGGGCCCTGCCACGGTACACCTGGGCAGCATTTGGGCTCAGTGCAATGGGGCTTGCCGGTGCCTTTGTGTATGCCTCGGCCGTTGCCACTGGAACGACACCGCTCAGATGGGACGGCAGTCCCAACCCCATTGCCATCTATTGGGTGACCAGCCTCCTGGCGGCTTTCATCCTGCTGGCGGGTGCCGCGGCCATGTGGTTCGTGCTTACGCGACCAGAGCTGCACCAAGTGCCGGCCGCTCTTGACGATACTCTGCGCCGCAGGTCCCTGTTTCGCATCGCTCGAACGGTTGCGAGCTGCTGGTTCGCTCTGGCGGGCCTGTTGCTGTCCATGGCGGGACCGCCAACCAGCACAAACCCGCTGGCACCACAATTCGACCCGGGCGCCCTGGCTGCCCTCTGCTTTGCGCTGTCGCTCATGCTGCTGTTCTTGCCGGCCAGGGGCTACACGCCCGCTGATTTTGCGCCGCCCGCCCCAGTCCAGTCCAGCAACACGAGTCCGAGCAAGTAGCCCACCGTGGAAGCACAAATCGTCATTGACCTGGAAACAGCCACCCCGCCGTACGAGCAGGTGCAAACGCAAATAGCATCGCTCATTGCCGTGGGAGAACTTCGCGCCGGCACCCGCTTGCCCACCGTCCGCAGCTTGGCTGCCGATCTTGGCGTTGCTGCGGGCACCGTGGCCCGGGCCTACAAGGGGCTCGAAGCCACCGGCTTTGTCACTACCAACCGCAGGCAGGGAACCGTTGTTGCCCGGTCACGTCAGGCTCGACCACCGACTGATCCGGGAGCGTCCGGGGAGGTGATGGCCGCCGTCGACCATCTCCTGGCGGTGGGCGAGCGTGCCGGGCTGGATGGAAAGACGTTGATCTCACTTCTTCAAGGGCGACTGAACCAGCGGGGCTCCCAGTAGACTTGTGCGCGTGACTATTTTGACCCCTTATGAGGACATGCTGCGCGATGTGCTGGCCAACGGTACCGCGAAGTCGGACCGCACCGGCACCGGCACGCGGAGCGTTTTTGGCCGCCAGCTGCGCTTTGACCTGAGCGAGAGTTTCCCGCTGATCACCACCAAGCGCGTGCATTTCAAGTCCGTGGCGCTGGAACTTTTATGGTTCCTGCGCGGCGACTCGAACGTGGGCTGGCTGCAGGAGAACGGTGTCAAGATTTGGAATGAATGGGCGGACGACGCCGGAGAGCTGGGTCCTGTCTATGGCGTCCAGTGGCGCTCCTGGCCCACTCCGGACGGCGAGCACATTGACCAGATTGCCCAAGTCATGGAATCGCTGCAAAGCAACCCGGATTCTCGCCGCCACATTGTCTCAGCCTGGAACGTGGGCGAGCTGAAAAACATGGCGCTGCCGCCGTGCCACGCATTTTTCCAGTTTTATGTTGCCCCCACCGAGGACGGCCGCGGCAAGCTTAGCTGCCAGCTGTACCAGCGTTCCGCCGACACCTTCCTGGGCGTGCCGTTCAACATTGCCTCCTACGCCCTGCTGACCATGATGGTGGCGCAGCAATTGGACATGGAGCCGGGTGAATTCATTTGGACCGGCGGCGACGTCCATATTTATGACGACCACCTGACGCAGGTTGCCGAGCAGCTGTCCCGCGAACCATACCCGTACCCGCAGCTGCGTTTCACCCGCAAGCCCGAGTCAATTTTTGACTATTCCTTTGACGATTTTGAGCTGGTCAACTACCAGCACCACCCCACAATTAAGGCACCGATCGCTGTATGAGTGACACACCTGCTTTGAACATTCCCACTTTTTACCGCTTCAGCCAGCCCATTGTTGGCATGATCTGGGCGCAGACAAACGGTGGCGTCATTGGTGCCGATGGCGGCATGCCCTGGCACTTGCCGGAAGACATGGCCCATTTTAAGCGGGTAACCACGGGTCACCCCGTGGTCATGGGCCGGCGCACGTGGGAATCGTTCCCGGAAAAGTACCGGCCGCTGCCGGATCGGACCAACATTGTGGTGACCCGCCAAGAAGGCTGGAGCGCAACGCCCGAGGCAAGTGGCGCCGTCGTCCTTGATTCGTTGGAAGAGGCGCTCGTGGAAGCGCAGTTCTCCCCCGGCGGCGATGAGGTGTGGGTTATTGGCGGTGGACAGGTTTATGCGCAGGCCCAGGAGCACTGCAACGTTGCGGTGATTACTGTCATCAACTCGGATGTTTCCGGGGACACGCAGGCGCCGGGGCTGGGGCACGAATGGTCGTTCCGCGGCGCGTCGCCGCTGGAGGGCTGGCACACGTCCAAGAACGGCACCGAATATCGGATCACCCTCTGGGCCAAGGGCGACACGGAGTTCCAGGCGGAATAGTCATGGCAGACGGTTCAGAGCAGCGCGAGTCCCCCAACGGGGCGAACCATGACCCCAACCCGTTCAACGTGCGCCAGTACGAACAGGAGTATGGGCCGGGCGGGGTGCCACCGGATTACACATTCCAGGCAAAGACACCACTGCAAAATCCGAACGCCATCCGCTTTCTGGGCGTTGTCTTGTTCGTCATTGCTTGCGTCCCGATCTACCCGGCCACAATTTCCGGCTTCGCCTTGCCCGGCAGCATTTATGCCGGCCTGGTCTTTTTGGGAGCCGCCACGACAGGCGTCTGGGCCTTCATCGTTGCCAACCGCCGGCAGAAGTGGCTCATCGCTAAGCGCGTGCCGCGCAAGGATTGGTAGTCCGGACGTAAACTGCGCGCTCCACCGACTGGCGCCCTTTGAGAATTCGTTGCTACCAATGAGGAACCCATGACCCACATCGCTCCGGAGCAACCCTCCGAACCTTACGAGCCACACCACAACAACCTCATCCGTGACCGCAGGAGGATGCGGAGCCAGTACGGCCCCCACGCCTACACGCGCGGCATGTACGTCAACGGGTCCCAGACGCCGCTCAAGCCAAGGAACATCCGCATTCAGAGCGCCATACCCATCGTCTTTGCCGTGGGGTTCTTTGCCTGCGGCGTCTGGTTCCTGGTTGCCAGCGAATACCCTGTGGGCGGGCCGGTCATGTTCGGGGCCGCCGCCTTCATGCTTTTCCTCAGCTGGATTGAATTCCGCACCGCCCGCCTCCGTGAAAAATGGGAACGCGAGAACCCGGAGCTGGCCAAGAACATCGACTACTGACGAACACTCGCAGGATTGGGAACATCAATGAGATCCAAAGCGGAGCGTGACCAGCGCTGGCACCAGAAGCAGCGCGAAAAACGCGAGAAGCACGAACAGCGGGAGCTGCGGGACGCCCAGACCATGGCGTGGCACGATGCGGCAGCTGCCAGCGGCCAGAAGCGTTACCTTGTACGCGCCAACAACGGCGAGCTGGTCAGCTACCTGCCCGAGGAATACGGTGTGTGGCGCGGTGGACAGGGGCCGGTGATTCGAACGGTTTGGGGCTGGGCAGTATCAACAGCAACCCTGCTATTTCTGAACGTTGTTATGATCCTTGCCATACTGGGCAGCGCCAGGGAGAATCCCGGAAACCTCCACGGGGGCCTGTGGTTCGGGTTCGCGCTCTCCCTGCTCATACTTGTGGTCATTGGCCGCTATCTGGTCATCGAGGCCAAGGCCACGCTCCTGCGCCGTCAAAGGGGTTTGCCCACGCCCTCTGGAACACCCATGCTTGCCGAGAACCCGGTACCGGGGAACTACACACGCTAAGCCCTGCACGGAACGTGCACCGCGCCCGGCTGCACCTTCGCGCGGCGGTGCGAAACGCCGTCGTACGTGTTCATTGGGTGACACGGATTTGCCGCCAGTTTGCCCCTCCATCGTAAACTTGGGGCATGACCAATAACAGTGTTCCTTCCGTCGGCCTTGTCGGCTGGCGCGGCATGGTCGGTTCCGTTCTGCTGCAGCGCATGCAGGACGAAGGCGACTTCGGCGATATCAACCCCGTCTTCTTCTCAACCTCGAACGCCGGCGGCGCTGCCCCGGCGATTGCAGGCTCCGGCGACGCCGGCAAACTCGAAGACGCCTTTGATATTGACACTCTGGCGAAGCTTCCCATTATTGTCACAGCCCAGGGCGGGGACTACACCTCCCGCGTGCACACCGAGCTGCGCAACCGCGGCTGGGACGGTCTCTGGATGGACGCGGCCTCCACGCTGCGCATGAACAACGACTCCATCATTGTGCTTGACCCGATCAACCGCGGTGTGATCGACGCCGGGTTGGCTTCTGGAGTCAAGGACTTTGTAGGCGGAAACTGCACCGTCTCCTGCATGCTCATGGGCCTGGGCGGGCTGTTCAAGAACGGCCTGGTCGAGTGGGGCACCTCCATGACCTACCAGGCTGCCTCCGGTGGCGGCGCCCGCCACATGCGCGAGCTGCTGAACCAGTTCGGCACACTGAACTCCGAGGTTTCCTCCGAACTGGACAACCCGGCGTCGGCCATCCTGGAGATTGACCGCAAGGTCCTGGCCCACCAGCGCGAAGGCATCGACTCCTCGCAATTCGGCGTGCCGCTGGCCGGTTCCTTGATCCCCTGGATCGACGCCGATTTAGGCAACGGCCAGTCCAAGGAAGAGTGGAAGGCCGGGGTTGAGACCAACAAGATCCTGGGCACCTCTGCTTCCAACCGCGTGATCATGGACGGGCTGTGCGTGCGCATCGGCGCCATGCGCTCCCACTCGCAGGCCCTGACGCTGAAGCTCCGCGAGGACCTGTCAGTGGCGGAAATCGAGTCCCTGCTGGCCAACGACAACGAGTGGGCCAAGGTGGTTCCCAACACCAAGGAAGCCTCCATGGCTGACCTGACCCCCGTGGCTGCATCCGGCACGCTTGAGGTCCCCGTGGGCCGCATCCGCAAGATGGAAATGGGCCCGGAATACATCAGCGCGTTCACCGTGGGCGACCAGCTCCTCTGGGGTGCCGCCGAGCCGCTGCGCCGCATGCTGAAGATCGCCACCGGCACCCTCTAACCCCCTCCTCCCAACTGAGACGCACTTGATGCTATAAATCACGCGATTTTTAGCATCAAGTGCGTCTCAGTTGGGGAGCAGGAAGCGTTTGTAGGCGGTTGACGACTTTTCCAGCGACCTGGTTTGGTTCGGGCTTAGCTCACCAAAGAGTTCCGGAAGCACGACGCCGGCCAGTTGCCTTTGTTTTTCAGCCATACCTTGGGCTTTGCGCCAGGTTCCGGCCACCTTTCCGCCAGCCACGACCGTTGCCTTGAACACGCCATTACCGCCCGGAACCGTCAGCGGGGCGTGGTGCGGAGCCAGAGCGGCACTGCGGTCGGTGTACCCCAAGAGGTACTCATCAAAGCCCGGCAGCAATAGCAGAGACCGTGCCCCGGGAACCGTCCCGCCGAGGAGCTCAGCCGTCTCAGGCGCCAGCCAGTAGCTGACGCCGTTGCACACCACGCTGGCCAGCTGATCGCCCAGCTGGGCCAACCCTGCGCTGATGTCCTTGAGCGTCAGCTTGGACCACCATTGAAAGTCCTTGATAGTGGCCGGACCATGGCTGCTGAAGTAACGCAGCGCCAGCTCGGCCAGGGCTTGTTCACGGTCCATGGCGCGCGGATTCTTGATCCACGCCTCCGCGCTGACAAAGAACTGGGAGTTGCCGTTCCCAGCCGCACTATTGATGGGCCCCTGCACCAAGGTTCCTTGGAGGCAGAGCAGAAACAAGAGGTGATAGCCACGCTGGGCCTTCGTCCCTTGTCCTGCGCGCTCAAACGCAGTGAACAGCTCATCCCGGGACACTCGGCCGCCCTGCTCGGCCACCAGCGCCAAGGCGAGCTCCCGCACCTTGTCTACATCCGCCGTCGTGATTTCCAGCTCGCGGTGGCGGGTGGACATGCCGGACTCCATCCGCTCAGCCGTGAGGGACAAGATCCAGCCCAGGTCCTCTGCAAGCGTCACATGCAACGTGCCGCGCATGGGCCATGACCTCACCAGTTCACCGCTGTTGAACGCCGCTTCAACAGCGGCGCGGGTGCTCCCCGGTGAGCGCAGGCCGATCGACCACAGCACGCCGGGGAAATCCTGTCCTTGGAGTGCTGTCAAGGAACGCACAACGTCCCCCGGCCCCGGACCGGGACTGATGGACGTAGGCAGGATTCCCTGGGCGGCAAGCCGCAGCCGGGCCAGGACGGTGGGTGTGACACTGGGACTCATGCTCCCAATCTAGGCCCACCCACAGAACTGACCCGCAGAAAACGCCGAAAAATCAACGATTTTCGTGATTTTTCGGCGTTTTCTGCGGGTCAGTTGCTGGGCCCACGAGGGCGTGGGGATTAGCGGGCCGTGCGCATGTTGGCCGTGATGGGGCACTCGAACGGGTCGCGCTGGCCCAGGCCCACACGGTTCAGGTAGCGCATCACGATCATGTAGGACTGGCCCAACGTGGTCTCCGTGTACGTGATGTTCCGCTCGGCACAGTATTCGCGGACCATAGGCTGGACGGCCTTGAGGTTCTTGGAGGACATGGTGGGGAACAGGTGGTGCTCAATTTGGTAGTTCAAACCGCCCATGCCAACATCTACCCACCAACCGCCGGAAATGTTGCGGCTCATGAGGGTCTGGCGGCGCATGAAATCGATCTTGACGTCCTTGGGAACCAACGGCATGCCCTTGTGGTTAGGGGCGAACGCGCAGCCCATGTACAGGCCCAGCCCCATGATCTGCACGGCGACGAACGCCAAGCCGATACCCCAGCCGAGGAACCAGACGGTGAACGCGGGGAGCAGGACCAGGCGGACAACGAGCAGGGCGATCTCGGCCTTGCGTTCGGGCACAATCTGCTTGCGGTCCAGTACGCGCTTGACGGCGGCGATGTGCAGATCCAGCGCGGCGAGGGTCAGCAGCGGGAAGAAGAAGGCGCCCTGACGGCGGGCAAACCACTTGGCAAAGCCCGTGCGCTTGGCGGCATTCTCGGGATCAAACACGAGGGCGCCGGGATCAATGTCGCCGTCCACGCCGATCTTGTTCGGGTTCAGGTGGTGCTTGCCATGCTTGTTCATCCACCAGCCGTAGCTCAAGCCGACGAATAAATTGCCGGCAATGCGGGCCAGCCAAGCGTTCTTCTTCGCGGAGGCGAACACCTGACGGTGCGCGGCGTCGTGGGAAATGAAGGCGGTCTGGGTGCACATGAAGGCAAACAGCACGGCCGTAACCATCTGCCACCAGCTCTGGCCCAGTGTCAGGAACAGCGCCAACACGGCCAAGTAGCCAATGCTCTGGCGGACGATGCGCAAAACGTACCACTTGATGTCGCGTTCCATGAAGCCCGCGGCACGAACCTGCTCGGTCAGCTGGATGAAATCAGTGACGTGACGGTCCCGTGCCGGGCGTTTTTTTGCTGTCTTGGTGAGAGTGTCGCTCTCATCCAAGACATCCGGGCTATCAAGTGTTGCCGACGACATGGGTACTCCTCGTGCCGGGCTTCCCAAACAGAAGCGCCAAGCTAATAGAAAGGACAGATCTTTCCATTAACACTACGAAAAGCCCCGGAGCTGCACATCACACTCGGGAGCCGTCTTGACCCCCTACCCCGGTACGGGGTGACTGCCGTGGACTCGGCCAGCGCGGATGTTGGGCCCACGCGCCCGAGGGCCCCGCGGCGAGCGTGCGAGCCGTGGGAGGGCGTGGGGATTACAGCGAGCAGCCCACCAGCACCGGTTCCGGCACCAGGGTGATCCCAAATTTGCGTTCGACGCCGTCTCGAACCTCCCGCGCCACCGCCAAGATGTCCTCGGCCCGGGCCCCGCCACGGTTGGTGATGGCGAGGGTGTGCTTGGTGGAGAGGGAGGCGCGTGGCGGGGTCCCGGCGTCGTCCGACTGGCCGGCTGCTGGCACTTCGCCCAACAGGCCGTAGCCCTTGGCGAAACCGGCATGTTCTATCAGCCAGGCTGCACTGAGTTTCACCAGATCGCCCGCGGGATAGCGCGGCGCGTCGGCGGGGAGCGTGGCGGCGACCTCCGCGGAAACGATGGGGTTGGTGAAGAAGGAGCCGGTGGAGAAGGTGTCGCGGTCGGCGGGGTCCAGGACCATGCCCTTGGAGGCGCGCAGGGCCAGCACGGCACGGCGGACGTCCAGGGAGTTTGCCCGCTGGCCAATCTCGACGCCCAGCGTGCGGGCCAATTCGCCGTACTTGATGGGCGCGCTCATACGGCCCAGCAGGAGCTGAAATTCAACATTGAGCACCACGTAGCGAGGGGATCCGTTGACGGTGGTGGCCTTGAGCAGGGATTCCCGGTAACCGAACTGCAGCTCGGAGCTGGTGAAGGTGTGGACAGCGGTTTTCTCCCTGTCCCAGGTCCGCACTGCGGCGATGGTTTGGGAGACGTCGCAGCCATAGGCGCCTACATTTTGCACGGGCGTTGCGCCAGCGCTGCCGGGGATTCCTGACAGGGCTTCCAGCCCGCTCCAGGCATGCAAAACGCTCTGGTGAACAAAGTCGTCCCAGTCATGACCCGCTTGGACTACCACCGAGGCACCGCCGCAGGAATCCTGCGAATCAACGGCATAGCCCTGGCTGGCGATCTTCACCACGGTGCCATCGAAGCCTTCATCGGAGATGAGCAGATTGGAACCGCCGCCCAGGATTAGGAGCCGCTCACCGGTGCGGTCCGCTGCCGTGACGGCCTCAATGATTTCCGCCTCGTTGGTGGCCGCAACGTAATTCTTGACTGGGCCACCCACGTGCAACGTCGTTAGGGAACTTAGAAACTTTTGCTCATTCACAATTCCACATTAGCCGCACTGCGCTCATTGACTGTGTTCTCTAGGTACTTTGGTTTGCGCACCACCGGTGTCAGGAAGAAGGCCACCACCAACAGGCCCAGCACCGCCAGCAGCGAGTGCAGGACGCCCACATGTTCAGCCAGCAGGCCCAAGAGCGGCGGACCACCCAGGAATGCGCCATAGCCAACGGTGGAAACCACCGAAACGCGGGCCGCGGCGTGCTCCGGGTCGTCGGAGGCGGCCGACATTGCCACGGGGAAGCCCAAAGCTGAGCCCAGACCCCACAGGACCAGGGCACCCAAGGCAATCTCTGCCGAGGGTGCAAACACAAACAAGCCAAGTCCCACCACGGCCAGGGCGGCACCGGCCCGGAGTACCGCCACGCGGCCGTACTTATCCAGGAGCACGGTTCCGGCAAAGCGGCCAATGGTCATGGCGGAGACGAAGATGCCGTAGCCAATGGCACCAATCGAGTCCTTGGTGCCGTAGCCGTCCACCATGGCCAGGGCCACCCAGTCACCGGCTGCACCTTCAGCCAGACCCAGGCCCAGCACCAGGGCGCCCAACATCAAGGTGCGGGGGTCACGCCAAGCGGCGGCAATCTTGGCCTTGCCTGCGCGTTTGCCAGCCGCAGCCGCCTTGGCGTTGTGATCCTGCGTGCTCGAGGCCGTAATGACGGGGATGGGACCGGTGCCTGGCACCGCGCCGGAATCGCCCAGGTCAACCAGCGCAGCCGTTGAGGTTAGCTTGTCCGCCTGGTAGTAGCCGGCGCCTATCAGCACAGCAAGGCAAACTGCCACCGAAACCACTGACAGGTGAATCGCCACAGGGAGGTGAATGGATGCCGCCAAGGCGCCCAGCCCGGCGCCCGCGACCGTGCCAATGCTAAAGGAGCCGTGGAGCCGTGGCATGATGTGCCGCCCCAGCGCCCGCTCAACGGCGGCCCCTTCAATGTTTGAGGAGGTGTTCCAGCTGCCCGTGCCCAGGCCCACAATCACCAAGCCGGCACCCACCACATACGTTTCGGCGAACACCGTGGCACCTAGGCCCATGATGATGACGCCGACGGTCTGGATGATACTGCCCAGCCGTGAGGTCAGTTTGGAGCCAAGGCGCAGAACTACCAAGCCGGAGGCTGCCACCGAAACAAATGATCCCAGGGACATGCACAGCAGCATCAGCCCCACCTGGCCCGCGCTCAGGCCCAGATCGTCACGGATGGCGGGAATACGGGAAACCCAGGTGGCAAAGACCAGCCCGGAGCCGGCGTACGCGGTGACTACACCGTTACGCCAGGCTTTGACGCTGCTCACGCCAAGCGGACCGTGGCTTGTGCCTTGACCAAAACTTTTTGTCCGTCCAAGGTGACGGTCAGGTCGATCCTGGCGGTTCCGGCGTCGGAATCCAAGGCCCCAACAACGCCTGTCACAGCCACCACGGCACCGGGCCCACCCTCTAGGTCAGCAACGGGGACGGGCTTGGTGAAGCGTGTTCCATAAGATACGACGGCGGCCGGGTCGCCCACCCAGTCGGTCACCAACTGGACGGCAGCGCCCATGGTGAACATGCCGTGGGCAATGACACCGGGCAGTTCCACTTCGCGGGCAAAGCGCTCGTTCCAGTGGATCGGGTTGAAGTCCCCGGAAGCACCGGCATATTTGATGAGGTCTGCGCGGGAGATCTCAATGACGCGTGAACCAATCTCGGTCCCAACGCTCAAATCTGCAATGTTCAATGATGCTGTCGTCATTACTGTCCCTCCCCGCGAACCAAGATGGCTGACACTGTGGTGGCTACTGCCTCGCCGGTAACAGTGGAAATTTCTGCGCGGGTGGTGATCATGGCGCCACCACCCATGCCGCGGACGGCGTCCACGTGAAGTTCGGCAACCAGTTCGTCCCCGGCCACAATGGCCCGGTGATGCGTGAAGCGCTGTTCCGCGTGAACCACGCGGGAGAAGTCAATCCCGGAATCGGCGTCGTTGATCAGCAGGGCGTCGGCCCGCTGGGCCACAATGATGGCATAGGTGGGCGGAGCCACCAGATCCGCATGCCCCAATTCGTGGGCCGCGGCAACCTCAAAATGGGCTGCATGGGTGGCCTTGACCGCCCGGGCAAAGTCGCGGATGGATTCGCGGCCAACACTGTAAATTTCGCCTAAGCGGTAGCTGCGCCCCTGCAGCTCGGGATTGATACTCATGGGCTTAAGCGTATAGCCCGGCCATGCCTAAAAGCACACTACGACCGCGTGCCGGACCGCATCCTGTCCACCACCTCCAGGAGTGAGGCTACATCCACTTTTTCTTGGGCGTTTGCCGGACTTGCCACCACGGTGGGGAATCCAAAAAGTGTTGCATTGAAATACAACCCGTCACCCAGCAGCATCACCGCGCGGGCCACGGCAGGATCGCCAATATCGCTCAGGATCAGCTCGAACCATCGGGCATGCAGTTCGGCGAAAACGTGCCGGACGGCATCGTCGTCGCTTTGAATCAGCCGGTGGGCCGCCACTATGGCGCGGTCAAAGGGGGTGTCGCCAAAAACGCTGGTGCGCACGTAGTACTTGGCGCAGCCTTCGGGGTCCTGCGCCATCGCAGCAAAGTCCAGCTCGGCGTACCCTCGCAACTTCGCGAGAAGCCCTTCCGTCAAGGCTTCCTTGCTCTTGAAGTGATAGAGCAAGCCCCCCTTGGAAACGCCAGCGGCAGCAGCAACGGCGTCCAGGGTGGCTGCGCGCGGGCCATCGCCAATAAGCAGGTCCTCATAGGCAGAAAGCACCCGGTCACGGGCTGAGGGTTGTGTAGTCATTGGACAAGCCTACAAGAAGTGACGAACTAAACCGTCCAGACGGTACAGTAAACCGGCTGGACGGTATAGAATTGTTAGCATGGCGATATCAGTAAGCACATCAAAACTCGGTTCCTCCGACGGCCCGGCGCGTGCAGGCGTCCGTTCATGGATAGCACTGGCGGTCCTCATGCTGCCCGTTCTGCTGGTCTCCGTGGACAATACCGTGCTGAGCTTTGCCATCCCCTCGATCTCCCTGGCACTTGTTCCCTCCGCCTCGGAGCTGTTGTGGATCATCGACGTTTACCCCCTGGTCTTGGCAGCATTGCTGGTGCCCATGGGCAGCTTGGCCGATCGGTTCGGCCGGCGCAAGCTGCTGCTGATTGGTAGCACGGGCTTCGCCATCGTCTCGGTTTTTGCCGCGTTTGCCCCCACGGCCGGTGCCTTGATTGGCTACCGGGCACTGCTTGGTTTGTTTGGTGCCATGCTGATGCCATCAACACTGTCCCTGATCCGCAATTTGTTCCTGCACCCGGCTCAGCGACGCAAGGCCATTGCCATCTGGGCGGCCGGCTTCTCCGGCGGTGCCGCGCTGGGTCCCATTGTGGGCGGATTCATTCTGGAGCACTTCTGGTGGGGCGCCGTCTTCTTGATGTCGGTGCCGGTGCTGATCCCGCTGCTGATCCTGGCCCCGATCTTTGTGCCGGAGTCCAAGGATCCTGCCCCGGGCAAAATTGATGCCCTGAGCATTCTGTTGTCCTTCGGCGCCATGGTGCCCACCATTTTCGGCATCAAGGAAATTGCCCAGTCGGGTCTCTCCGTCACCAATATTGTCCTGATCGTGGCTGGACTGACCTTGGGCGCCGTGTTTGTGCGCCGTCAGCTCCGCCGCGAAAACCCGATGATGGACGTGACCCTGTTCAAGAACCCGGTCTTCAGTGGCGGTGTCATGGCGAATCTGCTGAGCATTTTTGCGCTAGTGGGATTCCTGTACTTCATCACCCAGCATCTGCAGCTGGTTGTGGGCCTCTCCCCCACCCACGCCGCCTTTGTGTTGGTGCCAGGTCTTGCCATCACCATCATCTCCGGTCTCCTGGCCGCATCATTGGCCAACCGGATCCGGCCGTCGTGGCTGGTGGCGGGTGGATTGCTACTGAACGCCATGGGCTTCTTGATCGTGTGGCTCAACACCGACGGTTCAGTGGCCGGCATCATTGCGGCCTTTGTTGTCCTGGGCGCCGGCGTTGGCATGGCGGAGACCATTTCCAACGACCTCATTCTCTCCGCTGCCCCGCCCGCCAAGGCTGGTGCTGCCTCGGCAATCTCGGAGACCGCCTACGAGGTGGGCTCAGTACTGGGAACGGCCATCTTGGGCAGCATCTTGGCTGCCGCGTACAGGATGAACGTGGTGCTCCCTGCTGGCGTGTCCGAGGCGGAGAGGGAAACCGCATCCCAAACCCTGGGTGGTGCCATTGATGTTGCCGGAACGTTGCCGGCCGCGCAAGGCGAGGCCCTGCTCAGCTCAGCCAAGCACGCCTTCGATTCCGGTTCCGGAACCGTGGCCATGGTGAGCGTTGCGCTCATGCTGGGTGCGGCACTGATGTGCCTGTGGGCCTTGCGCAGTGCCGTGGCCAACCCGGAGCCGGTGGACCACTAGGCCGCTCAAAGCCAGAACGCCGGCGGCGTGCCAAACGGGTGGGGACCTATGAAACTTCATGTGTCCCCACCCGTTTGGCACGCCGCCGCATGTTTTAAGCTTTGCTGCGCTTTTCCGCAGCCTTGAGTTCCTTGCGGATGTTGCGTCCGCGCAGGCCCAGGGACGCCATGTGCGCCAGCAGTCCGACGCCGATGAACGGCAGGGCGATGTAGGTCATGGAGGGTGTTGTTGTCAGGGCACCGATCACAATGATCACGATGCCGATGAAGGTCAGCCCCATGCCGCCAAAAACGGCGTATTTGTAGGCGGGCGGAGCGGTTTCCCAAAAGTCATTAAGCACCCGCTAAGTCTACCGGCCGAGGGCCCCGCCGCGGGCGGTGTGAGCGGCTCGAGGTTTAGAAGAGCGATTCCTGCAGCGCCGGAACCACGGTTTGGTAGTCGCCGCAACGAATCTTGTGCCCCTTGAGCCCGCCCAGGTCCACCAGGAACGCCCCATCCACGCCGTCCAATCCCGCGAGGGCTGTGGGGCCCAGCATCGAGTCCAGCCGAATGCCGTGCCTGCCCGAATCCAGCGGTTGCGGGTACGCCGTGCGACGGCTTGGAATCGCCACAGCTCCCGAAAAGCCAATCCGCTGCCATTGCTCCTCCACCGCCTCAAACCCTTCCAGCGCCAGACCCGCCACATATTCACGGACGACGTCGGCCATCGCCTTGTTCGTTTGTTCCAGGTGCAGGGGTGGCCGGGGATGCAAAAGCGCTGCAAACTTTGCCGCCCCGCGCACGAATTGGGTGGGTGGCAGGTTGGTGGACACGGCATCTTCAAGGTGCCGCACCACAGCACCATCCTGTGCGCGGGCCACGTAGCGGGCCACCAGCGCACCCTGTTCGGCCAGGCGGCTCCATTTGCTGCGCTCGGATGCCGTACCCACCTTGGTGGTGCCGTCGGCAAAGGTGGCAATGTAGAGCCAGTGCTGCTGAGCCAGATACGCCTTCAGTCCGGGCGGGGCGTGGCCGCTGCGGTGGAAGTCGTGCATGAGGCGCATCTGGTCCTTGGCGAAACAGGCACCGCACTGGAAGCCTCGTTCTGCGCCCTGCCCCGTGGGACATGCGAAGTGTTGGGGCTGGCCCGACTCCTCCACCCGGGTGAACCCCAGACAGAGGCGGGCCGGGACGCCATCGCCGGAAAGCACCTCAAACCTCAGCCACTGCCCCGGCAGCAACGGCAGCCTCGCATCGCCGTCGTGCGTTGTCAGGGTCAGCGCAGGACCCTGCGCATTCCAAGAGACGCCGCGGACCAGCCCACCATCCATCAAGTGGTTTAGAGTGCGGGCTGGACGCCGTAGGCGATGGCCAGCTTCATGATCTTCTCGGCGCGGCCCAGTCGGGGCAGGTCGGAGCCGTCGCGGATCATGCCGCCGCGGGCGTTGAAATCGTTCATGAAGTCGGTGGCCCAGGCAACATCAGTAGGTGTGGGGCTGATGACTTCGTTGATGATGGTGGTCTGGTCGATGGCCAGGGCCAGCTTGCCGGTCATGCCCATGGAGACGGTGATGGCCGACTGTTCGCGCAGGATCGGGTGGTTGGTGCCCACTGTGGGTCCGTCAATGGGGCCCGGCAGGTTGCCCACACGGCTGGCGACGACGAGCTTGGCGCGCGGGTAGGCCATGGCTTCGCGGTCGGCCGCCATGCCGGTGTCGCGGCGGAAGTCGCCGGAGCCGAACGCAAGGCGGAAGGCACCTTCGGCACGGGCAATGTTGTTGGCTTCCTCGATGCCGAGGGCGGATTCAACCAGGGCCAGGACACGGGTCTTGCCGTCGAGACGGTGGTAGGTTTCCTTGACCTGTTCGGCTTGTTCGGTCTTGGCCAGCATGACACCGAGCAGGCCGGGGGTGTTGCGCAAGCCTGCCACGTCGTCGGCCCAGAAGTTGGAGTGGACGTCGTTGATGCGGACCCAGGCTTGGCCTCCGTTGCGCAGCCAGTCGATGACGTCGCTGCGGGCGGCGTCCTTCTTCTTGGGATCCACTGCGTCTTCAATGTCGAGGACGACGGCGTCGGCGCGTGATGCTGCCGCCTCATCGAATATTTCCGGCCGAGTGGCCGGGACCAGGAGCCATGAGCGGGCAATTTCCGCCGGGATGTTGCGGGTGCGGACGGGCTTGGATGCGGCTTCGTTGCCAACGGTGCTAGACATGCTTCTACCGTATACGTCAACAGCCAAGGATTCGATGTGTCTTCCTACAATCCTTGCGTGTCATTACTGGCTGACTGCACCAGTCGCCTTCCCTTTTTCCAAGTAGTCCAAGAGCAGGTCGAAAGGCTGCTGTTGTCCCTGGTCCGCTGTGACACCGGCGTTAGGGTCGGGCCGGGAACCTGCCTCGGTCGTCATCGCATGCTCCAGCTGGTCTTGGCTGAGCGCAGAAAGCGACCAGCCAAGCGGCGCACCCAGTGCGGGCACACTGTTGGGCGCAACCACCACCACGGACTGCCCACCCAGTGCTGTTGAGACGGACTCGGTGGCCTCCGCGCAAAGCTTGGCACTGGCTCCTGCCGGGTTCTCCTCACCCGGGATCTCCACGGCTGGGACAGGACACACGTTGCCTGCTTCCTCCAGCCGCTGAATCCAGGACCTTGTTGCGGATTGGAGCTTCCTCGCGCCTAAACCGACCAGGGGCACTGCCAATTCGCCGGCGGCTTTCGGTGGGCGGCCTACGAGGTCCGCACCCGGGGAATTCTGCAGGAACACGAACACCGGCGCCACGAGATCAGCTGTGGCCTCGATGCCCGGGCAGGGAGGTGCGTTCCCTGGTGCTGGAAGATTCACCACGGCCAGCGCCGCCGTAACGCACGCATTGTGGCCCAATACCTCTTTTTGCAGGGCGGGCCACAAGTCGCTGATGGTTCCCAGCCCCGATCCCTCGGAGTAGCCGCCATCGATGAGTTGAAAGTTGGCACCGCCCTGGCAGTTGGTGGGCTTCCCGGCCTCGTCAAGCCTGACAGGATCACGTCCGGCAGGAGAAATAATGGGGAATCTGGCAGAAAGCAAGGCCGCCGAGGACCAGCGCAATGCCAGCGGGCAATCGGTCTGCCGGTCGAGCAGGTCAACAGTCAAGGGGAATCCTTGCGCACCGCTGCACTGAAATCCAGCATTACTGCCGGGGGCTGCCTTTCCCGGCAAATCAAGTTGGCTGATGACCACCCGGCAGTTGCTCCCGGCATCGGTGGAATTGAGCAGGAGGGCACCCGTGGGGCCTGCAGTGGTGGCGTCAAAGGCTTCTGCAAGCTTGGGAGCCGACACTTCCCACAGTGACTCCATGAGCCCGGCACGATCGTTCCACACGCGCGGTGCCGCGCCCCCGGTTGGGGCGCCCACCTGTGTGGGGATCAACAGGCCCGTGCCGGAGGCAATAACATCCCCCACAATGGCCCCCGAAACCGCAGCCGCCAAGGGGTTCGGTCCGGACAACGCTTCCATTCTCTCCACCGCACCGCTGGCCCCGTAGAGGTGACTCAAGGTCAATCCCACCGAGCCGCCGCTGATTCCCGACGAGGCCATCACCACGTCACCGCCGCAGCCCCCCGTCTCCGCCAGCTTGTCAAAGGCCTGAACCGTCCAGCTCGCGGCCCGGATGCCGCCTCCTTCGGCTGCGACGAGCACCATGGGCCGAACCCGGATCGCAGCCGCCCCAGCGGATGGGCCCGGCGCAACATCCCGGGCCAGGTTCCGCCCGCACGCTGCACTGCGATCCAACCAATCCTTGAAAGCCTTCGCGACCCCGGGCCTTGTGGCAAGCACGGACGGGTCTTGGACGGACTCAAGATCCCGGATCTGGTGCAGGGCCGGATTGCCGCCACCGAATGACCCTACGGCGAGGACGATGGCAATGAGGGTCATGACCGGGGCTGCCCGGAGTCCCAGCGCTTCAAAGATCCGTGGTGGCCGCTGCCGCTGCAGGGCAACGGTGGCCAGCCCAATCACCATGGCCCAGGACCCGACTGCCAGCACCGCAGTTCCCGCGACACCGGCGGCCGTGCTGGTCCACACTGGCAGGAAGGCAAAGGCTGACACGATGATGGCGAACAGTGCCAGCAGGACCAACGAAATCCGGATCGTTGCCGACCCGGCGACCTCGCGGGGGTCCAAGAATTTTCCCCACGTGGCCCGGCACAATAATGCACCCGCCCCAAAGACGAGACCGGCCAGGGCAACTCCGAATGTCAGATAGAGGCCAGCCACCCATTGTTGACCCGCGTCCCACCTCAGAGACCCCGCGATACCCAAGGCGATCGGGGCGGTGAAGGAACGGACCAGTGCCATGCCGGAAAAGGCCAGAAAAACCATGGCCAGCACGTCGCCGCACCGCCACGCGTCCACGGCGCGTTGCCGGGAAGTCGGCCGTGGCGGGAGAGGCGCCACGGAGTCACCTCGATATTCCATCCATATGCTCACGAGGGCAACGAGCAGGGGCAACCCCATGGCCACTCCGGTGCGCCAGTCCACGGGGACTGTGTGCCCGCCTCCCAACAAAACGGCGCCAATGCCCAGTACCAGAAGGACCTGAGGAATCATCCACATCCAGTAGCGGGGCGCATTGTCGGGCACCTGCTGTTCGCCGGCGTATAGGGACCATGCCAGCTCGCTGCGGCGCCGCCCCAGGTAGAACAAGCCAAAGGACACCAAGAGCGCAGCCCAGCTCGTGATCAGAAATTTTCCCGGGCCCAAGTTGAGCCAGGCCCTCTGCGTGTCGGGCATTTGGTCATTGACGCCGGCAATTGGTAGCAGCGCCAGGGCCCCTATGAGCAGGACGGCGGCGAAGGCCAGACGGTGGAAAAACAAGGCGTTCCACGCGCGACCAACATTCCGCGAAACCCGCAGGCGCAGCCTGGCATATACAAAAACGGATGCCGCCAACGTCGCCAGCCCGGCCCATTTCAGGAATGTTGCCAGCACGGCCAACCACGCCAGCTCTGTCATCAACGCCAGACCCGGTTGTTCATCCAGGCCCAAGGCATAGTTGCCAACGAGCTGGGTGGCCACTTCCAGCAGTTCACCGAGGATGACGGTGCCGATGGCCAGCTTCGCCACCTTTCTGGAGCCAAAAAACCTGCTCAGTAAGGAAATGTAGAGCACCGCGAACAACACGTCGAGGCAGACGTAGATGGCCAGCAGGATCCTGACCTGGCTACAAATTCCCTCGTCCAGCCCCAGCCAAATGCCCCAGTTTTCCCAGCCCAACTGCGGGTCAAGGCCTTGCAGGGAACTGGCCGAGCCCGAGCGGCCTGTCTCGGTGGCCGTATCGGCAATCAGGCGGTCCACCTCAGCCATGGCGATCCACACGGTCACGACCAGTAAGACCCGGGTCCCTGTAAACCAGCGCGTCAACCGCGCCAAGAGCGCCCGGTCGGGACGTTCGACAAGTGGGCGGGCATCCATGATCAGTGCAAGGAGTGCATTCATGACCGGCTCCTGACCCCGCAGAGAAACCAACACAGCATGTTCAGTACAGTGGACACCCGACGCCGTGCAAGGTCAAGGATTGACTTTCTAGTTCTCCGGCATGATCATGGTGCGCAGGTCCAGCTGGCGCAGCACCCTGTCCACCACCTCCGGGTCAGCCTCCGGTTCGTTGCGGGCGCTCAGGACCTCGGCCCGGGCGGCGTCCAGGGCAATGGTTTGCACAGCAATGGCCAATTCCCGGCCACGACGACGGCGCTCGTCAGCGTCTTCATTCTTCAGGCTGCCATCAAGGAGTTCCGCGTGCAGCCGTTTCATCTTTTCCTTGACCAGGGACAGCTTTTCCGGCGGCAGGTTCTTAATGATCTCGTTGTCCCGCAAGGCGGCAATGGCCGCGTCCTGGGCACGCAGGGCCAAGACCTTGGCCGCCTCACGTTCCTCCACGCCGTCGTCCGTGGCTTTCAGGACCCGCATGAGCCAGGGCAGCGTGAGCCCCGGCAGCACCAGCGTGGTCAGCAGCACGGCGCAGGCGACGACGATAATCTCATGCCGCGCGGGGAACGCTTCCCCGGTGGGCAGCACCGTGGGCAGCGCCAGGGCCAAGGCCAAAGTGGCCAGCCCGCGCATGCCGCACCAGGTGAGGATGATGACGTCCTTGAGGCTGGTGGGCGGAAGGTCGCCGTCGTGCTTCTTGGAAAGCAGCGCCAGCAGGCCAAACCAGAGGAAACGCACCACAATCACCAGAACGCTGACTGCCACGGCCGCGGGCAGCATGCCCCAAATATCCGAGCCCTCGGACTTGATGACTTCGCGAACTTCCAGTCCCACCAAGCCAAAGGCGAGCCCCGTCACGAGCAGCTCAACCACGTCCCAGAAGGCGGCACGGGTGATGCGCTCGGTGGCGTCCTCGGCCCGGGCATGGCGTTTGATCTCCAACGCGGTGACCACCACGGCGATGACGCCCGAGGCGTGGACTTCCTCGGCCAGGATGTACGCGGCAAAGGGAACAATGAGTGTCACGGCGCTGCGGGCCACGGAGGAGGTGATGAGCTTGGTGATCACGCCCGTCAGCCAGCCCATCAGCATGCCAACCGCCACGGCAACCACGGCGCCGAGCAGGAATTCACCCACCACGTCCACGCCGAACGGCTGACCGTCCATGGTGCTGGCCACGGCGGCCTGGAAGATGACGATGGCTGCGGCGTCGTTGAACAAACCTTCACTTTGCAGGACAGTGATCAGCCTGCGCGGCATGTGGACACGGCCGGCCACTGATTCCACGGCCACCGGGTCCGGCGGCGCACACATGGCGCCCAGGGCGATCGCAGCAGGTAGGCCAATGCCCGGAATCAACAGCCACGCCGCGCCTGCCACCATGGCCGTGGAGACAACCACCAGGGCAACGGCCAGCATGATTATGGTGCGCCACCGGACCCGGAAGACCGCCCACGAACTTTTCTGCGCCGTAGCGAACAACAAGGGTGGCAGGAAGATGGGCAGGATCAGCTCGGGGTTGATCCGCAGATCGGGGAACCCTGGAATGAAGGTCAGGGCTCCTGCCATGATGAGCATGAGCACCGGGTAGGGCAGCCTGAGCTTGTCCCCCAACCCGACGGCAAGCACTGTGGCGAATAAGAGTCCGATGATCAATACGAGCTGTTCCACGCAATGTATTTTACGGGGTCAGCACCTGGGCGATTTACGGGGTCAGCACCTGGGCGATTGACTCGTGCCCGTCTGTGAACTCGATGGTTCGCATGATGGTTCTGGGATGCTGGAGCACGGCTGCTGCCACGAGGGCCACGTTGCCGCGCGAGGTGTTGGTGGATGCGGCAGGGTCGCGCTCCGCTGCCGGGGTGGGGTCAATCAAGCCCGTGGGTTCGTCCAGGGTCAAAGCGCCGGGGGCCAGGATGGTCCATGCCAAGGAACTTGCCGACCGCAGGTGCTCATCGGCGGCCGCTTTCGCTTCGGCGTAGGCGTGGAAGCTGTTCTCCGGCGGGACCCCGTGGTCCGTCCTGGCACCCAGGTAGGAGACCATGATGTATCTCTGGACGTCGGCTGCAACGGCCGCATCAATGGTGGCGATGGCCGCATCCCGGTCCACGGCGTACGTGCGCTCGGGGCTTCCACCGCCAGCACCGGCGGACCAGATGACAGCGTCTTGGCCGGCAAAGAGGTCGGCGAGCTCGTCAACCGAGGAGGAACCGACGTCGTGCACCACGGGCATGGCGCCGGTGGCTGCCACAGCGTCGATCTGGGCGGCATTGCGGATCACCGAGGTGACCTCCAGGCCCGCAGCTGTCAGCAATGGCGCCAGCAGCATCGCAATCTTCCCGTGCCCGCCAATTATCAGAACCTTCTTCATTGTTTCTCCCTCGCATTGGATTGAACCGTTGGGGGCAGCCTACGCCACGAGTCTCTGCGCGCACTGGGAGCCGGATCAATTCGGGGTCACTTGCCACCGCGAGATGTGGTTCCGGGGAAACAAGAAGGCCCCTTTCACACATAGTGCGAAAGGGGCCTTTCTGTAGCGGCACCGAGACTCGATCTCGGGACCTCACGATTATGAGTCGTGCGCTCTAACCAACTGAGCTATGCCGCCATAAATGAGAGTGGCCCGTGCCGCCCCGGACAAAACCGTCTTGACACGAGCCTTCTCATTTGCGAGCCCCCCACCGGAATCGATCCGGTGACCTCGTTCTTACCAAGAACGCGCTCTACCACTGAGCTAGGGGGGCAACGAGAAAATACTTTACCAGTGGATTGGCAGGAAGTGAAATCGAGGAACGCCCCTAACGCCACAAGCGGCGTACCCGGCACTCATTCGGCCCAAAAAGTCATAGAAAAGGCGTCCTGAAACCGCTAAAACTCAATGAACTTCACCCTCTTGACGCATGATGAATGAGTTGCGTCACATGGGGTGGAATGCAAGAAAAGGGCCGGTTGTCTTTATGACAACCGGCCCTTTTTAGCACCCTAGGGCGTGGTTGTTACCACTTGCCCTTGCTGTTGAAGCTCTGGCCACCCTCGTGACGGGGACGACGGTCGCCGCCACCGTGACCTGTGTGGCCCTGGCCGCGATCGCTGCTGAAGCCGCGGTCGTTGCCACGCTCTGCGCCACGCTCTGCGCCACGGTCTGCGCCGCGGTATCCGCCGCTGCGGTCGCCGTCGAACTTCTTTTTGAAGCCGCCCTGGCCGCGGTCGTTACGCTCGCCGCCGCCCTGGTAGGGAGCGCCTGTGCCTCCACCGGAGGGGCGACGGCCCTTGTCGAGCTCGAGGTTGATGAGCTCGCCGCTGATGCGGGTCTTGCTCAGTGCACGCCACTGGTCTTTGCTCAGCTCTGCCGGCAATTCCACCAAGGTGTGATCGGCGCGGATGTCAATGCCGCCGATCTGTGAAGAGGACAGGCCGCCTTCGTTGGCAATGGCGCCAACAATGGAGCCGGGCATGACGCGCTGGCGACGGCCTACCGAGATACGGTAGGTGGCGTTGCCTTCGGTCAGGGTGCGGGTCGGGCCGCGGGAGCCGAAGCCGTCCTTGGAGCGTTCCTTCTTCTGGTATTCAGGTGCTGCCGGCAGGTCGTTGACCAGCAACGGCTGTCCGCCCTGTGCCATGACAGCCAAGGCTGCGGCAATCTCCGAGGCGGGAACGTCGTGCTCCTGCTCGTAGGAGGCGATCAGGTCGCGGAACTTGGCAACGTCCTGGCTGGCCAGGGTTTCGGTGATCTTCTCAGCGAACTTGCCCATGCGCAGGGTGTTGATGGTTTCGGCGCTGGGCAGGTGCATCTGATCCACCGGCTGGCGAGTAGCCTTCTCGATGGCGCGCAGCAAGTACTTCTCACGGGGAGTCATGAACAAGATCGCGTCACCTGAACGGCCAGCGCGGCCGGTACGACCAATGCGGTGAACGTAGGATTCGGTGTCATGCGGGATGTCGTAGTTGATGACGTGAGTGATGCGCTCCACGTCCAAACCACGGGCAGCAACGTCGGTGGCGACCAGGATATCGATCTTGCCGTCGCGGAGCGCCTCAATGGTGCGCTCACGCTGCTGCTGCGGGATGTCACCGTTGATGGCGGCAGCCAAGAAGCCGCGTGCCTTCAGTTTGTCAGCCAGGTCCTCGGTAGCCATCTTGGTGCGAACGAACGCGATAACGCCCTCGAACTGCTCAACCTCAAGCACGCGGGTCAGCGCATCGAGCTTGTGCGGGCCCATGACCTGCAGGTAACGCTGGCGGGTGTTGGCACCTGTGGTGGTCTTGGACTTTACAGTCACCTCGGCGGGGTTGTTCAGGTACTGCTTGGAGATACGGCGGATCTGGCCAGGCATCGTGGCGGAGAACAGGGCAACCTGCTTCTCCTTCGGTGTCTCAGCCAGAATCTTCTCTACATCTTCAGCAAAGCCCATGCGCAGCATCTCATCGGCTTCATCCAAGACCAGGTACTGCAGGTTGGACAAGTCCAAGGAACCCTTGGAGAGGTGGTCGATGACGCGGCCGGGGGTACCGACTACAACCTGTGCACCGCGGCGCAAACCGGCCAGCTGCGGGCCGTAAGCCGAGCCACCGTAAACGGGGAGAACGGAGAAGTTGTCCATGTACTTGGCGTACGAGGTGAAAGCTTCTGCAACCTGCAGGGCCAATTCACGGGTAGGTGCCAAAACCAGGATCTGGGTGTCCTTGGTGGGACCGTTGAGGTCCATCAGCTCAGCCATGCGGGACAGGGCGGGGACGGCGAATGCTGCAGTCTTGCCTGTACCGGTCTGCGCCAAACCAACAACGTCGCGGCCTTCAAGCAGCAACGGAATGGTGGCGGCCTGGATGGGTGAGGGCTTCTCGTAGCCAACGTCGCTCAGGGCAGACAGCACACGGCCGTCAATACCCAAGTCAGCGAAAGTAGTTTCGTTTTCTTCCTCGGTCTCCGGGGAAGTTTCTGTCAAGTTTTCGGGCATGGTCAAAATGTCCTCATTCATAGGGCCAAGCGGCGAGGTTGCCGCATTGCAGAAATCCAGCCGCTACTCGGCATCCCGGGCAGGATCTCGCGCCATGTATGCGCCGTTGGTACGGCCGCCGATGTTGAAAGTAACCAACACCGCATGGCGTTTCTTTGCCGGCAATCCCCTATGAACGCTACTTGCCCGCACAAAAACGTTGCGGGCCCCAAACACTTCAGGCTCCTGCCTCAAAAATTGGGCAGAAAATAAAAGGAGATACCGGAGTGGGGGATATTTAAATTGTAGGGCATACCTTACCGCCATGACAGAGCTAAAGTCGATGCCGACCAGTGAGGTTCGGCACATGCCCCTCCCTCCTTAAACAACTAGCCCGCAGAAAACACCGAAAATCACGTCGAAACCGTGAATTTTCGCCGTTTTCTGCGGGTTAGTTGGCGTGAAGGGCTAGGCGTGGCGCGGACGTCCTGCCGCGAAGAGCACCAGACCCACGATGGCGATGGCTAATCCACCTACCGCAAACCCGAGCCCAGCTCCCGTCTTGGCCAGATCATCCTCCGGGTATGCAACTTCCGGGGTTGCCGAAGCTGTTGCTGGTGCTGTTACCTCAACCTGCTCGGTTGGAGTAGTGCCCGGACTCGGCTCGGCGCTCGGAGAGGTCGACGGCGTCGAACTCGGCGTCGCGCTGGGCGAGGCACTTGCACTCGGTGATGCCGACGGCGTGGGCTCCACAACGGCCTCGCAATTGACCTCGGTGCCGGGCAGTTTTGTGGGCAGATCGGCGACAACAACCCACCTGTACGCCTGGGTGGCGACGCCGTCGGCACCCATCGTGTTGACCTCAATGACGTTGGGTCCGGCCATGAGCTTGAAGGTGTGGCTGCCATTTGCATTGGCCTTGGCCGGCGCATCGTTGAAGATCACTTGAACTTTGGTGCCTGCAACCTTGGGCACAAAGGTGGTGCTGATGGACGTCACCGATGGGTCGGTGTACTTCAACCATGCGAGCGGGGACTTGGCCGTACCAAAGTCGATGCCGGACCAGACCGGATCGGCCAGTGCTGCCGCGTATTCCAGCGGGCCCGGGGTGACGATGGTGCCAAAGATGGGCTGTGCCTTGCCGCTGACCATCATGGCGCTGTACGTGAACGGCGTATTGGCGTCACTGAGCCCGCCAGTCAGCAGGCCCGCCCTGGCTGTATCGCCGACCGCAGCATTGGTGATGGTGCCAACACTGGTGAAGATGATCCCGTCGGTGGAGTAGCTGCCGGCGTAGCTGGTGTCCGTGCGCTTGAGCTTGAGCCAAATGTCCGCATTGGCAGGTGCCGGAATCTGGGTGCTCTCATTGCCGGCGCCGGCCGTCTCGGTGACCACGGCCAGCACGGGTGCGCCGCCGGCATGCTTGCGCTGAAGCGCCACATAGTTGTCGTCGTTGCCATAGAACATGACGCCGGATTCTTCATACTGACTCTTGGTGGCACCGCTGACTTTGACCACGATCTCCGCGTCGCCCACGGAGGGGGCCTTTTGCACCAGCATGTTGGCAGCCACGTTTTGGTTGGCCCACAGACCGTTGACGCCTGCCTTGATGGCCACGGTGTTCTTGTCCACGGCGCTCCAGCGTGAGCTGTCCTCGCGCAGCCAGCGCAAGGCCGGGTCCAACGCGGACACGGGCACCCCTGTCAGGTCGACATTGTCCTCGTTGACCAGGACGCCGTCTCCAACCACATGGACCTCACTGGCGGCCATGTTGCTGGCTGTGTTGGCACGCAGGTTGAACCCGGGCGCGTACTGGTTGCCGGAAATGGTGATGTTGGCGCTGCCGGTGAAATCAAACATCGGCTTGCTGGAGACACTCTTGGGATCCACGGGCGTGGTGGGTGCGTAATGGTTCACAACGTTGTTGGTGAAGCTGAGATCGGACACGGACTTTCCGTTGACCAGCTGGCCGCTGGGCTTCAGGGAGAACCGGTTGGAATCGATCTTGACGTTTTGGTGAACTGTCTTGCCCGGCACCACCTCGGTGCTGAACGGCTCAATCCAGATGGCGCCGTAGTTGCTGGTGGGCCTGTCAAAAACGTTGTTGCGGATGGTGACATCCTTGACGGCGCTGGATTCATACCAGCCCACGGCGTCGGCGGAAATGTAGATGCTGGCCATGCCCATCTGGTCGAAGTGGTTGCGTTCAATGACAACCTTCTTGGGTGTGGTGACCAGAATGCCGCGGGTTGGCGTGGATTTGAACGTGTTGCCAGCGATGTAGACCTCGGGCGTGTACGTCAGGTTCTCGGCCACGAAGGTGTCCACTGCCAGTTCGGCAGGCAATTCCTTGTCCAAGGTGACTGTCATTTCTCGCAGGTTGCCAATGGTCTCCGTGCCACTGGGTCCCGAGACGGCCATGACTTTGTAATCCTCGACGGCGGTGGGGATCATGGTGCTGCGCTTGACGAACCGCATCTCGTTGCCCAGGTAGAACTGGGGGAAACCTGCGGTATCGGAATGTTCGTACCGCAGCACAACTTTCTTGGCGGCCCTGTCGATCGACTTCACCTGCACATAGGTGCCGTGGACGTTGATGGGGTCATCGTGCGGGTTATCGAAGATGGAATTGGTTACCTGCACCTTGCCACCCACGCCTGACATGTGCAGGAAGTCGGCAAATACGGAGGTCTGGCGCCACGTTCCGGCATCCGTACGCATGGTGATCTTGTCAAAGGAGATGTCCTTGGACAGCTGGCCCACCATACCGAAGCCGTGCATGTAGTGCAGGGTCAGGGTCTGCAGGGCTGTGCGCTCAGATTCCCAGATCATGACGCCGGGGGCGTCTCGGGTGTGGCGGCGAGTTTCGTAAACTTGCCCTTCACCGCCCGGATCCTGATTTCCTGCGTAGGTCACACGCATGATGTCATTGCCCATGTCCGCAACGGACGTGGAGTTCTTCCACAGCGGGATTCCGGAAGCCTGACGCAACGTCTCACCCGTGGCGAGGTCACGGATCTGGTTCTGCCAGCCCATGGTTTCACCGGGGACCTGGGTCCAGTAGGGCAGGCCCGTGACGGGACTCTTCTCCCCCATGAACGTGGCCGTGGCGCCGTTGATGGTGTAGCTGTTTCCAGGGGGCAACTTGTAGTCCCGGTAGCCCTGGCCATTGGCAACACCTGAGTCCATGATGGTCAAATCCAGCACGCCAGGGGAATACCAGTCAGTGGTGAAGTTCCTAAAGCTGACATCCGTGGAGCGGATGGAGGAGAACTCCGTTTGGCTGCCGTGGTACGTCAGCGCGGAGCCCATGCCGTCAACAATCACATCATCCATGTCCTCGATCAGGATGCCGATGTTCTTGTTGACGTATTCCGGATTGGTTCCCACCGTGTTGGAGATGTACAGGTTCCGTTTAGGGGTGTTTTCCGGGTAAATGGTGTAGCTGCCGCACGGGAACGCAATGGTGGTGGGGGCCTTCAAGCTCTTGGCGTGAAGGATGGCGTCATTGATGGCCTTGGCTGAATCTTGCACGCCGGTGGGATCGGCACCGAAATCGGTGACGTTCACAATGGTGCGGTTGGCTGCGTGCACCGGCATGACCGATTTGTCAGGTGTGGCTGGCGTCGAGGCGTAGTAGCCCACCGTGGACGAATTCAAGCCCGCTGCAGGCAGCGGAGCGGTGGGGTCCGCTGCATGGGCCGGGGCGGGCATGGCGCCTGCGGCTAGGACGAGGCCCATGCCAAGGGCCAGAAGTCCAGCACCCCACGCTCGAAATCTGACTCCGGACGTCTCTGTCCGGAGATACCATGATGGATTGTTTGTCATGTCGTCGACAGTAGTTATCGATAACATGTGTTGTCCATCACGTGCGAAATGTTAAGTTGCGTGCCCTTATGTATTTTTTTGCAGGATTCTTTCGAAGCGGCTCCAATAGTGGGCGTTCAAGGTGAGTTCGCCGGCGTGGTGCAGCTTCTGCAGCGTGTTCACATCCTCAAGACTGGGGTCACTAAAGAACTTTCCTACAGTGATGCCGTGGCTGGGGACATGCTCAACCGTGATGGTGTCCCCCGTCTGAACAGTGCCCCGTTCCAACACCCGCAGGTAGGTGCCAACCCGGCTGGCCGCGGTGAAGCGCTTGACCCACTGCGGCTCATCCATCCGTTCCCCGAAGGTGGCGCACGGGACGCGCGGAGAGGTCACTTCCAACAACGCCTTGCCAATGCGCCAGCGCGTACCAATCACGGCACCAGTGGTTTCAACACCCTGGGTGCGCAAATTTTCGCCAAAAAGCCCCGGCGGAATATCCCGTCCCAGCTCGGCACTCCAATAGTCGGCGTCTTCCTGCGAGTAAGCATAGACAGCCTGGTCAGGGCCGCCGTGGTGTTCGGTGTCAGCCTGCACGTCACCAAACACACCAAACGTCCGCAGCTTGACGGGCCCATGAACTGCGCGCTTGTCAATGGCCGTGACACCAGCACCCGCTGCGATGGTGATGAGTTGGTGGACGCGACAAATGGCGAGGAGCGAGCCTGGCGGCGGAGCAAGGTTGGTCATGCACCCACCCTAGGACAAGGTGCCGCACCCGCACAGCAGAAACCCCGTGCTGGCCGGCGTCGTAAATCCTAGGCGTCCACCAGCTCATCAACCGGGTCCGACTCCGAGGCCCAACGCGGCAGGAACGTGGCTGCAATGGAGGCCAGGACCATCCCGCCGGCCATCCACCACATGGTGAACGTGAAGCCCTCGATGAACACGGCCGACTGGCTGGCGGCGGTGCTGGTTTCCAGTGAATTGAAGAAGATGGTGCCAATGATGGCAACACCCAGGGCACCGGCAAGCTGACTGGTGGTGTTGAACAGGCCCGAGGCGCTGCCGGCAAACTTGGTGGGAACTTCGGAGAGCACAAAGATGCCAACCGGTGCCACCACCATGCCGAAGCCCGCGCCGCTGAGGGCAAGCCCAGCCAGCAGGTGCCACGGGGTTACGGCCCCGCCCACTGCGTGAACCGTGAAGATCAGGACAACGAAGCCCGCGGCGATGACCAACGGACCCAGCTGCAGCACCACGCGGCCGATCTTGCGCGCCAGGATCGCGGCCGAGATGCCGGCCAGGACCGGGACCATGATGGAGAACGGAATCATGGTCAGCCCGGCCTTCAGGATGGGGTATTCCAGGCCCAGCTGCAGGAACAAGGTCTGAATCAGGAAGAAGCCGTTCATGGGGATGAAGAACAGGAACATCATGGCGATGCCGGCGGCAAACGGGCGGCTCTTGAACAAGGAAACGGCCACCAGGGGCTCGCCGCCGTTCTTTTCCTCACGGCGTTGCAGCAGCACAAAGCCCACCAGCACCAGTAAGCCAAAGGCCATCATCAGGAACGTCCAAATCGGCCAGTTTTCCTCCCGGCCCATGGTGAGCGGGTACAGGACGGCCAGCATGCCCACGGCAAGAATCACGACGCCGGACAGGTCAAGTTTGTGCCGCACGGGCGCCACCGACTCTGGCACGTACTTGACGGCGCAGATGACAGCAAAGATGCCTACAGGGATATTCACGAAGAAGATGGTGCGCCAGCCCCAGCCAAAAATGTCCGCATTGGTCAGAATGGCGCCCAGGATGGGGCCGGAGACCGCGGCAACACCGGCCAGGGCCGAGAACCCCGCCATGGCACCGGCACGCTCGGACGGCCTGTACATGACCTGAAGGCTTGAGAGCACCTGCGGGATCATGGCCGCGGAGGCAAAGCCCTGCAGGGCGCGGGAGGCAATAAGCATCTCCGGGTTCATGGCCATGCCACACAGTACGGAGGCCACCGTGAAGATCACCAGGCCGATGATGAATGTTTTCTTGCGGCCATAGATGTCGCCCACCCGGGAGCCGGTGATGAGACCAATGGCCAGGGCCAGCGTGTACGAGGCCACCATCCACTGCAGCTGCGCACTATTGGCGCCGAGCGCCCGTTCAATGTCCGGCAGGGCAACATTGACGATGGTGGCGTCCAAGAGCTCCATGAAGGAGGCCATGAACAACGAGATCAAGGCTATGGAGCGTGCCCTGCCGACGGGTGGTGCTGTGGTCTTCATGAGTTCCTTGTAAAAGATGTGCGAAAAGAGGTGGTGCCCTGCAATTCTGCCATCTCGAATTGGAACGTGCTTTCCCCTGGTGCGTCCTACGGCGCGAACCTGTACCCCATGCCCGCCTCGGTGAGCAGGTGCGCCGGATTGGCGGGATCGTTCTCCAGCTTGCGCCGCAACTGCGCCATGTAGACACGCAGGTAGTGGGTTTCCTTGGCGTAGGCCGGGCCCCACACCTCCGTGAGAATTTGCTGCTGGCTGACCAGGCGGCCGGGATTGCGCACCAACAGTTCCAGCACGCTCCATTCGGTGGGCGTCATCCGCACCGCCTCGCCGTGGCGGAAAACCTGCTTGTTGGCCAAATCCACGGTAAATTCAGCCGTCTCCACCCGTGGTTCTGCAGTCTGTGTGCCGGAACGCCGTGTGGCCGCCCGGAGCCTGGCCAGCAGCTCATCCAGGCCAAAGGGTTTTGTCACGTAGTCGTCGGCGCCGGCGTCCAGCGCCTCCACTTTGTCGTGGGATCCGTGCCTGGCCGACAGCACAATGATGGGCACCTCGGTCCAGCCGCGCAACCCGGCAATCACATCCAGGCCGTCCATGTCCGGCAGCCCCAGGTCAAGGACGACGACGTCGATCGCCTGGGTTTGGGCGGCGGCCAGCGCCGTGGTCCCGTTGGGGGCCGGCACCACCGTGTAGCCGTGGGCGTGCAAGTTGATTTGGAGGGCGCGCAGAATCTGGGGTTCGTCGTCAACTACCAAAACCGTTGTCAAAGTTCAGTCCTCAAAGTGTCCTCATAATACCGGTGGAAAGCGGCATCCTAATGATCATGGTCAGGCCGCCGCCGGGGGTTTGTGCCGCTTCAAGCACGCCGCCCATAATTTCGGTAAAACCTTTGGCAACAGCCAGCCCCAGACCCACACCGGTGCCGCCCTGCGGACCGTAAGAGACGTCGTCGAGCCTTTGGAAGGGCTTGAACATGGCCATGACCTCAGCCGCTGGAACGCCCTTGCCATGATCCACCACGCGCAGTTCGCTGGCAGGGTGGCCGTTGATCGTGGCGCTGCCGCTGCCACCAATGGAACCCACCACCAGGATTTCCGAGTCGGGGGCGTACTTCACCGCGTTTTCCACAATGTTGGCAATGACCCGCTCCAGCAGGCCGGGATCGGCGTCGATGGCGGGCATATTGGGCGGCAGTTCCCGGCGCACCCGGTCCGAGGGGACACCATGCAAAGCCGCCGGCAATACTTCCTGCCACGCCACGGGCCCCACCACGGGGCTGACCATTTGAGCGCTCAGCCGGGACATGTCCAAAAGGTTGCCCACCAGGAGGTCCATCCTGTCCGAATAGTGCTCAATGGTGCCCAGCAGTTCGGCTTCGTCCTCGGGGCTGAACGTCACCTCATTCTGGCGCAGGCTGCTGACGGCCAGTTTGATGCCGGCCAGGGGTGTGCGCAGATCGTGGGACACCGCCCGCAAAACTGAGGTCCGGATGTTGTTGTCCTGGCTCAGTTGCAGGTTCTCGCGTTGGGTGACACTGAGCGCCTCGCGTTGTTCCAGGGCCAGCAGATGTGCACCAAAAGCGCTCAGCAGGCGCCTGTCACTGGCCGGCAAAATGCGCCCCGAAAGGCCCAGCATCCAGTGCTCGGACACCTCTTCAAGCGTGTCGGCCTGCTCGGGGATTTGCGGCGGTTCATCCCCCACGGAGGCTTCCATGCTCCAGCCGTTGCCGTCCTGGGCACTTGCGGGCTGGGCACCGGCTGACGTGGTGTTGCGAAATAGAGTCACCGCCCGCATGGCGAAATGGTCCCTGAGCTGTTCGAGCAGCACCTGCACGGTGTCCTGGGAGGCAAGGATTCCGCGGGCAAGTTCGCTCAAGGTGGCGGCCTCGGCGCCGGCCCTGATGGCTTCCCGCGAGCGCCGTGCGGATTGGTCAACAGCCAAGGCAACAGCCACGGCCACCAACAGGAAAACGGCCAGTGTCAGCAGATTTTCCGGGTCGCTGATGTTCAGGGTTCCCACGGGGGGTGCCGAGAAATAGTTCAGCAGCAAGCTCCCCCACACGGCGGCAAGCACCGCCGGCCACAGCCCACCCACAAGGGCAACGGCGACAGTCGCCGCCAGCTGGACAACCATGGTGGTCTGCAGGCTCAAGGCTCCCGTGAACAATTCCACGAGGATAGGGAGCGCCACAGCCAGGATAAATCCGGCCATGACGCGTTTTTTGTTTAGCTCACCCCGGTTGCGCACAGGTCCGCCGGAGCCACTCAGGGGGTGCGGGACCATGTGCACGTCCATGTCGCCGGCGTCGCGCACCACCCTCGCCCCCACACCTGGGCCATTGAGGAAGCCCAGGCGTGGTTTGCGGCGCGAGGAGCCGATGACTATTTGGGTGGCGCCCACATTCCTGGCAAAATCCAGCAGCGCAGCCGCGGGGTCCGCACCGCCCACAAAGTGGTAGGTGCCGCCCAGGTCCGTGACCAGTTGCCGCTGTCCTTCAAGGGCCGACGGCGCGTCCCCTGCAACGCCGTCGGACCGGGGCACGTGCACGGCGAGTAATTCTCCGCCGCTGACCCGGCTGAGGATACGGGCCGCACGGCGCAGCAGCACTTCGCCAACGGGTCCGCCGGGCAGCCCGACCACAACACGTTCGCGGGTGGGCCAGCTAGTGGCGATGCCGTGACTTTCCCTATAGGCAGCCACGCCTTCTTCCACCCTGTCGGCCAGCCACAGCAGCGCCAGTTCACGCAGCGCTGTGAGGTTTCCAAGCCTGAAGTAGTTGGCCAGCGCGGCGTCCACCTTGTCGGCGGCATACACGTGCCCGGTACTGAGCCGCTGGCGCAGCAGTTCCGGCGGGATGTCCACGAGCTCTATTTGGTCCGCCCGGCGCACAATGTCATCCGGCACGGTTTCTTGCTGGCGGACGCCGGTGATGGTCTCCACCACATCCCCCAGCGAGGCCAGGTGCTGGACGTTGACAGTTGAGTACACATTTATGCCCGCGGCAAGGAGCTCTTCCACATCCTGCCAGCGCTTGGCGTTGCCCGCCCCGGGAATGTTTGAGTGCGCGTATTCATCCACCAGGGCCAGGGCCGGCTTGCGGGCCAGCAGGGCTGCGAGGTCCAGTTCCGCAAAATCAGTGCCACGGTAGCTGATGACACGGGCCGGGAGGACCTCGAGTCCGGCAAGTTGCGCGCGGGTTTGCTCCCGGCCGTGGTCCAGGACAATGCCTGCCACCACGTCAACGCCTGCCGCGGCTTGGGCATGGCCTTCCTCCAGCATGGAGTAGGTCTTACCCACCCCGGGAGCTGCACCAAGGAAGATCCGCAATATGCCGCGCGTCATAGTTTATTCTCGCAGGCCTGTGGCGGTTTTCTGCACACCCGTCAGGGCAGCATTCAAGGTGGTGGTGTTCACCGATGGCTGGCCCAGAAAGGCGTTCACCCCGGTGCTGGTGTTCTGTGAAACCAGCTCCCGCACGGCTGCTTCGCTGAGCCCGTTGGCGGCCGCCACCCTCGGCACTTGCAGGGTTGCGTACGCCGGTGAAATGTCAGGATCCAGACCCGATCCACTGGCCGTGACTGCGTCGATGGGCACATCGCCCGGTGCTGCTTTCTCCCGTGCGGCCACCTCTGCCCGGTTGGTGGCAATCGCCTCCTCCAGTGCTGTCTGGTTGGGTCCCAGGTTGGTGGCCGACGACGTCGCCGGGTCCCAGCCCACCGCCGAGGGCCGCGGGAAGAAGTAGGCGGTGCCGGTGACGGGCTGGGCCAGCAGCGAGGAGCCGGCAGCCTTGTCCCCGACTGTCAGAATGGAGCCGTTGGCCTGGGCCGGGGCCACTACCTGGCCCAAGCCAAAGATCAGCACCGGATAGGCCAGCCCCAAAAGCAGGGTGGCGCACAGCAGGAACCGCAAAGCCGTGAAAAGTTGACGTCCATAAGCGTTCATTGTGCTGTCCTTAATTTAGCGCTGGGCAATTGTGGGGATGAGTGAGACCAACAGGTCGATGAGCTTGATGCCGATGAACGGGGCGATGACGCCGCCCAGGCCAAAGATGAGCAGGTTCCGCGACAGGGCCTTGGCTGCCGAGACAGCCCGGTACTTCACCCCGCGCAGCGCCAACGGCACCAGCGCCACAATCACCAGGGCATTGAAGATGACAGCCGAGAGGATGGCGCTCTCGGGTGAGGCCAGCCCCATGATGTTCAGCAGCCCCAGCCCCGGGAACGTCGCCGCAAACAGGGCCGGCACAATGGCAAAGTACTTAGCAACGTCGTTCGCCACCGAAAAAGTGGTCAGCGATCCGCGCGTGATCAGCAACTGCTTGCCTATGCCCACAATGTCAATGAGCTTGGTGGGGTCCGAATCCAAATCCACCATGTTGGCCGCTTCCTTGGCCGCACTGGTGCCCGAATTCATGGCCACACCCACATCAGCCGCAGCCAGCGCCGGGGCATCATTGGTGCCATCGCCGGTCATGGCCACCAACCGTCCAGCCTCCTGCTCAGCCTTGATGACAGCCAGCTTGTCCTCCGGGGTGGCCTCGGCAACAAAGTCATCCACCCCGGCCTCAGCGGCAATGGCAGCGGCGGTGACCTTGTTGTCCCCGGTGATCATGATGGTCTTGATGCCCATGGCCCGCAATTCGGCGAAGCGTTCCTTCATCCCGGGCTTGACCACATCCGCCAGGTGAACCACACCCAAAACGTGCGCGCGCTCGCCGTCGTACGTGGCCACCAGCAGCGGGGTGCCACCTGTCCCGGAGATCGTCTGCACGGCGTTTTCGAGTTCCTGGGGCAGGAATCCGCCGCGTTCCTTTGCATAATGTTCGACGGCGGACGCCGCCCCCTTGCGCACCTCAAGGATGCTGTGGCCCGGGTTGGCGGGATGCCCCACCGGCAGGTTCAGTCCGCTCATTCGCGTGACGGCGCTGAACTCAATCACGTCAACATCCGGGGTGAGCGTTGCCGTTGCGTCCTGCGCAGCCTGCTTCTCTGGACCCTCGGCCAGATCCACAATGGAGCGGCCCTCGGGTGTCTCGTCTGCCAGCGAGGACAAGCGTGCCGTCTCGATGAGCAGTTGCTGGTTCACGCCGTCGGCCGCTATGAAGGCAACGGCGCGGCGATTGCCGTAGGTGATGGTGCCTGTCTTATCGAGCAGGAGGGTGGTGATGTCGCCGGCTGTTTCCACGGCCCGGCCTGAGGTGGCCAGGACGTTGCGTTGGATCAGCCTGTCCATGCCGGCGATGCCGATGGCCGGCACCAGCGCGCCGATGGTGGTGGGGATCAGGCAGACCAGCAACGCCACCAGAACCACCGGGGTGGGAAGTGCGCTGGCGAAGTTCGCCATGGGGGCCAGCGTCATGACGGCGACCACGAACACAATGGTCAGCGAGGCGAGCAGCACGTTCAACGCGATTTCGTTGGGCGTCTTTTGCCGGGTGGCGCCTTCCACCAGGGAGATCATCCTGTCCAGGAACGTCTTGCCGCTGGCCGCCGTGATGCGAATGACGATCCGGTCCGAGAGCACCATGGTGCCGCCCGTGACGGAGCTTCTATCCCCGCCCGATTCACGGATGACGGGGGCCGATTCGCCGGTGATGGCCGATTCGTCCACGCTGGCCAAGCCCTCAATGACGTCGCCGTCGCTGGGGATCAGGTCCCCCGCTTCACAGATCACGATGTCACCCACCTCGAGGTCGGTGCCGGGCACCAACTCCTCTTCATACTCGGCGTTACCCTCCCGACCCGCGCCGGACGCACCGGCGGGCACCAAGGCCCGGGTCCGGCGTCGTGCCATGACTGAGGTGCGGGCGGCACGCAGACTGTCAGCCTGCGCCTTGCCACGGCCCTCGGCAATGGCCTCGGACAAGTTGCCAAACAGTACAGTCAACCAAAGCCACACCGTGACAATGATGGAAAATACTGCCGAATCGGAGCCAATGGCCAGCTGCTGGACGCTAACTGCGGTGCAGACAATGGAGCCGATCAGCACGGTGAACATGACGGGCGAGTGAATCATTTGGCGGGGATCGAGCTTGCGGAAGGCCAGGGGCAGCGCCGCAAGGGTGTTATTCAGGTTCATTTCAGCAGTCCTTCAGCGGCCGGGCCCAGGGCGAGCGCGGGGAAGTAGGTAAGTGCGGTCAGGATCAAGGAGATGCCGCCCAACAGCACGGCAAAGAGCGGTCCGTGCGTGGCGAGTGTTCCCGTGGTTGCAGGGATTTTGCGTTGCTTCGCCAAGGAGCCTGCGAGCGCCAAAACCAGCGCTATGGGCAGGAATCGGCCGATCAGCATGGCCAGCGCCAGCATGGTGGCAAGCCCGGGACCTGCGCTGGTGATGCCACCAAAGGCGGAGCCGTTGTTGTTCGCGGCCGAGGTGAAGGCGTACAGGATTTCACTAAATCCGTGCGGGCCTTCGGCAGGGGCAGCTGCGGCCAGTGACGGGATGGCAACGGTGATGGCCGTGCCCAGCAATACCAGTGTGGGGGTGACCAGGATGTACAGGGCCACCAACTTCATCTGGGGCGCGCCAATCTTCTTGCCCAGGAACTCCGGGGTGCGCCCCACCATGAGGCCGCCAATGAACACCGCCACCACGGCCAGGATCAGCATTCCGTAGAGGCCTGAGCCCACGCCGCCGGGAGCAATCTCACCCAGCATCATGTTCAGCATGGCCAAGCCGCCGGCCAGGGGCGGCAGGGAATCGTGGGCAACGTTGACGGCGCCGGTTGAGGTGAGCGTGGTGGCTGTTGCGAACAAGGCGCTGGGTGCAACGCCCAGGCGCTGCTCAAATCCTTCACCCACGCTGGTGCCGTTGCCGTTGAAGGCGGCAATGGCCCACGCCATCAAGGTGGTGGAGGCCAGCCAGAACGCCACCATCACTGTCAGTACTGTGTAGCCCTGGCGTTTGTCGCCCACCATGCGTCCGTACATGGCCGGCAAGGAGAACGGGATCACCAGGATCAGGAACACCTGGAACAAGCTGCTGAATGCCGTGGGGTTTTCAAAGGGGTGGGCCGAGTTGGCGTTGAAGTAGCCGCCTCCATTGGTTCCCAGGAGCTTGATGGCTTCCTGCGAGGCCACCGGACCACCCGGAACCGTCTGCTGGGCGCCCGTGACGAGGGTGTGGATGCTGGTGCCGCCCCAGTTCTGGATGACGCCGGTGATCATCAGGACCACCGCGCCAATCACTGCCAGCGGTAGCAAGACGCGCAGGGTGCCGCGTGTCAGGTCGACCCAAAAGTTGCCGAGGTTGCTCGTTTGGGCCCTGGTGAAGCCGCGAATCAGGGCCACCACAACGGCCAGCCCCACAGCGGCACTGAGGAAGTTCTGCACAGCAAGGAGCATCATCTGTATCCCGAAGCCAAGAGTGGTTTCCGGGACATATGTCTGCCAGTTGGTGTTGGTGACAAAGGAGACTGCCGTGTTCATGGCAACCCACGGGTCAACGGCGCCCAGGCCCTGATTGAAGGGCAGGATTCCCTGCAGCAGCTGGCCAAGGAACAGCACCACGATGGAAACAATGCTGAATGCCAGCAGCGAGCGCAGATACACCTTCCAGTGCTGGTCAGCCTGCGGGTCGACGCCGGAGAGTTTGTAGAGTCCGCTTTCCACCGCCAAATGCTTGTGACTGGTGAACGTGTTCGCCAAGTACTTGCCTAGGGGCTGGTGCAGGGCAGCCAGCACCACTATCAAGACGGCCAGCTGGGTGGCCAGCGAGAAAATACTAAGGTCCATGGTGTCCGCTCACCACTTCTCGGGGCGGATGAGGGCAGCCAGCAGGTACACCAGCAAGGCCAGCCCCACCAGCCCCAAAATTAACCACGTCGCTAAATCCACAACAGTCCTACTTTCACAATGTGCGTTGATTTCTTTCTCAATCGCACACCCGTGGCGTGGGCTTGGAGCTTGTTTTTACGTGTTCTTTACGCTGTTTAGGGCAATCTTGACGGCTTCCTGACAGCGCGCAGGATTCATGCGATTACGCCGAGAAACCGCCGTCGGCCTTGATCAGCTGGCCATTGACCCAGCGCCCGCCCGCCGAGAGCAGGAAAGCCACGGTGGGCGCAACATCAGCGGGGGTTCCCAGCCGCCCGCCCGGTTGCAGCGCCGTCATGGCCGCGCGGGTGGCCTCGTCCATCCAGCCGGTGTCCACCGGGCCGGGGTTGAGCACATTGGCGCTGATGCCCTGTCCGCCCAGCTCCCTGGCCGCCGCAATGACAATCCTGTCCAGGGCGCCCTTGGATGCGCCGTACGGCAGGTTGAACGCCGTGTGGTCGCTTGTCAGCGCAACGATGGCGCCGCCGTCGGGCGTGGCCTGCCGGGCAAAGGCCGCAATCAGCTGCCAGCTGGCGCGGGTGTTGACGGCAAAGTGCCGCTCAAAACTCTCCAGCGAGGTGTCCAGGATCCCCGAGTCCACCGACTCGCAGTGCGAGAGCACCATGCCCGCCAGGGGGCCGGCCTGCTGCGCAATTTGGGCCATGAGGCGTTCGACGGCGGAGGGGTCGCCAAGGTCGGCCGGCAGCGCCCACACCGTGGCGCCCGCGGCTTCAAACTCCGCGGTGAGGGTGTCGATGTCCTCCGGCTGGATCCCCCAGGGCATGCGCTCGTCATACTCCTGCCAGTAGTTCAGGACCAGGTCCCAGCCATCCGCAGCGAGTGCGCGGGCAATCCCGGCGCCGATTCCCACTGTGCGGCCCACACCTGTAATCAAGGCAATTTTCTTGTGCATGGCCCCCAGCCTATGTGCGGGAGCCTCCGCCGCAGGGCAGCGTGAACTTATGCGCCGAGCTGGCGGCGGGTTCTGCGCATAAATACTTATGCGCAAGACTCGCTGCGAGTTCACCGCATAAGTTTACGATGTAGCTTGGAGGAGTCCCCATTGCTTAGCGAAAGGCCGTCATGACTCCCTCATTGCCCACACCGAAGCCCGGCGGAACATCTGAGGGCGGCTTTGTGCCGGGACGGGTTACGCGCAGGGCGGCCGCGCCGGCAGGAACGCCCGGCGCCATCCCCGCCAAGGCGGTCCCGGGCACCGGCGCCGGCAAGGCAGTCCCAGGCAAGGCGGGCAAAAAGCAGGCCAAGGCGGCAACGCCCGCCAAGGCCGCCGCGAACACGGCCTCGATCAGTGCCACCATTCGGGAGGCGGCCGCCGCCGCAAAACGGCGGGTCCTGGCCATCACCAACGCCCATGTGGTCCCCATTGATGGGGAACCGTTCACCGGGACTGTCCTGGTTGAAGGCGGCAAGATCCTGGGACTTGGCGCCTCCCTCCAGGTCCCCGAGGGCGCCGACATTGTGGATGCCAAGGGCCAGTGGCTGCTGCCCGGTTTTATCGACGCCCACGTGCACTTGGGCATGGACCCCGAAGGCGAGCTGGAGTCCGCCAGCGACGTCAATGAGATGACGGATCCCGTCATGGCGGGGGTCCGGGCCATTGACGCGGTGGACCCCTTTGACCCCGGCTTTGACGATGCCCTGGCCGGCGGCATCACGGCCGTCAACGTGAATCCCGGTTCCGGCAACCCGATCGGCGGGCTGGCGGTGGCGCTGCACACGCACGGGCGGTACATCGAGGAAATGGTGCTCCGCTCCCCCAGCGGGCTGAAGTCGGCCCTGGGCGAGAACCCCAAGACCGTGTACGGCGAGAAGAAGAAGACGCCCTCCACCCGGCTCGGCACGGCCCTGGTGATCCGGCAGGCATTCATGGCCGCGCAAAACTGGCTGGCGCAACCCGAACCGCGCCCCCGCGACGCCCACATGGAGGCCCTGGCCATGGTGCTCCGCAAGGAGATCCCCTGGCGCCAGCACTGCCACCGCGCCGACGACATCGCCACGGCCATCCGACTGGCCGACGAGTTCGGCTATGACCTGGTCATTGACCACGGCACGGAGGCCCATGTGCTGGGCGATGTCCTGGCCGCCCGCGGCACTCCTGTGCTGATTGGGCCGCTGTTCACCAGCAAGTCCAAGCCCGAATTGCGGGGCCGCTCCATTGCCAACCCGGGCAAGCTGGCCGCGGCCGGCGTCGAAATTTCCATCATCACCGACCACCCCGTGGTGCCCATCGGCTTCCTGGTCCACCAGGCCGCGTTCGCCGTGAAGGAAGGCCTGGACCGGGACACGGCCCTGCGCGCCATCACCATCAACCCGGCCAAGGCGCTGGGCCTGGACCACCGGATGGGCTCGCTCAAGGCGGGCAAGGATGCCGACCTGGTGCTGTGGAGCGGCGACCCCCTGGACATCATGTCTCGGGCGATGGGCGTGTTCATCGGCGGCAAGCAGGTTTACACGTACGACGCCGTTGCCCACGCAGGTGCCAGCGCCTCCCGCGTGTAGGGGCAACGTGTAGGGGCAAGACAAACTGACCCGCAGAAGTGGTCGAAAAAACACGATTTCGCGCTGTTTTTCGACCACTTCTGCGGGTCAGTTTGTCTTGGTGCGGCCTCGGTTAGGCCGGGAGCTGCAGCACTGCTCCGGTGAAGATAAGGTCCTGGTGGATCACTGTGTCGGCATTCGCCTGGAACAGGGTCTCCCACCCTCCTTCGATGCCCAGCTTGTCGGCAATGATGCTCAGGGTGTCGCCGGATTCGATGGTGTAGGTCTCACCACTCAGCGCAACGTCAATCGCGGCGGGAGCCTGTGCTGCGGGAGCCTGCTCCACTGGTGCTTGCTGGAGCGGGGACTCGACGGGGGCCTGCTCCAGGGGCACTACCTCAGCGGACTGTGCAGCCACTGGGGCAGGCGCAGCTGGAACTGCAGCGGGTGAATAAGCTTCCCCGCCGCCACCGCTCAAGCCAAGCTGCGCGGCGCAGGAAGGCCATGCTCCCCAGCCCTGTCCCGCCTGAACACGTTCTGCCACTGCTATCTGCTGTTCGCGGGAAGCATTTTCCGGTGAACCGGTTCCGCCGAAGGCAGCCCACGTGCTGGGCGTAAATTGCAGGCCGCCGGAGAATCCATTGCCCGTGTTGATGGCCCAGTTGCCGCCGCTTTCACACTGGGCGAGGGCATCCCAGGTGCCGCCGTCGGCCGCGTTGGCCCCGGTTCCAGCAACGGCCAGCCCGCCCCCGGCTAGGGCACCAATAGCCAAGACGCGGCCGATGTTGCGTGTAATTGTAGAGTTTTTCATCGATGCGTTCTCCCGAAGGCCACCTGCGCTCCATCCGTCCCCGGACATCCGTGCGCCACCGTCCAACCTGTAGATATGGAGGTTGTTTCCGTGGCCTTCCGCATGACGGTGTGCGGTGTTGGAAGGCCCGGGCATTCGTGGGGGCAAAAGGCGCCGCCCGCCCCGCAGGGCATAACCAACCCTAAAACGATATCGAATCGATACGCAAATCAGCTAAGTGTTACCTTACTGTCACTCATTTTCACAGCCCGATGGTGTATGTCGATGGCCGTCACCTAGTCGCTTGGCGGTCATGCGTGCAGTTGCACGGGGTAAGGTGCGCTATGGTTCACGCGTGAGGAAATCCCCCAAGGCGGTCTCCAGTGCGGCGGCCGCCCAGCTCAGCTCCATCAATGGCTCCACCATCAGCGACACCTCCCACATGCGTGCCATCAACGCCCGGGCAATCTTTCAAGTCCTGCGCCGTGACGCGTGGGAACCGACCCTGACAGACCTCAAGGAAGCCACGGGGCTCTCACGCCCCACCCTGGAAGCAGGTTTGGCCGAGCTGGCTGCCAAGGGCTGGGTTGCAGAGCTGAGTCCTGCGGAGAAACCGCTGCATTCGGGGCGGCCGGCCAGGCGGTATCGTTTCCTTGCCGAGTCTGGTTGCGTGGCGGGAATCGATGTTGGCCCCAACAAAGTTGACCTGCATGTGGCCGATCTTCGCGGGGACCTGCTGGCAACCAGCAGGGTCTATCCCGCAGCCAATGCGCCACTGACCCCGACCATGGTGCACGCCATGCTCGCAGAGCTGCTGGACCGGCCGGCACTGGCAGGGCGAACCCTGCACATGGTAACGGTGGGCGTGCCTGGCGTGGTCAACAACGCCGGAGAACTAACCCATTCCTTTGTCATGCCCCATTGGGCCAATGCCGCGGTCCGCGAGGAACTGGCTGCCCTGATGGGTGCCGCCGTGCGCCTGGAAAATGACGCCAATCTGGCGACACAAACAGAATTCAGCATTGGCTCGGGCCAGCACAGCGACAGCATGATTTACCTGATGCTGGGCACCCGCATCAGCTCCGGGTCCATCATCAATGGGCGGCTGCACCGTGGCGCCCACGGCGCAGCCGGGGAAGTTGGCTCCCTGCCCACCCGCCTGTGGCCGGACGTCCGTCTGGAATTGTTGAGCGAGCTGCGCCAACGCCCTGCCACTGGCAGCGCCGAAACCGAGCGCAGCGACTCAGACCTGATGCAGGAAGTTTTTACCTCGGCCTCAGCCGGTGATCCCGTGGCAACGGCGCGCGTCCGGAAATTTGTGGCGGGCATTGCCGACGCCCTGGTGGTCCTGCTCTTGGCCCTGGACCCGGAGTTGGTGGTGGTGGGCGGCGGCACTGCCCGTGCCGGGGAGGCGCTTCTTGAGCCCCTTCAACAGGCCCTCAATGTGCGCACCCTGGTGCCCGTTCCGGTGGAACTTGCCACCCATGCCGACGGCGCGGTGGTAGAAGGGGCGCTGCTGACAGCCCTGGCAGATCTCAGGGCTGACGTCTTCGGCGGGTAGCGCCGCCGTGTTGGCGCCCGCGTGGTACCGGGCGTCCAGAACCACCCTCGAGAGCCTGATTGGCAGGTCCCAGTCGCCTAAGAGGTCCTACAACTGGCCGGATTTAAAGTGTGAGTAATATTACAATGCCTTTGCATTATTCACTTATGCTATCCATAACATTGCTCCCTCCGTCTTGCCAAGCACCAGAAGCCGCACAGGTGCCACGCATCCACTCCAGCAAAGGACCTTGCGTATGAAAACCTCACGATTTAGTTGGCGCAACTTAGTTGGCTTCGGTGCCGCCACAGCCGTCGTGGCTGTATCGGCTTCACTTTTGGGCCCCATCTCCCCCGCGGGTGCGGTACCCACAGCGCCACTCGCAGCCCAGATCGGCGCCGGAGCCGAGCCTGCAGCCACTGTCTTGGACAAATTGGTTGGAGCTGACGCCGGGAAATTCGATCTGAAGATCATCGCCAAAAATGCCGGCCAGGACACCTACAAGGTCACAGCCGCTGGCGGCCGGGTGACCATTGAAGGCTCCACCCCCGCCACCATCCTTGCCGGCTTCAACGCCTATGTGGGCCAGGTCCTGCACCAGTCAACATCCTGGAACAGCAACTCCCTGAAACTGCCGGCAACGCTGCCGGGCACAGCGCTGATTCAGAACACGGCCAATGTCCAGCACCGCTTTGTCAACAACGACGTCGAGGACGGCTACACGGGCGCCTACCGTTCCCTGCAGCAGTGGAAGGACATGATTGACACCTTCGCCCTGCACGGCCTCAACGAGGTCTTCATGCCCGTAGGTGCTGAGGCGGTCTACCTGGATGTCCTGAAGCAGTTTGGCTACAGCGAGGCGGAAGTCCTCGCCTGGATCCCCCAATCGGCCCATCAGCCGTGGTGGTTGCTGCAGAACATGTCAGCAGATCCCCACCCGATCACGCTGAACACGGTCAACCAGCGCGCGGCCCTGGGCAAGGACATTGCCAATTACATCCGTTCACTGGGCATGGTGCCCGTTCTGCCGGGCTACTTCGGCACGGTTCCGGCCGGATTCAAGGCCAAGAACCCGACAGCCTCGGTGGTCCCGCAGGGCAATTGGGTGGGCGGCTACCAGCGCCCCGACTGGCTGGATCCCAACAACGTGGTGTTCCCACAGATCGCCAAGGCCTTCTACGACGCCTCCACTGCGCGCCTGGGCGCATCCTCCATGTACAAGATGGACCTGCTCCATGAGGGTGGCATCGCCGGAACCGTCAACGTTTCCACGGCAACAGTAGCCGTGGAAAAGGCCCTGCAAACAGCCCACATGGACGCCATTTGGGTGCTCTTGGGCTGGCAGAACAACCCGCCACAGGCCGTTGCCGCGGCGGCGAACCCGGCCACCACCTTCATCGTGGACGGCATCTCGGACCGGTACAACAACCAAAACCGCGACGCCACCTGGAAGGGCATCCCCTACGCTTTCGGCACCATCTGGAACTTTGGCGGGCACACCACCATGGGCTCGCAGCTGTCTGTCCAGAACACGCGCTACTTTGAATGGCTGAACAAGCCCGGCAGCGCCATGAAGGGGCTGGCCATCATGCCCGAGGGCGGCGACAACAATCCGGCAGCCTTCGACTTCTTTGCCGGCCTGGCCTGGCGCAGCGCCCCCACGGACCTCACCGCATGGTTCAGCGACTTCGCCCAGCGGCGCTACGGTGTGGCAGACGCCAACGCGGCAGCGGCTTGGGATGTGCTGCGACAGACCGCATACGACCTGCCCGCCAATGACGGCTGGAGTGAAGCTGCCGATGGCCTGTTTGGTGCCGCACCGTCCCTGACTGTCAACAAAGCGGCGGCCTGGTCACCCGGCTCGCAGCGCTACAACATGGACACGTTTGCCACGGCACTGCCCAAGCTCCTGGCCGCCAGCCCGGCCGTCAAGGCCACCGACACCTACAAATACGACCTCATGGATGTTTCCCGCCAGGTGCTCTCCAACCTCTCCCGGACCATGCTGCCCAAGATCAAGAAGGCGTACGACGCCGGTGAGGTTGCCGAATTCGAAGAGCTCACCACCTTGTGGCTGGAGTCCATGGACCTCATGGACAAGATTGCCGGCACCAACTCCCAGCAGTTGCTGGGCAGCTGGATCAAACAGGCACGCGATTTCACCACAATTGCCGCGGACAAGGCAGGCATGGAAGCCGACCAGCGCTCCCTTGTCAGCCTCTGGTCCCCCGGCATGTCCAACCTCAACGACTATGCCAACCGTGAATGGAACGGCCTGGTGGGCGGTTACTACAAGGCCCGCTGGAGCGCCTACTTCACGTCCTTGGAGCAGAAGATGACGGGCAGCGGGCCCGGCACCGCCCCGAACTTCGCGGCCCTGGGTGCTGCGTTTATCAACGGCACGGGCCCCTACGAGCCCGCCGGAGGCTACCCAACCACCGCAACAGGTGACATGGTCGCCTTAGCGACTGACGCCGTCGTGCGCTACAACGAGGTCATCAACTTCATCCCGGCCTTGCCTGTGCTGCCCGCTCCGCCGGGCAATGGCAAGACCCAGCTGTCCGAGCTGCCGTTCGTGTCCAACGAGTCGGACGCGTCGCTGGGGCCGATTGGGCGCAACACAGCCATTGGCGACAACACCACCAAGGTGCGCAACAAGATCACCCTGGCCGGCATCGTATACGAGAAGGGCCTGGGCGTGAACTCGCCCTCCACGATCGTGTTCAACCTGGGCGGGAAGTGCACGAACTTCTCCGCAACAGCCGGCATCGACAGCACCATGGACGCCTCCGGCAAGACACCCAACGTGATTTTCAATGTGCTCGGCGACGGCACCAGCATCTACACCTCGGGCGCCTTCACAGGCACCACCGGAGCCGCACCGCAGGCGCCGGTGAAGATCTCCGTGGATGTCACAGGCGTGCAGCTGCTGACGTTGAACGTAGACCCGAACGGTGTGAACTGGTTTGACCGCGCCAACTGGGCCGACGCGCAGGTGACATGCGGCGGGGACCAGCCCGCCCCGGCAGCCCCGGGGAACGGTACGACCCAGTTGTCGCACCTGCCGATCCTGGCTGCTGACTTTGATCCCGCGTTTGGTTTGGTTGCCCGCGACACCGAGATTGGCGACGCCGCAACCCGCGTGCGCCGTCCGTTGATGCTGAACAATGTCACGTACGCAACCGGTTTGGGCGTCCAAGCCCCCACAACGCTGGAGTTCAACGTGGGCGGGCGCTGCAGCGTCTTCCAGTCGTTGGCCGGCATTGACGGCACCATGGACCAGGCCGGCAAGACCCCGTCTGTCACGTTCATTGTCCTTGGCGACGGCGTTCAGCTCTACACCAGCGGCGAGTTTTCCGGTGGCGAGCCCAAGTCCATCAACGTCCCCATCAAGGGAGTCAAGAAGCTGACGCTGAAAGTCACCGAGGGCACTGTCAACTACTTTGACAGGGCCAACTGGGCCAACGCCCGCGTCACCTGCGCCGATCCCGAGACTGCCCCGGTAACTACCGCCACTCTCCCGGCAGCGTCCGCCTCCGGGTGGCACACTGTTGCCCCCTCCCTGACCTTGACCACGGAGCCCGCCAAGGTTCTGCGGAGTGAGTACAAGCTTGGAGCAGGTGCATGGACTGTGTACACAGCACCCATCGCCCTGCCCGAAGGTGCTGCGAGCGTTTCCTACCGCTCCGTGGCTTTGGGCGGAACCGAGGAAACGGCCAAGACCTTGGGGACTGTCAAGGTGGACACCATCCGCCCCACGGTTGCCTCGAGCGTTTCCCAGCGCATGGTCACCTTGACCGGAGCCGATGCAGGCTCCGGTGTGGCGTCCATTGAGTCCAGTGCCGACGGCGGGGCCACCTGGCGCAGTTACAGTGCACCCATTGCAGCCGGCGACGTCGCGCTGACACTGACTTACCGGTCAAGGGACGTTGCCGGCAACACCTCTGCGCCGGTCACGCCGCTGGTCATTGATGCCGTCCCCACTCCCAGCGCAGCCCCGTCGGCCACGGCTTCAGGATTGGCATCTGCCTCAGCAACCCCGAGTTCCACGGGATCCGCGACGGCGAGCGCCAGCGCAACGTCCACGGCAGGCAGCAGCACCCCGGGCGCCACGCCGTCGAACAGCACAAGCCCGACAGCCACAGCCGCTACAAGCGAGTTGTCCCACACCGGCGCAGGGTCAACCCCCTTGCTGATCATGGGCATGGTGGTTCTGCTGCTGGGAACCGTGCTGACCCTGGCGCGCCGCAGAGCACAGCACGGCTAACAGGCCAATAGCAACAACAACAGACGCTCCTTCAGAAGAGGGGCACTTTTCGCGAACGCTCCTGCAGTCTGTGAGCGAGCGTTCGCGAAAAGTGCCCCGTATCTGAAGGAGCGTTGTGTGTGTGGAGCGTTGTGCGCGGGTCAGCCCAGGGTGTTCAGCGCCTGCTCCAGGTCTGCAATGAGGTCGGCAACGTCCTCAATGCCCACCGACAACCGGATCAAATTGACCGGTACGGCCAGCTCGGTCCCCTTGACGGAGGCGTGCGTCATCTCCGAGGGGTAGTTCATGAGCGATTCAATCCCGCCCAAAGACTCGGCCAGGGTGAACAGGTGCGTTGACTCGGCAACCTTGCGTGCCGCCGCCTCGCCGCCCTTGAACTGAACGGAGATCATGCCGCCAAAGCCGCGCATCTGCTTCGCCGCCAACGAATGGCCCGGATGATCCGGCAGGCCGGGGTACAGCACACGCTCCACCTCGGGCCGGGTAAGCAGCCATTCGGCAATGGCCTGGGCGTTGGTGCAGTGCCTGTCCATGCGCACCCCCAGCGTCTTAAGCCCGCGCGTGGTCAGCCACGCCTCCATGGGGGCTGACACGGCGCCCACGGCGAACTGCACAAAGCCGATTTTCTCGGCTGCCTCCGGGTCGGAGAGCACAATGGCCCCACCGGAGGCATCGGAGTGCCCGCCAATGTACTTGGTGGTGGAATGCACCACCACATCCGCGCCCAGGGCCAGCGGGTTTTGCAGGTACGGGGAGGCGAAGGTGTTGTCGACCACCAGCAGCGCCCCGGCGGCATGTGCCACCTCGGCGAGCGCGGCAATGTCAGTAATCTTCATCATGGGGTTCGACGGCGTCTCCACCCACACCATCTTCGTCTTGCCTTCCGGACCACCGGCGGCTACAGCGGCAGCCAGCACGCCGGCGTCGGACATGTCCACGGCAGCGTTGCTGATGCCCCACACCGACAGGACCCGGTTGATGAGCCGGTACGTGCCACCATAAACATCGTTGCCCATGATGATGTGATCGCCCGGAAGCAACAGGGCACGGATCAAGGCGTCCTCCGCGGCAAGACCCGAGGCGAAGCTGAACGCGAACTCGCCACCCTCCAGCGCCGCAAGCTGGGTCTGGAGCGAATCACGGGTGGGGTTGGTGCCGCGGCCGTACTCGTAGCCGTTGCGCAGCTGGCCAATGCCGTCCTGGGCGAACGTGGTGGTCTGGTACAGCGGCACAATGACGGAACCCGTGGTGGGATCCGGGGTCTGGCCGGCATGAACCGCGCGGGTGTTGAATCCTTCAGTCATGGTGTCTCCTAGCGTGGTGGAAAGTCAGTCGTTGAGATAGTTCAGCAGGTCGTGGCGCGTCAACACGCCCACGGGCGCACCAACAAACGTCACCATGAGGGCGTCCACGTCCTGCAGTTTGGCACGCGCCGCGGCGATGGGTTCCAAGGAGCCGATGATGGGCAGCGGCGGCTGCATGTGTTCGGTGATCTTGTCCGTCAGCTTAGCTTCGTGGCGGAAAAGCTTGCCGGTGAGGGTGCGCTCATCCACCGAACCAATCACCTCGCCCATGACCACCGGCGGTTCGGCGGACAGCACGGGAATCTGCGAGACGCCGTATTCTGCCATCAGGTTGATGACGTCGCGGACGGTCTCGTTCGGGTGGATGTGGACCAGGTCCGGCAGCTGCCCCGTCTTGGCCTTGAGTAGTTCCCCAATGGCCGGCTCATCCGTGGCCTTCAAGAAGCCGTACGACTGCATCCACTTGTCATCAAAGATCTTCGCCAGATACCCGCGGCCGCTGTCCGGAAGCAGGACAACGACGACGGCCTCCTCACCCAGGTCTTTGGCCGCCGCCAGCGCGGCCACCACGGCCATGCCGGAGGATCCTCCCACCAGCAGGCCCTCCTCCCGGGCCAGGCGCCGGGTCATGGCGAAGCTGTCGTTGTCGCTCACGGCCATGACCTGGTGCGGCACCTTGGGGTCATAGGAGGGAGGCCAAATGTCCTCGCCCACGCCTTCAACAAGGTACGGTCGCCCGGTGCCACCCGAGTACACCGACCCTTCGGGGTCGGCACCAATGACCTGTACTTCGCCACCCTCGTGGGCGGGCCGGTCCTTGGAGACCTCCCGCAAGTAGCGGCCCGTGCCGGAGATGGTGCCGCCGGTGCCCACGCCGGCCACGAAGTGTGTGACCTTGCCTTCTGTGTCACGCCAGATTTCCGGGCCCGTTGTTTCGTAGTGGCTCAGCGGCCCGTTTTGGTTGGAAAACTGGTCGGGCTTGTAGGCGCCGGGGATTTCGGTCACCAACCGGTCGGAGACACCGTAGTACGACTGCGGGCTGTCGGGTGCAACCGCTGTGGGCGTCACCACAACGTCCGCACCGTAGGCCCGCAGCACGGCACGTTTGTCCTCGCCCACCTTGTCGGGGACCACAAACACACAGTTGTAGCCGCGCTGCTGGGCCACCATGGCCATGGCCACGCCGGTGTTGCCGCTGGTGGGTTCCACCACGGTGCCGCCGGGCTGGATGAGGCCTGCTTTGGCAGCCTCGTCCAGCATCTTCACGGCGATGCGGTCCTTGGCGGATCCGCCGGGGTTCATGTACTCAAGTTTCACCAATATGGTTGCTTTGATGCCCTCGGTGACCTTGTTCAGTTTCACCAGCGGTGTGTTGCCGATCAGGTCCAGGACTGAATTCGCGTACTTCATGAGTCCAAACGTATCGGTAAGCGGCCGCCGTGACCACCGGGCATTACGCCGTGCTGGCGGCCCACAACACTGCCCCCTGCGTGCAGGGGCGTACGGGTATAGGATTCGGCCATGGAATACACTCAGGACATCATTGTCAACGTCCCCCGGCAGCGCTTCATTGAGCTGTTCGACAATGTCGAGAACATGCAGCAGTGGATGGATGGCCTTCTCTCCTTCGAGCCCCTGACAGGGGTGCCCGGCCAAGCCGGTGCCACCTCCAAGCTCACGTTCAAGCGCGGACGCGGCACCATGGAAATGGTGGAGACCATTGTGCGCAGGGAACTGCCGGACCATTTTGACGCCAACTACGACGCCAAGGGTGTGCACAATATCTGTGAGAATCAGTTCATTGAACTGGACGGCACAGCCACCAAGTGGGTGGCACACAACATCTTTGAGATGAAGGGTTTCATGAAGGTGGTTGGGGTGCTCTTTGGCTCCAGTTTCCCGAAGGAAAGCTACAAGTCCATGGAGGCGTTCAAGGCCTTTGCCGAGGCCAACGCCTAGAATCACGGGATGCTCTCCGCCACCGATCCCCTTCCCGCCCGGCCGCAACGAATCCTGGTGGCCGGGGTCTCCGGCTCCGGCAAGACGTCACTGGCCGGGCGGTTGGGACAGCTGCTGGAGGTTCCCCACACCGAGATCGATGCTCTGTTCCACGGACCAAACTGGACGGAGCGCACGGATTTCATGGCCGACGTCGACCATCTCAGCAGCGCACCGGGCTGGGTCACGGAGTGGCAATACCGACAGGCGCGCCCCCTGCTGGCTGAACGTGCCGACACGCTGTTGTGGCTCGATTTCCCCATGCCGGTTTCCATGTGGCGGCTCATCCGGCGCACGGCCAGGCGGCGGCTGCGTCGCGAGGAACTGTGGAATGGCAACTTTGAGGGGCCCCTGTGGACACTTTTCACCGACCGCGACCACATCATCCGGTGGGGCTGGCAAACCCGAAACAAGCTCAAGGCTGCCATCCCGGTTTTGGCGCAATCTCAGCCACATCTGCAGGTTGTCCGTTTGCGCTCACCCCGCGAGGTGGAGCACTGGGTGAAGAACCTTCGCCACGCCCTCGCAGCTGGCTGGTAGCCTCAAGCCATGACTCCCGATGAGCTGGCCGATCTGGCCCACCTGCGCCGGGCACGGGACATGATCGATCGGGACTATGCCCTGCCCCTGGATGTGCCCACCATCGCTGCGAAGGCGTTGATGTCCCCAGCCCACTTCTCCCGAAAATTCAAGGAAGCCTACGGCGAAACGCCCTACAGCTACCTGATGACCCGCCGCATTGAACGGGCCGCGGCATTGCTGCGCAGCGGGATGTCGGTGACGGATGCGTGCATGAGTGTGGGAGCCACGTCGCTGGGATCCTTCAGTTCACGGTTTACCGAGATCATGGGCGAGACACCCAGCAGCTACGGAGCCAGGAAGCACACCGCCATTGAGGCCATGCCACCATGCTTTGCCAAAGGCACCACCCGCCCAGCCAGGGTAAGTCGCACCTAGGCCAGCGTCCGGAAAAGTCGAGCAGGAATGGAGAAGCAGACCAGGGTGCTTAGGGATAGTTTCTACTTATGGCTATTTCACTTCAGTACACAAACATCACCGTCAACGACGCCGAGGAATCAATCGCCTTCTACCGCGATGCCCTTGGCCTAAGCGTCAGCAACGACGTCAAGTCCGGCGAATTCCGCTGGGTCACGCTCAGCACGGACACCCAGCCTGGTCTGGGGATCGTCATCTCCGAACCCCATGCCGGGCGCTCCAAGGCCGACGGCGACGCCCTGCAGGAGCTGCTCATCAAGGGCATGCTCCCCATGCTCGTGTTCAGCACCGACGATTTGGACGCAACCTTTGAGCAGGCCACGGCCGCTGGTGCCGAGGTTCTCGAGGAACCCAAGGATCAGCCCTGGGGCCCACGGGACTGCGCGTTCCGCGATCCCTCGGGGAACATGGTGCGCGTCTCACAGGCCTAGCCCACCTGGTCCATTTCACCCGCCGCGCCCGTCCCCGCTTTTCGCGCCCGTCTCAACGGGCGCGAAAGCAGGGGACGGGCGCGGCGGGTCGCTGTGGGGCTGTGGATAACCGCTCCGGGTTTTCCACAATTTCCGGATTGCCCCTTACCTCCGTGCCGGCCCGCTGGAACGCTTGACTCCATGAAGCCACCACGCCTGATTCTCCCCTCTGACATGGAATTGCAGGGCCTGGATTCCCGGCTCCTGGCCAAGCTCAAAAGACAGGGGCGCCTGGCATGTGTCCGCCGCGGCGTCTATATGGAAGCCGCCGAGTGGAACGCCATGGGCCCTGCGACACAATACGGCCAGCAGGCGGCGGCATTTCAAACGCGGTCGCGGCGTCCACCGGTCTTCTGCCACGCCACGGCGGCGCTCGTGTGGGGCTTGTGGCTCGTGGGCAATCCCCAGCGGATACATGTCATCACTGAGTCGAAGGCAGGGGGCCGCAGCCGTGACGACATCAGCCGGCATGTTGGCTCACTGGGCGAAGGCGTTGTCCAGTGCGGAGGCCTCCTGTTTACCGACAAGCTGACCACCACCATGCAACTCATCACCGGGTTGTCCTTTGAACTCGCCGTGGCAATCTGCGATTCCAGTCTTCACCGCCCCATGAGGCACAAAGCCGAAAACACTTTCACACCGGCAGGCATCCCAGACGGCATCCCTGAACCATCGTGGAACAACGACCAGCCCCAAGGCCCGCCCCTGAAAAAGTCAGAGCTGATGAGCGCTGCGGAGCAGCTCCCCTCGCAGGCCGCCCGGAATCGCGCCATGGCAGTGATTGAATTTGCGTCCGGGCTCTCCGGCTCCGCGGGTGAATCCCTGAGCCGGGTCAGGATGAATCAGCTGGGTTTCACCACCCCGGAGCTGCAACGCAAGTTCGTGCTCCGCGACGGCAGCGACGCATTCGTCGATTTCTGGTTCGGGGAGCAGTGCAAGGCCGGGGAATTTGATGGCCGGGGCAAGTACCTGCGTAGTGACTGGAGCGGGGGAACTCCCGTTGCGGACCGAATCCTGAAGGAAAAGGACCGCGAGGACCAAATTCGTGCGCAGGGTGTTGGGTTCTTCCGATGGACCTGGGCCGAAATGATGAACCTGCGCGGCTTCGAACGGCTGCTCCGCCAGGCCGGGATACCGCAAAAATAGCCCGCTCCAACGAGCACCGCGCCCGTCCCCGCTTTTCGCGCCGTTGGGACGGGCGCGAAAAGCGGGGACGGGCGCGGTGGCGTGGGCAGCCGGTGCGAGTGGGACCAGTGGGGGCTAGATCAGGCCGTCCGAGAGGTGGTTCGGGGTGCCGAAGCGGTGCGCCGTGATGCTGACTGCCTGCTCATGCAGGAACGGCAGCATCTCAACGCGGCCAGCCTCGGTGACCTCGCCAGCGTAGATGGCCAGATCCGGACGTCCGCCGGTTGCTTCGTAGACAGCACTGGTGTCGCCGCCAATCAGCCGGATGCGGCCGGCACCGAACGCGCGGGCGGTACCCAGCCAGTCGGCGTCGGACTCCACGGTGACGTTGATGCGCAGGCTCAGCAACAGGGCCTGCACCGAGGTGGGAAGTGCGACGCCGGAGGAGACTTCCGGTGTTGCTCCGGCGGTGATGCCTGCCGCAAGAACGCGGATCAACTTGGCAACGGGCTCACCCTCAGCCAGGCGCACCAGCGGGTTCAGCGGCAGGTAGCGGAACACATTGCGCTCGGCGGAGAGCCCCGAAACATCCTTGGCCACGCCAAACTCGTCAGCCCATGCGGCGGCGTCGCTGTGCAGCGAGCGCAGCAGGAATGCCTGCTCCGCAGCTGTCAGCTCGGTGGCAGCAGCAATCATCTTGGCGGCGGGGTCACCCAGCGGCTCGGTGGCCGTGGATTCGGCGGTTTCCCACGAGCCCAACCCCATGAGGTAGTTGGGTCCGCCCGCCTTGGTGCCGGCACCCACTGCCGACTTCTTCCAGCCGCCGAACGGCTGACGCTGCACAATGGCACCGGTAATGCCGCGGTTGACGTACAGGTTTCCGGCCTGGACGGTGTCCAGCCAGAGGCCAATCTCCGCGGAATCCAAGGAATGCAGGCCGGAGGTGAGGCCGTAGTCGATCGCATTGACCATGGCAATGGCCTCCTCGAGCGTGTCTGCCTGCATGACGCCCAGCACGGGGCCAAAGAACTCGGTCAGGTGGAAGGTGGAGCCCGCGGCAACACCCGTACGAACACCCGGGGACCAGAGCCGTCCGGTGGAATCGAGCTGCTGGGGCTCGATGGCCCAGCTTTCGCCGCTGTCCAGGGTGGTCAGGGCTCCCAAGAGCTTGCCGGCGGCCGGTTCAATGACCGGGCCCATCTGCGTGGTGGCCGTCTCCGGGTAGCCAACGCTCAGGCTGGAGGCGGCATCGATCAGCTGGTTGCGGAAACGGGCTGACTTCGCCACCGACCCCACCATGATGACCAGCGATGCGGCGGAGCACTTCTGGCCGGCGTGGCCAAACGCGGACTGGACCACGTCCTTCGCAGCCAGGTCAAGATCTGCGCTGGGGGTGACGATGATGGCATTCTTGCCGGACGTCTCGGCCAGCAGTGGAAGATTAGTGCGGAAGCTGCGGAACAGTTCTGCTGTCTCGTAGCCGCCGGTAAGAATCACACGGTCCACGGCCGGGTGGGCCACCAGTGCCTTGCCCAGCTCGTTCTCACCGAGCTGGACCAGCGCCAGCACCTCGCGGGGAACACCGGCTTCCCACAATGCTGCCACCATGAGTGAGCCGCTGCGCTGGGCTTGCGGTGCAGGCTTGATGACGACGGCGGAGCCAGCGGCCAGTGCGGACAGCGTTGAGCCGGCAGGGATGGCGACCGGGAAGTTCCACGGCGGGGTCACCACTGTGAGCTTCGCTGGGACGAACGCTGCGCCGTCGACAGTTTCCAAATCTTTGGCGCGCTCGGCGTAGTAATGGGCAAAGTCGATGGCTTCGCTGATCTCCGGGTCGGACTGGTCCAGTGTCTTGCCGGTTTCGGCGGCCATAACCTCCATGAACTCGGCGCGGCGGGACTCCATCACGTCGCCTGCACGGTGCAAGATGGCCGCACGCTCGGCGCCACTCAGCGCTCCCCACGCAGCAGCGGAGGCGACGGCGGTGTCCACAATGCTGTTCAACTCATCCAGTTCGGTGACAGTGGTGGCCGCGACAATGTCGTTGGCCAGCACGGAGCCGGGGATGCGGGCCAGAATGTCCTTGCCCCAGGCGTGGTTGGCCACCAGTGACGGATCGGTGTCCGGGGTGTTGGCGAAGGAATCCGCGGGCGCTGCAACGGCGGGCTGATTGCGGTCCTGGACACGGTTGGTGGGCGGCACAGTGGTGTCCAGGTCCGCCAGGGAGGCTAGGAAGCGCTGCTGTTCGCGCTGGAACAATGCCTCATTCTCGGAGAGTTCAAACACGGCTGACATGAAGTTGTCCTGGCTGGCACCTTCCTCCAAACGGCGAATCAGGTACGCGATGGCAACGTCGAACTCGCCCGGGTGGACCACGGGTGTGTACAGCAGCAGTGAGCCAACATCTTTGCGGACGGCCTCGGCCTGGCCGGTGGCCATGCCCAGCAGCATCTCAAATTCCAGCTGGCCGGAGGTGGTGTCGATGCCGCGCTGCTTGGCCAGCAGCCAGGCGTGGGCAACGTCGAAGAGGTTGTGGCCGGCCACGCCGACGTGGACGGCGTCAATGTGCTCGGGGGTCAGCGCGTAGTTCACCATGCGCTTGTAGTTGGTGTCCGAATCCTGCTTGCTGCCCCAGGTGGCCAGCGGCCAGCCGAAGACTGACGCCTGCACCTGTTCCATGGGCAGGTTGGCGCCCTTGACGATGCGCACCTTAACGGCGGCGCCACCTTCGGCGCGGCGCCGCGTGGCCCATTCGGTTAGATCGATCATGGCCGCGAGGGTGTCCGGCAGGTAGGCCTGGAGCACAATGCCGGCCTCCAGGTTCCTGAACTCCGGCTTGTCCAAGATGCGCTTGAACACGGCGATGGTCATGGTGAGATCCTTGTACTCCTCCATGTCCAGGTTGATGAACTTGGCCTTGGGAAAGGAGTTGGCCAGCGTATACAGCGGGGTGAGCTTCTCAACGATGTGGTCAACGGCGTCGTCGAAGGCCCACGGCGAGTGGGGTGCCACGGTGGAGGATTCCTTGATGGAGACATAGTCGACGTCGTCCCGCGCCAACAGATTCAGGGTTCCCTCAAGGCGCCGGGCGGCTTCGTTCTCACCCAGGACCGCCTCACCGAGGAGGTTGATGTTCAGGTCCACGCCACCCTTGCGGATCTTGGCGATGGCCGGGCCCAGCTTGGCATCGGTGGCGTCCACAATCAAGTGGCCCACCATGTCCCGGAGCACCCTGCGGGCAATCGGGATGACGATGCCCGGCAGGATCGGGGCCATCATGCCGCCGATCCGGACGGCGCCGCGCATGTACCACGGCAGAAATGCCGGAACCTTGGGGGCCAGGATGGCAAGGTTGCGGGCGGCAACCGCCAGGTCCTCGGGACGAATCACGCCATCAACAAAACCCACGGTGAAGTCCAGGCCATTGGGGTCCTTCAGGACGCCGGCAAGGCGCTGGGCCGAGACATCCGCCGGGAACGTGGCGGCCTCGGTGAGCCAATGCCGGACAAGGGCGATGGTTTCCTGGGCAAGATCATTGCTGGGAACCGGAATGTTTGCGGAAGTGGCCGCGGTGACGGAACTAGTCATAGTTGCTGATGCATTCATTTCTGCTGGCTCTATTGGGGGTTGGGGAATTCGATTCTAATGACCAGTATGAGACCTTTGTTCAATAAGCAAAAGTGGTGATTTATGATGAATATTAGTCATTTCTACTAACTCTTTGGGAGGCGCCCATGCTGGACGTCAAACGCCTGCGATTGCTGCGGGAACTGCAGCTTCGCGGGACCTTGGCCGACGTGGCCGCGACCTTGCAATACAGCCCCTCTGCCGTGTCCCAACAGTTGGCACTGTTGGAGAAGGAGGTAGGCGTAAAGCTTCTGCTCAAAGTGGGCCGGCGTGTGCAGCTCACGCCCCAAGCCGAGATCTTGGTGGAACACACCACTGAGCTTTTGGAGACCTTGGAACGGGCGGAGGCAGACATGTCCGCCTCCTTGACCACCGTGACCGGCACAGTGAAGCTGGCCGTGTTTCAATCGGCGGCCCTGGCACTGTTGCCGGACTTGCTCACTGCCATGGCGGCGGCCCACCCCGATGTGCGGATTGAGATGGTGCAACGCGAACCCGAAACGGCACTGTACGAGACGTGGGCCCGGGACTTTGATCTGGTCGTGGCCGAACAGTATCCCGGCCATGCCGCTCCCCTGCATCCGGGGCTGGACAGGATCACCCTCACCACCGACGCCATCCGGCTGGCAGTTCCCACTGCCGGCGTGGCTGGCGGCATGACCCGGCTGCGCACGGAGCCCATCACAGACCTTGAGGACACGGCCAACCTGCCCTGGGTCATGGAACCGCGCGGCGCGGCATCGCGCCACTGGGCCGAACAGGCGTGCCGGCAGGCAGGTTTTGAGCCGGATGTGCGCTTTGAAACGGCCGATCTGCAGGCCCAAGTCAGGCTCATTGAATCCGGCAACGCCGTGGGGCTGATGCCGGACCTCATGTGGACCGGGCGACCTCCCGCCCTCACGCTGATCGACTTGCCCGGACTCCCCCGGCGCACAGTCTTCACCTCGGCGCGACGGGCCAGCCGCCGTCGTCCGGCCATTTTGGCGTGCCGGGAAATCCTGGCGCAGACGGCACAGTCGCTCACCATCTAGCTTCTCCAGGAGGTCCGACGGCGGATGGCCGGGTTCGTTAGGCCAGCTCGGCGATGATGGGACCCAGCAGGCGGCGCAATTGTTCGGCATCCCTCCGCGCCGACTCGCTCAGAAGCACCCGACTTGGTCCTGCCCGACGAAGCCAGAAACCGGCAACGGGCAGGATCAGCACGTCCAGTTCAAAGGGTGCCGCCTTGTTTCCGCGGTTCTTTTCGATCGACTGCACCAAGGAAGTCATCATCATGCCGTGGGCCCTGAGGTTGGCGTGGAATGCCGGTGCACGATCCGCCAACGACATGTACTCGATGCCTGCGTTGCTGGGCATATCCAGATGATCGGCCAATAAATCGGAGAACCAGAGTACCCATTCATCGGCGAGGGCGACGTCGGTGAGTGGACCAGTGACAGGAATGCGCTCAGCAACTTCTGGCACCACGGGTGGGACAAAGAACGGTTTGGTGGCAGGCAATCCCAGCGAGTCTCAAAGGTGAAGTGCCACCGTCAGCGGCCAAAAGAGGCCCTCGCTCATACGCCAGCTCCGCGTTCTCGCAAACTGCATCGCGCCCCCTAGTGTGTGCCCTCACCCTACGCCTGTCCGCCGAGCGTGGCTACGACCAGCGGCGCACAGCCCACTTCTCGGCCAGGCCCAACAGAGCGTCGGTGGCTTTTCCGAGAATGGCCAACAGCACAATGGCCAGCAGCAATCTGTCGGTGCGGCCGTTGTTTTGCGAATCCGTCAGCAGGAATCCGAGCCCCATGGAGGAGGCGATCAGTTCCGCTGCCACGAGGAACAGCCACGCTTGGGCGAGCGCCAGGCGCAGGCCGGAGAAGATGGCCGGAACCACTGCCGGTAGCTGAACAGTGGTCAGCAATTTGAGGCCCTTCAAGCCAAAGGCCCGGGCTGCCTCAACCAGATTTTTATCCACGTGGCGCAATGCCAAGGAAACCGTGGTGAATACAGGAAAGAACGCACCAATGACTATCAGCGTGACCTTTGAATCCTCGCCGATCTTCATCCACAGGATCAGCAGCGGCACCCACGCCAGTGAGGGGACGGCACGCAGCGCCCCGATCGTGGGTCCCAGTAACACGTCAGCCGCTTTGGAAAGCCCTACGAGAGCCCCCAGCGATAAGCCCAGGACTGCGCCGATGAGGAAGCCGATCAACACCCGTTGGGTCGAGATGGCCACGTGGTTGAATAATTCATTGCGCCCGATGAGCTCGGTTCCGGCGTCCAGTACTGCGCGGGGCGACGGCAGCTGGACCGGTGAAAACACCCAGGCAGCGGTGCTTAGCTGCCAGGCGAGCAGGATTAGGACAGGAAGAATCAGGCCCAGACCCAGCCTGGTCCACGAACGGGCGAAGATAGCAGAACCCGCCTTCGGCGAAGCATTCGTTGCCGTGCTAGCCGCTGCGCCACTATGGACAGCCATCATGATTCCTTGATGGAGGCGGGATTGGCTTTCACGGCCAGAGAATCATCCAGGAGGGAGGACAGCGCGGTGTCCACCTCGGCCTGGGTCTTGACATCACCGAGCTCCACAAACGTGGGCCCAATCTTCGCCAGCACTGCCCGCTGCTTCTCGCCCGGGATGCCGGAGACATTAAGATTGCTGCGTTTAAGTATGACGGTGCTGGCAACTTCCGGCTTGAGTCCTGCGGCTGTAGCCAGGATCTGTGCTGTCTCTTCGGGGTTTTCCGCTGCCCAAATACGCGCCTTTTCATAGACGTCCACCACGCTCTGCGCCAGTTCCGGCTTGTCCTTCAGGAATGACTCTGTGGCGTTCAGGAAACCGTAAGTATTAAAGTCCAGGTTCCGGTAAAAGAGGGTTGCACCTTCTTGTTCGGCCGTGGCCATGATCGGGTCCAGACCTGCCCACGCATCAACGGAACCGTTCTCCAAGGCGGCCCGGCCATCGGCATGCTGGAGATTCTGCACTGTGACGTCATCTGTGCTCAGGCCGGCCGCCTCCAAAGCCTGGACCAGGAAGAAGTAGGGATCGGTGCCCTTGGTGGCAGCAACTGACTTGCCTTTGAGATCGGCTACCGACGTGATGGCTGAGCCCTTGGCGGCAACCAGGGCAGCCCATTCGGGCTGGGAGTAGATGGAGATCGTTTTAATGGGCGATCCATTGGACCGGGCCAGCAGCGCGGCTGATCCTGCCGTGGAGCCGACGTCGATGGCTCCGGCGAGCAAAGCCTGATTGGCCTTGTTTGAACCGGCGGACTGCACCCATGTCACGGTGACGCCCTTGCTGGCCAGGGTTGCCTCCAGCCAGCCCTTTTCCTTGATGACAAGGCTCAGCGGGTTGTAGGTGGCAAAGTCGATGGTTAGTGTGCCGCCATCCTTGCCGGCGATGTCGGTGGCTGCATTCTCGCCGGCGCACCCCGCTAGGGCGAGTGCGGAGACGGCGGCAGCGACGCTGAGGAAGGAACGGCGGTTAAGGGTGGGAGAAAAAGGCATGGTGGTCCTCACGAAAGGTTGTGTTGATGAAAGGGTGTGGGAAAAGTGGCTAGTGGCCGTTGACGCCAAGGCTGGCCAGCAGTGAACTTCGAAGTCCGGCCAGCGCCGTTGATGCCCGGTCGCGGGGGCGGGGGCCTGGCACTTCCACGGTGCGCACAATGGTGGCCCCCGGAGCGCCGGTCCCGTCAGGGCCAAGCAAAATGATGTGGTCGGCGAGCTGAAGGGCCTCGTCGACATCATGGGTGACCAGCAAGACAGTGGTGGGCTCGGCCTGGTGTACGTCCAGCAGCAAATCCTGCATGGTGATCCGGGTCAGTGCATCCAATGCGCCGAAGGGCTCATCCAGCAGCAACACCCCGGGGTTTCGGGCCAGCGCCCTGGCCAGCGACGCCCGCTGGGCCATGCCGCCGGAGACCTCGCGCGGGCGGTGACCGGCAAATTCGGACAACCCCACCAGTCCGACGAGCCTTTCAACTACCTCGCGGGTGCGGGCGGCGTTGGCGCCGGCGGGGACGCCAATCGCCACGTTTCCGGCGATGGATTTCCATGGCAGCAGCCTGGGTTCTTGAAAGGCGACGGCGCAGCGCGAATCAATGCCGGACACGGCAGTGCCGTTAATAGTCACCGCGCCTGTGCTGGGCGTATCGAGCCCTGCCACGGCGCGCAGCAAAGTGGACTTCCCGCAGCCGGAGGGCCCCAATAACGCCACGATCTCCCCAGCTTGCACGTCGAAGGAAACCTCCCGAAGCACCGTGTGGGCACCGTGTCCAGTCCCAAAGGACCGGCCCAGGTTTTGAAAGGACACAGCCATGGCGGCAGTACCTTGCGGATCTGGCAGGGCGGAGGCCGTGGCAACGGACGGCGAAAGTAAAGCAGGCATGAGTGCACTCCATCGGTCCTGGCGGTAGCACCCTGCCGGCATTGATACCCGCACAGGGTGTCAACCAGGGTTGCTGCGGCGTCGTGGAGCCAGATCTCTCGGCCGCTCGGGATGGTCAACGTAAGACTAAGTCCTGCAGCAGGACCGGCAAAAATCGGGGCCGGTTCGGCAGTTCGCGAATCGTAACAATCCGAGCGCCCGGCCGGGGCCGCATTTGATGTCACACACCTGGTTGTCAGCCCGGTGTGCCACCATGGACCCATGACAGTCGCCGCAACCGCGGGGCCCACAATGGTTTGGGATGCCCACGGACCCTACTCCCTACACGGGACGTTGGGCATCATTGGTAGGGGCCCTGCCGATAAAACCATCCGGCTGGCCCCGGGCGCGGCCTGGCTGGCCTTCAACACCCCCTCCGGACCAGCAACTTTGGGCATCAACCAACAGGGCAACGAGCTGCACGCCCGGGCTTGGGGTCCCGGCGCGGACCACGCCCTGACGGGCGTCCCGGCGCTGCTGGGCACCCACGACGACTGGTCCCATTTTGATTCACCCGGCTTTGCCGCCACGCTCCCCCGCGCAGTGAGGGATGCCCGACGCCGGCACCAGGCAGTGCGGCTGCCCTCCACCGGGCGCATGGTTGACGCACTGGTGCCTGCCATCTTGGAGCAAAAGGTCACATCCCTTGAGGCTCTTCGCAGCTACGCCGTCTTGTTGCGCAGATTCGGCACCGAGGCCCCGGGCGTTGGTGCTGACCCGGGTGTTCCGCACAATCTCCTGGTGGCCCCCACCCCCGCCCAATGGGCCGCGATTCCATCCTGGGAATGGCACAAGGCAGGTGTTGGACCACAGCGCTCGGCCACCATTGTGCGGATGCTGCGAGCGGCGTCGGGCTTGGAGCGTTTGGCGAAGCTGCCAGCAGCGGAAGCGGGCGCAAGGATGCAGAGCATCCCCGGCGTTGGGGTATGGACGGCGGCGGAAGTCACCCAGCGCACCCACGGTGACGCCGATCAGGTGGCCGTGGGCGACTACCACCTGGCCGCCTACGTGGGCTGGGCGCTGGCCGGGAAACCAGTGGACGATACTGGCATGCTGGAACTTTTGGAGCCCTGGCGCGGGCACCGGCAGCGGGTGGTGCGCATGTTGCAACTCAGTGGTTTCCGCAAGCCGATGTTCGGTCCGCGCATGACCATCCAAGACCACCGCGGGCACTGACGTGCTGGCCGGATGCGTTCACACTGCGGAACCGCTTCCGGGGCCGGCCCCGCCATCGCCTAGGCTGGTGGAATGAGTGAGATCATCAACCTACAGGCCACGTTCATCCCCAATGAGGGCGAATTCTTCCGCGTGAAGCTCGCCCTCGAGATCGCGATTGAGCAGGTCGTCGAAGAAACCGGCTGCATTCAGTATGAGATCACGGAGGAATCCGAGGAAAAGATTGTCCTGACTGAGCAGTGGGCGTCCGAGGCGGACCTGGAAAAGCACGGCAAGGGCATCGCCGTTCAGGACCTGAACGAATCCCTCAGCGCGCTGTTGGCGGAGCCGGTCAAGCTGGAACGCCACTAACAACGAATGACGCCAACGTCGAGGGGCCCGTCACCAGATGGTGACGGGCCCCTCGACGCCTGCGCGAAGAACTCTATTCGGCTGCACTACCTTCGGCCTGCTTGGCGGCCACGGCTGCGTGAACCTCGCTCATGTCCAGTGCCTTGACGGCCGTGATGACCTCATCCAGCTGGGTGCCGTTGAGCGCACCGGGCTGGGCAAAAACCAGCACCTTTTCCCTGAACGCCATCAGCGTGGGGATGGAGGTGATGTTTGCTTCGGCGGCGAGCTGTTGCTCGGCTTCCGTATCCACCTTGGCGAACACAATGCCGTCGTGCTTCTCGGAGGCAGCCTCATAGGTGGGCGCAAAGCGCACGCAGGGCTGGCACCAAGACGCCCAGAAGTCAACGATCACAATGTCGTTGCCTTCAATGGTGGGACCAAAAGTTTCTGTGGTGATATCAACTGTAGCCATGCGTTAACCGTACGGGACGGGACAAAAGCATGGCTACAGTTTCGCTCAACGCGTGAGCGGGAATATCGGGATCAGACCCCGAGCGGTGCGTGCTCCGTCAGAAGCTTTCGTCCGGCAAAGATGACGACGGCGCTGATCAGAACAGCCGCTGCCGCAACATAAAAGGTGGCCGAGGCGTTGACGTGTTCGGCGATCTTGGCCGCCATGAATGGGGCCAGGGCGCCGCCCATCCAGCGGATGAAGTTGTAGCCGGCGCTGGCCACAGGGCGCGGGGAGTCCGAGACGGACATGGCCATTTCGGTGAACAAAGTGTTGTTGATACCCAGCAGCGCACCGGAGAGGACTGTCAGCACCACAACGGTGGTGACCGAGTGCCCGGCAGCCAGGGCGAGGCCGATGAGGATCACCATCAAGCCCAGCAGGGACCCGGTGAGTGCTCGGGTCGGCCCAAACCAGCGCTGAACCAGTGGCGCCACGAAGACCGAGAAGACGGCCACGGCAACGCCCCAGCCAAAGAATACGGCGCCGATCCCGTAGGCATCAAAACCCAGGATGAAGGGCACAAAGGCCAAGATGGTGAAGAAGCCGTAGTTGTAGAACAAGGCGCTGCCGGCCGTGGTGCGCAGCCCCTTGTGGCCCAACGCCAACAACGGGTCGCGCAGCCGGGTCTTGGTGGCAGGCAGCGGAGCCTTGGGCAACATGACAATAACCAAGATGAAGGCGATGGCCATGGCCGTTGCCGTGCCAAAGAACGGTGCACGCCATTGCCAGCCACCCAGCAGGGCACCCATGAGCGGGCCAAGGGACAAGCCCAAACCTAGGGCGGCCTCGTACAAAATGATCGCCGTGGCCGCGCCGCCGGAGGCAACCCCCACCATGACGGCCAAGGACGTGGCAACGAACAAAGCATTGCCCAGGCCCCACCCGGCGCGGAAGCCCACCAGTTCATCGACCGTGTTGGAGAATCCCGACAAGGCCGAGAAAACCACAATGATGCCCAGCCCAATCAGCAGCGTCTTCTTGCCGCCAATGCGTGAGGACACAAACCCGGTGATCAACATCGCGATGGCCGTCACCAGGAAGTAGCTGGTGAAAAGCAGGGACACCTCACTTGGGGTGGCGTCCAGGTTCTCGGCAATGGCCGGCAGAATGGGATCCACCAGACCAATGCCCATAAAAGCAAACACGGCCGCGAACGCCACCGCCCACACGGCCTTGGGTTGTTTCAGCATGGAACGTTTCTCGTTCGCCAACACGTCGTCAATCTGTTGGGCAGCCTTGGCTGCCGTTGTGCCTTGCACGGTTTCTCCTTGCTTCATGATGTTCTTGCGGCAGTACGTGCCATCGCTGTCAGCTGGCCAGTGCCTCGTTGAGTTTGGCAATGGCGGGAATCGCTTTGGCCACGGCCTGGAGCTCATCGGCGTCGAGAGTCTTCAGCGCCGTGGCCATCGTGGCGTTGCGGCGGGCATTGGCTTCAGCTAGGGCGCTGCGCCCGGCATCCGTGAGACCAACCAGGACCACGCGGGCGTCGGATTCATCAGCTTTGCGCTCCACCAGCCCCAAACTGCCCAGCTTGATGACCTGCTCGGTGGCACTGGGGACGCGGATGCCGGCGTTGCGGGCAATGGCTCCCACCCGCAGTGGTTGGGCGGCGATCATGTTCAAGGTGGCCACTTGGCCGGTACTCAATTCACCGTCCGCGTCAATGGAACGGACCAAATAGACGGCCTGGCGCAGAATGTCGCGATACCGGCGGGCCAAGTCATGAAGCTCAATGTCGTCCATAGTTAGGTAGCCTAACATATAGTTAGGGCACCTAACAGTCTCTTGTTGTGCAGCCAACCATTGGTGAGGCCTCCCACCTGCCCTGGCTCCGGCGTCGAACACCGGGGGCGAAACACTTCAAGGAAAGGTCGCCGGGAGGACACATGGTATTCACAGCCAATTCACCCGGCCCGTGGATACTGGCGTTATTGACTATAGAAAAGGAAGCAGCGATGACTTTCACTTCAGGAGACCCCATGACACGCCCCATCCACCACCGCGCATTCGTAGACCCCGAGAACCACGAAGTCTGGCCGGCACTGAACAAGAATCAGCCCGTAGCGCTGGTCAACGGCCGCGGCTGGCGCCTGTCCGGCCGCGTGGAGACGCTCAGCAGCGACCGCCAGTGCCTTTGGATCCAGCTCGACGCCGGCATGGGCCGCCAGCTGATCCACCACCAGGACGGCTTTGTGCTTGATGGCTACACCGACATCAACTGACGCCGAGCAAACAAAAAACGCCCGATTCCTCCATGGAATCGGGCGTTTTTCTTGCGGGTCTGGCCCTGGCCTTGACTGCCGGCTAGTCTTCGGGACCGATCATGGACACAAACTCCATTGCCTCGGCAGTACCAATGTCCGCATGGCTGCACAGGAGGCTGGCTGCGCCATCGAGATCCCCAGCCCGAGCCAGAGTACGGATGCGGGCGAAAATCTCTTCGTTCAGGCGCGTGCTGGCAACTTCACGAACCTCCTCGCCGCTCGTCACGATGGCACGGTAGCGGTACTTGCTAGCTGCCGCCGGAATGCCGACCACCTCCGCACTGGCCGCTTCCACGGCGGCAGACTCCTGGGGAGCTAGATCCTGCAGAGTGGCCGGCTGTGGGGCCGCGTTCATGATGTCTTCCACCGTCAGCGCTGCGTCCGCTTTTGCTGGTTCGGGGGACGGCTGGGGAAATTGCGCCAACGCGGCGATGGCAGCGACTGATTCAGCCAAGCCCAGGCGCGTGGCCTTGCGGTATTCCTTCACTGCGCTGAGTACTTGATTTTGGGCTATCAAGGAATAGACGGTTCGGTGCAGTTCCGGTGTGAGTCTGGCGCTGGCTTCCTCGGCGCCCTCCCGGGTGACCTCCGGGCCGCGGCGCAGCGGCTTCCCTGACTTGGATGCGGCGACCTTGGGTCCGCCATCCTCGGCCGGAGTCTGGTGAACGGCCCGGCCACGACGCCCAATGAATCGGTTAGCAACAACCACGACGATGACAACGACCAGCACAATTATCAGGGGCACAACATATTCCATGCCTTAACTGTAGTTCCGCCAGCCACATCACAGGCACAGAACACAAAAAACCCGGAACCCCAGCGATTACTCGCGGTGGTTCCGGGTTTCCCGTTTGGTGGCAGATACTGGATTCGAACCAGTGAAGGCGTTGCCAGCTGATTTACAGTCAGCCCCCTTTGGCCGCTCGGGTAATCTGCCGTGGCCAGTCAAACCTCAACATCAGGTTCAACTTTCGCCCCCAACAAGTGGGAGCAGTAAAACTGTACTAGGGTTTTGCCGAAAAACCGAATCGAGAGCTTTTGCGGCCTCTTGGCCGCCGATATTGGGCCTGCAAAACAGCGCTTTCCGGGCATAAACGCGCTTTGTCCGCTCATGGGGTGTTGCCCAACCCCCTATAAGCGGACAAAGTACGTTTATGCGACGATCCGCGGATTGGGCAGGCTCAGACGCCCGGCTGGATCCGCTTCACAAGCTGGTTTTCCAAGAACGCTGCCTGCGACGCGGTGATCTGACCTAGTTGCACGGCCCGGGCCATGTCTTCATGCACCCCGGCGATCCTCGAAGAGGCGGAGTTGGGCGGGGAACTGATGATGCTGCCCGAATTCAGGCCTGATGCTGACGCGCCAGCCAGCGCAGGGCCACTCAAAACTGTTACAGCGGCCAACGTTGCCGCCGCCACCGCAGTTCCTACAGCTGCTCCCACAGTTCTTTTGGCGGGCCGGGCTTTGGCACTGGCAACGTTCTCCCCTGCCACAGGCGGCAGGGGCTCGTTGTCAGGTGCTGACGCCGTGCGGTCCTTGCTGGTCATCGCTCCTCCTCATTGCTGACTGTCTCAACAACGTCAACTTTGCCAAGCGCAAATGTGCACGGGCCGTACAGATCCTAAGAACAAACTGTGAGCGCCCTCCCTAAACCTCGCTTCTCCCCAGCGGCTCCCACCGCTCGCAAGCTCGCGGCGGGACCCTCGCCGCCGTGGACCCGCACTTTGGGGCCCTCGGGCGCTACGCTTGTATTCAGATCAATCGCTCAAATTTCCACGTACATGGAGGAATCATGGCTAGTGAGTCAACATTCGACGTCGTCAGCAAGGTCGACAAACAAGAGGTCGCCAATGCGCTGCACCAGGCCCAGAAGGAAGTAGTCCAGCGCTACGACTTCAAGGGAGTCGGTGCTGAGATCGATTTCAGTGGCGAAAAGATCTTGATCAAGGCCAACTCTGAAGAGCGCGTCATGGCCGTCATGGACGTTTTCGAATCCAAGCTGATCAAGCGCGGCATCTCCTTGAAGTCCCTGGACGCCGGCGAGCCCTACGCCTCTGGCAAGGAATACCGCCTCGAAGCCGAAATCGTTGAGGGGATTGCCCAGGACATCGCGAAGAAGATTAACAAGTTGATCCGTGATGAGGGTCCCAAGGGCGTCAAGTCCACCATCCAAGGCGATGAGCTTCGCGTGAGCTCCAAGAGCCGTGACGACCTTCAGGAAGTCATGGCGCTCCTGCGCAAGTTCGAGGACGCCGACCTGCAGTTCGTGAACATGCGCTGACCGCACAGCGCACCTAAAGCGCCTACCCGATGGATTTACCCACCACACAGTGGGCAACTATTCATCAGGTGGGCGCTTTTTTGCTCTTGCCTGCAGCTCGCGTGCGGGCATAGTCTTCCCTTGTCCCTAGCCAACAATGTGTATTTTGGAGCTGCCATGACTTCGCATGATTTCCCCGCCGGCGCACCGTGCTGGATTGACCTGATGACCTCGGATATGAGCCGTTCACGCGAGTTTTACAGAGCGCTCTTCGGCTGGAATTACGAGGTGGGGGATGAAGAGAAGTACGGCGGCTACACCACGGCCTTCAAGGACGGCAAGAGCGTTGCCGGACTCATGCAGAGCCAGGACGGCGGCCAGGGCTACCCGGATGTGTGGAGCACCTACCTGCGCGTGGATGACATTGCCGCGTCCATGTCGGCAGCCACCAACGCTGGCGCCATTTCCTACCTGGACCCCATGGACGTGCCGGAACAGGGAAAGATGGCCATGCTCGGCGATCCCAGCGGCGCCTCCGTGGGGCTGTGGGAATTTGGCGGCCACACAGGTTTTCAGGCCCACGAGGAAACCGGTGCCGCCGCCTGGCACGAACTGCACAGCAAGGACTACCCGGCCGCCGTGAGCTTCTACCGGGACGTTTTTGGCTTGCAGACCTCGGTCATGAGTGACACCCCCGAGTTCCGCTACACAAATCTGCTCGACGGCGAACAAGAGTTGGCTGGCATCATGGATGCCGCCGCGTTCCTGCCGGATGAAGTCCCCTCCAGCTGGCAGGTGTACTTCCAAACGGACGACGTCGACGCCACAGTAGCCTTGGCACTCACCCTGGGTGGCACGGTGATCAATGCGGCGGAGGACTCCCCGTACGGCAGGATTGCCGGGCTGAGTGACTGCACGGGCGCCATGTTCAAGCTAGTCCAGCCCCAGGCCTAGGCACCCAAACAAACTGACCCGCAGAAATCGCCGAAAAACGCGTCAAAAACGCATATTTTCGTCGATTTCTGCGGGTCAGTTGTTTAGAGGCCCAGCTCCCCCAGTTTCTTCAGGGTCGTGGCGTCAAGCAGAACCAGGGCCGGCACGGTGCTGGTGGTCAGCCCCGTCCACTTTTGATTGCTGCCGTCTGTTGTCTGGTACAGGATGGGCAGGCGGGTGGCCCTGTTCAGGTCCATGGAACGTCCCGGCGAAGCCACCGAGTTCAAGTGGCCGTCAGCCTGATACACCCATTGCTGAGACGCATTGGAGAAGTCGCAGTTGCTGGGCCGACTCGGGTTGTTGCTGGTGATGCACAGATCCGGACGGGCCACACTGTGCACGGCACCGCGGGCATCCATGACCCACTTCTCATTGGCCGCGCCGGTGCATTCGGTGGCCACCGTTGCTGCCGCGGGAACACGGGCCTCCAGCGTCCCATCGGGGTTGGTGTAAAGCTTCAGGCAGTAACCTCCAGCTACCCCGCTGTTGCCAATGTCAACTTTGATGGCTGCGCCGGCAGGAACCACCGGGGTGGCCGGGGAGGCAGTGAGCGCTGAACTGCTGAGCAACTCCTTGAACCGGGTCTGTGTGGCGGTGGTGGCCATGGTGTCCTGGTAGTAGCGCACAAAGTTCTCAGCATTCTTCTTTGCCAACTCCATGCCGAGGATCTTCTCGGCAACAGTCTTGGCGGCCGGGCTCAAGAGGTTCAGGCTGCCCTTCCAAGTGGTCAAGGCCGCCTTTGAAGCGTGACCCAGCAAGGGGAACGTGCTGGTGGCCAGCGATTCCAGTTCCGTTTGCAGGGGCGGCAGTTCGGCGTCGCGCACGGCCGTGTATCCGGCATCCTGGCCAATGGTCACCGCAGAAGGCATGGCCGGCAAATCCGTGGCGATATCGATGCGGTTGCCGTACTGGCTGGTGACACCGTTTTGCTTGCAGGACAGCTGGGCACCCGTGGGCTTGTCGGCCTGGGCAATGTTGATGTTGAACTGCAGGGCGTTGCCCACGGGAACTCCACTGACGCCGCCGCTGAGCGCAAATGCCTTGGATGCCCCGCCAAGGAAGTCAACGTCCATCCAGCAAACCCGGGTGGCCGCCGGGGCGTCCTGAACCGGCGCCGGGTAGTTGAAGGCGTTGCCCCAGTTGGAGCGGAAGGCCGGGTACAGCACTGCCTTGGTTGAGTCGGCAGGCACATAGCCGCCCAGCAACGTCACCACGGGCACACCAACGGCGGTGGGGCGCAGCGAGTTGAACGCGGGGTTGGCAACCTTGGCGTCCACGTAACTCTGCGTGGCTGCGTCCCAGTTGCGGTAGCCGCTGGGGTAGGCCAGGTCCGGGACCACCTTGGTCCATGATTCCTGAATCCTGTCCGCGCTGTAGCCGGTGTGAAGGGTGTAGTTCGAGTACTTGCTCTCAACCCAGCCGCCGGCCATGGCGTCCACCAGGTAGTTGTAGGCGCCACCAAAGGTCTGCTTGAACGGCAGGTTGTTGATGCTGACGCCGTCGGGCTGGAATGCACCCATGCGCAAATTGCTGCGCAAGGCGCCACGGTAGGCGTTGTATCCCCAGCCGGAATCGGCGTGGTGGGTGGCGTTGATGGTTGCTGCGTCCCCCGGCAGGGCTGAGTTCTGGCCGGGGTAGTGGCCCAGGCCGTACGAGTGGCCCAGCTCGTGGCTGAGTTCGTTGCCGCTGGAGGCGTAAATGGTGGCCATGCCGTTGCCGCCGGACAGGCCGTGTTCGGCACGCCCGTTGGCGTAGAGCCCGGCCGAGTGGTGGATGATCCGCTGGTTGTACAGGGACGGCTGCTGCTGGTTCATGGGCCCGGAGGTCTGGCCAAAGTTGGCAAGGTTGATGCCCGTTGAGACCTGCGCCTTGCCCACGTTTTCACGCATGTCCCCCGAGTAAACATCGCCGTTGGTCACGGAGGGATTTTCCGGCGTGTAGATGTTTCCGTTGGCCACGATGACCTTGTTCAGCTGCACGGTCTCGTACTTGGCCATGACCAGCTTGGACACCGGGATGGTCTGGAAATAGTCCGCCGCCGACTGCGCCGGCTTGTTGATGAACGCGTGGTCCCCATTCATGTTCGGGGTGGTCAGCATGCCCAATTCAATGTTGTTGATGACCAGCTCGGAAGGTGGGGCCATGGTGATGTTCGACGCCGGAAGGGTGCCGGTGCCGCCGTCGGCCGCGGTAAAGGTAAGTTCCAGCCCGGGGACAACCACATCCCAGGGCAGGTCCACGCTCCAAGCCCGCTTGGAGTACACCACAGCCGGGCGCCCGGCCGGGAAATTCGCATCGGTTTCGGGCAGGGCGTCGGGGGCATTCAGCACAAACACGCCCTTGGCGACGCCCTTGACGCTGGCTGCAACGCTCACGCTGCTGGTGGCCTGCGACGGGGTGAAGAGCAGCAGGGCCTGGCGCTGGGCCACAAGGTCCGGCATCTCCGTCGCGTCATTTCCGGCCGGATTGACCGTAAGGCTTTGGGCGAATTCCACCATGCCAGTCAGCGTGCCTGCGGAGAGGTCGTTGCGGATGGTCCGCGGCGCCCCGTCCTTGTCCACGTCGTGGAAGCCCAGTCCGCGGTCCGCGGGAGCTGCGTTGAGGTATCCGGCAAGGGGGTCCGACAGTGGCGTCCCCAACTTGACCGGATCGGTGGTGAGAGCAACCGTGACAGTGCCTGCACGCCACGAGGTGACGGGCAGGAAGTAGCCCCGGTCCAATTCCTCCCGGGTCACCGTGTGCTTGGCCGTCGTGCAGCTGTAGCTTGCACCTGCGGCGAGGCTGGGTTGGGCGCAGTTGCCTGCACCGTCGGCGGGCAAAAAAGGCGTAAATGCGCCGGCAACGGTGGCCACCTCAACGGCATTGGTGCCGTTGTTGGCGACAGTGAAAGTGTAATCAATGGCCTCGCCCACGGTGTACGGCGAGGTTGTTGTGTTGCGCTGAGGATTTGTTGGCGTCCCTGAAATGCTCAGCTGTCCAACGGCAGTGGAGGCCCCTGCACGCAGGTTCACGGCTGGCGTCGAAAGCGTCTGGCTTTCACTGCCCACCTGCCAGGAGGTTGTCGTGGCAAAGGAGCCCGCGGCAAGGTCGGCGGCCGTCACTGTGTGTTTGGCGGTGGCGCACGTGTAGCTGGCACCGGCCAGCAGGTTGACATACCGGCAGTTTCCGCCGCCGTCCGCGGGTACGAACGGCTTGAAGCCGCCCGACAGCGGCACTACCGTCACCGTCTGGGCACGGCTGTTGGTCACCTTGAAGGTGTAGTTCACCTTCTCGCCCAGGACGTAGGGATTCAGCAGGACATCCCGGGTGACGTCGGTGAGCTGACCGGTGATGCTCACGCCGCTGATGTCGATGGCAGCAGTCCCTGCGGCCAGCACAAACGCCGATGCGTTCAGCGGAACGGCGGGTGCGGCGGTGGCCGGAAGCGGCATGGTGCTGCCCACCAAAACGGCCAGCATTGCCCCAGCGAGGACTGTTTTGCTAGTGGTTCTTCTTGAGCCTTTGAAAGGCGAGGTTCTCTTCACTGCGTTCCTAGGTGTCAGGGGTGCCTGCACCCGTGAGCGCAGCACCCAGCGTAGAAATCGTGGCTTGAAGCGCACTGTCCAGATAGGACGTGGGTTCTAACGCGGGCGCAAGGACACCGCCCACAGCTGCTGGCCCCCATCAGCTGCTAGAGAAGAAACTAACACTATTGTGAGGTGTTTTGAGACCGGTACCAGTAATTAGGTTATGGATAACATAGAGTTTGGCGCATTGGACAAGCAGGTGCCGAGTCAACTGGCCAAAGAGGCAGTCTTCGGCCCAACCTTTTAGCTAGTGGGTGGGTGCCTAAGAGCCCGGTTCGACCAAACCCGTGTCGTACGCCAGCACCACGGCCTGGACCCTGTCCCGCAATTCCAACTTCGCCAGAATCTTGCTGACATGCGTCTTGACCGTTTGCTGGGCAATGAACAGTTCTGCCGCAATTTCCTGGTTGGAGAAGCCCCGACCCAGCAGCGTCATGACCTCAAGTTCCCTGTCGGTCAGCCCATCCAGGCGCTCCTTCGACAACACGGGTTTGGCCCCGGCAACGGCAAATTGTTCAATCAATCGTTTGGTCACCGACGGGGCCAGCAGTGCTTCCCCCGAGGCCACAATCCGCACGGCCGCCACCAAATCCTCAGCGAGCGCATCCTTGAGCAGGAAACCGCTGGCCCCCAGGCGCAGGGCGTCGTAGACGTAATCGTCAACATCAAAGGTTGTCAGCATCAGCACATGAATGGTGCTCTGCGCATCCTCTGGTACGCCCGAGAGTATCTGCCGGGCCGCCTCCAGGCCGTCCATGACTGGCATGCGGACATCCATGAGCACAACGTCCGGACGGTGGTCCCGGGCCATCTCCACGGCGCGGGCACCATTCTCAGCCTGGCCCACCACCTCAATGTCATCCTGGGCGCCAAGAAGAGCGGCAAAGCCTTCCCGGACCATGGCCTGGTCATCCACAACCAGCACTCTAATGCTCACAGCTGGCCACCTCCTTTGGCGGAATTTCCCGCGTTGCCGGAGCTCAGTGGCAGCTTGGCTGTGACGCTGAAACCGCCGTCGGACGTTGGAACGCAGACCACAGAGCCGCCCACAATGGCTGCCCGCTCACGCATTCCAATGAGCCCCTGACCCACGTGGGCACCCTTGTCCAGCTGCGCCATCACGGCCCCCACGGCTGAGCTGGAATTGACCACCGAAACACTCAGGGTGCCGTTGCGCACAGCAAACCCCACCCGGACGGTGGCCCCCGGAGCATGCCGGATGACATTACTCAACGCTTCCTGAACAATCCTGTAGGTGGTCAGAGCAATGACCTCGCCAATGTCTTGATGTTCGACGTCGGAAAGCTCAGGTTCGGCGATGCGCACCCCCGCGGAGCGTGCCGAGGCAAAAAGCTGTGGCAGATCAGCCAGGGTGGGTTGTGGCCCCAACTCGCGGCCGGCGTCGGCGTTCCGCAGTGAGCCGAGCATGCTGCGCATCTCCGTCATGGCGCGGCGTGAGTTGGCGGCAATGTCATCAAATTCCTGCTTCAGCTCATCACTCAAGCCTGCGTGGCGGTACCTGGCGGTGGTCGCCTGCACCACCACCACTGACATGCCATGGGCCACCACGTCGTGAAGTTCACGGGCAATGCGGGTTCGTTCCTCCGCCAGGCGGCGCAGCGACTGCTCCTCCGCGCTGACGCTGCGTTCGGCCGCCAACTCGGCGCGCAGGTGCTGCCATTGCTGGGCCACCACCGCTGCCACCATGAGCCCGCCGGATACGGCAGCAAAAATGACCACATTGTTTTGCGCACCGTCTGACTGGACCCCTCCCAGGGTCAGGTAATTGGAGACAACACCCACCATGACGCTGGCCAGCCAGCCGCCCGCCGCCACCATCCAGTGGGCGCGCAATCCCGCCACGCAGATGACAAAAACCTGGGTCACCATCGCCACCACACTGAAGGGCATGGGCGCTGCGCCCACTGGGATGGAAACCAGTGGCAGGATCGTCATGGGAATGATGGAGATCAGGACGCCGGCTACCGGCCGGGCGGCGGTGAGGCCCAGCGATGCCACGTGCAGGATCGTCAAGCCCAACCCAAAGGGCAGCGACATCCCGTACAGGTTCATGTTCAGTGGGGCACCCACGGCGAGCAGGGCAATGCAGACGGCAGCCGTGGCCAACCAAACCCAGCTGATCCCCTTCAGACGCCACAGATTTACCGTGCTAAATGGCGTGGCTTCAAAGACTTGGGCAGTGTCGGAGTTCATCGTTTCCAATGGAGCGGGCGCCCCGCCGCGGTCAGTCACGGAATTCCTAGACGTTTTCATGTCCGGCGACTATGGCCTCTGCTGTGAGTTCTGCTGTAGGACCGTCTGCATCCAAGCCCCTGAGCCCGCCGGCCGGTGAACCATGCCAGGAGCGGATCTCCCATCCTCCCGGGGTGGCACTGGGTGTGGGCTCACCCTCCATGATGACAATTCCCGTGTTGGATAGGTCATGATACTGGGGATCCGACCAGTCAAGATTAATACCCCGGTATCCTGCCCAGAATCGGATCATGGCGCCGTGGCTGACAACGGCAACGGTGCCGTTGCCGTTGGCCGCTTCCGCCACGACTGCGTCAAAGCGTTCCAACACTTGGTGGCCGGTTTCTGTGCCGGGCATGCGGACGTCAAGGTCGCCTGTCAACCATGATTTCAGGGTGCGGAGATACGCCTCAACGGAAGTCCTGTCACCCTTCATTTCCAGGGTCCCGGCACTAATCTCGCGCAGCCCGCTCCTGACCGTTGGGGTGAGTGTGCGGGCGGCAGCCAAGGGTGCGGCCGTCAGTGCTGTGCGGGTTAGATTAGAAATGTACAAGGCATCAATCGCTTCACCCGCCACGGCATCAACCAGCGCCTCCGCCTGCAGTTCGCCCAATGCCGTCAAGCCCGGCCCAGGCACTGCCGTGTCCAAAAGGCCGAGGACATTGTTGGGGGTTTGGCCGTGCCTTATCAAGATCAGTCGCATGCTTCCATTCTGTCTTACTCGCCAGACTTCTGCTCGGCAGTGGGCACAACGGCTGATCTGGTGTCACGGGCAGTCACAGCGCCACCATGTCCGCGAGTGCGCGGGCCGCCGTGGGTTATGCTGACAACGCGTCTCAGGGATGGAGGACCGGAGTGGCAGCAGTGCGTGAACAATTATTCGCTTCGACATTTTGGGGCATCCGCCGGCCCAAGGTTGCCTTGACCGCCGGACACTTTGTGATCCGGCTCAATGATCCCGCCTTGGCCTTTGGCGTTGACTCCGCCAGCGACTTGTTGGAGTGCTACCGCCGCCTCATTGCGGCCATGGAACACCTTCAGGGCCCAATTCTTGGCCACATTTATATTTCCCTGAACTGGCAGCCTGTTGGGGATGCCATCGGTGAGCCGGTGGCAGAAACGTCAACGCCCACCGTGCACGTGTTTCTGCACGGTGACGGGTTGCTGGCAGCCTCCAGCGTTTTGCAACAGCCCGCTCACGACAGGGTTGTTTATGGTGGCCCGGCCGATGCGGATTCTGCCTTGCGGCAGGCCCTGCGCAGCCAGCCCAGCCCCGTAGCCCCGGCACCTGCGCCCGCGCTTCCCACGCTTCCCGGCGCAAATTTCCGTATTGCCGAGCTTGGCGACGTCCAGTGGACAGCCACCCCGGAGCCCCCAACATCCACGCTGAGGAACCTGGGAGTCGAGGGGATCCTGGACCTTGCCGCCACGTTGGAGTCCCTTCATACCCGCTCCGTTCCCCCCTTTTCGGGTGCCACCTTGTGGGCCTGTGAACAGTGGGATGCCGGCGACAAGGCCGCCATGGGTGAAGGCGGCGCAGCAACCATCAATATCTTTGGCCGCCGCCACGGCGGGTCCCAGAATCCAGTGGCGGACTTTGTTCGCTCGGGAGCTCTGGAAATACCCGCAGCTGGGCCTAGCACCCACCGGCCTCCCCAGGATCGCTCCGCTCGCCACGGGCCCCTCGGCCGCTAGGCTGGAGGGGTGAACCACGAACCAGCACCCAATGACCCCACCCCAACGGACGGCACCCTCGATGACGAGCAGGCTCAGCGCCTCGTAGCCTTGGCCATGGATCTTGCCCGCGCCGGCGAGACGGCCCAGCTCGCGGAATTCCTGGACCACGGATTCGTCCTTGACCAGACCGATGTTGCGGGCAACACTCTCTTGATGCTTGCCGCCTACAGCGGACAAGCCGAAACGGTAGCCATGTTGCTGGCCAGGGGCGCCAATCCAGATCTGCTCAACGGCCGCGAGCAGTCCCCCGTGGCCGGCGCGCTCTTCAAGGGCGAGGACGAGGTGGTTGCCCTGCTGATTGCCGCCGGGGCCGATCTCGACGCTGGAACCCCCACTGCGCGGGTCGCTGCCGCCATGTTTGGCCGAGAACATCTGCTCAGCTAACCCCGAAACGAGCGACGGCGTGCCAAACAGGTGGCGGCGTGTGAAATTTCATGCGCCCCCGCCCGTTTGGCACGCCCTCACCCGTTAACGTGCGACGGCGGCACTTGCTTTTCGCTGTGAAGCGATAGGCAAGTGCCGCCGTCGTATGTTTCCAAGGACTAAGCCTTGGACGCCTGGTGAGCTTCAATGGCCTTGCGGACGCCTGCACCGTAGGCCGGGTCAGCCTGGGTGCAGTTGAAGATGTGACGCTCAATGGTGGCCTGCGAGGCACCGTCGATGGCGCGGGCGGTGTTCTCGAAGAGCACCTGGCGCTGCTCTTCGGTCATCTTTTCGCGGAACAGGATGCCGGGCTGCTCAAAGTAGTTGGCATCATCTTCACGGAAGTTGAAGCGGTCGGCAAGGGCGCCAATGGCCTGTGCCGGATCGGCGTAGGCCGGCTGCTCCGGCCAGCGGCCGTAGGAGTTCGGCTCGATGCCGGGGGTGCGGCCCTGGTTGCCATCAACACGGCCTTGACCATCACGGTGGTAGGTGTTGACGTTGTTGCGCGGTGCGTTGACCGGGATCTGGTGGTGGTTCACGCCGAGGCGGTAACGGGCGGCATCGCCGTAGGAGAACAGGCGCGCCTGCAGCATGCGGTCCGGGGAGAAGCTGATGCCCGGCACCACGTTGGCTGGTGAGAAAGCTGCCTGCTCGACGTCGGCGAAGTAGTTCTCGGCGTTGCGGTTCAATTCCCACTCGCCAACCTCGATCAGCGGGTAGTCCTTCTTGGACCAGACCTTGGTGAGGTCGAAGGGGTGGTACTTGTACGTGTCAGCATCCGCCTCGGGCATGATCTGAACCATGAGCTTCCATTTCGGGAAGTCGCCGTTCTCGATCGCATCGAAGAGATCGCGCTGGCTGGACTCACGGTCAGCAGCAACCAGGGCGCCGGCCTCTTGGTCAGTCAGGTTCTTGATGCCCTGCTGGGTGATGTGGTGGAACTTGACCCAGAAACGCTCGCCCTCGGCATTGATGAGGCTGAAGGTGTGTGACCCGAAGCCGTGCATGTGGCGGTAGCCGTCAGGGATGCCACGGTCGGACATGACGATCGTGACCTGGTGCAGGGACTCGGGCAGGTTGGTCCAGAAGTCCCAGTTGTTCTCGGCGCTGCGCAGGTTGGTGCGGGGATCGCGCTTGACGGCGCGGTTGAGGTCGGGGAACTTCAAGCCATCACGGAAGAAGAACACGGGGGTGTTATTGCCCACCAGGTCCCAGTTGCCCTCTTCGGTGTAGAACTTCAAGGAGAATCCGCGAATGTCACGCTCGGCGTCGGCAGCGCCGCGTTCGCCAGCGACTGTGGAGAAGCGAGCAAACATTTCTGTCTGCTTGCCAACCTCGGAGAAAATGTTCGCCTTGGTGTACTTGGAGATGTCATTGGTGACAGTAAAGGTACCGAAGGCGCCGGAGCCCTTGGCGTGCATGCGGCGCTCGGGGATGACCTCGCGGCTAAAGTGGGCCAGCTTCTCCAGGAACCAAACGTCCTGCAGGAGCATGGGGCCGCGAGGACCAGCAGTGAGGCTGTCCTGGTTGTTGGCAACAGGGGAGCCTGCGGCGGTTGTCAGCGGGGAGGTGTTTTCGATAGTCATGTTTACTTATCGCTCCTAGTGGTAGTCAGATTTTGTTGATTCACAAGTCTTTTGGTTGTGCAGTCCCGGCAGCTGCCCCAGTAAATAACCTCGGCCTCATCGATGACGAATCCGTGGCTGTTGGAGGCGTGCAAACACGGCGCTTCACCCACGGCACAGTCCACGTCCGCAATGTTTCCGCAGGAGCGGCACACCACATGATGGTGGTTGTCCCCTACCCGCGTTTCAAAGCGGGCGGGGGAACCCGAAGGCTCAATGCGACGCACCAGGTCAGCCTCAACTAGTGCCGCCAACACGTCATACACGGCCTGCTTGGACACACTGCCCAGAACAACCCGAACGGCACCAATAATGGTGTCGGCATCGGCGTGTGGATGAGAATTGACTGCAGCTAGAACGGCAACGCGAGGGCGGGTAACGCGCAGGGATGCTGCCCGCAACATCTCCTCCAGCGCCCGTTCTTCAACCATGACCCCATCATGGCAGCTATTCTGGACTGAGTCCAATAAGTCTGGGTTAACGTTGGATTAATTCCCCCACAGCCTTTGTCTAAGCCGCACTTATGCACCGTTGCCGCATTCGCTCTGGCGCCGGATTCGCTGTGTCCATAGGCTCAGTCCATGAACACTTTCATAGGCATTCCAGCATCAGCCGTGGAGTTTTATGCAGCACTGGAAAGCAATAACAACAAGCTGTGGTGGCTGGAGCACAAAGACACGTACGACGCCGAGGTGCGGCTTCCGCTGCAAGCGCTGGCGGACACGCTGGAGGCCAGATTTGGTGCGGCCAAGCTGTTCCGGCCCTATCGAGACGTGCGGTTCGGCCCAGATAAAACACCCTATAAGACCGCCCAGGGAATGTTTCTATCCAACTATGAGGGCGTGGGCTTTTACCTGCAGCTCAGCGCCGACGGTCTACTCATAGGGGGCGGCTACCATTCCTTCGCTCCCGCCCAGCTTTCGAGATACCGAGCAGCAGTGGATGCAACAGTCAGCGGAAAAGTGTTGATGTCCATCCTCGCAGGGCTTTCGGAGTCCGGTTTCAGTATTGAGGGCCAAACTCTCAAGACTGTCCCCCGGGGCTTCCCCAAGGATCATGGGCGGGCCGAGCTGCTCAAACACAAAACTCTTAGTGCCTCCATGGCGCTAGGGATCCCCGATTGGCTTGAAAGTGAGGAAATGGCAGGGGAGATTACTGACCATTGGGAGCAGCTGCGCCCCCTGGTGGACTGGGTGGTCCGTTACGCAGCACCCTGACACCGGTGGTTGAGCCTGTCGAAACACGTTGGCAGGAGGGCTACTGTGCACCTCCGGGAATGCGCTTGAGGTAATAGTGCATGGGGGCGTGTCGAATCCACGCGGGAGTGATCCTCACCAAAACGGACGCAGTCTTGAACAGCGCGCGCAAGGTCCGATCCTTTCGTGTGGGCCACGTGAAGCCGTACATTTCGCGAACGGCGGGAGGGAGCAAGCCAACCGTTAGAAACCTGACCAGCGGCATCAACACCTTGACCCACAGCGGTGCATGCTTGGCGGCGAGCAATGTCTGGGCCACTGCACGAACAGTGCTGTCAACGCTGAGGAGGGCCAGTTGCCGCTCCCAATACACCTCAAAGTCAGCACATGATGGTGGCCAGAGTTCGGCGGGCATGCCCAGCGCAGTCCCCAGTACTCCATAGCCGGCGTAAACCGACTCGGCGTCTGTGGCGGAGAGCGCCGGGAACACAGCCTCATAGGTCTGCGCCGCTGATTTGTAGAGCGTGGCTGCCACCCACAATTGCTGCTCCGGATTGGATGCGTTGTAGGCCGGGACTGCGTCCGAGCCCGCATATTTCACTGGCTGATGTGCCCGTCGTACCCGAGACTGAACAGTGCGCCGCTGTGCGGGCGTGCCGTTGCTCAGGGCGTAGATGTAACTCAAGGTCCCGTGCAGGCGCCGAAGCGGATCATGTGAAAAATTGGAATGCCGGGCAACACCGTAGCCCACTGGCGGATTTGCCAGTTGCAACAGGATGGCACTGCCGGCCCCGGCAAGCAGTACCGATTCCGGGGCCACATCAGCCAAAGTCAACGATGCCTTCACGGTAAAACCTCCCTGTCCCTCATACATTCCAGCGTGGCATACCCTGGGGCGTTAAAGCAGCAGGGAGGGAGATTCAGCTTGCGCCAGCCTGCACGGCCAAGCGAAAATCCGCATCCCCCTCCCCATCAAGCGGAGGTCAACCTAGCCGAGGTTTGCCGGCACAGTCTGTGTAATGCCTGCCGCTTCTTCGCGGCGCAAACGGGAGTTCCAATGCCCGTAGCTGAAGTAAAAGACCAAGCCAATGGCTACCCAGACGGCGAAGAATACCCAGGTCAGCGTTGCCAGATTCAGCATCAAGTAAATGCACAGCACGGCTGAAAGAACTGGAATCACCGGTCCAAAGGGAACCCGGAATGCGGGTTTCAGGTCCGGGCGTTTGTGGCGAAGCACCAAAATGCCAATGCTCACCATAACGAAGGCACTGAGTGTGCCAATGTTTATCATTTCGCTCAACAGTTCAACCGGTGTGAACCCGGCCAGGATGGCAACAAAAACACCACTGAGTATCTGTGTGCGTGCCGGAGTCGCGTGGCGGTCAGAGGTCTTGCTCAGCCCGCGAGGCAGCAGGCCGTCGCGGCTCATGGCCATCATGACCCGGGCCAAGCCCATAAGCAGCACCATAATCACAGTGGTCAGGCCAATGAGGGAGCCCAACGAGATGATAACTACCGCCCATTCGGCACCTACCAGCGAGAACGCCGTAGACAGCGAAGGATCATCAACCTGGGCAAGGTCCTTGTAGGACACCATTCCAGTAACTGCCAAGGTGACAAGAATGTACAAAACAGTCACCACCGCCAGGCCGGCAAAGATTCCGCGGGGCAGGGTCTTGGAAGGGTTCTTGACTTCTTCTGCGCTGGTGGCCACCACATCAAAACCAATGAAGGCAAAGAACACTAGGGCTGCGCCGGAAACTATTCCAACAAAGCCATAGATGGCTGGATCGGCTCCCGTGAGCAGTGACAGGAACGGCTGAACCTGCCAGGAGCTGTCGGTGACAACTGCAGGCTGGGACGGCGGTACGAACGGCTGATAGTTCTCCGCCTTGACGTAGAAGAAACCCACCACAATCACAAACAGGACGATCCCAATTTTGATCAGGGTGAAGACGTTGTTGATGCGTGCAGCCAATTTGGTGCCCATAACAAGAATGAACGTGAAAACAGTCACTACAACCAGCGGCCCCCAAAACACGGTTACGGGACCCAACGCGAAGTTTGAGGGAATATCCAGGTTCACTGCCTCAAAGAAGTTGCTGAGGTAGATACCCCAGTACTTGGCAATCACTGAGGCCGCCATGAGCAGCTCAAGGATCAGGTTCCAGCCAATAATCCACGCCAGAAGCTCACCCACCGTGGCGTAGGTAAACACGTAGGCACTGCCGGTTACTGGAATTGCCGTAGCAAATTCCGCGTAGCACATGATGGCCAAGGCGCAGGTGATTGCCGCCAAAACAAAGGAAATGGTGACCGCTGGCCCGGCATGATGAGCCGCAGCTTTTGCGCCCACGGAGAAGATGCCTGCGCCTACGGCAACGGCAATTCCCATGATCATCAAGTCCCACGTGGTGAGGGTTCGTTTGAGGCCGTGGCCTGGTTCGTCGGCATCTGCGAGGGAATGCTCGATCGATTTAGTTCTGAACAAGTTCATGTAAGCCGCTTAATCTTCAGGTATTTTCAACTTATCCACAGTAGCGAGCACTATCAGATTAATCATTTTCACTGAATTTTGTCTCACATTCCGAGACTTTTTGCATGACATATTGTGTCATGTCACCGAGTCAGTTGGGAGAGGACAGGAGAAGGGTTGCGGTGAAATCGGCGGTGCCAAGCGCAGAACCAGAAATTTCCATCGGGTAGCCGCTCATGATGTTCATGGTGGGCAGCGTCAGATCGAAGCTTGCCGTGCCCTGCTGCCAATTGGCTGCCGTGCATACGGCCCGGCCCATCATCACGCTGGAGGCATCCACGCACTCCCAGTCTTCTGGCCCGGTGATACCTAGTGCCAGCTCCAACCAATACCTGGGCATCGTGAAGGACACGGTTGCGTTGCGGAGTTCTGCTTGGCTGGCATTGGACAAGCTCACCCGGACCATGGACGTGGGGAAACCCCAGCGCGAAATGGTTGCCGACGCCCCGATGCCACCACCCTCCGGCGTTGGCGTTGGTGAGGGGACGGCCGTGGTTGGCGCCGGCGTGGCACTGGGCTCCGGCGACGGGCTCGGCGTGGGAGCTGTCGGCATCGCACTCGGCGATGGTGAGGGCCCCGCAGTCGGGACCAACGTTGGCAGCCACGTGGATGACGGCAGCTGTGGCTGTGGCTGTGCACCATGATCCTCGGCGCGGCTGCCTTCCGGCTGCGGCAGCCCTGCAGCTTCACTCTCCGTGACCGACGGTGTGGGTTCAAGCGGCCGGACGCTTGGTGCGGCCGAGCGTTGAGGGATGCCTCCGAGCCTTGCCATCTCGTTGGACGAGGCACTAGGGACCGGAATGCTGCCAGAATCCGGCGTGGACTGCACCACGGCGGCACTGACCACAGCGGCGACGAGGAGCAGACCGCCGGCAGCTGCGGTGACAGCCAGGCCTACCGTGCCGAAGGCGCCTGTCGCAGCGCTGGCACCTTTGCTTCCAAAGGCAGCTGCCTTGCCCAGACCGAAAGCAACGCCGGAGCCGCTGATGGCATCTTTCCCAGCAACGCTGAAACCCACCAGGGCAGGGAAGATGACTGAACGCATGCCCCCGCCGACGTCGTTTAGGTGCAGCAAAGTTTCGGCACAGCGCAAACAGTCCTGCAGGTGGACGTCAACCTTGGCTGAACGCCTCCGCGTCAACCCTCCACGAGCATAGGCGCCCAAGTTTTCGGCGTAGTAGCTACAGCCTGCAGTGGCCGTCGAGACATGGTTTTGCAGGTAGGCCTGCTTCAGCCCCTCGCGGGCGCGCAGTGCAAGAGCCGCCACAGCATTGGCAGAGATGCCCATTATGGGCGCCATGTCCGCCGGGGTCATGCCGTCCACCTCCGAATACCAAAGCACTGCCTGCCATCGCTCGGGTAAATCCTTGAACGATTTGCCGACAACTTCCTTCTCGAAGGCCGTTACGGCCGGATCCTTGTGCGGCGATGCCCCCATGACGCTTTCAAGATCGTCCATGGGGACATTCTTTTCATCAGCGGCCCGTTTGGCCATGGCCAAACGACGCAGCGTTGTCAGCAGGTAGGCACGGAAGAAGACCGTGGGACCATGTCCGGATTGCACTGCCTGCAATACCTTGGCGAAGGCTTCCGAAACCAGATCAGAAACGTCGCTGGGATTGCGGGCGTATCCACGCGCCGTCGCCAAGGCGGAGCCAACGTGGCGTTCGTAGAGGCCGGCAAAGGCTTCGGTATTGCCGGACCGCACTTGAAGTATTGCCGCCTCATCACCGGTTGGCGTGATGCTGGTTCCGTCGCCTGGTTCATCGACGTTTTTCCGACTCAACGTGTCCCCCTCTTCGCTGAATGAGGCCTGCTCGCAGGAACGAATAGTCTACGTTCATGCGCTTCTTTTGCACTGTGAGTGCAAAAGAGGAAAATCATGACGCGAAAATTGATAACTTTCTGAACAATCTTTTTCTGCCCTTAATCGCCAGTGTCACGGGCAGGCCAACTGTGTACCAGTGGGCCTGCCCGCGACGGGCGAAATTACTTCTGTGATGCGTTTCCAACAGTTAGTCCTAGTGCGTGCGACGAACCCGTCGAAGCAGCAACAAGGTGACTCCGCCTGCCATCAGCAATCCGCCAAGAAGCAAAGGCATGGTTGCAGTGGCTCCGGTGTGCGCCAAGTCCTCGTTCACCACAGCTGCTGCCGTGGTAGACGCCGGAGCGCTGGCCGCTTCAGTTGTTGCGGCCGGTGAGGTCGACTCGGTGGCGGTTTCAGTTGCGGTTGCGCTCTGAGTCGGCGTAGCGCTTGGAGCAGCCGACGCGGTCGGTGTGGGTGTGGGCTTAGCCGTCTCGGTGGGCTTGGGCGTGACAATGTCGGTGGTGGTGCAAGGCTTCTCCACAGCACACTCAGCCGGTGGCACAGTTCCCGTTCCGGAGACTGAATTGGTCAGTGTTGCGCCGTAGGCATCGTCATTGACAAGTGCTTGGTAGCTCAGGATTGCTGTCTCTCCCGTAGCCAGGCTGAAGGGCCCGGCGGTGAGGACGTTGGCCAGCGGGTCAGTCACGTCACTCGGGGCGCCAGCGGCCACTGTGAGCTTTGCCGAACCGGCAACAAAGGAGGCAGCGACCAAGACTCCGGCGAGGTCATCACGGAATGTGATGCCGTCAACTGTGCGCTCACCGGTGTTGCGGGCTTCAACCGTGTAATTGATGGTGTCACCCGGGCTGACCGTTCCCGTGGCATCGGAAGTCTTGGCCATGGTCCACGCCATCACGGGAGCCTTGTTGGTCACTGTGCAGGATGTGACGGTCCCGGCCACAGCGGTAACCTCAAAACCCACGTTTCCGGCGTCGCCAGTATTGGTCACTGCCAGTGGCGCACCGTCACGGGTGCACACGGCGTTGTAGCCGCCGTTTTGCACAACCGTGTAGCCCGGCTGTTGCCGTTCCTTAATAGTCACAGTGACAGGTTCTTTGGCCTGGAAGTCCAAGGCCATGCCCGCCTGCCCATTGGCGCCGGTGGTCACCACCGAGGCTGCGGCGTTAGAAGGTGTTGCATCAAATGTCCAGCCCTCACCAGGTGTGGTGACCGAAGAGTCGAAGGCCTCAACAGCCTTGTTGATGTTCAAAGTACCCGTGCAACCGGCCGTAGCAATGTCCTTCAGGATTTTCGCCAACTCGTCGTAGTTGGTGGTGAAGAAGTCGGAGCCTGCCTCGGGACCTGAAATTTTGGCCAGACGTGCGGCGTCCGCACCCTTAACACCCACGCCAATCATCCGGGTGCCGGCATCCTTGAGCCGGTTGGCCTCCGGGATGGCAGCATTTAGCGACGAAGTCACGTTGGTGTCATCTGATTGGCCAGTTCCGCCGTTGCCGCTGGTTTGGCTGTCACCGTTCTTCAGCGGTGTGGAGCCAAAGAACGTGGGGAGTCCATCAGTAAAGAAGATCACTCCGTCGTAGGCGTTCACGGGGACAACCGCCAGCGCTTGCTGCCAGTTGGTTCCGCCGAGCATTTCATTGGAACTGCCAGGACGAATGATTCCATTAATCGAGCCGGTCACCGCTGCGGTACCCTGGCTGCTTGCCACCGAAGTCGGGGCCAGTTCCTGCTTGGCGAAAGTTCCAAAGCTGTAGACGCCCATGGTGGTCCCGGTGCCTTGGAGCGCGGCAACTGCTTGGGTGCTAGCTGTTTTGACCGTCTTGACGTCGCTGTCACTCATGGAGTTGGACATGTCAAAGACCATGGCCAAATTCAGGCCACATTCTTGCGGGAGTTGGGGATTTAGGGACACGCTGGGTTCCGCCGCTGCGACAAAGCCTGCATCAGCCGGCGCAGTGCTGGCCAACGCGGGCAAAGCGCTTGCCACCATGGTTCCGGCCACTGCAATGGCAGCCACTGCACCGGCGACTTTGTGCCCCCGCCAAAGGTTTTTTCTCATCATGTGTAGCAATCAACTTTCACCTTGATGCCAACCGGGAATTCGGCTGATCACTAAGTGAGAGGTGATTCGCCACGGTTTATGACGAGAAAATCCACCAAAGGTGAACTAGTTCACCTTTGGTGGATTTTCAGGCACTTCGGAATTGTTGGGGCTTCTGCCTACCTGGAGAGGTCCACCATCTGCTGGCGGTCAACAACTTTTACGCGCTCACGAGTCACGTCAATTCCTGGCTCCGGCACATAGTTGGCACCCAATTCCTTCTCATGGGCGTCAAGCTTGTTCCAGCCCTCCCAGGTGGTGTAGTCCACGCCGCGGGATTCCAGCAACTGCACAATCGCATCCTCGCCGGGCCGCGGCGCTTCGGGCAAAGTCAGCCGGTCCTCCAGAAGGCAGCCAATCGTTTCCAGCGCGTCACCCTTGGTGCTGCCAATCAGGCCAACCGGACCGCGCTTGATCCACCCTGTCGCATACAGGCCCGGCACCTGGGTACCGCTGGAGTCCACCACGCGTCCGCCGTCGTTGGGGACAACGCCCCTGCGAGCATCAAAATCCACCTCGGGCAGCTCTGAGCCGAGGTAGCCCACAGCCCGGTAGACGGCCTGCACCTGGTAGTCCACCAATTCGCCGGTGCCGCGGACGTTGCCCGTTCCATCAAGCTCGTTGCGCTCAAAACGAATCCCTGAAACGTGCCCATCAGTGCCCATGATCTCCACGGGCGTGTGCAGGAAATGCAAGTGCAGACGGCGCGACGCCGGAACCCGGGTTTCGTCGTGATCTTCCGCCAGCCAGTTGGTCAAAGTGTTGACCATGATCTTGACCTGGTTGTTGCTCTTAATGGCGACGTCCGATGCCTCATCAAAGTCAAAGTCCTCTTCGTAGAGCACAATGTCCACGTCGCGGGAGTGGCTGAGCTCGCGCAGTTCAAGCGGGGTGAACTTCACCTGCGCGGGTCCGCGGCGGCCGAAAATGTGAACATCCGTCACGGGCGATTCCTTCAGCCCCGCGTAGACGTTGTCAGGAATTTCGGTGACCAGCATGTCTTCGGCGTGTTTGGACAGCACCCGGGCCACATCCAGTGCCACGTTTCCGTTGCCAATGACGGCAATTTCCTTGGCCTTCAGCGGCCACTCGCGCGGCACATCGGGGTGGCCGTCGTACCAGGACACAAAATCGGCGCCCCCATAGGAGCCTTCAAGGTCGATGCCAGGAATATCCAGGACTGCGTCCTTGGTGGCACCTGTGGCGAAGATGACCGCGTCATAGCACGAACGCAGATCGCTCAAGTGCACATCCCTGCCGTATGTGACGTTTCCAAAGAAACGGATGTCGCCCCTGTCCAGGACCTTGTGCAGGGCGTTCACGATGCCCTTGATCCGAGGGTGGTCCGGGGCCACGCCGTAGCGGATCAGGCCGTAGGGTGCCGGCTGCGATTCAAAGATGTCGATGCTGACGTGAACATCGCCGCCAGCGACTTCCTGAGACTTGGTCAAGATATCTGCCGCATAAACGCCCGCCGGGCCTGAGCCAATGATGGCGACGCGGAATGGGCGGGTGGCGCTCGAATTAGCCAAGAAACAAGTCCTTCCGAACTGTGAATCGCAACATTCACGGATGTGAAAGCTGCGCACGGAAGCGCGAATTAAGCGCCGCTTTCACAGTCTAATTGCCAAGCTACAGGACCGGTAAGGGCCGCCGAATGAAAGTGACTAAACCCTCACCGGCTGAGCAGGCCGGCTTTTTCGGTACCAGCGCTAGCTGTGGCGTGCCCTGCGCCGCCTGATTGCGCCGGTGACCACCAGACCAGCGGCAAGGATCAGGGACCCCGCAGCTGCTGTAGCCAGGACAGTGGAACCGGTCACGGGTAGCTGGCCCGTGCCAGCGCCTGTTCCTGCAGTTATTGCAGCGGAGACCGGAGCGGTCCCGGCCGGGGCTGAGGCGGCCGGGGCGCTTTCTACCGGCGCTGTGGTGCTCTGTGTAGTGGGTGGCTGAGTTGTTTCGGCGGCAATTGTGGGGGCGGATGAGGTTGCTGCCGGCGTTGTCACAGTTAGTGATGGTGTGACGGGAGTCGTCGCCGGGGTGGTCCCCGCCGCGGTGGTGGTGGGAACGGTGGTGGCGGGCACGGTGGTGGCCGGAGCCGTAGTTACGGCAGGCGTAGTGGGGAGAACTTCGGCAGCCACTGTGAGGGGCATTGTTTTGCTCGCCGTCAGTGGCGTGGCTGAGGAATCTGTCACGGTAATCATCGGAGTAAATGAACCGCTCTCCGAGGGCGTTCCACTGATGGCGCCCGTGAGGGCGTCGATGACCAGCCCATTCGGAAACCCAGTGCTGGAGTACTTGTACGGCGGCGTTCCATTGATGCTCGCTACTTTGGCTGCGTAACTTTCGCCCTGGGATGCGTCCACCAAGTCGCCAGCAAGCAGCATCAATGGCTGGCCCTCGATGCTCACGGTGCCATTGCTGGTCAAGGAAACTGACGCGTCCACTGCCGTCGTTGCGTCAGCAAATAGCACCAGAGACCAGGTGTGGGCATCCGTTGCATCCTGCGAGGCTGGGGCACTCCAGTGGATTGAAGCGCTGTCACCGGCGCCTGCACCCACGGTGCGCTTGAGGCAGTGCGCCACTGTATTGGCGGGTGTGAATGAACCGTCGTACAGTGCCGCCACCACTTCCCCATTCTCAGCCGTCAATGCAGCACTAAAGCTTCCGGAGCCGGATGTGGTGGTGCGGAATGTGACCACGCTGTAGCTGCGGGGAAGCCCGCTGGGATAGCAGCCTGAATTCGCCAAGGGTTGGTTGACCTGGGGGCTCGCCACGATGCGCACAGCAACATCAGCAGACACGGTGGCTTGGGCATTCCCGGCCACCATCACACTCCCAGCTACCGTCAAAAATGCCACGGCACAAGCGGCCAGAACAGACTTAGCTCCACGCCACTGCCTCATTGATTACTCCCTTGAAAGAATCTTGTGGCCGCGAGTTGGGGTTGCACCCGCACGCCTGTCTCGTCACATTTCATGCAGTTGTGCCTGACTATGATCACTAATGTGTATCCTGAGTCACATTAGATCAGTTGCACCGTGAATGATTGATTGTTACAGGAGATCCCACATGGCACGTCAAACCTCCAGCACTTCCTCTTCACTGGGGCGCCGCCGCCTTCTGGCTGGTGCCGGTGTTGCCGGGTTGGGTGCCTTGGCCGGGGTGGCCCTCTCTCCCGCTGCGCAGGCTGCCACTGGGGAGACGGCACTGCCCGTGTTGAGCCCGGGCGATGACTGGGCGGCTGTCCTGGCCACGACGCCGCAGGTCCAACTCGTTGCAGGGGCCGCCTACACTTTGACCGCTACGGTCAACTTGCCCAACAACACCCTGATTGAGGGCAACGGCGCCATCATTACGGTGGCAGCGGAGAACATGGCTGCCTTCACGGCAACATCCAAGGTGGGCATCACCATCCGCGGACTGACGCTTCAGGGCCGCACCCAGGATCCGCTGAACCAGCCGGCAAACTTCGCCCACACAGCCATCAAGCTGACCCGCTGCACAAGCTTCCGCATCACTGATTGCGACTTTAACTTCTGGCTTGGTGCCGGCGTAGTTGTCACCGGTTCCACCGCTGACGACTACTTCGCCTACCGCGGTCACATCCAGGGCAACAATTTTGTCCGGTGCTACTTTGGCGTTTCCTTCACTGATCGCGCCGAATACTGCTCGCTGAGCGAGAACATCTTCACGGCAAACCGCTTGGCCATTTGGAACAGCTCCGGCAACCTGACTGTCTCCTCAAACGTTGTGGTCAACTGCTACGGCGCCTACTACGCATATGCAAAAACCAGCCCCTACGGAGCTCAAACCTCGGACAACTGGAACCACGGCGCAGTCTCGGGCAACACCTTTAACCACAGCAACGGCAGCGGCGGCCCGCGTTGGACCAGCAACGCAGCATTCCCCATCGGTGGAACCGGCACTGATCCAGGAGCAGATGTTGTGGTTGATGGCCTGCTGCCCCCCACCTTCACCGGCAACACCTTGTGGTACACAAATATCAAGGCAAACAACCACGGCGCAAACCAGTGGTTGCTGACCGGCTGCGCGCTCTCCAATCTCTCCATCACAGCCACCGGAACGAATCCCATCAAGATTTTGGGCTTCCAATCCAATGGGGCCAACAATGCTCCCGTGCTGAGCGGCAACGTTCAGCACGTGTTCTAGACACCTCACAGCGGCCCTTGCCGTCCACTCGATTCGAAGTGGACATGGATTTTATGGGGCATCGGTGTTGTTATGGGGATTGTGAGTGTTAAAGAACCCCAAATCAACAATTCTGTGAAGAATCGACTGAAGTCCGGCAAGCCTGTCCGCTCGGAAGCGGCAACAGGCGTCCTTTATGGCGTGGGGGCCTATGGGCTGTGGGGTTTGCTGCCCATCTATTTCTTGCTGCTCATGCCTGCCAACAGCATCGAGATCGTGGCAAACCGCGTGGTTTGGTCACTGTTCTTTTGCGCCATTGTCATCACCGTCAGCCGTGGCTGGGGAAAAGTACGTGTGGCCCTCAAAAACCGCCGCATCATGGGAACCTTGACGGTTGCAGGCTTCCTGATAGTCATCAATTGGCTGACCTATGTGTTCGCCGTGACCACGGGCAGCGCCATTGAGGCATCCCTGGGCTACTTCATCAACCCGCTGGTATCAGTCCTGATTGGCGTTTTGGTTCTCAAGGAGAAGCTTCGACCTCTGCAATGGGCGGCTGTGGGGGTGGGCTTCATAGCCGTTGTGGTGCTTACCTTCAGCTACGGCAAACTCCCCTGGATTGCCCTGGTTCTTGCCTTCAGCTTTGGCAGCTACGGATTTGTGAAGAACCGCATGGGTGGCAAGGTTGATGCCATCACCAGCCTGAGCATCGAAACGGCAGTACTTGCTCCCTTCGCCGTAGCCACCATGGTGGTACTGACAGTTCTGGGGCAAGCCACCTTGACAGGGTTCGGCACGGGCCATTTCTGGCTGCTCGCCGCCTCCGGCATCATCACCGCTGTGCCGTTGCTGCTGTTTGGCGCATCAGCGAGCAGGTTGTCCATGACGGGCATTGGCCTGCTGCAGTTCATGACGCCGGTCATCCAGTTCATTGTTGCCCTGACGCTCTTTGGCGAACACATGAGCTTTGAGCGGTGGATAGGTTTTTCCATTGTCTGGGTTGCCCTGATCATCCTGGTGGTGGATATGCTTGCCGCCTACCGCCGCACGTCCCGGATGCGGAAGTTCGCCGCACTTTAGCATTGGCATACGCCAAGTAAGGACCACACATGGCCGTTCAAGAGTTTGACCTTCTTGTCTTAGGTGGAGGCAAAGCCGGCAAATCGCTGGCCATGGATTGGGCAGCGGCTGGGCAGCGCGTCGCCATGGTGGAGCGTGGCATGATTGGCGGCACGTGCATCAATGTGGCGTGCATCCCCACAAAGACCCTTGTCAATAGTGCTCGGCTTCTGCAAGTCACACGGCGTGCTGCCGAGTTCGGCATAGCGGGCGCCGACTCCCCCACCGTCGACATTGAGCTGCTGCGGGCCCGAAAAGAGGACGTAGTGGGCACCATGGTGGCCGGGCAGCGGAAGTCATTCCTGACATCAGGCATGGTTCTGGTTCTCGGTCAGGCTCGCTTCATTGCACCGCGGACTGTGGAAGTCATGGACAGCGACGGCACCCTCCGTACATTGCGAGGCACCAACGTGGTGGTCAATACCGGCATGGTGCCGTTGGTGCCAGACATCCCGGGGCTGCGCGCGGCTCAGCCACTGACCAGCACCACCATCTTGGAGCTGGCTGAACTGCCTGCCAGCATCATCATTGTCGGTGGTGGCTACATAGGGTGCGAGTTTGCCTCGATGCTCGCCATCATGGGCGTGCAGGTGACGTTGCTGCAGCGCGGGCGCTCCTTGTTGCCACGTGAGGACCCGGATGTTGCTGCCGCCGTATCAACGGCTCTTGAAGCCAGTGGCATTGCCGTAAGGCTGGCGGTCGAGACCGTTGCCGTGTCCCGCGTAGGTGGAGTAGTCAGTGCGGAACTCAGCGACGGCAGCAACGTGACCGCTGCGGAAATACTGGTTGCGGTTGGCCGCACCCCCGTCACATCGGAGTTGGGATTGGACGCAGCTGGCGTCCAAGTGACGGATCACGAATTTGTGCAAGTTGATGAGTACTTGCGGACCACCGCAGAGGGCGTGTGGGCAGCCGGCGATGTGGCCGGGTCGCCGCAATTCACTCATGCATCTTGGAATGACTACAGGATCTTGAAAACGAATCTGTCCGGAGGCAGCTGGAGCACGCGCGGACGATTGGTTCCTTACTGCGTTTTCACCACTCCTGAGCTGGGCCGGCTTGGCCTGTCCGAAAATGAAGCCCGGGCTGCAGGTCGCAACATCCGCATCGCGACCATGCCGGTTTCCGCCATCCCCCGTGCCCGCACCGTGGGCGCGCTCGACGGCGTGTGGAAGGCAGTTGTGGAGCGTGGCACCGACCAGATCTTGGGCGTTTCCCTCTTGGGGCACGATTCCAGCGAAGTGATAGCAGTGGTGCAAATGGCCATGCTCGGCAAGCTTCCCTACCAGCAACTGCGCGACGCCGTTATAGCCCACCCCACCATGGCCGAAGGCCTGCAACTGCTCTTCAGCGACGCCTTCCTGGAACAGTAACCCGGCCCCAACCGGCCAGCCCGGCGCAGCGGGATGGGGCTGGCGGCGTGGTGGGCGTCGCCGCGGACGCACCGACGAAGTCGTGTGTGGCGCGGTGCGGGCACCAGCCCCATCCCCCGGAGCCGGGCCCCGCCCGTTGCAGTTAGATGCCCTGCACCTGGAAGTCCCGGGGAACCACCACCATGGGCACCGGCAGCGAGCGCAGAATCTTATTAGCTGTGGAGCCGATGAAGATCTTTCGGTTCTCGGCCAGCCGGCTGGAACCAACAATGACCAGTTCCCCGGACTTCCAGCCGATGCCGTCCACGGCCTCTTCAATGTTGCGACCATGGGCAAGGGTGACGCTCACCTTGTTGTGCGGCAATCTGGCAGCAGCCTTGGCCAGTACGGTGTTTACATGCTGGCGGGCTGGGCTGAGGGCGTTGTTCAAGTCAAAGTCTGACTGCTCCAATTGGTCGATCTCCACCACCGAAACTAACCGCAGCGGCACGTTTCGCCGCCCGGCCGCGGTGATGCCGACGTCGAGCACCGCCTGCCAGCCTTCACGCATTCCTGTCATAACCGTCAGGCGGGTGAGCGGGTCCCTGCGGTTGTACCCGCGCGGGGCCAACGCCACTGGGACGGGGGACGCGTGCAGCAGCCCGTTCGCCACCGAACCCAGTGTGAACCGCTTGAACACGCCGTTGCTGGCGGCACCCACCACGATGAGCGCGGCGTCATCTTCTGTGGCCGCGTCGATGAGGCCGTGGACAAACGACTCGGAGGCACGGGACGAGAAGGTGGCAGCGACGTCAGCGGGCACCATGGCCAGCGCACGTTTTCCAATGTCCGGGTCAGCCGCTTTACCCCCATTCGTCACGTTGACCAGGTGAAGTTCCGCCCCTTGAGTGCGCGCAATGACCCCTGCGAGAGCAACGGCATCAGCGCCGCGCTCATCGGGGCGGTATCCGACAACATATTTCATGAATTCGACCCTTCGGCAGGCCCCGTGAACGCAGCTGGATATCGCGCACGCCGGGGCGTTCGTAGCACTGACTGTACAGCTGCCGGGCCATCACCGAAAGCTCTTTTTTTGCTAAGGGCACCCAGGAGAGGGACTTGCCCTTTGAGCGCAGGGCGCGAAGCCAAGGCACTTTGGGTATGGCCCTGCATCTGTGGGGACAGCGCTGCTTTGCCACTCAGATGAACGGGAAGGAAACTTACGCTGCGTCGGTGGCGGCCAAAGATCGAAGCAGCGGGTAGCATTGACGAAGAAGCCCCACCGGGTCGTCCCCCAATAGACCCGGTGGGGCTTCCTCCATGCCCGGACCCTGAGGTGGCGCGCATCAGCAGGCATCCAGGAAGTCTTAGATGGTCCCCGCCAGGGGTTCAGGCAAGTTGTTGGCCGGGTGCTGTGAGCTTACGCGAATGAGCACACCCCACAGCAGTGTCCCTGCGCCCACCAAGGTCAGAGGCGCTGCCAAAGCAACAATTTTCTGCGGCCATGGGATGTCTTGGAACATGCCGTCACTGACTGATTGGGTACCCAACGCCAGTGGAAACATCAGCTGGGCAAACAAGACAAAGGCAGCACAGGCCAGCAGGCTGACACCTGCAACCATGGCGGCCTTGGCTGAGGACGCCAGGCCACCCGATGTGCCGGTGGGACGAACCACCACCAAGACGACCAGTACGCTCAAACCGAACACTGCCAAGATTGGCATCGCCTGGTTGAGAATGTTTACCCAGGGGATTGGCCAGTCCCGAAATGATGAGCCGCTCAAGGCTTCCATGGTGAATGGAAAGAAGTTGTGATAGAAAACCGCCAACACCGCCGACACCAAGGCACCGATGCCTATGGCTGCCATGCCGGCCCGCATGGCTTTGGCGTAGGACGGATGCTGGCGGGATCCCAAGAACAGCATGAACACCACAAGTGCGGCCCCTGCCACAATGAGCGGCACCCCCAGGTCGAGGATGAGCCAGCCCCAAGGGGTCACGGACATGCCAAGAAAATCTTCCGGTTTCGCAGTTCTTGAAGCCGGAATCACGGTGCTCGCGTTGAGGACAAAGATCCCGGCAGCAATGCTCAGCAAGGCAGCAGAAATACCAACAACCCATGTACGGCTGGTCCATGGGTCATTGCTCGGTTTGGATTCGGGCACCTCCAGACCATCGAGGTGCTGCTCGTCTGCGACCAGAGTAGCTGTTCCAGTGGCCGGGACTGAATCTAGCGGCGCACTTTTCTGCACCGGCAAGCCATCACCACCGGGCTGGAACATTGCCGGATATCGATCGTCAAAACCCATGTTGCCCATGCCCGTGCCCACCCCAATGCGCCGTGCTTGTTAGAGACTATTCCTCCAAGAATACCCAGCCCCAGTCATCGAGTTTCTTTGTGACAACAAGGCGGCACCCCGGGTTGGCCAAGAGCCCAACCGGGGTGCCGCCGTCGTCCCCCACGCCTGTCCACCTGCTGGCACGCCTGCTGGCACGCCTGCAGCGGGACCCTCGGGCGTGTGGGCCCGTCATTTTGTCTAGACTGCTGCGCGGATCGCGTCGCCGAGGACGTCCAGGCCGTCGTTCAGAAGCTCGTCGCTGATAACCAGCGGGGGCAGCAGGCGGATAACGTTTCCGTAGGTGCCGCAGGTCAGGATGACTACGCCTGCCTGCAGGCAGGCTCCTGCAATGGCCTTGGCTGCTTCGGCGTTGACCTCCTTGGTGGTGGCGGCCGTGCCGGGCTTGACCAATTCGATCGCCATCATGGCGCCGCGGCCACGGATTTCGCCAATGATGTTGGCGGCACCCATTTCCTCAACGAGGGCCGCGAAACGGTCGGTGACGATCTTTTCAATATTGGCGGCGCGGCCGTTGAGGTCGTGCTCCTTCATGGTCTTAATGGCTGCCAGTGCTGCGGCGCAGGCGATCGGGTTGCCACCGTAGGTGCCGCCCAGGCCGCCGGGGTGAACGGCGTCCATGAGGTCGGCGCGGCCCGTGATGGCGCTCAGCGGCAAACCGCCACCGATGCCCTTGGCCATGGTGATGATGTCGGGAACAACACCCTCGTGCTCGGAGGCGAACCAGGCACCGGTGCGGCAGAATCCCGACTGGACTTCGTCGGCGATGAAGACAACGCCGTTTTCCTTGGCCCACGCGGCCAGGGTGGGCAGGAAGCCCTCGGCCGGGACAATGAAGCCGCCCTCGCCCTGGATCGGTTCGATCACGATGGCGGCAACGGAGCTGGCCCCGATCTGCTTTTCAATCATGGTGATGGCGCGGCGTGCGGCTTCCTCGCCCTTGATGTCGGCTTCTTCGCGGAAGGGGTAGCTCATGGGCACACGGTAGATTTCCGGTGCGAACGGGCCAAAGTTGGTCTTGTACGGCATGGCTTTGGCTGTCAGCGCCATGGTCAGGTTGGTGCGGCCGTGGTAGGCGTGGTCGAAGGCGACGATGGCGTCACGGCCGGTGGCCAGACGTGCAACTTTGACCGCGTTTTCAACGGCTTCGGCGCCGGAGTTGAAGAGGACGGTGCGCTTCTCGTGGGTGCCCGGGGTGAGTGCATTGAGCTCTTCAGCAACGGCCACATAGCCTTCGTAGGGGGTGACCATGAAACAGGTGTGGGTGAAGTGCCCAACCTGCTCGCGGACTGCGTCCACCACATTGGCATCGGATGCACCAACGCTGGTGACCGCGATCCCTGAGCCCAGGTCGATGAAAGAGTTGCCGTCAACATCTTTGATGATGCCGCCGTCGGCATCTGCAACGTAGACGGGAACGCCTGAGGCCACACCGGCTGCAACTACAGCCTTGCGGCGGGTCTCGAGCGCCACGGACTTCGGACCGGGGAACGCACCAAGAATCTGGCGCTTCTGCTCAAGACGGAACTGGATTTCAGACATGAAAATACCTTTCAAAAGGAGGTGCTAAGAATGTGTTGTGGGGGCGGACTACGCGTCCAGGTTGCTCATGACGTGCTTGATTCGGGTGTAGTCCTCCACGCCGTACATGGACAGGTCCTTGCCGTAGCCGGACTGCTTGAACCCGCCGTGCGGCATTTCGGCGGTGAGCATGATGTGGGTGTTGATCCAGACGGCACCAAAGTCCAGGTCGCGGGAGACACGCATGGCCACACCGTGGTTGGAGGTCCACACGCTGGAAGCCAAGGCGAACTCGACGTCGTTGGCCATTTCCACGGCCTCTTCCTCAGTCTTGAACGTCTGGACCGTGATGACAGGACCAAAGGTTTCCTGCTGCACAATGTCGTCAGTCTGCTTCACACCGTCAACAACTGTTGCTTCGAAGAAGAAGCCCTTGTCACCTGCGCGCTTGCCGCCGGTGACCACTGTTGCGTAGTCCGGGATGTTCGCAACTACTTCGCTGACTGCGTTGAAATGGTTGATGTTGTTCAACGGCCCAAAATAGTTCAGGGAGTCGTCCGAGTGGCCTGTTTCCAAACCCTTGGTGGCTGTGGCCAAGGCGGCGACAAACTCGTCGTGGGCTGATTCCTCAACGAGCACGCGGGTGATGGCCGTGCAGTCTTGGCCGGCGTTGAAAAAGGAGAACTCGGCAATGGACTGGGCTGTCTTGCCCAGGTTTGCATCGGCGAAGACGACGGCGGGCGCCTTGCCTCCCAGCTCCAGGTGAGCGCGTTTGAGTCCCTTGGCAGCACCCGTGGCAACGGCGATGCCTGCTCGAACGGAGCCGGTGATGGAGACCATGGCCGGGATCTTGTGGTCAACCATGGCCGCGCCGGTGGCACCGTTGCCCAGAACAAAATTCAGCACGCCTGCCGGAACAATGTCCTTGGCGATGTCGGCAAACACCATGGTGCTTTCCGGGGTGGTGTCGCTGGGCTTGAGAACAACCGTGTTGCCTGCGGCCAGGGCCGGGCCGATCTTCCAGATCAGCATCAGGAACGGGTAGTTCCATGGGGTGACTTGGGCTATGACGCCTACGGGTTCGCGGCGCACATAGGAGGTCATGTTTTCCATGTACTCCCCTGCAGAGCGGCCTTCGAGCAGGCGTGCTGCGCCGGCAAAGAAACGCAGCTGGTCCGCTCCTGCCCCTACTTCTTCGGCGGCAATCATGGCCTTGACCTGGCCGGTGTTGCGGTGCTGTGCTTCCACAATCTCGTCACTGCGGGCCTCGATGGCATCTGCAAGTGCTAGCAGCACGGTTTGGCGCTGACCGGGAGTTGCATGCTTCCACGTTTTGAAGGCTGTGGCGGCTGCGCTCATGGCGGCGTCCACATCGGTTTGGGAAGAGATGGGTGCCTTGGCAACAACCTCACCGTTGGTGGGATTGACGATGTCCAAGGATTCCTCGCCGGAAACCGGGACAAATGCGCCGTTGATGAAGTTCTGCAAGGTCTGGACCACAGTGTTCTTACCTCTTAGCTCGATGTAGGGACGCGGGTGATACACCGCATATGCGAAATCCTAAGCCCGCGGCAGCCCCTGAGCGAATAGCCATGTGCACCACGTCACCCATTGGACGTAGTGCGTTTGTATAGTTGTTACATGGCACTTTCCTTGGCTGACCTGCTCGGCGTACCCGGCTTATCCCTGAAGAATCTAGGCTCCGTGAGAACTCCCCTCACAGCGGCCATCGACTGGGTGGCCGTCACCGAGCTGGAAAATCCCCAATCGTTCCTCAGCGGCGGGGAACTGGTGCTGACCACGGGGGCCCGGCAGGGCACAGTCGATGCGCAACGTTCCTTCGTTCGGCAAATTAAGCGCGCAGGAGCCGTTGGTATTGGTTTTGGAGTTGGTTTTGAGCATGCAGCAGTGCCCGCAGCTCTTTTGGCCGAGGCTGACCGCTGGGCAGTGCCAGTTGTTGAAGTCCCCTACAGCACCCCCTTCATCGCCATTGGCAAGCTGGTTGCCGACGCCCGATCATCGGACCACTACGCCAAGTTGGAGCGGTTGCTGCGCGAGCACCAGGTGTTGGCGCGCGCACTGCTAACAGGGGGCGGGTTGCCAGCGTTGTTGCAAAAGCTTTCCTCCATGGTGGCGGCGGATTTGGTCATCACCCAGTTCGGCGGCGAGGTTGCCACCACCGCGCCGGGGGCAATCCCGGACGACGGCGCATGGCATGCCGTTGCGCTTTCAACCGGGAAACGGGATTCCAGCACCTTGTGGCTGCGCAAACCCTTCCACGACGATGGAATCGTTGACTACGCCCGTGGCCTCATCAGCATTGAACTCAACAACCTGGTGCAGCGCCGGCACACAGAACGCCAAATTGCTGGGCAGGTCATCGCAGACATATCCCGGGGCACCCTGGATGCCGCTGATTCATCTGCCCGGCTGGAGAACCTGGGCATCGCCACAACTGCCAAGAACTTTGTTTTGCTGGTGCGGGCCGAAGAAAGCCAGTTCACCACCCTTTCCACCATCTCACTGCCGATCAAGCTGGAGACTGCTGTGGCCGCCGTCGTCCGTTCCGAGGGAAGCCAGGAGCTGGTGCTGGTGGTTCCCGCCCAAGCTGGCGATCCTACCGAGCTGGGCAGGGCCCTCAGCCACCAGATGCACAATGTAGGGATCACGGCACCCGTGGGAATCGGTGGCACCTACTCCCAAGCCAATGGTTTGCGCTGGAGCTATTTCGAGGCTCGTGAGGCTGCCACCCGGGGATTGGAAGTCAACGCCCCGGAGCGGCTGAGTTTGACGTCGCTGCTGCTGGCCAGTGAAGACGTACCCATGGCGGACATGGCAGCCGAGGCATTGGGCCCTCTCACGGCCTTTGATGCCTCACATGGGGCCGAATTGGTGGACACCTTGGAGACGTACTTGCGGCTCAATGGATCAGTGGCGGCCGTGGCTGACGCCCTGGCCTTGCACCGAAACACTGTCCGCTACCGGCTCACCCAAATTGCCGAACTCACCGGCTACGACCCGGCACTGACGCCTGACCGCGTTCAATTGTGGCTGGCGCTGGCTGTGCGCAGGTTATCCCCGCCGGCTTGATTCATGGCCCCGTTCGTGGAACGGGGCCGCTGGATCAAGCCAGCGGGAACAAACCCTGTTGCCTATGCGACGCTGCTGTGGCTGAACCTGCGGACCAGCAGAAGCAAGCCGAGACCTGCAAAGAGCGCCAGGATGGACAGGTAGATCGGCCACAGCCCGGTCCCCGTGTAGGCCAGCTGGGCAGGTGCTGCTGCGCCCAAAGCCTGCACACCGGAGCTCATGCCGTGAACGTTGCTGACTGTCACTGTGGGGGTAACGTGAACCACCGGAACTTTCGGTGTCACGTGAGTTACCGGGGTAACCGGAGTTACCGGAGTTACCGGAGTTACCGGAGTAACGGGGGTAACCGGGACAACCGGAGTTACGGGAGTTACCGGCGTAACCGGGACAACCGGAGTTACGGGAGTTACCGTATTGGTGGCATGCGAGCCATTGGAAACAGCATTACCCAAAACACCCACGGCATTGCCGGAAACATTCACCGGAACCGTAATGGGAGCAGCAACCTGAACATTGCCCAGAACGTCACCAACAACCCCGCCCAGCAAACCGCCACCATCGTGCGAACCACCCTGGCCCGAACCCTGGTTGGAGTTCTGGTTCACCGGCGGAACAACAGTGGTGTTCGTGGCATGCGAACCATTGGAAACAGCATTACCCAAAACACCCACGGCATTGCCGGAAACATTCACCGGAACCGTAATGGGAGCAGCAACCTGAACATTGCCCAGAACGTCACCAACAACCCCGCCCAGCAAACCGCCACCATCGTGCGAACCACCCTGGCCCGAACCCTGGTTGGAGTTCTGGTTCACCGGCGGAACAACAGTGGTGTTCGTGGCATGCGAACCATTGGAAACAGCATTACCCAAAACACCCACGGCATTGCCGGAAACATTCACCGGAACCGTAATGGGAGCAGCAACCTGAACATTGCCCAGAACGTCACCAACAACCCCGCCCAGAAGGCCCCTGTCTGTATTGGGGATGGGCTGGGCAACTGTGCCCTGGGAAAGCCCACTCACTGCTGTTGACACGGCATCGGCACTGGGCTGCTCGGCGGCACTTGCCGCACCTGCGCCGAGGGCAAGAAGCCCGCCGGCAAAGACCGCTGCACAGAGCGATCGACGAATATTGACATGCATGATGTCCAACTCCTGACTAAGATTTTTTGACCCTGTTTGCGAATGCAAATCAAGGAAATACCGTTGCCTTTCCTGAACGCAGGAAAGTGCTCAACGGTCATCTAGTCAGGTGTGGATCCGGGGTCGCAGGACAAGGAGGCAGGCAGCGGCCAATTGCCGGTGCGCAATACTGATCCTGACAACGAAACAGAGGTGTTGTCAGCAAAATTTTCATGGGCTGCCGCAGAACCACCGGCTCCACCTGAGCCGCCAGAACCCGCACTGGAGGGGGCCCCTGAAGCCGGGCTGGAGCTTACAGCCGGCGCACACGGACCCACAGCAGAACCACTGGCGTCCGATCCGCAGACAGCATAGCCTGTGCCACCTGTTGGCACGGCCATTCCGGAACTCGAGGAAAGACCCTCACCGGCTGTAGAAGCGTTTGCTGCCATGGCGAGGTACTCAGCCAAGGTGCCAACGTAGGATGAACCGGGTGCAGCTTGAACGCCTGCCACCAGTTTTGTGGGGTCATCGCTTTGCGAGCCGTTCGGCCCCACGGACTCTCCGGCCCCGATCAGGCCCGGTACGTTCACGCCCGGCTCGACGCCTGTGACGGGCAGCTCAGGCACACCGGTTCCCGGGCCGCCTGGATTGCCCGGCAATCCGGGTGCTACAGGAGGCACGACCTGATCCACAATGTCAGAAACTCCGCCAGTGACGGTGTCGACAACTGGCTTCACAGCGCCCGTGACTGGATCAATAACCGGTGCCACAACCTCAAGAGCTGGGGCCGTGACCTGGTCGACGGTATTGAGAACTGGTGTGGTGACCGCGTCAACAATGTTGACCACTGGCGGCACCAGAGAGTTGGTGACATTACGGACTGGAGCAACTACCTGCCCTACGACAGGCACAGAAACTACAGTGTTTTCCACCTGGTCAGTCAATGTCAGCACTGGGGCCACCACTGTGCCAACCGTGTTGGAGGTGATGTCCTTGACCACGGGAACCTGGGAAACTGTTTTGTCCACCGTATTGACGATGGGGCTCAAAATCCCTGAAAGGAGACCTTTTCCCTGGCCAGAAGTTTGGCTGGAACTCGGTTTTGCGCCCTGATCTGAGTCAGTTGCGGCAAAAGCTCCTGATGAGCTCAAAACCATGAACAGGGCAGCAAATAATGCCACTCCGACGGCCAAGCGGAGGGCGCGCACAAGCGAAGTGTGGAGCAGCAATGACTTTGCGTCATGACCCACAGCATTCACCCCAAAACCGAATAACTAGAGACCTGCATCCAACCCAGCCCGCAAAAAAGCGTTTTCAGTCACATGCACTTGGAATGACTCTACGAGTCTCGAGTGAAAAAATCCAGCGTTGGAGCCTCAATTCCGCCTTTGCTACCGAAATTTCCCGAAATTTGCTGGGGCCCTCATACGCTTGACTCCCCTTTTTCACTTAGACATCAGACGTCTGGCTTCTTACTATTTTGCTGGTGAGCAAAACCCCCGAACACCCGTTTTCCGCAGAAATCGATGCCCCAGGACCTGCCCCGCGCACCAAAACCCGCGTTGTGGCAGCCGCCGGAATCCTCGCCGTCGTACTGATTGGTTTGAACCTTCGGGCAGGAATCTCCAGCGCCTCGGCCCTCTTCCACGATCTTCAGCAGGTGTTGGGATACGGGGCCTGGACAGCAGCACTGCTGCCCTCGATCCCCACCCTCTGCTTTGCGGTGGCCGGCGCTGGCACGTCCTGGCTGGTCCGTCGGGTAGGCGTGGAGAAGGCAATAGCCGTTGCCCTTTTCGCGCTGACGGCTGGGCTGGCGCTGCGGGCAGTTCCCAGCGTTGGCATGTTGTTGCTGGGCACCGTGGTCAGCATGTCCGGGCTCGCAGTGTGCAATGTGGCCATGCCGTCCTTCATCCGCGAACACTACTCGGACAAAACCGCCACCATGACGGGGGTTTACACCATCACCATGTCACTCGGTGCAACCATGTCCGCAGCCGTGAGCGTTCCACTCGCCCTCCAGCTGGACTCCCCGTCGCTGGGTCTGGCCGCCTGGGCCGTCCTGTCAGTGGTCACCTTGGCCGCCTTTGTGCCGATCGCCTTGGCCGCACACCGTCGACGTTCAGTTGAGCCAGCAGCACCCATTTCTCCCTGGTCGCTGCTGAAAACCCGAACCGGCCTGCTCATCACCGCGTTTTTCACCATCCAAGCGATCGCCGCATACTCCATCATCAGCTGGCTGCCCACCATTTTGATCGCGGCCGGGCTCGAACCTGCCGAAGCCGGTCTGTTGCTTGGACTGGCGCAGGTGGTTACCGTCGTTGGCAACGTTGCCCTACTGGCCTTGGCGGGCAGGCCGGGCGGCCTGCGCCGCGCGTTCATGGTGGCCAGCGTTTCATATTTGCTCGGCGCCGTGGCCCTGCTGGTGCTGCCTGTCAGTGCCGCCGTAGTGACTTCATTGCTGCTGGGCCTGGGGTTTGGCGTTTTCGCCCTGGTTCTGGTGGTTATCAGCCGCAGCGGAGGCACCACGGCGGAGGCCACTGCCATGTCCACCCTGGCCCAGTCAGTGGGCTACCTGCTGGGGACGCTTGGTCCGTTTGGGATGGGACTTGCGCACACCCTCAGTGGAGGTTGGAGCGTGCCACTCATGATGCTGGTGGGCGTGGCCGCCGTGCAGGTGGTTCTTGCGTGGCTACTCACGGCAAGGCGCGGGGACAAGGACGCGGCGGCAGATGAAGCACCCAGCACTGCCCCGGACCTGGTTCCAGCCTTGTCAGAAATACCGGCATGACCTGGCACCCTCGCGCCGCGAACCACTGGTCCAGGAGGTCATCGGCAAACTGCGCAACGCCATCAGCGCGGGGCTGTGACCCATCGACGGACGCATCCCGTCCGAACAGGTCCTGATGAAGGAACTCGGAGTCTCCCGCGGAACATTGCGGGAGGCCATCAAGTCCCTGGCCCATGTGGGCATGCTGGATGTCCGCCGCGGCGACGGCACATTTGTGCGGGCCACCAGCGAGATTGCCGGTGCAACGCAGAAGCTGATAGGCCGGCACGGGGCCAAACACGTCATTGAGGTCCGGCTGGGACTCGACGCCCAGGCGGCACACCTGGCAGCAATCCATGCATCAACGGAGCAGCTGGACCATATGCGTGGAGTGTTGGCTGCGCGGCGTGATGCCTGGTACAGCCAAGCCCTCGATGAGTGGGTGGCCCTCGATGGGGAGTTTCACCTTGCCGTGGCCCACGCATCCGCAAACCCCTTGCTCGCGGAGTTGTATGAGTCGTTTGGTGATGCGCTCCGCAGCACCCTCATGCCGGAATCCAGTGGAATCGGCGCCAGTTGTCCGCATGCGGGCCATGAAGACCTGCCTCGCGGCCATCGAAGCCAGGAACCCGGACGCCGCGGCGGACACCGTCAGGCCAGATCTAAATTCTTGAAGTTCCTTGCACCGGCACGAAAAATGCCGCCGCAATAGCGGCGGCATTTTCGCGACACAACCGTCCGGGCTGGTGTTAGCCAACCACTGAGGCACCGCGGGAGACGTCAACCATCTCATCGCGGGATACAACCTTGATGCGCTCGCGCTGCACGGGACCGGTCTCCGATGCTGCAGCACCGAGAGCCTTTTCGTGGGCGTCGAGTTCGTTCCAGCCTTCCCAAGAGGTGAACTTCACGCCGCGGGAATCCAGCAACTCGGTGACGGCCTCAATGCCGGGAACAGCTGCAACTGGCAGCTCTGCACGGTCTGCCAGCAAGTGCGTGATGGTCTCGAGAGCATCACCCTTGGTGTGGCCGATCAAGCCAACCGGTCCGCGCTTAATCCAACCCGTTGCGTAGATGCCGGGCACCTGGGTGCCGTCAACGCCCAGGACGCGGCCGCCGTCGTTCGTGACAACTCCGCGCTGGTGGTCAAACTCCACGTCAGGCAGGGCAGAACCAAAGTAGCCCACGGAGCGGTACACGGCCTGGACGGGGTAGTCGAGGAACTCTCCGGTGCCGCGGACGTTGCCCGTGCCGTCGAGTTCGGTGCGCTCAAACTTGATGCCGGAAACCTTGCCATCCGTGCCGGTAACCTCCACCGGGCTGTGCAGGAAGTGCAGGTGCAGACGGCGTGAGGCGCCCGTGGTGGGGTCGGCGTCGTCGTCGTCCTGCTCCACGAGCCAGTTGGTCAGCGTACCCACCATGGTCTTGATCTGGTTGTTGCTCTTGACGGCTGCATCGGAGGCCTCGTCAAAGTCGAAGTCTTCCTCGTACAAGACAATGTCCACGTCACGGGAGTGGCTGAGTTCGCGCAGTTCCAACGGCGTGAACTTCACCTGGGCCGGGCCGCGACGGCCGAAGATGTGCACGTCGGTGACGGGCGATTCCTTCAAGCCGGCGTACACGTTGTCCGGGATTTCGGTGACGAGCAGGTCATCGGCGTGCTTGGACAGCACGCGGGCAACATCCAAGGCCACGTTGCCGTTGCCAATGACGGCAATTTCCTTGGCATTCAGGGGCCATTCGCGGGAAACGTCCGGGTGTCCGTCGTACCAGGACACGAAGTCTGCACCGCCGTAGGAGCCGTCCAGCTCGATCCCGGGGATGTTCAGGTCCGCATCCTTGATGGCGCCAGTGGCGAAGATGACGGCGTCGTAATGGGTCTGCAAATCTTCCAGGGACAGGTCAGTGCCGTATTCAACGTTCCCGAAGAAGCGGATGTCACCGCGGTCCAGCACCTTGTGCAGCGCATTGACAATGCCCTTGATGCGCGGGTGGTCAGGTGCCACGCCGTAGCGAATCAGGCCATACGGCGCGGGGTAACGGTCAAAAAGGTCAATGCTGACGACCAAACCATCGCGCACTTCGGCGCTCTTGGTCAGCATGTCTGCGGCATAAACGCCGGCCGGGCCGGAGCCAATGACGGCAATGCGCAGCGGGCGCTCTTCGGTGCCGGGCGCTGCTGAAGTGTTTGATGACACGGCTGTGCTCATTTCTATATGTATCAAAGGTCTTATGGATAAGTCTAAGAGAGAGTTCTGATAGTTTCCCGCGTGCCGTAGTAGGCCGTAGCGAGTTCGGCCGGTGCCAGCGGACTGACACGCACCACATCGCCGACGACGACGACGGCCGGGTTGCGCACTTGGCCCGCCTGGGCGAGGGCCACAATGGTGCCCAGGGTGCCGATGGTGACGCGCTGGTCCTTGGCGAAACCGTTTTCAATGATGGCCACGGGGCAGTCCTTGTCCCGGCCGGCAGCTTCGAGAACGGGCATTGAGCGGTTGAGTGTTCCCACACCCATCAACAACACCACCGTGTGGTCGCCGCCGTGGGGGACGTTTTCAAGTTCCTCATGGCCGCTGATCATGGTGAAAGCCTTGGCCAGCCCGCGGTGGGTCACGGGGATGCCGGCTGCGGCCGGAACACTGACAGCGCTGGTGACGCCGGGGACAACTTCCACATCCACACCATTTTCACGGCAGGCAATGGCTTCCTCGCCGCCTCGGCCCAGCACATAGGGGTCCCCGCCCTTGAGCCGGACGACCCTGTTGCCCTTTTTGGCCTCGCGGACCAGGATGGCGTTGATTTCAGTTTGTGGCACGGGGTGGTGGCCGGGAGTCTTGCCCACCTCGATAATCAACACGTCCTCGCCCAGTGTTTCCAGCAGGCCGCGCGGACCCAGCCGGTCAGCCACAACAACATCGGCCTCGGCCAGAAGCCTGCGGCCGCGGACAGTGATGAGGTCTTCCGCCCCGGGGCCCCCACCCACCAGGGCCACCGAACCACTGCGCGCGGTGTTCGCTTGGGCGTGCCCGTTTCCTGTGCCGCGGTACCGGCGCAGCGGCAGGTCTCCGCTTTCCAGCGCAGCTGCAATGGCGTTGCGGATGGCCACCGCACGCAGCGGGTCTCCCCCGGCGTTGACTGCCACCTTGATGTCCTGGACCGTGGCCACTGCTGGCGTCCACGCAGCTGAATCCTGTGCGTTGGAATGGTTCACACACCACACACGGTTATCGTCGGCATCTGCAGCCACTTGGGCATCCACGGCAACGTTGTTGGTGGCTGTCACCGCGTACCAGGCATTGGCCATGTCGGCGCTTTCGTAGCCACGGGCGTGCCACGTAATAAGGCTGGCATCGGCCAACTGTTTGGCCGGGGCGCTGAGAACAGGGGCCACCAGCGTGACTTGGGCACCGGCGTCGAGCAAAGCCTTGGCACGCCGGGCAGCAACCGTGCCGCCGCCCACCACAAGGACGGGGCGGCCCAGAAGCCGGAGCGAGGTTGGGTAAAGATCCACAATTGCCATGAAATGACTTTAGAGAAGTGCAATATTTGGACACAAGGGGCGCGTTACACCCGTTAACGTGGCGTCACGTGAGGACATATTTCACATTCGATCCGGCGGCTACCGTGTGCTGCCGGCGAGCAGGCCGCGTCCGCGCAGAAGCCGCTTTTCCACTGGGGCAAAGATGAACAATTCAACGGCAATGCCGACGAAAAGGATGGTCAGGATGGCGGACATGACGATGCCCATGTCCGCAAGCTGGCGACCTTGTTCCAGCATGGAGCCCAGGCCAAAGCCCAGGGTGCCGCCCACAGCGATAATTTCCGCGGCCATCAAGGAACGCCATGAGAATGCCCAGCCTTGCTTGAGGCCGGCAACATAGCCGGGAAGGGCCGCTGGCAGCACCACCCGAACCGCCATCTCCCAGCGGGAGGCACCCAAAACTTGGCCCATCCGTCGGAACTCCGGTGGAATCTGGTCCACGCCGGAAATGAGGCCGTTGATGATGGAGGGGATGGCTCCCATCAAAACCACAAAGTAGACGGTGCCGTCGGTGAGGCCAAACCAGATGATGGCGGCCGGTACCCACGCGACGGAGGGAAGCACCTGCAAACCCGAGATGAGCGGACCAAAGGCGCGCCTGAGCACCTGGACCTGGGCAAGCAGCAGGCCGATGGGTGTGGCCACCAGGACGCTGATGGTAAAGCCCAAAATGCCACGCTGCAAGGAGGTGCCCAGGGCTTCTTGGACAGTGCCGTCGGCCCACAGGGAGCCCAAGGATCCGAGAACGTCCAACGGACCCGGTACCTGGTCGCGTCGGCGCAATCCCAAGGAAACATAGAACTGCCAGGCCAGCAGCAACACCGCCAGGGCCCCCACCGGCAGGAACACCCTGGACCAGTCGAAGCCCTTGCGGACGTCAAGATCGGACTGCAGCGAATCCAACCCGGCTTCAACTGAGCGGAGTTCCTCGGGCGTGCCGCTTTTGAGAACTGGGGCGGTAATTTTTTCAGGCATGACGGCGAATCTCCTCGCGCAATTTTCCGGTGATTTCGCTGGTCAGTTCGCCTGCTTTGCCTGCATTGGTCCGGTGCTCCTCGGAGACGTCCCATTGGGCCACTACCCGGCCGGGCCGGGAGGAGAGCAGCAAGACGCGCTGCCCCAGCCGCACTGCTTCACGAACATTGTGGGTGACGAAGATGATGGTGCGTCCGGTTTCGGCCCAGATCCGCTCGAGTTCATCATGCAAGAGGTCCCTGGTGATGGCATCGAGGGCGGCGAACGGTTCGTCCATGAGCAAGAGCGGCCGGTCCTGCGCCAGCGACCGTGCCAGGGCAACACGCTGGCGCATGCCGCCGGACAGTTCGTGGGGCCGCTTGTCGGCTGAATGGCCCAGCCGCACCAAGTCCAAGAGCTCGCTGGCGCGAGCGTGGCGCTCGGCCCGGCCCATGCCACGCAGTTTCAGCGCAAGTTCGATATTGCCGCGGGCACTGAGCCAGGGAAACAACGCGGAGTCCTGGAACATGAAAGCAGCCCCGTCTGACGGAACCTCAAGGGCTCCGGCCGACGGGGTGTCCAACCCCGCGATAATATTTAAAAGTGTTGACTTCCCACAGCCGGACGCACCCAGCAGGGCCACGAACTCGCCCTGCCTGACGACGGCGTTGACGTCATCCAATACAGGCAAGCCCTTGTCGAACCGCTTGCCGATGTTTTCCAGAACGACGGCGGCTGGCCGAGCGGCCGGTTGGCGGGCCAACCGGCCGCGGCCAGGTTCCTCTGGTGCCGTTTCCACTGTGGTGGGAAGACTATTACTCATTCGCTACCCAATCCCGCCGCACTAACGGCCGCTTTGCCAGCAGTTTTCAAAACCGCATTGATCGGTCCCAGATCAAAAATTCCCGAAATATCCGCTTCCTTCGTGACCCCGGCCTTCACCCCATGATCCAGAAGGGTGGGGAACGTTCCGGCCAGCGGATCAACATTGAACGTCAATTCAGTCAACGAGCGGTCGATGACGTTCTGGGCCAGCGGTTTGCCTGCAGTTTTTGTCAGTCCCGCATTGATGACTTCCGCGGCTTGAGTCTTGTTGTCGTTCAGCCAGTTGACGGACGCAACATGACCTTCCAAAAGACTGGTGACGGTTTGTGGGTGTTCCGCCAGAAACTTTTTGTTGACGATGAGAATCGTGGTGCTGAATTCCCCCTTGTCCCACAAATCAGCCTCGTTGACCAGAACCTTGGCTCCTGCTTCGAGCACCAGGCGTGAGGCCCACGGCTCCGGCAGCCATGCACCGTCGAGCTTGCCGTCTTGGAACAGTTTGAGGGTTTGGGCGTTGTCCGTGGGGTTGATAATCACATCGCCGCCACCGCCGGGGGTTGTCTTGAAGCCTTGGTCGACCAGCCAGGAGCGCAGGGCAACATCCTGGGTGCCGCCAAGTTGCGGGGTGGCCAGAACTTTGCCTTTGAGTTGTGCCGGGGAGGTGATCTCTGGCTTGACCACCAACTGTGCACCACCAGACGTGGCTCCAGCGATGATCCGCACGGATTCCCCTTGGCTCTTCACATAGGAGTTGATCGCAGGGTTCGGGCCAATATAGGCGGCATCAATGGCACCTGCGCTGAGCGCTTCAATGGCTGCCGGTCCCGCATTGAAAACTTGAGTGGTTAATGCCGTACCGTCCAGGGACTTAGCGAAAAGTCCTTCTTGGAGTCCGACGATGGCCGGGGCATGGGTCACGTTGGGGAAGTACCCCAACTTTAGGGTCGCGGCCTTGACGGGGACCGGGGCCGCAGGAGTCTTGTTGGTGTTGTTGATGGATACCACCGTGGCGCCTGCTCCAATAAGGACGACGAGCACTGCGCCCGCGATAAATTCCACTCGTCGGAACTTGCGTTTCGGTTTTTGGCCCGCCACGATGCGTGTGGTCTCCAAGTGGCCATTTTCGGGGCTGCTGGGGCCCTGGTTTGCAGTCATGGTGTGTGTCCTTCGGATGTGATGAGGAAAGGGATGGTAGCAAGCTAGTCATTGCTACATCGCCGCAGCCCGAGGCCTTTGCGGGCTGTTCCGTAGCGACTCATCAAATTCCCCTTCATCAATCCAACGGGAGGTGCCAAAGTGGTCATGGATACACGGTAGAGAAGGCTGACCAAGCTGTTCAATGGGAACGACACCAAAGTTCACAACGCTTCACGTGGCGTCATGAAATTCACTAGCTACGGGCGGTCGCGCTCGGTTCGCAACTTTTTCAACCGTGCCCGCAGTTTTCCTTCTCGATTTGAATCGTTTCCCACTGTTTTAGTCGCGGCGACATACTTTTCGCCGAGTGCCTGGAGCAGGAAGTCATCGGCAACCCTGACTTGGCCCGGAGCAAATCTGTAACCCATCATGCGGGACACTTTATCGCGGTCGGCTGACGCAAACCATGCTTCTGCTTCACTAACCGTATTTACGCCGCTGGCGGCCATAACCTTCACGAGCCACCCGTAGTGTCCTGCCTTGCTGCGCGGATAGTCCGGAAACACCCTGTCCAGCACCACTTGGAGCGAAGCGGCGTCAAGGGGATGCTGCTCTTCAGCCTGTGTGGCGGAAGTTTCGGATTGCAGACGCTTTAAGATGTCACTGATGTTCACGAACTGCTGGTCGGCCAGCTCGATCAGGGTGGAGGCCATGGTGAAGGCGCGGCTGATTTCCGCATTGTCGCGGCTTGAGCCCTTGAAACGTATATCGTGTTCAAACTCGGCCCACGCGTGCTGGAGCACGGTGCGGATCTGCACCTCGAAGCGCTGGCCCGGGTACTCGGCACATGCCGTGGGCGGGTTGTCCGCCGGCACCTCCAGGGTCAGATGCCGCCCGGCGTAGCCAATGCCGCCGTTCTTGCGCATCATGGCGGTTTTGTCTTCATCGTCGTGGCAGATGAACTGGCTGGTGAGGGCAATGGCCACCGCGTCTATGTCCGATTCCACAAACAAGATGACCCGCACACCGATCAAGTCATCGAGGGCCTCTGAACCGCCAGGGTACTTCAGCTGACCATCAGCATCCCGCCGCGAGATTTTCTCGGCTGCGGATTTGGCGGTCTTGACCCTCGCCTGCACATCGTGGTGGTTGAGCCCGTCATCGTGCAGCCTGCCCACAATGGTGTTGCGGATGGCCTGGGCCGCGTTCAGCAGTGTTTGCTCCTGGAACCGATGGTGATCCACACGCAATTCCGTGTCATTCACCGCCTGAATTTCAATGACGATCCCCCCTATCACAGCAAAATCTGAAACCCCAGGCCCAAAACTGAAAGCCGGTCTTTTTCAAATTCTCCCACCTCTGCGGTGGTTGTCCAGCACCGTTTGCAGCGGGCTCGAAGGACATAGTCCCTCCGGGAGTCAGGCGCCGTCGTGGTGCTGCGCCATGAACGCTTCCGGCCCCTGCTCGGCTGCCTTGGGGTCCATCCACAGGATGCTGAACCAATTGCCGTCGGGGTCCTCAAAATCGCGGGAGTACATGAATCCCATGTCCTGGGCTGGGCGGGGTTCGGCGCCTCCGGCGGCAAGCGCCTTCTCAAGCAACGCGTCAACATCGTCACGGCTGTCACAGCTGAGGGCCGTCTGAACCTGCAACGCCTTGGCAGGATCCATGATGGGCTTGTCGGTGAACGTGGCGAAGAAGTCGTACGTGAGCATCATGAGGTAAATGTTCTCGTCGATGACAACGCAGGCGGCGTTCTTATCGGTGAAGTTTGGCTCGATGCTCCAATCGAGTGCTGAAAAGAACTCCTTTGAGCGGTCCAGATCGCGGGTGGGAAGGTTGACGAATACCTGCGTTGGCATGATTTCTCCCTCAATACGGCCTCAACGGCCCAGAACGGTGCGGATAGTTTCATGCTTCCCAACCGCCGCGGCGATGTCAATGGCAACGTCTACGGGAAATGCCGCCGTTCCCGCCTTTTGCCGCCGATATGGCGACGGCATTTTGCGGGAACGGCGGCATTTCCTGGAAGGATCCCTAGATCACGTAGCGTTCGTCCTCATGGTCGCCCGGATGGTCCTTGACCAGGCCGGCGGCGAGGGTGTTGCCGTCCTGCGGATCGATCACCAAAAAAGCGCCGGTGCGGCGGTGGCGGGCATAGGACTCCACCGGCAGCGGTGATGCCAGGCGGATCTGGGCCGCACCAATGTCATTGAGCTCCAGCCCGGAGGCCGCCTCCAGCTCGAAGGAGTCCAGGTTCAGCTTGCCCGTCACGGCACGAACCAATCCCTGCACGGTCTTGCTGCCGTGCTTGATCAGCACCTTGGAGCCCTCACGCAACGGCTTGGCGGACAGCCAGCACAACTCCGCGTAAACGTCTTGGCTGACCTCGCCAAAGGTGCCGGTGGCGGCAATGACATCACCGCGGGCAATGTCGATCTCTTCGCTCAGGCGCAGCGACACCGACTGCGGTGCAACCGCACGCTCCAGCGAGGTGCCTGCAAAGTCGATCCCGACTACTGTGGCCGTGCGTCCAGCCGGGAGCACCGTGATCTGATCCCCCACTGACACCGACCCCGACGCCACTTGTCCCGCATAGGCGCGGTAGTCACGGAAGGAGGCACCGGCGTCGTCCGTCAGGGCAAGCTCGGGAGCCAGCGCACCCTGCGGGCGGATGACCAGCTGCACGGGGAAGCGGAACGGCTCCAGCCCGCGCTCCAACTCGTCGGTGGTGGGCAGCGTTTCCAGAATGTCCAGGAGGCTGGGGCCGGTGTACCACGGCGTGTGTGCCGAACGGTCCACCACATTGTCGCCTTCGAGGGCCGAGACGGGAACGACGACGACGTCGCTCAAGCCAATCTCGCCGGCCACGGACTGCAGATCAACTTCGATGGCACGGTACACAGATTCGCTGAAGCCGACCAGGTCGATCTTGTTCACGGCAACCAGCACGTTGGGAACGCGCAGCAGCTTCAGCACTGAGAGGTGGCGCCGGGTCTGCTCGAGGACACCCTTGCGGGCATCGATCAGCACCACGACGGCGTCCGCTGTGGAAGCGCCGGTCACAGTGTTTTTGGTGTACTGCACGTGCCCGGGGCAGTCTGCCAGGATGAAGCTGCGGCGGTCCGTGGCGAAATACCTGTACGCCACATCGATGGTGATGCCCTGCTCGCGCTCGGCACGCAGGCCGTCCGTCAGCAGTGCCAGGTCGATCTTCTGGGTGCTGCCGTTCTCGCCGCCAAAGCCGCGGTCCGCGGAGGTGCGGGTGACAGCGTCCAGCGTGTCCGCCAGAATGGCCTTGGAATCGTGCAGCAGGCGACCCACCAGGGTCGACTTGCCGTCATCGACGGAGCCGGCCGTGGCGAAGCGGAACAGGGTTCCGGTGCCCAGTGCGGCAGGAGTGGTTTCAAAAGCTGTGCTCATTAGAAGTAGCCGTCTTTCTTGCGGTCTTCCATGGCTGCCTCGGAGATGCGGTCATCTGCCCGGGTGGCGCCACGTTCTGTCAGGGTGGAGGCGGCAACTTCGCGCACTACGTCGTGGACTGTTGTTGCGTCGGAGGCCACGGCGCCGGTGCAGGACATGTCTCCCACGGTCCTGTAGCGGACCTGCTTGATGACCACTTTCTCATCGGGACGCGGCTCGGAGACCGGGCCCACGGCACGCCACATACCGTCACGCTCATACACTTCACGGTCATGGGCGTAGTACAGGCCCGGAAGTTCAATGTTTTCGCGGGCAATGTAGCGCCAGATGTCCAGCTCGGTCCAGTTGCTGATGGGGAACGCGCGCACATGCTGACCCACTGTGTGGCGGCCGTTGTACAGGTTCCACAGTTCGGGGCGCTGGTTGCGCGGGTCCCACTGGCCAAATTCGTCGCGCAGGGACAGGATGCGCTCCTTGGCGCGGGCCTTGTCCTCATCGCGGCGGCCGCCACCAAAAACGGCGTCGAACTTGTTCTTGGCAATGGCATCCAGCAGCGGCACCGTCTGCAGCGGGTTGCGGGTGCCGTCGGCGCGTTCGGCCAGCTCGCCACTGTCGATGAACTCCTGGACGGAACCCACCTCCAGGCGCAGGCCCAGGCGTTCCACAGTGCTGTCACGGAACTCAATAACTTCAGGGAAGTTGTGTCCGGTGTCCACGTGCAGAACGGGGAATGGCACCTTGCCGGGCCAGAACGCCTTGGTGGCCAGGTGCAACATGACCACGGAGTCCTTGCCGCCGGAGAACAGCAGCGCCGGGCGTTCAAACTCTGCCACCACTTCACGGATGATGTGGATGGCCTCGGATTCGAGCAGGTCCAGCGAGTTCAGGGACTCGAGCGGAGTTTCGACATGCTCAACCAGTGGGATGTCTGTGATTTGGGTGCTCATACGTGTAGCCCGCATTCTGTCTTGGAGGTTCCGGCCCAGCGTCCTGACCTGGGGTCGGCGCCGGGGGCCACTTTCTTGGTGCAGGGTGCGCAGCCGATGGACGGGTAGCCCTGGCTCAGCAAGGGATTCACCGGCAGGAGATTGTCATCGGAGTAGCTGATCAATTCTTCGTAGGTCCAGGTGGCCACGGGATTGACCTTAACCAGGCCGTTCTTTTCATCCCACACCACCAGCGGCGTATCGGTCCGGGTGGGTCCTTCATCGCGGCGCACGCCCGTGAACCACAGCTCGTAGCCACGCAGTGAGCGGCTCAACGGTTCAACTTTTCGCAAGGCGCAGCACTGGGCTGGATCGCGGGCAAACAAGTCCTTGCCCAGCAGCGAATCCTGTTCGGGAACGGTGTTCACCGGCAGGACGTCCACCACGTTGACCCGCAGGTTCTCCGCCACCTCGTTGCGCGTGGCGTAGGTTTCGTCGAAGTGATACCCCGTGTCCAGGAACAGCACATCCACTCCGGGGAGCTGGTCGGCAACCAGCGCCGGCAGTACGGCGTCGGCCATGGAACAGGCGACGGCGGCCGCACCCGTTGCGAAGTTGCGCGACACCCAGGCGATGATTTCCTCTGCGGACGCGTCCCACGCCAGTTCCGCAGCACCGGCCTGGGCAATGGACTTGAGCTCGTCATGCGAGCGGAGCGTTATGGTTGTCATTTCAGCAGCTCCTCATCGGCGCGGTGGGCGAATTCGGCGAATGTTTCGCCCTCTATGCGGGCGCCAACATACTGGCGCACCACGCGTTCCACGTAGTCGGGCAGCTCGGCGGCGGTCACCTTCAAGCCGCGAATGGTGCGGCCAAGGCCTGCCTCGACCCGGTTGTCGGTAGCCAGCCCGCCACCCAGGTGAACCTGGAAGCCGGGGGCTGTGCCGCCGTCGTCCGTGGGAAGCATCATGCCCTTCAGGCCGATGTCCGCGGTTTGGATGCGGGCGCAGGAGTTGGGGCAGCCGTTGATGTTCAACGCGATCGGCTGGGTCAGAACGTTGCTGTCCACCAGATCGGCCAGGCGTGTTTCCAAGGCGGTGATGGCCGTGGCTGCCGTGTCCTTGGTGTTCACCAGGGCCAGCTTGCAGTACTCGATGCCGGTGCAGGCGATGGTGGAGCGGCGGAACAATGACGGGCGGGCGGAGAGGCCCAGGCCGTCCAGTACCGTGATGAGCGGCTCAACCTGCTCCTTGGGCACGTCGAGGATGACGAGCTTCTGGTGCGGAGTGGTGCGCAGCCGGAACGAACCATGAGCTTCCAGAGCATCAGCCAGGGCAGTGAGAATGGTGCCCGACACCCGTCCCACGGTGGGCGTCACGCCAATGAAGAACTTGCCGTCCTTTTGCTCGTGGACACCAATATGGTCACCCGGCGAGGTGGGCTTGGGTGCGGGATCGCCGTCGGGCAGCTTGTGGCCCAGGTATTCGTCCTCCAGAATTTGGCGGAACTTGGCCGGTCCCCAGTCAGCCAGCAGGAACTTCAGGCGGGCCTTGGTGCGCATGCGGCGGTAGCCATAGTCGCGGAAGATGCTGGTGACGCCCAGCCACACCTCGGCGGCCACCTCGGGTGAGACAAAGACGCCCAAACGCTCGGCCAGACGCGGGTTGGTGGACAGTCCGCCACCCACCCAGAGGTCGTAGCCGGTGCCCAGCTCTGGGTGCACCACTCCAACCAGGGCAAAGTCGTTGATTTCATGCACCACGTCCTGCGAGGGGTGGCCGGTGATCGCGGTCTTGAATTTCCGCGGCAGGTTGGCCAGTTCCGGATCGCCAATGAACCGGGCGCTGACTTCCTTGATCAAGGGGGTGGGATCGATGATCTCATCCTTGGCGATGCCCGCCACGGGGGACCCAAGGATCACGCGGGGAACGTCGCCGCACGCCTCAGTGGTGGACAGGCCGGCCGCCTCGAGCCGGTTCCAGATCTCCGGCACGTCCTCAACGCGCACCCAGTGCAGCTGGACGTTCTGGCGGTCCGTCAGATCCGCGGTGTCGCGGCCAAAATCGGTGGAAATCTGCCCGATGACGCGCAGCTGCTCGGTGGTCAACGACCCGCCGTCAATGCGGACGCGGAGCATAAAGTACTTGTCTTCAAGCTCGTGGGGTTCCAGGGTGGCTGTCTTGCCGCCATCGATCCCCTGCTTGCGCTGGGTATAAAGCCCCCACCAACGGAAACGGCCGTGCAGATCGGTCTTTTCGATGCTGTCGAAACCGCCGGCGGCGTAGATGGTCTCTATCCGCTCACGGACGCTCAGCCCGCCGTCTTCCTGCTTCCAGACCTCGTTGGCGTTCAGCGGCGCGGTGCCGTCAACCTTCCACTGGCCGTGCGGTTTCGCCGCGGGCCGGGCACGTACGGGACGTGCCGGCGCTGTTTCGGATGCAGTGGGAGCCTGGGCGGTCGCTCCGGCTAGAGCTGTCTGTGTCATAGAAAGAGCGTAGGGTGCCGCGGCGTGCCCACCAATCAAGAACGAAATGCTGCTTCACCTTGGGCAACATTTCGTCATACGCCCCATTTTTGCCCGGCGTGTGCTTGTCCCAAGGCGGCTTTAAAGAAGGACGACGCCGGTCCCGCGCACCTTGGGCGGGACCGGCGTCGAACCTGGGTCAGCAGATCTGAGCCAGTTATTTTTTCGCAGCTAGGGCAGCGGCGGCAAAGTCCGTGAAGGAACCGTCTTGCCACTGCACGCCGTCCATGAACACTGTTGGGGTGCCCTGCACGCCGTGGGTGGACGCCAGACCGGTGGCAAAGGCAACGTAGGGCCTGTACGTCTTACTGTCCATGCAGTCTGTAATGTCCGCAGCCCCGGCCTCTTGTGCCAGCCGGCCCAGCTCGGCGGCGTCTAGGCCTTCACTGTTCTCTGCGGGCTGGTTGGTGAACAGCGAATCCAGGAACTTTTTGTAGTTCTGCGGGGATTCGCTGGCCACACACGCTGCCGCAGCAGCCGAGCGCGAGGAGTAATTGGTGCCGGCAGAGAATCTGTCCAAATACCCGATGGGCCGGTACTCTACAGTGATCTTGCCTTGGTCCTGCAACGCCTGGATGGCTGGGCCTTGGCTTTGCTCAAATGCTGCGCAATGCGGGCACATGAAATCGATGAACACCACTAGTTGCATGGGCTCACCGTTGGCTGATGCCTGAATGCCAATAGCCGCCGGGTCCAACGCCTGGCCGCCTTGTTCGGGCAATTGTGTGAGGTCAACGCGTGTGTCGGTAGTGGTGGGCGGGACCAGTGCGCCGCCCTGGCCGAAGGCGATCCCGCCAAACGCATTACTGTTCTCCGGGACGTTTCCTGTGCTGGACACGCCGCCCTTTTGGTTTGAGCCGTCCGGACTGCCCGCGGCGTTGTCGGCGGCCACACCGGCGAGGAAGAGCGATACCACAACAGCAATCACCCCCACAATGGCTGCCAGGGTCATTACATAACCAATGACGAGCCCGGCAATGGCCAGCCCCTTGCCCTCCTCCCCCGTTCGCTTGATCTGGCTCAGGGCAATGTGTCCGGTAATCACACCGGCAATGCCTACAAAGAAGGATGAGACCAGGGAAACAATGGCCAAGGTGTTGGTGCCGCCCTTGCCGCCGGGAGCTGGCATGGGCGGATACTGGCCGTAGGGCGGCTGCTGGCCATAGTGTGGCGGCGTCCATCCCGGCGGGTTTTGCGGATTTTCTGGACCTTGCACCGGGTTTTCCCCCACGAGTTTGCCTTTCGCTAGCTGAACATCCCACCCATCATCCCAGCGACAACCCGGACTGAGGCCATTGCGGCACAGCGGGTCGGGTTTTTCCCGGCCACCAACGGCTGGCGGGCGCGTTAGTCTTCGGTTCCCCGGCCCTGTGCAGCAAGGGCCGAGTCAAAGTGCTCCAAGGCAAGTTGGGCGAGCAGCACTGAGGGCAGCAACGGATCGGACACAAGATCCGCCCCGGCCTGGGACAACTGATCATGGAAGTATCCCGGCGCCAACAAGTATGAGGCAATGGCCACCCCTGCGGCTCCGCCCGCCCGCAGTTGTGCCACAGCTTCGGGCACCGAGGGAAGGGCGCTGGCGCCATAAGCCGCAACAATGCGTTGGGGCCGGCGAACCGCCAGATCCGCTGCCAGGACCTCAATTTGTTCGGCCGCTTCAGGCCGCGAGGATCCCGCGGCCGCCAGCACAATTCCCCAGTCCGCGGGCAAGTCGCCAAGCCGCTTGTGCAGCAACCCGGCCAGACGCGGGTCCGGCCCCAGCGGCTTGGCAGCAAGTGTTTCAGAACGGCTCTGGACAGCTTGGGCAATGTCCACCTGGACATGGAATCCCACGGTTAGCAGCAGCGGCACCACCACCGCCCGCACGCCCGGCGCCACGGCCGCCACCACATCGGGCAGTGCCGGCGTCTGGACATCCACATACGCTTCCAGCACGCTCAGGCCCGGGCGCAGCGCAGCAATTTCCGCCCTGAGTTCATTGATGCGGGCCTGCCCCTGCGCGCTGTTGGTGCCGTGGGCGCAGGCAATCATCACAGTCTCTTGTCCCATGGTTATGTCCTTTCAACGATTGTTCCCAGCCAATGTACGGCAGAAGGCGGTTGGGCCAATACTGTGTTGCGTCAGGGGTCACTGGCAGTATCCACGGCCTGCAGGCCTGCTGTCTTGTTGCTGATCCCCAGGGCCGAGACAACGCCGCCTGCAACAAAAAGCCCCGCTGTAATCAGCATGACACGCCGGAAGGATTCAACGTCAAGTGCCCCGCCCAATAAGAGCGCTGCCAAGGCCACTGCCAGGAGGCCGGCAACCCTTGACACTGCATTGTTGATGGCCGATCCAATGCCGCTTTGCCCCTGGGGCACGGCCCCCAGGATGGCTGCCGTCAACGGTGCCACCGTGATGGACAGGCCCACGGCAAAGACAATCTGGCCGGGCAGGATTTGCCACCAAAAGTTGAACGGCTCGGCCACGGATGTCATGAGCCAGTACCCCGCCCCGGCCACCACGGGACCTGCCGCCATGAACCAGCGCGGCCCGTACTTGCCAGCCAGGGTCCCGAACCGCCCAGCCAGAATCAACGAAATGACGGCGACGGGCAAGGACGCCAACCCGGCTTGCGCGGCGGAAAATCCCACAACCTCCTGCAGAAACAACACCACTATCAGCTGTCCCAAAGACAGTGCGGCATAGATGAAAGTGGTCGCGATGTTGCCCATGCCAAAGTTGCGGATCCGGAACAGGCCCAACGGCATCATGGGCGCTGCCACGCGACTTTCCCACCACAGGAAACCCGCCAGGGCCAGCAGGCCGGCCCCAAAAGGGAGGTAAACAGCGGGGTGTCCCCAGCCCAGCCGGCCTTGTTCAATCAGCGCGAACACTGTCCCGGCTAGGCCGGTAGCTGCCAGTGCGGCTCCCACAACGTCAATCCTGCGGCCGCGGCCTTTCGCTGTGGGGGCGGCGGACGCAAGCAGTGGTGTGGAAGCCGGCAGCGCCAGTCCCCTCAACAACCAGAGCGTGCCTGCAATAGGCACAACGTTGATGGCAAAGATGAGCCGCCAGCTGGCATAGTCAACCATCAGCCCGCCAGCCAGCGGACCGGCCAGAAACGCCGTCCCAGTCCATGCTGTCCAGGTGCCGATGGCCTTGCCTTGGGCTGCCCCAGTGAAGGTGGAGGTAATCAAGGCCAGCGAACTTGGCACCAGCATCGCAGCGCCTGCCCCCTGGACTGCGCGGGCCACGATCAGCAGCGTTGCGCTTGGCGCCACGGCGCAAGCCAGCGATGCTACACCAAAAATGATTAGTCCTGCACGCAGAATCCGCACCCGTCCGAAGGTGTCGGAGAGCGAGCCGGCGATCAAAATTAAGGACCCCAAGGCCAGCAGATACGCATCCACGACCCATTGCTGCGTGGTGATGCCACCGCCCAGGTCCAGGGTCACGGCCGGCAGTGCAACGTTCACAATGGCCCCGTCGAGGAACGCCACAAAGGAGGCCAGGATGGCCACCCACAAGACCCGCTGCTGGACGCCGGTCACGACTTCTTGGAGAAAGCGGTTCGGAGCGAGAGCTTGCGGGAATACTCAATGGATCCATAGCGGAACAAGTGCACGGCAACACGCAATGCCACCACGCCGAAGATGAACAGTTCGGCGATCACAATTGTTGCGGAGACGCCGTCGAGCGAGCCAAATGCGTTGCGCAACATGGCCGTGATGGGGGCTGTGAGTGGGAAGAACGTGAAGATTTGGACTATGACTGAGCCTGGATCACTGACCACCATGGTCACAATGTAAAAAGGGATGAACAGCGTGATCATGACGGGGGCGAACACTGTGCTGGCGTCCTTGGCCGTTGGCATGACCGCGCCAATGCTCACCAGCACGCCGGTGAAGAGGATGAAACCGCCAATGAACAGCAGCGCACCCACCAACATCGGCAGGAATTGGAACTGCAAATTGGAAAGGTCAAAATCGGGTATGGCCAGCTGGTCGTTGAAAAATACGAAAGCAACGGCCATGGGGGATGCAAACACCAGGGCCTGCACGGCGCCCACCATGAACAGCGAGATCACTTTGCCCACCACCAAGGTTGTGGGGTTCAAGGTTGTCAGGATCATTTCGGTGACCCGGTTTTCCTTTTCCTCCAAGGTGGAGGCAAGCATCTGATTGGCCAGCAAAATAATCACCACATAGAACAGGACCAGGAAAAGCAGTGGCGGCACCACAGTGTCCAGCCCGCCCGACGGCTGACCACCCTTGAATGTCTGGGACTCCGTGTCGAAATTGCCTTGGAGCGCCCCAGTCAATTCGGGCGAGCCCACTTTGTCCTGTGCCGAAAGGATCACCAGCTGCTTGGCGACGGCGTCATACGTGCCGTTTTTGAAAATGCCCTGGTCCGTGCCGAAAACCAGTACCGGGTCCGTCACCAGGCTGGCCGGGAAGCTGAAGTAAGCGTTGAGCGTGCCTGCCTTGACACGTTCGACGGCGGTGTCCGGGTCCGCCTCAATCCTCCCGCCCATGGCCTTGGCTATGGCCGGATCAATCAATGCAGAGGCGTCTGTGTAGCTGAAATCTACGGTCTGGGACTTTTGCGCCTCCGTTCTGGACTGTGTGGAGGAGCTGCTGGCAAAGACCAGGGCAAAGACCAGGCCCAGCAGCAGGGGGATGGCAAGGGTGGCAATCCAGAAGCGGCGCTTCTTCACAGTCCGGGTGAATTCAAACTGCACCACTGTGCCCAGGTTGTGGCGGGCCACCTCAAGTCACCGGCCCTGTTGAGTTTGGCTTGTGAGCCGCTGATGGGTCGCCGTAAATCTGGATGAAAATGTCATCCAGGCTGCGTTTGGCGGCCACAAATCCGCTGACGGCCAAGCCTGAGCCAATCAGCTCCCGCAGCACCTGTGACTCATCGGCACTCTCGGCCAGAGAGAGTTCAGCGTAGTTGGTTTCCTGCAGGGTGATCTTGTAGTTTGGCGATTCGTTAATGGTGCCGGAATATTTGAGCTTGATGGTGCGGCCACCAAATTGGTTTTGCACCTCATCGATGGTGCCGTAGGCCTCGGCGCGGCCGTCCTTGAGCAGGATGATCCTCTCACACAGGCGCTCCACCTCCTCCATTTGGTGGGTCACCATCATGACAGTGGCGCCGGCGTCCTTGCGTTCCTCAATGATGTCCAGCAGCAGCCGTCTGTTCACGGGGTCAAAACCCTTGGTTGGCTCATCCAAAATCAACAGTTCCGGTTCATTCATGATGGTCACGCCCAGCTGAATTTTTTGTTGCTCTCCGCCGGAAAGCTTGTCCAACCGCAGATCAGCCTTGTCAGCCAGGTCCACCCTGTCCAAATATTGCCGGGAGAACTTCTGGGCCTCTTGCTTGCTCAGACCCTTGAGCCGGCCAAAGTACGTCATCACGTCCATCACGGATTCTTTTTTGTACAGGCCGCGTTCCTCCGGCAGATAGCCAAGGCGGGAGCCAAAGTCGTCGCTGAAAACCTTGCCGTTGATCTCCAAGGTTCCCGCTGTGGGCCTGTAGATGCCCAGCAGTGCCCGGATCGTCGTCGTCTTTCCACTGCCGTTGCTGCCCAGAAAACCAAACGTTTCCCCACGCTCAACGTCAAAGGAAAGCCCGTCGATGACTTTCTTCGCGGCAAAGTGCATGTGGAAGTCGTGGATATGAATCAGAGGCTGTGCAACGTTCATTTAGTCAGCGTAGTCACATTTGGGGTCCGTGGCGTTGGCGGCATCATTCTGGGCACCCCCAGCAGCTTGTCCCGGCTAGAATTGTAGGCAACGCAACCGCCAATTTTTCGGAGATTTGAATGTCTGACATGTTCGTAGAGAAGTTCCGCGGCCTGGTGCCCCTGTACCTTCAGGAGCCGTGGCAGGAGGCCGACGGCATCACTGTGGCGGACCTTGATGACGTCTTTGCGGAATTGAAGATTTCGGTGCCACTGGCCCTGCGGGAGTTCCTGCATGCTTTGGGCAATTGCGAAGAAATCATGGAAGCGTACTACTTCTTCTGGGATCCTGAAGAGCTGGAAGTCCAGGACGGCTACCTGCTGTTCCTCGAGGACGAGGACGAGGCCTACACCTGGGGCATGCTGGCCGATCAGGCTGACGTTCCCGACCCCATCGTGTGGCGTCGGAACAATGCCACGGGCCAGTGGATCAATGAAGAGGGCACTTTTAGCGAGTTTGTTTTTGACATGCTCGACTGGGTTTTCACCGACTCCGAATAGTCCCCCATCTGGTCGGCGCCAGCTATGGGAATATTCCTCCGCTGGATGTAGCGTAGCGATATGGACGCACAGGAGCATTCGCCAGCTTTGATTCCAGACCCAGCCGCCATCGTGGCACTCGTGGAGACGTTGGTTGCGGGCATGTGGCCTCGCTCAGATTTTGAACGCAAAGCCTTCTTCCAGCGGCTGGGTTTCGCCTCGGGGGCCAAATGGGATGATGCATCCACCGTCTCGGCCACGGCGCACTTTGCCCTGCAAACCCCTCTTGCCGGGGATCTTTTCAGCTCGTGGACGCAGTACCACGGGAAATTCATGGGCGTCAGTATGCAGCCCTACACCTCCATGACCACCAATGATCTTTCCACCCGTGCCGGCTATGAGGCCATCTGGGCCCAGCTCACGGCGCACTACGGCGAGCCGGCCAATCCGTGGCACGACCCCGTTGTGCCGGCCTGTGTTTGGAACGTCAATGGCCGCCGCGTGGTGATCCGCTTCTTCAATCTGCAGCACAGCGGCATGATGCTCAGCGTTGACGACGCCGGACTGGCGGTAGCCGCTGCCACGGAGGCAAAGCGGTTGAACGAGCCCACTCATTGGAACAACAGTGAAGAGGCTGTTAGCCCGTTTGTTCTTCCCCGTTTGGGTGGCCGCGTCTAGCTAAGCAACTGACCCGCAGTAGTGGTCGAAAAACACCGCGAAATCGCGTTTTTTCGAGGGCCCACGCCCGCGAGGGGCCCCGACCGAGGGACGAGGTTTGGGGAGCGGGTGGGGATTACTGCGGGTCAGTTGGTTTTTTGGTGGGGATCAGACGTCCCTCGACACCACTGCTTCGGCAAACGAGGTGAGCGCTGCCTTGACCATGCCCTCGGGCAGGGGCGCCAATGCGGCAATCGCGTCGGCGGACCATTCGCGGGCAACCACCCAGGACTCCGCGGTGACGGGGTGCTCGCGCAGTGCGGCAACAGCCTCAGCCAGAGCTTCATCGCCGCTCAGGTCGCCATCAACGAGCGTCAGCACAGCAGCGGCGGAGGCATCGCCGTCGGCGGCGGCCTTACGCAGCAACAGCACGGGCAGGGTCGGTACGCCTTCGCGCAGATCAGTTCCCGGTGATTTCCCGGAAACCTGCTTGAGCCCGGTGACATCGATGACGTCGTCAGCCAGCTGGAAAGCCACCCCAACTTTTTCGCCGTATTCGAGCATGACGTCCTGCAACTCTTCCGGCGCCCCACCAAAGATGGCACCAAGCTGGCCGGAGGCTGCCACGAGGGAAGCCGTCTTGTCGGCTACGACGGAAAGGTAGTGCTCTACCGGGTCTTCATCCTCGCGCGGACCCACCGTCTCGTGCAGCTGACCCAGGCACAAGCGTTCAAAGGTCCGGGCCTGAATTTCCAGCGCCCGACCACCGAGTTCGGACACCAGGATCGAGGCCCGGGCAAAGATCAAGTCGCCGGTCAAGATGGCGACGGTGTTGCCCCACACCTCATGGGCCGTGGGCGCACCCCGGCGGAACGGCGCGGAGTCCATGACGTCGTCGTGGTAGAGCGTGGCCAGATGGGTCAGCTCAACGACAACGGCGGCCTGCACCACTTCTCTACGGCTGGCATCGCCCAGGTGGGCAGCGAGCAGTACCAGCAACGGCCGGATGCGCTTGCCACCGGCTTCTACCAGGTGCCTGCTTGTAGCATCGGCCAAGGGATCCGAATTGGCAATGGCTTCACGAAGTACCTTTTCCACCCTGGCCAGGCTCATGGCAATGGACGGGCCAAGCTCCGGGTCATCAGCGACAGCGGAGAAGCCTGACGGCAATTGCAAACCTGTGGCAATGGCCATGGTGCTGGGGTTGGCGTCCTGCGACTCGGGCAGCCCGTGTCCGGCGTGGGTCCAGCTATGTTTCGCGGAAGTAGTCACTGCTTAACACTAACTATTGGTAGGGATTGTTGCTTGGGCGTGCGGGGAAAGTCTTGATTACTGGTGGCTGGTACCAGCTTCTCCAGTAGATGAATCACTCTATCCTCAAAACCTCGTTCCCCGGCGTCGGTGAGGTTCGCCATCATGCGGACCACAAAACGCATCAGCACAGGGATCGGCATGCCGGTTCGCAGCGCCAGCTTCATGATGGCCGGCTTGCCGATCAATTGGGCGAAGACCCGCCCCAAGGTGAAGTGGCTGCCCCACTGTTCGCGGACGTAGTCGCTGTACCCGGACAAGGCATGGTTGGCGGCCAGCACGGAGTTGGTTCCGGCCGCGCGTTGAATGAACTCGGCGGCGAAGCGGGCCGATTCCATGGCGTAGGAAATGCCTTCGCCATTGAAGGGACTGACCATGCCACCGGAATCACCCAGCAGCAAAAGCCCGGGTGAGTAGTGCGGAGTCCGGTTGAACCCCATGGGCAGGGCTGCGCCACGGATGGGGCCCACTTGGTTTTCGGAAGTGAAACCCCACTCGGGCGGCATGGCGCCTGTCCAGTCGCGCAGCACCTGGCGGTAGTCCAGCTTCCCGAACGCCTTGGAGGAGTTGAGAATGCCCAGGCCCACGTTGGAAGTGCCGTCGCCAACGCCGAAAACCCAGCCGTAGCCCGGCAGCGGGTTGCCTTGCTTGTCGGGGAGTTCCAGCCACCCCTCCATCCAGTCGTCATCGTGGCGAGGGGAGGTGAAGTAGGTCCGGTACGCAACACCCATGGGCCTGTCGTCGCGTTTTTCGTGGCCCAGGGACACAGCCGTGCGGGTGGAGTTGCCGTCTGCGGCCAGCACCAGGTCGGCGAAGAAGTCCTTGCTCTCGCCCGTCTTCTTACCCGAGTCATCCATGAGCGACGCGCGGGCACCCACCACGGTTCCGGCGTCGTCCGTCAACGCTGTGGAGACCGAGTGACCCTCAAGGATCAGCGCACCTGCGGCACGGGCATGCGTGGCCAAGGATTCATCGAAGCCCAAGCGGGTCCGGATCAGCCCGTAATCCGGGAAGTTGCTCAGTTCCGGCCAAGGAACCTCCACCTGCCGCCCGCCAGCAATGAGGCGCAGGCCTTTGTTCCGGCGCCACCCCTCGGCAGGGTCATGCGGCAGGCCCATGAGCTGCATTTCGCGCACTGCACGCGGGGTCAGGCCGTCACCGCACACCTTTTCGCGCGGGAAACGGGTCTTTTCCAGCACCGTCACATCAATCCCGGCGGTGGCCAGGTGGTAGGCCGCTGTGGATCCGGCAGGACCAGCCCCTACTATCAGTACCTTCACGGTGGGTGGAGTTCCTTTAGTTGGCGGACGTTAGTTGGCGGGGAAAGATTCGGCCGACTGCAGCGGCTTGACGGCGCGGTGGACTGCCACAATGCCGCCGCTCAAATTCCGGTAGGCAACGTTTTCCCAGCCGGACTCGGTGAGCCAGGCGGACAAGTTGTCCTGGTTGGGCCAGACCCGAATGGATTCAGCCAGGTAAACATAGGCGTCCGGGTTGGACGCAACTTTTTTGGCGATGGGAGGCAGCGCCCGCATCAAATACTCGGTGTACACGGTGCGGAACGGTGAAAAGGTGGGGTGCGAGAACTCGGCCACCACCAGTTTGCCGCCGGGCTTGGTAACGCGCAGCATCTCCCGCAGTGCCTTCTTCGGATCCATGACATTGCGCAGGCCAAAGGAAATGGTGGAGGCGTCAAAGGAGTTGTCGGCGAAGGGCAGGTTGGTGGCATCCCCGGCGATGAAGTCAATGTCGGGGCGGCGGCGTTTGCCCACCTTCAACATGCCCACCGAGAAGTCACAAGCCACTACATCAACACCGGCGTCGGCAAATGGCTCGCTGGAGGTGCCGGTACCGGCAGCCAGGTCAAGGACCCGTTGGCCGGGCACAGCACCAACTGCGTCCACCACAATGCGGCGCCACCGGCGCGTCTGCCCCAGGGACAGAATGTCATTGACGATGTCGTATTTTGGGGCCACGTCGTCAAACATGGCGGCCATTTCTTCCGGACGCTTCTCCAAAGATGCACGGTTCACCCCTTTAGTCTCTCAAACTTTGAAGCGGATCGTGCATTGCGTTGCGGTGCAGTACGCCACTTGTGGGCCATCACACCGCGATTGAGCCGAAGTTGGGCCTGCAGGCGAGTAATCTGGACTCATCATGACTGCTTCCTTGGGCACCCATTCGCTGCGCACCCTGACTACGGCCCTGGATCCGGCCACGCTGGGTGAGCTCGGCGTGACCAACCCCGCCAGCTTGCTGGGCACCCTGGGCGGCACCGATCCGCTGTGTTGGCTGCGGCGCGGCGAGGGATTCCTGGGCTTTGGTGAAGTCACCGCTTTTACAGGTGCCGGGCGGGGGCGTTTTGCCGACGCCGAACAATGGTGGAAAACCCTGTTGGCCGATGCCCGGATCATCAACCCCCTGCGCCTGCCCGGCACCGGCGCCATGGCGTTTGGCTCCTTTGCCTTCTCCAAAACCAGCAGCTATGAATCGGTGCTGATTGTCCCGGAACTGGTGGTGGGTTTTTCCGGTGGCACCACCTGGCTGACCCAGATGAGTGTGGACGGCACTGCCCCCACCGCCGAATCCGCCCTCCATCTGCTGCGCTCGGCAATAGCAGGGGCATCACCTGCTGACAGCTCGACGCCGGAGCCCGCCCCCGCCGGCACGGTGCGTTCCGGGGCGCTCACCGAGGACCAGTGGAAGGATTCAGTCACCGCAGGGGTGGCGGCCATTGCCCGGGGCGGCCTGGAAAAGGTGGTTTTGGCCCGGGATGTGGTGGCAACGTTCGCCGAACCGGTGCAGAGAGTTTCAATTCTGCAACGATTAATACGCCTATACGACGAATGCTGGACCTACGGGGTGCACGGCCTGGTGGGCGCAACACCGGAAATTTTGATCAAAATTGACGGCTCGGTGGCCCAGGCAAGGGTTCTTGCCGGAACGTTGGATCGGGAAGACGAACCCGCCGGGTCCACGGGCTTTGCCACTACCGTTTTGGGCGGCTCCATCAAGCAGCGCCAGGAACATGACTTTGCTGTCAGGTCCCTGGTCCGGCAACTGGCGCCATTCGCCAGCGATCTGGCATTCCCGGCCGAACCCTTCATCCTGGAGCTGCCCAATGTGTGGCACCTTGCCTCAGATGTCACGGCCGAATTGGCCAGTTCCAACGGGCATTTACCCAGTTCCTTGGCCTTGGTTGAGGCTTTGCACCCTACGGCAGCAGTGTGCGGCACCCCCCGGGAGGAAGCCGGAACGCTCATCCTGGAGCTTGAAAAAATGGACCGTGGACCCTACGCCGGACCGGTGGGCTGGCTCGATGGTGACGGCAACGGCGAATGGGGCATCGCCCTGCGCGGGGCAGTGCTGGAAGACCCGCACAGCGTGCGCCTTTATGCGGGCGCCGGCATTGTGGAGGCCTCGGATCCGGAGGCTGAACTGGCCGAGACGTGGGCTAAATTCCGTCCCATGCTGCAAGCCTTGAACGTTCCACAGAACCGTTAAAGTGGGTCGCTGAGTCTGGAATGTCAGACACGATCGTGTCTCGGCCACTTGCTAGCCTAGGTAAAAAGTTGTTCAATAGTGAAATGTCGTTTACCGTGATGCAAATCACTCGGGGCTACACTATATTTCATCGACACACTGTTCCATGAAACAAAGGGCTAAAAATGCATATTTCAACCAAACTGTCAGTTCGTCTCGCCGCGGTAGCTGCCGTCGCAGCATTGGCACTGACCGGCTGCACCACAGCATCCCAGGATGGTGGCGGCGAAAGCAGCGGAGGAGCTTCACAGCCTGCCGCGTTCGATCCCACGACAGTAGCCAAGGACGACGCCTTGATTGCGTTGCTGCCAGCAGCCCTGAAGGAAAAAGCCACCCTCACAGTAGGCTCCGATACCTCCTACGAACCAGCCGAGTTCCTGGACAAGGACGGACAGACGCCCATCGGTTATGACGTTGACTTTGCCAAGGCAATCGCAGCAACGTTGGGCAAGACGGCAGAGGTTCAGACAGCTGACTTCTCAGGCATTCTCCCCAAGCTGGGCACCGTCTACGACATGGGATTGTCGTCTTTCACCGTCACGCAAGAACGGTCAAAGGCCGTGAACTTCATTAGTTACTTCAATGCTGGTGTGCTGTGGGCAGTGCAAAAGGGCAACCCCAAGGGCATCACCATGGACAACCTGTGCGGGAAGAAGGTGGGCGTCCAGACGGGAACCGTCCAAGAAGACCCTGACGTGAAGGACCGTTCCGCGGCCTGTGTTGCAGCAGGGCAGCCTGCCATCGAAATCATCTCGCTGAAGAACCAGACTGAGGTCACCACCCGACTGGTTGGTGGCACCATCGACGCCATGAGCGCCGATTCCCCCATCACCCGCAATGCGATGGCCAAGACAAATGGCCAGCTGGAAACTTTGGGTGATGTGTATGACTCCGCCGAACAAGGCATCGCGATCGCCAAGGCTGATACCGAATTTGCCGGTGTGATCGAGAAGGTCATGAACAAGCTCATCGATGATGGCTCCTACATGAAGATCTTGGAAAAGTGGAACAACACTGAAGGTGCCGTCACCCAAGCGGTCCTGAACCCCGCCCCGAAAAATTGAGCAGGGGATCCCGGCGTCAGACCATGGTGGGCAAGGACGCCAGCCTTGAACTGATTGACGCAGTTCCCGTTCGTCACCCGTGGCGATGGGTTGGTGCCGCCGCCATACTGCTGGCCCTCATCTTGGTCATCCAGTCAATGACCACCAACCCCAAGTTCTATTGGGGAACCTTCCGGACCTATGTCTTCGACGTACTGGTCATCCAGGGCGTGGGCTGGACGCTGATCCTGACCGCCAGCTCCATGGTCATTGCCATTGTGCTGGCCATCCTGCTGGCGTTCATGCGCCAATCCGACAACCCTCTGTTCAGGTACGTTTCCTGGGTGTGGGTCTGGTTCTTCCGTGGCACCCCTGTGTACACCCAGCTGCTGTTCTGGGGATCCATCGGGGCCTTGTATCCCAAGATCATTGTTGGCGTCCCCTTTGGCCCGGAACTGTTTTCTTGGGACACGGCCACGGTCATCAACGCAACCGTCGCGGCAATCGTGGGCCTGGGCCTGAACGAATCCGCGTACCTGGCGGAGATCTTCCGGGCCGGCCTGAAGTCCGTGGACAATGGCCAAATGGAGGCGGCCGAGGCATTGGGCATGCGCAGGTCAAAGGTCATGTGGCGGATAATCCTGCCCCAAGCCATGCGCGTGATCATTCCTCCCACCGGAAATGAAACCATCGGCATGCTCAAAACCACCTCGCTGGTGTTGGCTGTGCCGTTCACCCTGGACCTGACATTCGTGACGAATGCATTGGCCAGCCGTACATTCCTGCCCATCCCGTTGTTGATGGTCGCCGCATTCTGGTACTTGGTGATCACCTCAGTGTTTATGGTGGGCCAGTTTTACATCGAACGGCACTTTGGCAAGGGCGTTGACAACGTCATGAAAGCTCCGGTCAAGGCCACTGAAGTTGCTGCTTCGGCCCATGCAAACCCGGTGAAAACCACCGACGGAACCACGGAAGGTGGCAAGCAATGACCGACACAACTTCAACGGCCTCGCCGGTACCCGCCGGGGTCAAGCCGCTGGTGGACATCCAGGGAGTCCACAAGTTCTTCGGCGAGCACCATGTGCTCAAGGGCATCGACATGAGCGTGAAACCCGGCGAGGTCTCAGTAATCATCGGCCCGTCAGGTTCCGGCAAGTCAACGCTCTTGCGCTGCATCAACCTCCTGGAAACCATCAGTGCCGGCCGGATTTATGTCCACGATGCCCTCATCGGGTTCAAGGAGATCAACGGCAAGTTGCACGACTTGAACACCAAGCAGATCGCCGGCCAGCGCCGGGAGATTGGCATGGTGTTTCAGCGCTTCAACCTGTTCCCGCACAAGACTGCCCTGCAAAATGTGATTGAGGCTCCCACCCAGGTGAAGCGCCAGTCCAAGGCAGCGGCCAAACTGAAGGCACTTGAACTGTTGGAGATGGTGGGTCTTTCCGATCGCGCCAACTTCTACCCGGCTCAGCTGTCAGGTGGCCAGCAGCAGCGTGTTGCCATTGCCCGTGCGCTGGCCATGGAGCCGGAGTTGATGCTCTTTGACGAGCCCACGTCAGCTCTGGACCCCGAGCTGGTGGGCGATGTCCTTGAAGTCATGAAAAAACTGGCCAAGTCAGGAATGACCATGATTGTGGTGACCCATGAGATTGGTTTTGCCCGCGAAGTGGGCGACACCTTGACGTTCATGGACGGCGGCGTGGTGGTGGAGAGCGGAAACCCGCGCGACATCATCGCCAACCCCCAGCATGACCGGACCAAGGAGTTCCTCAGCAGGGTCCTCTAACCCCGTTCCTTCGAACTGACCCGCAGTAGTGGTCGAAAAACGACGAGAAATCGCGTTTTTTCGACCACTACTGCGGGTCAGTTGGTTTTTTGCTAGATGATGACGTTCAAGGCCGCGGCGTACCCCGCCGCGGCGGAACCGGTGGTTGACGCCAATTGGTGGATGCCGCCGTCGTCCCCAAAAACCATGTCGCTGGCAAGCGTCGTGTTGGGGAAGTTCTGCTGGCTGGATTCGTATCCGGCGGACTCGTACACCTCATTGCAGGAGGCCTCCGTCATGGCGATTTGGGATGTGCGCAGGATTTGTCCCGCCGAGGTGGCATTGGACATGCTCTCAAACACCTCAAAGTGCATGTGCGGCCAGCGGCCGTTGTAGGCACCCGGGAAGATGGTGGTGAACGTGAGCTGGCCGTTGGCGTCGGCCTCCTGGACGCCGCGCAGGAAGTTCTCGTTCTCCAGGCCCTGGTCATACAGGGAATACTTGCCGTCGCGGGTGGCGTGCCACAGGTACACGGCGGCACCGGAGAGCGGTTTGCAGCCCTGCGCATTGTCCAGAAGCGTCAAGGTGACCGTCAGCGGAACACCCTCGGCCCTGGTGGTCGAGGAGCCAAAACTGGCCACAATGTCACGGCGAACCACTCCGGACGCCGTGAGGACGTCGGGCCCGTTGGAGCCGTCGGCCGGGTACGGGCCACCTGTTTGCTCCGGAGTGTCCGGGGTGTTGGCGGTGCATTCGGCGAGTGCACGGGTGACCTGTGCAGTGGCAACGGGTGTGCTGCTGGACGTGGCAGCAGGAGTGGTTGCGGCGGCGGGTGCAGACGTAGCGGCCATAGTGGCGCCAGCTGTGGAGGCGGTGCCGCCGGGAGCCGGTGTGCAGGCCGCCAGGCCCGCGATGGCGCCGGCTCCGAGCATGAGGCCCAAGGTGCGGCGGCGGGTGAACATGGTGCCCAGATCAAATTCCAGGCCCCTGTCATGGTCGGGGTGCGGCGAGTTATTCATGGCATCCACTCCATCAAGGCTTGCTATGCATCAGCTGTGTTCCCACTGTACTGAGCATAAAAGCTTGCAACCAGACCCCGGCACAAACGCCGCTTTCCAAACTGACCCGCAGAAAACGGCGAAAATTCACGATTTTGAGGTGTTTTTCGGCGTTTTCTGCGGGCTAGTTGGTTTTGAGGGCGGCGGCGATGCGGACGTGCTGTTCGCGCAGGCCTGCCCGTGTGGCCGACACCTCGATGATGCGCCGCCCGGCCACCGGCCCGGCCAGTGCCGCATCCAGCTCCGCAGCCGTACGGACCAGGGTGTGGCTGAAACCGTAGGCGGCGGCCAAGGCTGCCAGGTTCACGGTGTGTGGTGTGCCAAAGAAGCGTTCGACGGCGGCCGCGTAGTCCGGTGCCGCCGCGAGCTCACCGTGCTCCAAGACTGAGAAAATGCCGCCACCGCCATCATTCAAGACCACGATGTGCAGCGGGGGCGCCTGCTCGCTGGAACCAATGTTCAGGGCACCGGAGTCGTGCAAAAAGGTCAGGTCACCCACCAGGACGCGGGTTGGTTTGTGCGTTGCCAGCGCCACACCCGTGGCTGTTGCGACGGTGCCGTCGATGCCCGCCAAACCGCGGTTTGCGAAGATCCTGGCGTTGCTTTCTTCAGTGGGCTTTCCGGCTAGGTCAACGTCGCGCACAGGGTTGGACGAGCCCAGCACCAGGTTGCTGCCGGGATCTTGCTGGGCCCTTTCCCACAGTTTGCGGGCCACCAGCTGACCGGCCAGCGCACCGGGCTGCGGCGCTTCCGCCAGTACGGCGTCGAGGGCGCCTTCAGCGTGAGCGGAGGCATCCTGCCAGGCCTGAAGCCAGCCGCTTGGCCCGCACCCGGCAAAGCCAGTCAGCTGGTCCCACTGGGTCAGGATCAGCTCCGGCCGCCGGCCGGATTCAAACCACGTCACGGGAGTTGGCAGATACAGCGCCCGTTCCAGCCCAGTGGTGGCCATCAACGTGCTGATTTCCCGGGACAGGGTGGGGCGGCCAAACAGCACCACGCGTTGGATGGGGCTGGAACTTTCGGGTCCAAATTGCTCCAGCAGGAGGCGGTAGGGGCCAATGGCGTTGGGCCCAAAGCGGGCGTTGGAAGAGGGCTCCGCCAGCAGCGGCAGCCCCAGCATGCGGGCAAAGTACTCGGCCTCGGGACCGGCGTCGTGCCCGGCCACCACCACCGTCCGGTGACTGGTGGAGGGCAACACCATGACGGGCTCGGCGCCTTCATCGGCTTTCGCGGGTGCACCGAGTTCACTGGGTGAACCGGCTGTACCGGGCGCATCAACAACTGGCAGCAGCCGCTCCCATTCGGAACCGTCCAGCGCTGGCGTCAGCGGATCCCGGAACGACAAATTAACCTGTACGGGCCCGCCCGGGATGCCTTCGAGCCGTCCGCGCGCGGCACTAAGGGCCGTGGAGATCGCAGAGGTGGGGTCAATGCCGGCCGCAACGTCCGTGGCGAAGCGTACGTGCTCGCCAAAGAGATCCAGCTGGTTCGTTGTCTGGTTGGCCCCCGTGCCGCGCAGTTCATCGGGCCTGTCGGCGGACAGCACCACAAGCGGGATTCCGGCGTGGTTTGCCTCCATCACCGCTGGCAGGAGATTGCCGACGGCCGTTCCGGAGGTGGTCACCACAGCCACGGCGGCGTCAGCTCCCAGGGCCAGCCCCAGCGCCGTAAATCCGGCCACACGCTCGTCAATGCGCACGTACGTGCTCAGCCTGCCATCGGCTTCTGCCTCGGCCAGGGCATACACCAGGGGTGCGCTGCGCGATCCCGGCGCCAGCACCACATGTGCCACCCCTGCGCGTTCAAGCGCGTCAACTACATAGCGGGCGGAGTCCATTGAGCTAAGAAAAGTCACAGCCCCATCTAATCATCATGAGCTCATCCTGGGTTCACAGGGAGTTGTCAGAGCAGTGCGTAGCAGCGGCGCAGGCGCTGCAGCCACCACTCGCGGCGGTCCGCCGGTGCCGCACATTGCGCCAGCAGACCGGGGTCTGCCACCACCTCACGCACCTCCATGCCACCGGCAACTGCCACCAGGCTGGGATCGGCAATGTCGGCCGCCATGAGGGACACGGTGCCCAATCCACAGGCGTAGGGCAGCTCTGGAAGCGCGGCGGCCAGCGCCAACCCGGCGCTGATTCCCACGGACGAATCCAGGGCCGAACTCACCACGGCCGGCAGCCCGGCTTCAGCCACAATCTCCAGGGCACGCCGCACGCCACCCAGCGGCGCCGCCTTCACCACGAGGAGATCTGCTGCCCCGGCACGGGCCACGGCAAGGGGATCCGTGGCCTTGCGGACACTCTCGTCAGCGGCAATCAGCACAGTTCCGCGCAAGGCCACGCGTACAGCTGCCAGCTCCGCAATGGAGGCAACGGGCTGCTCGGCATATTCCAACCCAAAGACGGAGAGCATTCGCAGCGCCGACACGGCCTGCTCAACATCCCAGCCGCCATTGGCATCCACCCGGATTTTGGCCTCGGGCAGCAAATGCCGCACGGCCCCCACACGGGCGGCGTCCTCGGACAGGGACTGCCCTGCCTCGGCCACCTTGATTTTCACCGTGTGAACGGCATCAAAGGCCGCCAATACTGCGGGAACCTGGGCCGGCGCCACAGCCGGAACCGTGGCGTTGACGGGCACCCAATCACGCACCCTCGCTGGCTGCCCCAGCCAGCCAGCCTCCAAAGCCGACGCCAACCACTTGGCGGATTCGTCGTCGTCGTACTCCAGGAAGGGGCCAAATTCGCCCCATCCGGCAGGTCCTTTGAAAACCATCACCTCGCGGGCCTGAACACCCCTGAATTTCACGCGCATGGGGAGCGAAACGACGTGGGCGCCGGCCAGGACTTCATCCAGGGGTGGGAGCGAAAACATGTTCCCACTGTAGCGCCAAAGTCAGGGTGTTCCCATGAAACTGTGGGAACCTAGAGGCGATGAATACCCACGCCGCATCTCGACGCGCAAGCCCTCGCGGAGCAGGTGCTCCCAGAATTTCTGCGTGGCCTTTTATAGTTGCGGCATTGATAAGTTTGGCCGGGTTAATCCTGACGTACAGATTCTTCGTCAATACCACCACGGGCCAGTTCATTGACGAGTCCGCTTTGGTGGAGGCTGCCGTGGTCCGGGATCGGATCGGCGCCCAAACGGCCCAGCTGCTGGACCTGCTGCCTGCCACCTCCGTGGTCATTGCTGCCGTGGTGGTCCTGTTCGTCACCGTTGCCAGGCGCCGCTGGAAGGCTGCCGGCATTGCCATTGCCGCCATGGCTGCCGCGAATCTCTCCACCCAGCTCATCAAAGCCGGACTGCCTGACCGTCCGCACATGGGCGTTTCCACGTTGGCGTTGAATTCGCTGCCGTCCGGACACAGCACTTTGGCCGCCAGTGCCGCAGCCGCCGTTTTTCTGGTGGTGTCGCCGCGATGGCGACCCGCCGTCGCCTTTGTGGGCGGCGGCTACGCCATCATGGCCGGGGTTTCCACCCTCATCAACCAATGGCACCGCCCAGCCGACGTGCTGGCTGCGTTCTTTGTGGTGGCGTTGTGGACTGCCCTGGCGGCCCTTGCTGTCATGCGGAGCGGCCCCCAGTGGAATGTGTGGCTGGGCTCGAGTAGGCACTGGGCGTCCTCGCGCTGGTGGACGGCCTGCACGGTGATCCTTGCGGCCCTTGGCGTCGTACTCACAATGTTGAACCTGCGCGCTGCCGACGCCGCCGGAACCGTCAGCACCATCACTTATTTCTTCGCGGGGGTGGGCCAAATTGTGGCCGTGGGCTTTGGGCTGACGTTTGCGGCCACGCTGCTGCTTACCCTGCCAGTTCGACGCCGTTCCTAGCCTTAGGCCTCACTGTCCCGGTGTGGCGGGCCGGCTGCGCGGCACCCAGTACCCCAGCACAGCTGCCGCAGCCAGTCCCAGGATGCCGGTGGCTGCGATGCCAAAGGACAAGGACACCACGGCTGTGAGCCCGGCCAAAATGGCGGGGCCGCTGGAGCCGCCACAGTCTGACAGGAATCTCCAGATGCCCAGGAATTGAGCCCGGCCGTGACGGGGCGAGTAGTCGGCCCCCAGCGTCATGATCATTCCGGAGCCAATACCGTTGCCGAAACCAATCAGGAGTGCCACCAGCAGCAGGGACCCGGCCCCCGTGGTGAGCGGCATGAGCAGCAAGGCGATCCCCATCAGTGTCATGGACGGTACGGCAACCCAGTTGCGGCCCTTTTTGTCCATGACCTTCCCTGCGGGATAAAAGACCAGCATGTCGATGGCACCGGACAACCCGTAAATCAACGACGTCGCGGCCGGGTCAAGGCCAAGGTTGTCGGCCCACAGCGGCACCACCACCTGGCGGGCCGATCGCACCGCGCTGACCAGGATCACACCAATGCCGATGGTGAGAAAGAGCCTGCGGTTGGCGATGATCAAGGAGCGGACGGTGGGCATGGGCCCCTTGGGGGCGGGTCCGTTGCCGCTGACCAAGTCCGGCAGCCACCAGGCCAGGACCCCGGCAGCGCCGATGGCCACCGCGGCAACCCAGTAGGCGCCCTGCAGGCCCACGAGGTGGATGACCAGCGCACCAATGAACGGTCCGGCAAACAGTCCAATACGCCCAACCCCGCCCAGGGTGGACATGGCGCGTGCCCGCATGAGCGGCGGCACGGCCTCGGTGAGGTAGCTCTGCCGGGCCAGGTTGAAGACGGCCGCCGCGGCACCGATGAGGAACACCCCGGCACCAAAGACCAGCAGATTGGGTGAAAAACCGCACAGCATCAGGGCGATCAGGCTGAGCCCGGCGGCACCCATCATGCTCAGGCGCTCCCCGAACTTTGCTGTCATGAGCGAGGCCGGGATGTTGCTGACCAGTGATCCGATCCCGATCAGGGCCACCACCAACGCAGCACCCGCCAGGGAGGAGCCCAGGTCGCGGGCACTGAGGGGAATGATGGGGAGGATGGCGCCTTCGCCGATGCCAAACAGCAATGATGGCCCAAACGCCGGGACGGCGATGGACCACAGGCTAAAGTCACCGGGGTTTGCGCTCTTGTTCACTATCCCCACTGTAGACCCGGCCGGCGACAGCTACGGTCACGAGTCAACCCTCCGGGCGGTCAGCTTCCATGCGGTCGGCCATCCGGGCTGCAAACTCGGCGGTCACGGGCCGTCCATGGCCTGGCACCATGACGGGGAACCTATCCCCCATGCCTGCCAGCTGGTGCAGGACCTCGACCCATTCCAGCGGATACGAATCCTCACATTGCGGTTCGCCGCCTTCCTCCACCACGTCACCGGCAAAAAGCACACCGGGCGCCCCGACCATCAAATCACCGTCTGTATGGCCACGCCCCAGGGTGAACAAGTCAACGCTGATCCCACCCAGACCCAACGTCACAACATCATCGTGAACCAGTTGTGTGGGCACCACAATCCCGGTATCCAACCCCGTACCGGCAGCCATTTCCGGCTCGGCTCCGGCCACCTCGGCTCGTTGTGACTCCCCCGTCCCGGCGATGCTCCGCGCGGTGTTGGCGTGCGCCCAAAACTCGGTGACGCCGTCGTGCATGAAAACGGCGTTGCCAAAGAAGTGGTCCCAATGCGCATGGGTAATGGCCACAACCAGCGGCAGCTCAGTCAGTGTCCGCACGGCGAGCAAGATTTCATGTGCGTGCCGCGGCCCGCAGCCGGTGTCGATCAGCAATGCGCGTTCGGCACCAACAACGAGCCCAATGTTGACCAGGGCCCTTTCGCAAGAGCTGGGCATCCTGTAGATTCCACTGCCCAGTTGTTGCCATGAATCTGCCATGCACCCACCTTAGTGGCGCTAAAGGTCTGCCAGCACGGAGGCGGGGTTTTCCATGGCATCGGCCACGAACCGCAGGAAGCCTGCGGCCACGGCACCGTCGCACACGCGGTGGTCGAACGCGAGGGTCAGCTCGGTCATCTGGCGCACGCACAACTCCCCGTTGACCACCCACGGCTTGTCCATGATGCGCCCAATTCCCAGCATGGCCGCCTCCTGGTAGTTGATGATGGCGGCCGAACCGTCCACCCCAAACACGCCGTAGTTGTTGATGGTGAAAGTGCCCCCGCGCAGCGTCTCCGGCCCCGCCTTGCCGCCACGGGCTTGCTCCGCCACGGCACGAATCCGTTCATCCAGGGCGCGGGCGCTGAGTCCTTGAACGTTGCGGACCACGGGCACCATGAGTCCGCGCTCCGTTTGGGCGGCGATGCCAAGGTTGATACCGGCAAACTCCACGAGCTCTTGTTCGGGCCCGTTGTGGGCCACTTGCATGTTCAGTGCCGGGAAGCGGCCCAGACCGGCGGTGACGAAGCGTGCCACAAATGCCAGCACGCTGGGGGCTGCACCATCTTTGGCCTTCAGCTCCCGCCGCAGTTCCATGAGTGCCGTGGCGTCAACGTCAACCCACACTGTGGCCTCAGGAATTTCAGCCCGGCTGCGGGTCATCGCCGCGGCAGCTGCTTTCTTCACGCCTGTCAGCGGTGTCCTGCCGGCCACTTCGAGGCCGGTCCGCTGATCGACGACGGCGCGGGAGCCTTCCGGTGCCGCGGGCGCCAGTACAGGCCCGCCCGCCGCAGCCTGCTCCACATCGCGGCGCAGGATGAGCCCGTCGCTCCCGGAGCCATGAATGTTGGAGAGCTCCAGGCCGTGGTCGTGGGCCAGTTTCCGCACGAGCGGCGAAACCACCAGATGGGCCCGGTGCTGAACCGTGGCGGGGCCCGAGTCCTGAGCATGAAGGTGCTGGCGCAGCGCAGGACGGGTCCGCCCCGGTCCCCCGTGCGACGACGTCCCATAGCCAATGAGCACGTTGCCGGAGCCTTCAGCGGAAGTGGCTAAAGCGGGGGTGGGTGCCCCCACTTCCGCTGCCGCCGAATTCACGGAGATCAGTGGTTTCCCAACGGTCAGGGTGTCGCCTTCGGCGCCGTGGAGGGTTTCCACCACGCCTTCAAAGGGCGAGGGCACCTCCACCACGGACTTGGCGGTTTCCACCTCGGCGATGGGCTGGTCCACATGGACGGCGTCACCGACGTTGACCAGCCACGTGACCAGTTCGGCTTCGACCAGACCCTCGCCCAGATCAGGGAGGAGGAACACTTGCAGGCTCATGGGGTCTCCCACTGAAGGTTGTCGACGGCGTCGAGGATACGGTCCACGCCGGGAAGGTAGTACTTTTCGAGTTTGGGCGCCGGGTAGGGGATGTCGAAACCAGTGACCCGCAGGACGGGTGCGGCGAGCGCGTGGAAGCAGCGTTCCTGGATGCGGGCCACAATCTCGGACGCCATGGAGGCAAAGCCGGGAGCCTCGGCGATGACGATGGCCCGCCCGGTGGATTTAACGGCGGCGGTGATGGTTTCGTCGTCGAACGGCACCAGGGAGCGCACGTCGATGACTTGCAGGGAGCGGCCCTCTTGCGCAGCCGTCTCGGCGGCCGCGAGCGCCACTGCCACGGAGGGTCCGTAGGCGATCAAGGTGGCGTCGGTGCCGTGTCGGGCTATCGCAGCGTGGCCAATCGTGGACGGCGCAGCAGCACCCCCGCCTTCTGAGTACCCGGCCCGCAAGGCATCCAGGTCAACGGTGTCCTTGCTGAAGTACAACTTTTTGGGTTCCAGGAACACCACGGGATCAGCGGAGGCGATCGCGTCGCGGAGCATGACATAGGCGTCGGCCACGGTGGAGGGCGTGAGCACCGTCAGCCCCGGCGTGTGCACATAGTAGGCCTCGGAGGAATCACAGTGGTGTTCCACCCCGCCAATCCCGCCGGCGTAGGGAATCCTGATGACCAGGGGCAGGCGCACCTGGCCGCGGGTGCGATTGCCCAATTTGGCCACATGGCTGGTGATTTGTTCAAAGGCTGGGTAGGCGAAGGCGTCGAACTGCATTTCCACCACGGGCCTCATCCCGTTGATGGCCATCCCGGTGGCCATGCCGATGATCCCGGATTCGGCCAGCGGCGTGTCAAAGCACCGCTCCTCGCCAAACTGTTGGGTGAGCCCGTCGGTCACCCGGAATACCCCGCCCAGGGTGCCCACGTCTTCGCCAAACACCACGACGGCGGGATCTGCGGCCATGGCGTCGGCCATGGCCAAGGTCAGCGCTTTGGCAAAAGTGATGGTTTGGACACCGGACAGGCGCTCCCCCGGCTGGGCAGCCGGTGTGGCAGGCTGGGGCGTCTGGGCAATGGTGGTCATCGTGAGGCTCCCATGGTGGCTGATGATGCGGCAAGTTCCGCCGCAAGCAGGGTGCTTTGTTCGCGCAATTGAGGTGTGGGCTCGCTGTAGACGTACCGGAAGAGATCCAGGGGGTCCACCGAGGTCTCCGCGTTGAGCCCGTCCCGCAGCGTCTTGGCCATCGCTTCCGCGGCCACGGCGATGCGTTCGCGGTCAGCGGCAGCCAGGGCCCCGGCGTCGTGCAGGTATTTCTCCACTCGCAGCAGCGGGTCCTTCGGCACCCACTGGGCCACCTCGGCGTCACTGCGGTATCGGGTGGAGTCGTCGGCGTTGGTGTGCGCCTGCATCCGGTAGGTGTGCGCCTCCACGAGCGCCGGCCCGCCCCCGTTGCGTGCGCGGTCCACCGCGTGGCCCAGGACGGCCAGCAAGGCGGCCAGGTCGTTGCCGTCCACGCGCTCGCCGGGCATCCCATAGCCCACGGCCTTGTGAGCCAGGGAGGGGGCAACGCTTTGGCGGATGAGCGGGACGGAGATGGCGTATTGGTTGTTTTGGATCAGGAACACCACCGGGACATGGAAGACGGCGGCAAAGTTCAGCGCCTCATGGAAGTCACCCTCACTGCTGGCGCCGTCCCCGCAAAGTGCCAGCACCACTGTGTCCTCGCCGCGCAGCTTGGCCGAGTGCGCCACCCCCACCGCATGCAGCAGTTGGGTGGCCAGCGGAGTGGTGGGGTTGGCCGTGTTGTAGTCGTGGGGGTTGAAGCCGGAATGCCAGTCTCCGCGCAGCGACTCGAAGGCTTCCACGGGGGCCACACCGCGGCCCAGCACGGCCACGGTGTCACGGTAGGTGGGGAAGAGCCAATCGCTGCGTCGCAGGCACATGACCGCTGCCACCTGGCAAGCTTCCTGCCCGTGCGACGACGGGTACACGGCCATGCGCCCCTGCCGCACCAAGGCTCCCGCCTGATCGTTGACGCGCCTGCCGACCACCAGGCGCTCATAGCCCTCCAGCATCGTTGCCATCTCGGGGAGCTGGTAAGGCTCCTTGTATTGCTTGTGTTGCTTGGCTGGCGCCTCGCTGCCGTCGGCGGCGATGAGCTGGACGGGTTCAGCCGAGGGCAGCATGTAGCTCTGGCTCTCGAGGAATTCCGGGTGGGTCGTCATTGAACTCCGCCCTCCTTTGGTAGTCGGCTCGCCCCGCAAGATCAGCAGAGGCGCAACAAAGATGTTCTGTTCCTTCAGTATGTGATTCACACCGTTTTGTATCCATAGTTTTGTAATTCTCTGGAATTTGCCGATCAAGATCCGTAGTCTGAGAGACACAATGACATGTGATAGGCGTTACGGTCCCAGCTTTTTGCGGGGAGTCTTTCGCCCCGCCCCAGCCGAACCAGGAGTGCCGTGACCGAGAGTTCCCCACCACCGCTCGACGAGGTGGACAAGAAGATCCTGGCTGAACTGACCCGGGATGGCCGCATGTCGGTGAGCACCGTCGCGGAGAACGTGCACATCTCCCGCGCCCATGCGTATTCGCGGATCTCCCGCCTGACCACGGACGGGATTCTGACCAAGTTCACCGCCCTGGTGGACCCGATTAAGGCGGGGTTGAAGTCCTCCGCCTATGTCACCTTGAAGGTGAGCCAGCATTCCTGGCGGGAACTCCGGGAGGAATTGCGGGCCATCCCCGAAGTTGCACACATAGCCTTGGTGGGCGGCGATTTCGACGTCATCCTGCTGGTCCGCGCCGAGGACAACCAGGGCCTCCGCAAGGTCATTTTTGACCGGCTCCAGTCCATGCCGGGCGTCCTGGACACCCAAACGTTCCTCATCTTCGAGGATCTGGACACCAGGTAGCGACTTAGAGCCTGCGGCCGCGAACCGAGTGTGCAGATAATGCGATTTCCAGCTCCGGAAGTCACATTATCTGCGCACTGGGTGCGTGACTTGCGAGCCGGAGGGAGCAGTCGGGGCGTAGGCTCGGGCCATGGACACTTCAAGCAAAGCCACCGAACTGCTCCGTCTCCACCAAGCACCGGAAGTCCTGCAACTGGTCAACGTCTGGGATTCAATCACAGCCAAGGTCATTGCGGATCTGCCCGGCACCAAGGCCCTCGCCACGGCCAGTCATTCAATTGCGGCTTCGTTGGGCTATGAGGACGGCGAGCACATTCCGGTCCAACTCATGATTGATGCTGTGGGCCGCATTGCCGCCGCCACGACTCTTCCCGTCTCTGCCGACCTTGAGGCGGGGTATGGCAACCCCGGCGAGACCATCAAGAAGGCCATCGGAGTGGGCATTGTGGGCGCAAACATTGAGGACCAGATGCGCCCTCTTCCGCAGGCCATCGCCCAGATGAAGCAGGCTGCCGACGCAGGTGCGGCGGAAGGCATCGATTTTGTCCTCAATGCACGCACTGACGCTTTCCTGCGTGCCGGGGACCGCGACCCGCGGGAAGTGCTGGAGGCCGCCATCGAACGAGGACGGGCCTATCTGGACGTTGGAGCCGCGTGCATCTTTGTCCCGGGAAAGTTGGACGAGGCCACCGTCACCGCGCTGGTTGCAGGCATCGGATGGGGCAAGATCAACGTCATCAATGTTCCCGGTTCGCTCAGTCCGGCAAAACTGCAGGAGTTGGGCGTTGCCCGCATTTCCTACGGCCCGTGGATCCAGCGTGTGGCCTTAACGGCGATCGCAGACGCAGCCACGGCACTCATGAACAATGGCGCCCTGCCGGAGGGCACACGTCCGCTCAACTAACGGCCCGTGAACCCTGGTTTCCGTTTGGCCGAGAAGGCCTCGAACCCCTCGGCGTAGTCGGAGGTGTGGGAGAGCTCCACTTGCGCCTTGTTTTCCAGTACGACGGCGTCCCACAGTCCCAGCCGCCGGTCGCGGATCGCTGCCACGAGTTCCTTGCTGGCGTTGAATGCCTGGGTGGGGCCTGTTGCTGCTTTCTCGGCGGCGGCCCGCGTGGTCGGTAGTAAATCCTCAGCCGGCATGGCCCTGCTGAATAAGCCGCCCTTGACGGCGTCCTCCCCGCTCATGAGTTCGGCGGTGTAGATCAAGTCGAGGGTGCGGTGCATGCCTAGGCGTTCGGCAAACAGCCAGTGGCCGCCGGAATCCAGCGTGGCCCCGAGGTTGCCGAACGGGGAACCGATTTTCGCATTGTCGGCCACATAGACCACGTCCGTGGCGATGAGCAGTCCCAATCCCACGCCCAGGCATGCACCCTGGGCGGCGGCGAAAGTGGGTGCGGGGAATGCGCTCATCTTCTGCAGCAACGGGGTTAACAAGCCCTCGAGGTAGCGGCGTGCATCGTCGTTGGCCCCGTCAACCCCGGCGATGTCCCGGCCGGCACAAAATGCCCGCCCCTCGCCCCGGAGCAGCAATGCCCGAACACTGCCAGCCGCGACAGCAGAAGCCGCCTCGTCATATGCAGCGCTGAGTTCACCCAGATCACCCTCCTTGAGCGAGTTCAATTTGTGCGGCGCATTCAAAACAATCTCTGCCACGCCCTCGGCAAGGGAAAGCTCAATCATGGTGACTCCTCAGTTGGCGGGATCGGGTCCGCCACCGTGACCACCGAGGGCCTAGACGTCGTAGTCAACGGTGACCTCGGGCGTGGTGGGGCGGGATTGGCAGGTGAGGACGTAGCCGTTGTCCACTTCATCCGGCTCCAAGGCGTAGTTTTCCGCCATGTCCACATGTCCCGACACGAGCTTGGCGCGGCACGTGCCGCAGACGCCGCCGGCGCAGGCGAAGGGGACGTCGGGGCGTACGCGCAGGGCTGCGTTGAGGATGGATTCGCGGGCGTGGGTGGGGCTGAGGATGTCGGCCTTGAGCCCGTCGAGGGTGAACGTGATCTTGTAGTTCTCCTCGGATTCGTCCACGACCACACGGCGGCCAGCCTGACCTTCGGGCCGGCTGGGCGTGCCGGTGGTGAAGAGTTCAAAGCGGATCCGGTCCGTGGGCACACCGCGGGCTGCGAGCACGTCACGGCACAGCTGGACCAGCTCGAAAGGTCCGCACAGGAACCATTCGTCCACGTCGTCGCCGTGGATGGCGGTGCCCATCAGCGCCTCCAACTTGTCGGCGTCGAGCCGTCCGCTCATGAGCGGGGCGATGCGCTGCTCCCGGGAGAGTACGTGGTGCAGGGCAAGCCGGGCCGGGTAGCGGTCCTTGAGGTCGGCCAGTTCCTCCAAGAACATGACGTCCATGGAGGCTTTGTTGGCGTAGACCAGGTCGAAGCGGGTCTCTGCGTTGGCGGCCAGCAGCGTCCGGGCAATGGCGATGACGGGGGTGATGCCGGAGCCCGCGGCGATGGCCACAAACGTGCCCGCCCCGCGGACCAGGTCTTCGGGATGGTTCATGCCGGTGAGGACATTGGAGACGTCGCCATGCTTGGAGATGAACGCGCCCATGGGGCTCATGACATCCATGGTGGCGCCGGCACTCAGCTCGGCGTTTGCCCAGGTGGAGAACTGTCCGCCAAGGTCGCGCTTGATGGCCACCCTGATCTCGGAACTGCCGTCGTCGAACTGTACCGGGGCGGCGCAGATGGAGTAGCTGCGCCGCACTTCCCGCGGCACGCCGTCGTCGTCGGGCATCTGCGTGCGCAGGGCAACATACTGCCCGGGGAGGTAGTCGTAGTAGCCGGACAGCTTGGGCGGGACGGCAAAGGTGACCTCGATGGCGTCCTCTGTGAGCCGGCGGACCTGGGCCACGGTCAGTGTGTGGAAGGCGGCACGGCGCCGGGCGGCGGCGTTGGCGGGGACGCTCATCAGAGCACCTTGAAGTAGTCAAAGGGTTCCTTGCAGTCCTGGCAGACGTACAGCGCCTTGCAGGACGTGGAACCGAAGCGGGTAATTTCCTTCGTGTTCAGCGACTGGCATTGCGGGCACTTGACCGCCAGCGACAGCCGCACACGGCCGCTGTGCCCCCCGGCGCTGGCCAGCCCGCTGGGGGCGGCGATCCCGTATTCCTCCAGCTTCGCCTTGCCCGCGTCCGTCATCCAGTCGGTGGTCCAGGCCGGGGCCAGCACCGTTTCAACTGTGACGTGCAGGTAGCCTTCCGCGGCATATACGCGCAGCAGGTCCTCGCGGATGGCATCCATGGCCGGGCAGCCCGAGTAGGTGGGCGTGATGGTGATGCGCACGGACGGCTTGCCGGCGACGCCCCCCGGCCCGCCGGCGTCGTCCACGTCAACGCTGCGCAAGATACCCAGATCCTCGATGGTCAGCACCGGAATTTCGGGGTCGCATACCCGGGCGGCAATCTCCCATGCCAGCTGCCGCGCCGATGTGCGGATCGTGTCCATGGCGCTCACCAACTGGCTCCGGGGTATTCGCGCGCCAGCACCTGCATCTCGGCCAGCAAATACCCAAGGTGTTCGGAGTGGCGCCCGTGCCGCCCGCCGCCGCTGGCCATGGACGACGCCGGGATGTCCACTTCCGCCTCGGCCAGGACTTCCCCGGTGGCGCGGTCAAACTCCGCGCGCAAACTTGAGGGCAACACCCCGGCATCGCCGAGTCGCGCTGTCAGCGCATCGTCTTGAAACAGTTCCCCGGTGAAGGGCCACATCAAGTCCAGCCCGGCCACCATGCGACGGCGGGATTCCTCCGTCCCTCCGGCCAGGCGCAGCACCCACTGTGTGCTGTGGTCCAGGTGGTAGTCCACTTCCTTGACTGCTTTGGCGGCAATGGCGGCCAGCATGGGGTCGCTCGATTGGGTCAGCCCCCGGTAGAGCGGGAACTGGTAGTTGGCCGCGATGAATTGCCGGGCGATGGTGGCGGCAAAGTCGCCGTTGGGCTGCTCAAACAAGTGGGCACAACGGAATTCCTGTTCCCGGCGGAAGTAGGCCAGCTCGTCCTCGGACTTGCCCCACGAACTCCCGGCGTACGTCAGGAAAGAGCGGGCGTGACCCAGCTGGTCCAGGGCAATGTTGCCCAGCGCCACGTCCTCCTCCAGCTCGGGCGCTCGGGAGATCCAGTGGGCCAGGCGTTGCGCCAAGATCAAGGCGTCATCTCCGAGCCGCAGCGCGTACTGTGCCACGTCCTCACTTGCCTTGGCCGCACCGTGCCGGGCGGCCAAGGCAATGTCTTCGGGTCGCAGGGCATTTCCGGGCGTAATGCGGGTGGCCGAAGCGGAAGCGTCACCCAGTTTTGCTGAAGGCTGCATTAGAGGTGTTTCACCCCTTCGCTCTTCGTGTAATACGTGGCGTGCCGGTAGTCCTTGCCCTGGGGCGATTCAAAGAAGGAGCCCTTGGCGTCGGGGTCGGAGGCTGCGATGGCGTCGGCCGGAACCACCCAGATGGACACGCCTTCATTGCGGCGCGTGTATAGGTCACGGGCGTTCCGCAGCGCCATGGCGGCATCGGGTGCGTGGAGTGAACCGGCGTGGACATGGCTGAGACCCCGATTGGAGCGGACAAACACTTCCCACAGGGGCCAGCGGTGGGCGCCGTCTCCGGCAGCCGGCGTCGAACTTCCAGCGAATTCTTGGGCGCTCATGTTGAGGCTGCCGCTTTCTGTGCGTTCTTCACGGCCTGCTTTTGGGCATACACCGCCGCGGCCTCGCGGACCCAGGCCCCGTCGTCGTGGGCGGAACGGCGGCGCTCCAGACGCTGGGCGTTGCAGGGGCCGCGTCCGGCCAAGACTTCCTTGAATTCTTCCCAGTCCAGCGGGCCGTGCTCCCATTTGTTGCTGTCTTCGTTGACGCTGATGTATTCATCCGGCAGGCTCAGGCCCAAGACCTTGACCTGTTCAACCAGCATGCCCACAAAGCGGGAGCGGAGCTCGTCATTGCTGAAGCGCTTGATGTTCCACGCCATGGACTGGCGGGAATTGGGCGAATCGTCATCCGGCGGGCCGAACATCATCAACGACGGCGCGTACCAGCGGTTCACCGCATCCTGTGCCATGGTCCGTTGCTCGGGGGTGCCATTGGCCAGTTCCAACAAGATCTCAAAGCCCTGCCTCTGATGGAAGGACTCTTCCTTGCAGACGCGCACCATGGCCCGGCCGTAGGGTCCGTAGGAGGCGCGGCACAGCGGCACCTGGTTGCAGATGGCGGCGCCGTCCACCATCCAGCCGATGGCACCCATGTCAGCCCAAGTGACGGCGGGGTAGTTGAAGATCGAGGAGTAGCGGGCCTTGCCGGCAACCAGGGCATCCATCATGTCATCGCGCGTGGTCCCCAGGGTTTCGGCGGCCGAGTACAGGTACAAGCCGTGCCCGGCCTCATCCTGGACCTTGGCCATGAGGATGGATTTGCGCTTGAGGCTTGGTGCCCGCGTGATCCAGTTGGCTTCGGGCTGCATGCCAATGATCTCGGAGTGGGCGTGCTGGGAGATTTGCCGCACCAGCGTCCTGCGGTAGGCCTCGGGCATCCAGTCCTTGGGCTCCACCCGAGAATCCTTGGCGATGATGCGCTCAAAGTTGGCCTGTCCGGCCGTATCCTCCTGCTTGAGTGCCATAACGTCTCCTTCGACGATTGCCTTGACGGCCCCAGAATTAATTACCGACCGTTCGTTCAGGATATAGTGGCGTGCATACCCAGTCAATGACTCGATGTCCCGGAAAGCAGGCGCTCATGCCCACCATCGCCAAACGTGGCCGGCCCGGATACGACCAGCAATCTGTGCTTCGGATCGCCGTGGACGTGTTCAATAAGCATGGCTACGAGGCCACCTCCATGGGGTTCCTCGCCGAGTACTTAGGCATCTCCAAGTCCGCGATCTATCACCATGTTCCATCCAAGGAAGATCTGCTGCGGCGAGCGCTCGAGGAAGCGCTGGGGGGTCTTGAAGGCGTTTTGACGCTCGACGGCGCCACCTCCGGAGCCCCTGATGCCCGCCTTGAGTTTGTGCTCAGGGAAACGATCGGGGTCTTGGTGGAGCGCCTGCCGTTCGTTACCTTGTTGTTGCGGCTGCGCGGGAACACCGAAATGGAGCGAGAAGCGATGGCACGCCGCCGTGTCTTTGACCGCACCATCACGGAGCTCGTTGCGCAGGCCCAACAGGACGGCACACTGCGCACCGATATAGCTCCTGGCACCATCACGCGCCTCTTATTCGGCACCATCAACTCGATCGTGGAATGGTACAGGCCCGGAGGGTCACTTTCCGCGGAAAACCTGGCCGACGATGTCCTGGCCATGTCATTTCACGGGCTGCGTGAATAGGGGCACTTTAGGAGCTGCAGGAGGTCTCTTCCAGGGTTTCATTCATCCACAGTTCGAGCCAGTTCGAGAGTTTTCCACATTCTGCTGATTTCCTCGAAGAATGCCAGACCCCTTCGGTAAAATTAGTGACATGGAAGCAACGGCAAGGGTGCCGGGACAACCCGGATCCGCGCAAGATCGCAGGACGGCTGGTGAACACATTCACCAGCTACTGGGTCTGGCCGAATCCCTTGTACGTACTGCCGTGCCCAAGCCCATGGCCCCGGAATCACTGCCCCTGGTTTCTTCCCCGCTGGGAGTAGACCTTGGCTTGCTGAGCGATGATGAGGCTGTGGCGTGGGCGCAAAACTTGGAACAGTTCAACAGACACCTGCAAGGCCTGCTCGTACAAGCCGCGGGGGAACTGTCAGAGCGGGTTTACGCCGGACGGTACAAAGAGGCTTGTTCCCGGAAACCGGCCGAACTACTTACCTCTTCACTGAAGCTCAGCCGGGCCGAGGCCGCCCGCCGGATCCGGTTGGCTAGCCATTTTCAGACCAGCACCGATCCGTTGACGCAGGTGGCAACGACGCCAAGCCAACCATCCTTGGTTCGGCCCTGTTCACCGGGCGAGTGTCAAGCGAACAGGCCCTGATCGTTTCCGGATTTGTAGACGAGGCAGCATGGCTTGCCAGTTCCGGGAGCATCCTAGAGGCACAGCCACGTGAGCTCGAGGAGTTATTGACCCGGCAGGCCGAGGATGAACCGGCCGACATCCTCCGCATCCTGGGCAGACATGCCTTGGCCCTGCTTGACCCCGATGGGCAAAAACCCTCCGAGGCCGATCTGGTAGCCAAGCAGGGCATCTTCTTTCGAAACCCGCGGAATGGGTTAGTCCACGTGGACGGATTTATGACCATCCGCCAATATGAGCACCTGATGGCCGGTATCGGGTGGAGTAGTAGCCCCAAACAGAGAGACCCCGAGTCACAAGAGGCCGAGCAACAAGACGGCTCGAATCAGTCCATCCCGGGAGTATCCGAGCTGCTGGCGCAATTGCTGGTCACTTCCAGTCAGAATGGGCCCGTACAACCTCCCGTTCAACCTCCCGTTCAACCTCCCGTTCAGCATCCACTGCAGCCGTTGTGGACACCATCCACCGGTGACGACGGATCCACCTGGCTAAAACCACCGCCAAGCCTTGGCATCGCAGAGAGGTCGCAGGGTTGGCGCAAGCCGCTGGCTCCCGATGACATCCCGCCACGGCCACCCGAAGCTCCTCATGATGCAACGCCGCCCCGCTTTCAAGGTGAAAAATGGTTCTGGTTTCCTGACAACCGTGACGTGACGGCATCGAACAACGGCTGGATACGACCTGCACAAGGCGGCAGCCCGACTCCCGGCACCCCGGTTCCCAGCCCCGGGGTTCCCAGCCCGGATGCGCCCGGCCCGGATGAGGCCACTTCTACCACCGCGCCGGTGGATGCTGGGGCCACAGCCCCGCCTGAAACTGTTCAATCGCAGCCCTGGCCGCACCTGATCGACGGTGTTTGGGTGCCGGAGCCCGGCTCGAACGGCGGTCTGGGCGGCTTGGACCCGATCGATCCGAACAGCACTGACCCAGCAGTCAAGGACAGGCGAACCCACGGGCAAAAGCTTCTCGACGGGCTGATCAGCTGCGTTCAACTCGCTGCCCGCACCGGCCAACTCCCCATGAATGGCGGACTGAAGTCCCAGCTATATCTCTCGGTCACCCAAGCTGACCTCGACAAGAAGGACGGCACCTCAATCGTGCTTGCTCCGTATAGCGGTCCCGTCGCCCTGGCCTTGTTCGAGGAAGACCTGTGCACATCGGAGGTCACACCGCTGTTGCGCGACACCAACGGCGGCGTTCTTGACGTGGGTCGCACCCAGCGCCTTTTCACCTTCGCCCAGCGCAAGATTCTCCTGGCCCGCGACATGGGCTGTGCCTACCCTGACTGCACGGCGCCCCCGTTTTGGACGGAAGCGCACCACATTATTCCGTGGCAGCACGGCGGCCGGACCTCCGTGGACAATGCCGTCTTGTGCTGCAGCCTGCACCACCACTACCTTCATGACAGGGGCTGGACAATTAGGCTCGAAGGCGGGATTGCCTGGTTCACCCCGCCCTACAGTGTTGACATCCTGCGCAGGGAACGCCGCAACAACTTTCACCACGGCCGGTCCTGACGTGCAGGTCCTGACAAGTTTGTCCTGAGATACAGACCACGACGCGATTTCGGTCCTTACAAATTGTCGGCGTACAGCGTTTCTTCCTTCTCCACGAGCGTCAGCACGTCGTACGTGGCCACGATCTCGCCGTCTTGGTTGTGCAAGATGGCATCCCAGCAGACCTCGCCATATTCGTCGGTCACGCGTGGGGTGATCTTTTTGGCTGTCAGCGTCACACGGATCGAGTCCCCGGCAGCAACCGGCGTGATGAAGCGCAACGATTCCAGCCCATAGTTGGCCAGCACAGGCCCGGGCGCCGGTTCCACGAAAAGCCCGGCAGCCCAGGACACCAGCAGGTACCCGTGCGCCACGATGCCGGGGAAGAACGGGTTTTTCTCCGCAGCCGCGGCGTCGGTGTGGGCATAAAACGTGTCGCCGGTGGAGTTCGCAAACGCAGTGATGTCCTCGAGCGTGACCTGCCGCAGTCCCGAGGCGAACGCATCCCCGATCCGCAGCTCTGCGAGCGACTTCCGGAACGGGTGCACGGCACCTGCGACGGCCCCAAACTCCGCTGAACCGGCCGTCACACGGTCAGCACCGGTGTGCCACACGCCAGTCACGGCCGTGAGCATATTGGGTGAGCCCTGAATGGCTGTGCGCTGCATGTGGTGCTTGACAGAGCGGATACCGCCCAGCTCTTCGCCGCCACCGGCACGCCCCGGCCCGCCGTGCACCAAGTGCGGCACGGGAGATCCATGCCCGGTGGATGTTCGGGCGTCTTCACGATTGAGTACCAGAACCCGGCCATGGTGGGCGGCAATCCCGGTCACCAAAGCCCTGGCCGTGGCCGGATCGTTCGTGCAAACGGTCGCCACCAGGGACCCGGCCCCCAGTGCAGCGAGCCTGACCGCCTCGCTGACATCCAGCCCCTGTCCGTCATGGCCGGGATGAGTCGCATAACCAATCACACTGGACACTGGCCCAAAGGCCTCCAGTGCGTGAACTTCCGGGGCCTCCGCGTTGGCCCAGCTCAGCAGCACCGGAGTCATGAACGCGCCATCGGCCACGGCGGCCACCGTGCCATCCGCGCGGGTCACCGTCGGTGCGTCCAGGGTTCCGTAGGCCAGTTCGCCACCGGCGGCGAGCATGGTTTCGACGGCCGCTCGGACGTCTGCCAGCTGTTCCAGCGAGGCGAGCGCGCCCATCGTGACACCCTCGGCCCGGGGATCCCCCACCACCACCCGTTCGCTGATACGCGCACCGATGGCGTCTATGACCGCCTGTTTGAGTTCGTTGGGGACGATCGTCCGGCGGATGGAGGTGCACTTTTGGCCGGCCTTGACAGTCATCTCGGTGACAACGGATTTGATGAACGCATCGAATTCGAGTGTTCCGGGGACGGCATCCGGACCCAAAATGGCGGCGTTCAGGGAGTCGGTTTCCGCCGTGAACCGGACCCCGCCGTGGGCCACATTCGGGTGGTTTTTGAGCGTAATGGCAGTGGCAGCGGAGCCAGTGAAAGAGACCATGTCGCGGTAGTCCAAAACGTCCAGCAGGGTGCGGGCAGAGCCAGAAATCAGCTGTAACGCCCCTTCCGGCAATATCCCCGATTCGACGATGGCGCGTACGGCGGCCTCGGCCAGGTAGCCGCTGGGCGTGGCCGGCTTGACGATGGTGGGCACACCGGCGATGAACGCCGGGGCAAACTTTTCCAGCATCCCCCAGACAGGAAAGTTGAAAGCGTTGATCTGGACTGCGACGCCCGGAATCCGGGTGTAGATGTGCTCGGCGATGAATGAGCCGTCCTTGGAAAGTACCTCCACCGGACCGTCAACAATCACGTTGGCGTTGGGCAGTTCACGCCGGCCCTTGGAAGAAAACGTGAACAGCACCCCAATGCCGCCGTCGATGTCCACCATGGAGTCGATCTTTGTAGCACCCGTTCGGGCGGAAATGTCGTACAGCTCCTGGCGGCGATCATTGAGGTAGGCGGCCAGTTCGCGCAGTTTCAGGGCCCGTTCGTGAATGGTCAGCTGGCCAAGTTGGGTTTGTCCCACCGTGCGGGCATGCTCGACGGCAGCGCCAAGGTCCAGCCCCTCGGCGGACACCCTCGCCAGCACCTCGCCGGTACTGGCGTCGCGGGCGTCGGTGCCTGTGACTCCGCTGGCAGGGGTCCACCAGGCATCCTGGACGTAGCTCGGAACAGTTTCAATTGACGTTGCAGTGGTCATCGTGGACCCGTCCTTTCTCTGCTGGTTATGTCTTGGGTGGTCATGTCTTAGGTGGCCATGGTGCTGGCCGCTAGGCCCAGGGAAAAAATCCTTGACCGGACTTGCACCCCAGCTCGCCGCGGGCCACCTTGTCGCGCAAAATCTGCGGCGGCGCAAAGCGTTCGCCCAGCGTTTCGGCCAGGTATTCAGCAATGCCCAGACGCACGTCCAGGCCCACAATGTCCGTGGTCCGCAACGGGCCGGTGGGGTGTTTGTAGCCCAACACCATGGCGTTGTCGATGTCCTCCGCGCTCGCCACACCCTCTTCGACCATGCGCATGGCTTCCAGCGCTATGGCCACGCCCAGCCGGGAGGAGGCGAAGCCGGGCGCGTCATTGACCACGACGGCAGTCTTGCCCAACGCCTGCACCCAACCTTGCGCCGTGGTCACCAGCTCAGCGCTGGTTTGCCGCGCAACGACCACCTCGATCAGCGCGGACGCCGGGACCGGGTTGAAAAAGTGCAGGCCAATGAAGTTCTGCGGGCGGGCCAGCTCCGCGGCCAGTCCCGTCATGGACAGGGAGGAAGTGTTGGAGGCCAGCACGGCATCATCGGCCAGATGCGCTTCCACGCCTTGCAGGGATGCCACCTTCAAGTCCCAGATTTCAGGCACAGCCTCCACCACCAATGCGCACGGAGCAAAATGGGCGTAATTCGTGGAAAGCCTGAGCCGTTCCATGATGCGCTCCGTGGTGACCTCCGGGCCGCCTGCCAACCCCATCCCCACTGACTTGTCCACGGCAAGGACCACACGCACATGGGCGCCCTGAACGGCGTCGAGGTCACGCTCCACCACCAGCACCTCGCAGCCGGCCATGAGGAAGGCGTGCGCAATACCGGCACCCATGCGTCCACCGCCCAAAACACCCACGTTCTGCGGGAGCGTTGGCCAAAAGGCCCCCGTATCTGAGCGGGCGTCGGGTGTGGAGGTCATGGTTTTCTCCTGTCCAAAAACGCCTGCATGCGCGCAAATTTGGCCGGTGATTCAAACAGCTCGGCCTGGGCCAGGTTGTCCACCCCGGGGTGGGCGTCCCGGGGTTCATGGAAGATTCGCTTAGTGGCTTGCACGGCCAGCGGATCCTGGCGGGCGATCGCGTCGGCGAGCGCGTGGGCGGCCGGGAGCAGATCGGCGGATTCCACCAGTTCTGTGATCAGCCCGGCGGCCAGACACCCCTCCCCCGTAAGGATTCGCCCCGCCAACAGGATTTCCTTGGCCAGCGGCTCTCCCACCAGTTCCTTCAACCGCCACGTGGCACCGGCCGCAGCCATGATGCCGAGGCTGGTTTCCGGCTGACCCATGCGCAGCGCGCGGGTGCCGATCCGGAAGTCCGCGGCGTAGGCCAGCTCGGCCCCGCCGCCCAGCGCGTACCCGTCCAGGGCGGCGATGACGGGCATGGGCAGCGCGGCGATCCTGGTGAAAAGCCCCGAGTTAATGCCTTTCAGGGCGTCCTCGCGACGGCGTTCCAGCAACTCGGAAACATCGGCCCCGGAGGCAAAGATTCCCGGCATGCCGGTTGCCTCATCGCCCGGGATACCGGTGAGGAGCAGGATCTTGGGCGCCGTCTCCAAAGAGCCGCAGACGCGGTGGAGCTCAGCCACCATCTGCGCGTCAATCGCATTCCGCACGGCGGGCCGGTTCAGCTGCACGGCCACGCGGTCGTTCTCCTCGGTGACCAGCAGCGTGGCGAAAGTCCTGGGGTCGAGGCGGGTGCCGGCGTCGTCCATCACAGCCCCTCCACCAACAGCCGGCCCACCGGCGTGCGAACCCCGCCCACCAGGAATGCTTGAGGTGTTCCTGCGGCCATGATTGCACCCTTCGAACGCGCGGTGACGGCGCGGCACGTGCCGCCGTCGGGAACAGCCCGTCAATTTACCGACCGTTCGTTCTATAAATATTCCACGGGTCCTCCATGCGGTCAACCATCCCACCCCGGCGAGACCGCCCCTTCCTCACCCGCCCGCCTCATCGGGGCGGGGCATTCTCCGCTGTGGGCATAGACCCGAACTGTGCCATCGATGCCTCGATAGAGTTGAACTCATGACACTTCTTGACGACTCAGCCGCTCCTTCAACGCCCGTTTCAGCGCCGCCCGTTGCCAAGAAAGTTCCCGTGGAACGCACCCACCACGGGGACACCTTTGTGGACAACTACGAATGGCTGCGGGAAAAGGAAAGCCCCGAGGTGGTGGCCCACTTGAACGCCGAGCAGGCCTACACGGACGCTGTCACGGCCGGACAGGAGCAGCTGCGGACTGACATTTTCAACGAGATCAAGAACCGCACGCAGGAAACTGATTTGTCCGTGCCCAGCCGCAAGGACGACTGGTGGTACTACGGCCGCATGGTGGAGGGCCAGGCCTACGGCATCCAGTGCCGGGTGGCGGCCAGCAGCGACGGCACGCTGGCTGACTGGACGCCCCCGCTGGTGGAGCCCGGCGTGGATGTTCCGGGCGAGGTGGTCCTGCTCGATGGCAATGTTGAGGCCGAAGGCCAGCCGTTCTTCTCGCTGGGCGGCGCCGCCGTGACCCGCGACGGGAACCTGTACGCCTACGCCGTGGACAACGCCGGGGATGAGCTGTTCACCATCCGCATCAAGGACCTGCGCACGGGCGAGCTGCTGGAGGACACCATCGAGAACGTGTTCTACGGCCTGAGCTTCTCCCCCGACGGAACCACCCTGTTCTACATGGTGGCCGACGATTCCTGGCGCCCGTTCCAGGTCAAAACCCACGTCCTGGGTACGCCGATTTCCTCCGATGCCGTCCTGTACCAGGAGGACGACGTCGCCATGTGGACAGGTTTCGACCTCTCCGCCGACCGCCGCCACCTGATGATCAGCATCGGCTGCTCCGAATTCAGTGAAACCCGCCTCCTGGACTTTGCCGCACCCGAAAAGGGCTTGCAGGTTCTGATCCCGCGCAGCGCTGAGATCCTGTACGACGCCGAGCCCTTCCTTTTGGCGGGCGTCGAGAAGGTCCTGCTCACTCATGACCGTGACGCCGTGAACTCGATGATTTCCCTGGTTGACGCTGCGGAGTTCAGCAAGGATGTGCCGTCACAGCGCTGGGACACAGTGGTGGCGCACGACGACTCCGTGCGCATCAACGGCGCCACCGTCACCGCCACCCACATGGTGGTTTCCCTCCGCAAAGACACCATCGAACGCATCCAGGTGACACCGCTGGAGGGACTGGGGACAGCGGGGCAGGGCGCCGCCGTCGAACCTGTCTTTGATGAGGAGCTGTACACGGCCTCAATGGGTGGAAGTGAATACGAGTCCCCCGTGATCCGCCTGATCTACACCTCCGACTTCACGCCCCCGCGCGTCTACGACTACGTGCTGCCCGTGGCCGGAGCTGAGGGCGAACTCCTGTTGCGCAAGGAAACACCTGTTTTGGGCGGCTACCGCGCCCAGGACTACGTCGCCGAACGCGAATGGGCCACGGCCACCGACGGCACGCTGGTTCCGTTGTCGGTGCTGCGCCGGGCGGACCTGCCCCGCGACGGCAACAACGCGGCCGTTGTATACGGCTATGGATCCTACGAGGTCAGCATGGACCCCGGATTTGGTGTGCCGCGCCTGTCCCTGCTGGATCGCGGCGTAGTGTTTGTGATTGCGCATGTCCGCGGCGGCGGCGAGATGGGCCGCCACTGGTATGAGGACGGCAAGAAGCTCACCAAGATGAACACCTTCACGGACTTCATTGCGGCCACGGACTGGGTTGCCGGCTCCGGCTGGGTGGATCCGGCACGGATTGCGGCCATGGGCGGCTCGGCCGGCGGGCTGTTGATGGGTGCCGTGGCGAACCTGGCCCCGGAAAAGTACGCGGCCGTGGTGGCCCAGGTCCCCTTCGTGGATGCGTTGACAACCATCCTGGACCCGGAACTGCCTTTGTCGGCGCTGGAGTGGGAGGAGTGGGGCAATCCCATCACCGATCCTGCGGTGTACAAGTACATGAAGGAGTACACCCCGTACGAGAACGTGCGCGCAGTTGCGTACCCGAAGATCGCGGCCGTCACCAGTTTCAACGACACCCGTGTGCTGTATGTGGAACCGGCCAAATGGGTCCAAGAACTGCGCGCGAAGTCCACGGGTTCGGAGCCCATTGTCATGAAAATTGAAATGGACGGTGGCCACGGCGGCGCGTCCGGCCGCTATGAGGGCTGGAAGACTCGCGCCTGGGACTACGCGTTCCTGGCCGACGCGTTGGGAGCCACTTCGCTCCGCTAGGCACTCCCCCAGTACGACGGCGGCCGGCAGGCCAAGGTTGTTGGCCGCCGGACCGTCCCCACCCACCAGAGGATGCCCGCCAAATGCCCCGCCAAGCCTAGAGTGGGTGCATGTATGGAATTGGCGAGCTTTTGTTCGGCCGGATGAACGGCCCCCTCGATGTTGCAGCCATGGCCTTGACGATCCTTGGCGCGCTGCTGATCTGCGCGTCACTGGGACTGCTGGCCCGGCGCAGCGACACGGGCTGGTGGCTGGCGGGGGCCGCGTTCCTCTTGCAGGGGCTGGCGCAATTGATGAACTTCCCGGGACTTCTGGCGGCCTCGACAACCGGGCTACTGATGTTTGCCGCAGGCGTGGCCATCCCGCTCGCCGTGGCGGTGGGATCCGCCGCGTATGGGTTTCTGTCCTTCCAGAAGCTGCCGCAAGCATCCCGGCGGCTTCGGACTTTTGCGCTGCGGCCGTTCAGTGGCGTGGACCTGCTGGCACCGGCAGCCGTGGCACTGGTCTACGCACTGGGGTCGATGCTCGTTGTGGCCTCGATCTTTGCGGGGTTCTCCGCCCCGCTCGCCCGCATCCCCTGGGCGTCCCTGCTGCTCACCGGCTTTCTGATGGGCTTGCTGCCGGCCGCGCTGGTAGGTCTGGCCCACCGTTCACGCTGGGCGTGGCTGCTGGTCATCGTGGCGTCCGTGGCGTCGGTCTATTCCACCACCATGCTGGCTCAGGGCTCTGTGCTGATCTTCCTGTTCGTGGCCCAGGCAGCCCTGGCGTTCCTGGGCTGGCAGCGTTGGGGAACCTTCCCGACTGACGGCCTGAAAGCAGCCCGGTGAGACAGCGCTTATGCCGCTGGCCTGATCGTGCCAGGCAGGAAAGGCAGCCACGGCGCCGAGTACACCAGCGGAACCGATGCGCCCGGTTCAACCGTGAAGTTCACTTCGCCAAATTTCCATATCCGGTTGAACAGGAAAATGGTCACAGTTGCTGCATCTGCGCCAGGAACCTTCCAGTTCCTGGTTCCCCACTGGGTTGGCTGGGCCACCCCGTCCACAACGACTGTGGGCTTGGGGAACCAGCCCAGCCAAGGCTTGCGCAGGGTCAGCTCAAAACGGCGTGTGGTGTTTGTCGGCTCGATCACACGTTCCAGCCTAACGCTTGCCGGCCAGAGTTTCTTGATCAGGATAGTGCGCTGGACAGCACTCCAGCCCTCGATTTTTTGAATGCGCCGGCAGCTGCTCGGGAGCGCGCGGGAACTCACAGCCGCTTCGCATAAGCTTCCTTGGGTGATTACTGAGCAACTGCAACCCCTCACCGCTGTCGACTCTTGGTGGCAGTCGGTGTTGTCCGGTTTTGTCCATGCGGAGACCCCCGCAGTCCCTGTCGCACTTTTACTTGGCATTGTTGCTGCCGCAGTGATTCTGAGCATCCCGCGAGTGACCTGGCGTTGGTTTGGCCTCTACGTGACGTTTGTGCACGAGCTCGGCCACGCCTTTGCCGCCCTGATGACCGGCCGGTTTGTGCACGGACTCAAGATTGGGCTTGATCATTCAGGGCAGCTGGTCAGCAGCGGTCGGCGCGGATTTAGCGCCACCTGGTCAGGTTTTTGGGGCTACCCAGCCCCTGCCGTGGTTGGCTTGGCACTAGTCTGGTCCGTATCAGCCGGCTGGGCAGGCGCCGCCGCATCCGTGGGCGCATTGGCGCTCCTGGTGGCGTTGATCTTCCTGCGCAATTTCACCGGCATCATGGTGGCCCTAGTGAGCGCAGCCATTGCCCAATGCCTAGTCATGTTCGCCAATCAGCAAACCGTCAGCTATGTGATCTTGACTCTGGGCATCGCCCTGGGCGTCGGCTCGGTCCGTGACTTTTTCAAGGTGGCGGCCGTCCACACCCGACGCCGCAATCAACTAGCCAGCTCCGACGCCTACATCCTCGCTCAGTCCACCGGTGCGCCGTCGTTCATCTGGCTTAGCGGCTTTGCCATCATGATCGCCGGCTCAGCCGTGTGCTCGGCATACCTGCTGTGGGGCATGCTGGCCCGCTAGACCTAAGCCCGGCAGTGGGCGGGAGCTAGAGCCGGAAAGCAGCCACCACGACGGCGCCGGAAATGACCATGCGAATATCCGCAGCCCCTGCACCACGGTGAGATGGCAGCTCGAAGCTCATCTCGCCACTGCTCCCGGCTGGTATATCCAGCGCCACCCACGGCACCCAACTCCCTGCTGCCCCTGCCCGCTCAAAGGCGAGGTGTCCGCCGTCGCTCCTGGCGACGCGCACCATGCCTCGGCCAGCCGGGCTTGCCGGAACCGAGGCTGGGGCACTGGCCCAGTTGCGGTATTGTGCCACTGCCCTCTGATGCCCCGCCAGCACAGCGACGGCCGTCCCACGGAGGTGGGTTTCGGGCACCAGTTCCAGACCATGGGCAGCATCAAAATGCTCGGCGCGCACCTGATCCCCGGCTTGCCTGTCAGGGCTGCCCGCACCGGATAGGACCACTCTTGCCGCAAGGGGCAGGACTGCGGCTGATTTACCGGCCAAGAAAATATACTCACCAGGCTCCGTGAGCATGCGCAGGGCCGTGACGCTGAAGGTGGCCAATCGCTCGCGCGCAACCCTCACGGTAACGCGGCGCTGCTCTCCTGCTGGTACTTGGACCCTGCTGTGGCCGGCCAGGAGACGGTGCGGGAACTCAAAGCGATGCCCCGGCGCTGCGACATATATCTGGACCAGTTCTTGCGCATCCCGTGGTCCGGTGTTGCGCACGGTGACCGTCACCTCAATCCCCTGCCCGCCGTGATCGGCAACGAGCAGTTCGCTGTACTCAACCTCGGCATAGCCCAGGCCGTGGCCCATTGCGTAAAGCGGTTCAGCTGTCGAATACTGGTAAGTAGCGCCGGCCGCGATGATGTCATAGTCCAAAATATCGGGCAGGTCCGAGTCCTTGGCAAACCACGTCTGTGGGAGCCGTCCGTAAGGCTCAGCCGACCCGGAAATCACTGCCGCCAGTCCGTGACCCAGTTCCTGGCCTGCGTGCGAGGACCACAAAATCGCCGGCACACTCGCCAATTCACCCAGAGCGTACGGGTAAGAGGAAATAATCACCAGGACCGTATTGGGGTTGGCTTCACGCACCACCTGCACCATCTCCTGGTCGCGCTGGGAAAGCTCCAGAGTGCACCGGTCCAGTGTTTCCCGCCCACCCAGGTGGGGATCGTTTCCAACCACGACGACGGCGACACTCGCCGCGGCGGCCGCCTTCGCCGCAGCTTCCAAGCCATTTCCGGCCATCCTGAGGGTAAAAGTATCGGCAACCTCGATGGTGCCGGCCACCAGCAATGCACTGCCAGTATGAGTTTCCACGTGCACCCATTTTCCGGTGCCAACATGCTGAATCCGCACGCAGCCGTCGCTGCCGCGGTGCAGGCGGAAGGTTTCCTGGACAATCCAGCCGCCAACTCTGCTGGCGCTCGGGTACAGATAGCCGTCATTTCCGGCAGCCAGCAGCAGCCCGTTCGATCGTGCGCGCAGAGTGACTTCCCCGCCGCCCCAATCCTGCAGTTCAAAGAGCTGGTCCGCGCCCGCCGCCGCGGACGTTGCCGCCAGGGCTGCCGTGTCACCGGCGCTGCCCAAATAACATCCGGTGCGGATGCTGCGCAGGGCCACCACATCATGCCCGCCAACTGCTGCCACCTCTGGGTAAAGCTCGCCAAGCCCCTCAGCAAGGCTGAGCGAATACTCCGGCGTCCCGCTGTACCAGTCGGTGAGAACGTGAGTTCCCAGCGCACCGATCACGGCCACCTGCCCGGGTGCAGCTGACAGCGGCAGCAAGGGGCCCGGCGTCGAATTTTCAGTTGAAGCGGCCGGCGCATTATTGGCCAGTAGGACCACGGATTTGGCCGCTGCTTCACTGGCCAGCAGCCGGTGCGCTTCGCTTTGACTGGCCCCATCGGGCCCATCCGCGTACGGGTTCGTTTCGGCACCGAATTCCCCGGTGGCCGCGCGCAGGCGCAGCAGCCGCAGGACACTGGCGTCGACGTCATCCATGGAAATCAGCCCGCGCTCAAGTGCCTGCTCCAGATGCGAAATTGAGGGCGCGGAATCTGCGCCGTCGTCAGTGAAATTGTCCACCCCGGCCAACAGCGCAGCAGCATAGGCTGCCGGGGCGTCAGGAAAATACTTCTCGGCCTTATACAAGCTCGTGGGCGCACCAGCATCTGTCACAATCGTCAGTTCGGAGCCTCCGGGCCACTGGCGCAAGTGCTCCGCCACCAGGTCCGAAACGTGGGCGGGCATGCCGTTGACGAGATTGTAGGAGAGCATGACGGCACCCACGGCACCATCGGCGATGGGCGTGCTGTAGGCGGGCAGTTCATATTCGTGCAACACCCTGGCGCGCAGCTGCGTGGAGGAGACGTTACGGTCCACCTCATTGTTGTAACCCAGAAAATGCTTGAGGGTGGGAGTAGTTTGCCAAACATTTGGGTCATTGCCACGCAAGCCCTGGCAGAAGGCCGACGCCAGCTTGCCTGTCAGCACCGGATCTTCGGAAAAACCCTCCTCGTTCCGCCCCCACAACGGGTGCCGCAGCGGGTTGACCACCGGCGCCCACACGTTGAGGCTGATCGATGGATCTGCCGCGTGTTTTGAACGCACTTCGACCCCCACCGCTTCACCCACGCGACGCAACAGATCCTCATCCCACGTGGCAGCTAGTCCCACGGGCTGCGGGAAAACTGTTGCCTTCCCCAGCCAGGCCACGCCGTGTGCTCCTTCGGTGCCGGTCTGGAACGCGGCAATACCCAATAGTTCCACGCCCGGAGAATGCTGATGCAGCATGGCCAGTTTCTCTGCCGTGCTCAGCTGCGCCAGCAGTGCCTCAGCAATCCCGCCGTGCACTGCTGGCTGTGTCGTGGATGCCGAATCAGTGGACGCCATCAATGGGTGGGCAGGGGGCAGAAGCATGACTGGTCCTCAAGGATTAGGCATTTGCTGTTTAAGCGCTTGCGTACGGGATTGCGTTTCATTCTTACATCAATATACCTGTGAGGTACAGCACAAAATATTGTTGCGTGATTGACACCACATGCCTTAGGCTCGACTCAATCGAAGCGCATCGACACATTCTTCAACGATTTTCTAATCTTTTCCTTCGGGTGCTGGACCCGCACCGAAGAATCCATGAGACACACCATCACAAAGGAGTGACACATTATGAAGAAGCATGAATCGGCAACACCCACAGGCCTTGGCACCAAGAATCTCAACCGTAGGTCTTTTCTGGGACTTGCAGGTATCTCCGCCGTTGCCCTGAGCACGGCGGCCGTCCTGACATCCTGCAGCAACGGCGCCAGCAAGGCCCAAGTGACATCTTCCTTGGGTTTGGCTGATTCAGTGGCGAAAGTTGTCCCCAGCTACGTCCCCATCGATCTGGTGACCCCTGACATTGCCAGCGTCAACGGTTCAACTCCGGGATTCACCACCATCCCTGCCACCTTGGTCAAATCCGTCACTGAAGTTCCGGGCAAGGGTGGAAGCTACAAAGCCATGACCCCCGCCTGGTGGACAGTACCGCCGGCCTTGGCTGACAACAGTTACTACCAAGCAGTCAACAAAGCCCTCGGCGCCACCATCGATTTCCAGGTCAACGATGGAAACAGCTACGGGGATAAGATCCAGACAGTCCTAGCCTCCCCCAAGGACGTCCCCGACTGGGTGGTCATCCCCTCGTGGAACCTGCCTCCGCGCTTTAGCCAAGCCGTGGCCACCGTCTTTGAAGACCTTTCCCCGTACTTGGCTGGCGACAAGGCCAAAAAGTACCCCAACCTCGCCAACATCCCCACAGCGGCCTGGAAATTCAGCGCCTTCGCCGACGGACTCTACGGTCTCCCTTACCCGTCCACGCTCATTACTGACGCCATTTTCTACCGCAAGGACATCTTTACGGAGATGGGTCTGGAAGCCCCCAAGAGTGCCGATGAATATCTGTCCATCGCCAAGGAACTGACGGACCCGGCCAAGAAGCGTTGGGGTTCCGAGGATGTTTGGAACGGTGCGCAGCTGATGTTCGGAGTGGTCCCGAAATGGGATCTCGTTGACGGCGCTCTGGTCAACAAGGTGGAAACCGATGAATACCGCGCAGCCCTGGAATGGATCGCCAAACTCTTCGCCTCCGGCGCGGTTCACCCCGACGCCGTCGCCGGCAACTTGCAGCAGGCCAAGTCCCGCTTTGAATCCGGCGCCTCCCTCATGTCCACTGACGGGCTGGGCAGTTGGCATGAATCCTTGGCCCGGGTACTGCCCACCAACCCCAAATACGACATGCAACCCATGGATTTCTTCTCTGCCGACGGAGGCAAGCCCACCCTCTTCCAGGGCTCCCCGGCCAGCATCTTCAGCTTCATCAAGAAGAACAGCGACAAAACCAAGATCGAGGAATTGCTCGCGCTGGCAAACTACATGGCAGCCCCGTTTGGAACCGAGGAATACCAGCTGATCAACTTCGGCGTTGAAGGCGTCCACTTCACCAAGGACGATCAGAACATTCCCCAGACAACCGATAAGGGTCGCGCGGAAGTGACAAGCACTTACGCGTTCCTGGTCAACTCCCCCATCGTCAACGCAAAGGTCCAGTACCCGGGCTACGTGCAGTCCGCCAGCGAGTGGGAGGCCCGCCAGGCCCCGTTCGTCAAGGAGCCGGAGTTCTTTGGCCTGCAGATCGAAGAGCCCAGCAAGTTCGGTTCACTGAGCAAGCCCTTTGACGATCTGGCCATGGACATTGCCCGCGGCCGCAAGAAGATCAGCGATCTAGATGCCGCGATTGCCACGTGGAAGAAGAACGGTGGCGATGAGCTCCGGGAGTTCTACACCGGATTCCTGAGCGCGTGAGCGGGCAGCGTTCCATGAGCACCCTGTTGAAGACGGACACTGATGCCGTCACGGGAAACGGCGCGCCAGGCGGGCGCGCCGACTCCACCAAAACCCGTAACAAGTCCAAGCTGGCCCCTGGCGTCAGGTCCAGCCTCGGTCTCAAGGCGAGATTCCGCCGTGACAAATCCTTGATCTTCATGACGTTGCCGGCGGTTCTGCTGTTGGCAGTTTTCGCCTACGTACCCATCATGGGCAATATTGTGGCGTTTCAGGACTACTCCCCGTTCGTGGGAATCGCGAACAGCCCGTGGGTTGGTTTGGACAACTTTGCCAGGGTTCTCAGTGATTCCAACTTCTGGGTGGCCGTCAAGAACACCCTGGTCATCACGGCGTTCCAGCTTTTCTTCTTCTTCCCCATTCCCATTGTCCTGGCGATCTTGCTCAATTCGCTCGTGCGTCCGTCACTGCGCGCCACCATCCAAGCAATCGTCTACCTACCCCATTTCTTTTCATGGGTTTTAGTGGTTGCCGTATTTCAACAGATTCTGGGCGGGGCAGGGTTGCTCAACCAGCAGCTGCTGGCCCATGGTTGGCAGGGGCTGGACATCATGACCAACCCGGACACCTTCTTGTTCCTGATCACCTCCCAATCTATTTGGAAGGATGCTGGCTGGGGCATGATCGTGTTCCTGGCGGCATTGAACGCCATCGACCCCTCACAATATGAGGCGGCTGCGGTGGATGGGGCCAACAGATGGAGCCGCATGTGGCACATCACCTTGCCCGGTTTGCGACCAGTCATCATCTTGCTTCTGATCTTGCGTCTTGGCGATTCCTTGTCGGTCGGCTTCGAACAGCTGATCTTGCAACGCGATGCTGTAGGCGCCGGCGCCTCGGAAGTTCTCGACACCTTCGTTTACTACACCGGTGTCCAAAACGGCGACTGGAGTTATGCCGCAGCCGCCGGGCTCCTCAAGGGCTTGGTGTCGCTGGCACTGATCCTCGGGGCCAACAAGATTGCCCACCTATTCGGCGAAGCAGGGGTGTACTCCAAAAAATGACCACCATCGAGAAGTCCCAGAAGAAACCGGCCGGCCTGCGCTGGCCACGCAATGAGACACCTGCCCGTGCAGCGTGGGAAGAGGAACCCTCACTCACTGTCAAGGCGGCCAAGTCAGCGACGTTGATCGTTGTCGTCCTAGCCGTGCTGCTGCCCCTATACACAATCGTCCTAACCAGCTTGTCCTCCCAGTCCACCATCACCAACGCCGGGGGGCTGGTGATTATCCCCGGCGAAATCAGCTGGGACGCGTACCGGCAAATCTTCACAGGCGGTGTTGTCACCCGGGCCATCATGGTCAGCGTCGGCATTACGGCCGTCGGCACCATCTTGAGCATGGTGGTCTCAGTACTGTGCGCGTACGGACTGTCCCGCCCCGGCACCTTGGCACACACGCCGCTTCTGTTCGTCTTGTTGATCACCATGTTCTTCGCAGCCGGCATGATCCCGTCCTACCTATTGGTCTCCGGCCTGGGCATGATCGACAGCTACGCGGCACTGATCCTGCCCAGCTGTATCTCCGTGTTCAACATCATCATTTTGCGCGGGTTCTTCATGGGCATCGATCAAGGCATCTTGGACAGCGCCCGGATTGACGGCGCCAGCGAGTGGCGCATCCTGGCTCAGATCGTCATGCCGATGTCCAAGGCTGTCACCGCCGTGATCGCACTGTTCTACGGCGTGGGCTACTGGAACGCGTTCTTCAACGCCATCTTGTACATCAACGAGAGTTCGAAGAACCCCCTTCAGGTGGTGCTGCGGTCCTACGTACTGCAGGGCGTTTCCGTGCCCGGTCAAATCGCCGTCGGACAGGGAGTAGCCGCATCATTGGCCCTGCAGATGGCTGTGATCGTTGTGGCCATGGTGCCGATCCTGTTTGTGTACCCGTTCGTACAAAAGCACTTCACCAAGGGCGTCATGATTGGTGCGGTGAAGGGCTAATGCACTCGCCCATCCTTGGATTCGCTGGTCACAGCCACAGTGGTGCCACGTTCGACCAGCGTGGGCACAATCAAGCGCACCTCCGTCGGCTTCTCGGAATGCATCCGCTCCATGACCATCTCGACGGCGGTCCTGCCAATGTCGTGCGCGGGGATGCTCACAGCAGTCCACGGAACGGTGCTGGCCAACGCCACGTCGGTGGGGGCGATGGCCACGATGGACAGGTCCTCGGGAACCCTCAAGCCCATGGTGGCGAGGGTGTCCCGCAGGAACGGGATCAGGAATTCGTTGTGCACTACAAGACCCGTTGCTGCCTGTGGTCCCGTGACGAGTTCCTGGAGCGCCTCAACCAAGGCACTCGAGGTTGGCTCACAGGCGCGGCTCGCGAAGTGGGCGCCGGCGTTTCGGCAGGCCTCCTCGAAGCCACTGCGCACTCGATCGGCGTAGGTCGCATGCCGTTCAAGGGATGCTTGCGGAGAGCCGATCAGGGCAATCCGGCGATGACCCAGCTCCACCAAGTGACGGACGGAAACCCGGGACGCTGCGGCGAAATCAAAGTCAACGCAGCTCAGACCGTGGGCATCATCGGGTACCCCAATCAAAACTGCAGGCTTGCGCATCTTGGCCAGCAGCGGGATTCGCGGGTCCCTGGCCTCGATGTCCATCATGACCAGACCATCAACCACCGATTGAGACGTCACCCGTTCAATGCCACCGATGTCGTCCTGGGTCAAGAGCAGCACGTCCTGCTCGAAGTTGCGTGCCGTAGTCACCACCGCGGCAACAAACTGCATCACAACGCTGACGTTGACGTCATCGCGCAAAGGCACCACAAGCCCCAAAACATTGGACCTGTTCGAGGCAAGTGCACGAGCGCCAGCGTGGGGACTGTAACCGAGTTTTTCAATGGCGGCCAGAACCTGATTCCGGGTGTCAGCGGAAATGGTCCGCTTCCCGCTGAGCACATACGACACAGTGCTGGTGGATACCCCGGCGGCCCTGGCAACATCATTCATCGTGGCCATGCCACACTCCTTTTTCAGCCCATCCCAAGCTCACCATCGTAGCGAACCGCTTCGATACAATCTGAGCACATTTTTCAAGACATATCCACAAACATGCAAAGAATTTCGTCGAAATACGCAGCTTCAGTTTCGATTCAGACTACTTATGCCAGAAGGAATTTCATGAACAAGCAACGCCTCGGATTGGCACCGTCAATGCCGAGTGACGGGCTGCTCTTCGGGGCCGACTACAACCCTGAACAGTGGCCCCGGGAAAGTTGGCCGGAGGACATCAGGCTCATGCAGGAAGCCGGGATCAATCTGGTCACAGTCGGTGTGTTCAGCTGGGCGCAGCTGGAACCGGCAGAGGGCCAATGGAATTTTGCTTGGTTAGATGAGGTGTTGGACTTGTTGCATGCTGGCGGCATCAGGGTCAGCCTGGCAACCCCGACGGCATCACCCCCTCCTTGGCTGGGGAAAAAATATCCTCGGACTCTGCCCACGGATGCCCACGGTCACACACTTTGGTACGGCTCACGCAACCAATTCAACCCCTCATCGACTCAATATCGCGCAGCCGCGGCCCGCATCACTGAGCAACTGGCAGCAAGATACTCTGACCACCCGGCCTTGGCCATGTGGCATGTGGGCAATGAACTGGGCCAGATTAGTTACGACGACGAAACAGCGTGCGCATTTCGCCGCTGGCTCATGGACAGGCACACCTCACTGGAACGCGTCAACGCGGCCTGGGGCACCACGTTCTGGTCCCAGCAATATTCAACATGGGAAGAGATCCTGCCACCACGCAGCGCCCCGTATATTGGCAATCCCAGCCAGGAGTTGGATTTCAAACGCTTTACCTCTGACCAACTGATTTCCTTGTACCGGGCAGAGCGGGACATCATCACACGCCATGACACCGTCCATCCCGTCACCACCAACATGATGGGATTCTTTCCGGGCCTGGACTACTTTAAGTTGGCCAAGGAAACGGACTTCGTGGCCAATGACTGGTACACGGATCCAGGCGATCGGCAGTCGTGGCAGCTAGGTTCGCTGACTCACGATCTGTGCCGCGGCCTCGCCGGAGGGACACCCTGGTTGTTGATGGAGTCTGCCACCTCGGCGGTGAACTGGCGCCCCCACAATGTGGCCAAAGACCCCGGAGCCTTGCGAGTCGACGCACTCTCAGCCGTGGCCCGCGGCGCCGACGGCGTGTGCTTCTTCCAGTTTCGGCAATCGGCTTTCGGCGCCGAAAGGTTCCACTCTGCAGTGGTTCCACTGGCCGGAGCCGAGACCCGGGTGTTCCGCGAAGCTGCCGCGTTGGGAGCCGAAATGGCCCAATTGGGGGCACTGGCCGGCACCACCAGCCAGGCAAAGATCGCGATCTTGTTCGACTGGTCCAGTTGGTGGGCGGCGGAGTCCGCAGCCCGCCCCTCGTCGCGGCTCAAAGTCATGGACCAGCTACTGGCCTACTACCAGCCGTTGCTGCGGCATGGCTTGTCCGTGGAAGTTGTGCATCCTGACTCGGCGTTGAAACGCTTTGACCTAGTGCTGCTGCCCAACCTGTTCATTGTGGGACAGGAACAAGCCACTGCGTTAGAGCACTATGTCGCGGACGGCGGGCACATCCTGGTGGGTCCTTTCAGCGCCGTAGCCGATGAGGAGGCCAAGCTGGCTACGGGCCGCTTCCCCAAGATCCTGTCCAACGTTTTGGGTGTTTCTGGCGAAGAGTGGCTGCCCTTGGCAGAGCCCGTCCCCCTAGTTTTTACCAGTCCTGACGCGGATGCGGGCGTCCAAGACACCCACGCAACCCTGTGGTCTGAGGATCTGGAAGTCCACGGTGCCCACACGCGGACTCTGGCCTGCTTTGCTGGGGGTCGTTTGGCGGGGCAAGCAGCCGTGACGGCAAATCCGTGGGGTGCCGGGGAGGCTTGGTACGTCGGGGCAGATCTTCCCGCCCCAGCCTTGGCATCACTGGTCATCTCCGCCGTTACCGCGGCTGGTATTGAAATTCCGGTGCCGCAGGGGCTGCCCGACGACGTCGAAGCCGTAGAGCGCGCAGGCAAACTCTTCCTACTCAACCACGGTCCCGCCACCTGCTCCGTGGACATGCCCGGCAACCACGGCACCACGGCCAGCATCACCCTTCCCCCGTACGGGGCCACTGTACTTTCACAAAAAACGAATCGAGTATTTTCATGAAATTCACCGACGGCTACTGGATGCACCGCCCAGGAATCACCGCACTCAACCCCCAGGACGTTTCAGATGTTGTCGCCGAAGGCAGCAAGCTTTCGGTGTACGCCCCCACCCAGCCCATCAATGCCCGTGGCGACGCACTCAACTGCCCGCAGCTGACCATCACCTTTGATTCGCCATTGCCGGACGTCATCTCCGTAACCATTGAACATTTTCAAGGCGCCTTGGATCTGGGCCCGCATTTCGAGGTGGCGGAGACCAACCCGGAGGTCAACATAGCGATCGGCGAGACGGAGACGGTGTACACCTCGGGCGCCTTGAGTGCACGAATCAAGACCGACGGCGCCTGGGGCGTTGACTTCATGGCCGGCGGCCACGTGCTCACCAGCTCCGTACCCCGCAGCATCGGCCTCATCAGCGATGCCGCAGGCAAGAACTTCGTGCACGAACAGCTCACGCTCGGCGTTGGAACCAATGTGTACGGCTTAGGCGAACGGTTCGGCGCCTTCGTCAAGAACGGCCAGTCAGTTGACATCTGGAATGAGGACGGCGGCACCTCCAGCGACCTCGCCTATAAGAATGTGCCCTTTTACCTGACAAATAGCGGTTACGGGATCTTCGTCAACCATCCGGAACAGGTGTCCTTTGAGGTGGGCTCGGAAGTTGTTTCCCGCACACAGTTCAGTGTTGAAGGCCAGAAGCTGCAGTATTTTGTCATTCATGGGGACACCCCGAAGGATATTTTGGCCCGCTACACGGAACTGACGGGACGCCCGTCCCGGATTCCGGCCTGGTCCTACGGGCTGTGGCTCTCCACCTCGTTCACCACCAACTACAACGAAGAAACTGTCATGGGATTCATTGACGGCATGGAGCAGCGCGGCCTGCCGTTGTCAGTTTTCCACTTTGACTGCCACTGGATGCGTGCTTTCCACTGGTCAGATTTCATCTGGGACCCCGCCACGTTCCCGGACCCTGAGGGCATGTTGGCACGTTTGCACGACCGCGGCCTGAAGGTTTGCGTCTGGATCAACCCCTACATCGCCCAACGCTCCTACCTGTTCAAGGAAGGCATGGAGCTGGGGTACCTGGTAAAAAAGGAGGATGGCTCCCTCTGGCAGTGGGACATGTGGCAGGCGGGCATGACACTGGTGGACTTCACCAACCCGGAAGCCACCCGCTGGTACCAGGACAAGTTGCGCACCCTGCTGGGCCAGGGCGTGGATTCCTTCAAAACAGACTTTGGCGAACGGATTCCCACCAACGTCCGCTGGCACGACGGTTCCAGCCCCGAACGCATGCACAACTACTACGCGCAGCTCTACAACCAGGTGGTCTTTGACCTGCTGACCAAAGAGCTGGGCGCTGGTGAGGCAGTCCTCTTTGCCCGCTCCGCCACTGCCGGCGGGCAAAAGCTGCCCGTCCACTGGGGCGGAGACTGCGAATCGACGTTCGCCGCAATGTCCGAGTCATTGCGTGGCGGATTGTCACTGGCATCCTCGGGTTTTGGGTTTTGGAGCCACGATATCGGCGGCTTCGAGGGAACTCCGGACCCGGATATCTTCAAGCGCTGGATTGCCTTTGGTCTGTTGTCCTCACATTCACGCCTGCACGGTTCCAACTCTTACCGGGTCCCGTGGCTGGTGGACGATGAGTCCAGTGAGGTTCTCAAACACTTCACCGAACTTAAGATGCGCCTGATGCCCTATCTGCTGGCCAGTGCCGAGGAGGCGTATGCCTCAGGGACGCCCATGATGCGCCCCATGTTCCTTGAATTTCCGCAGGACCCGGGCTGTGCTGGCCTGGATCGCCAATACATGCTGGGCCCGGATTTGCTGGTTGCCCCGGTCATGGACGCCAGCGGTACTGTTCAGTTCTACCTGCCCGAGGGAACCTGGACTCATCTTGAAACCGGTGAGCAGATCAGCGGACCGGGCTGGCACACCAAGACCTTCTCGGTATTCCAAGCCGCCACCTATGTCCGGCAGGGTGCTGTAATCCCGCTGGGAACCGTCTGCGACAGGCCAGAATATGATTGGTCAAGGGAGGTTGAGTTCGTAGCTTTTGCCCCCACCGAGGGCCAACAGTCGATCGTTCGAATTCCCCAGCAGGGCGGCGGCAGCGCCGTCTTTGACGTCACCGTGACGAACCTGAGCAGCAGCGGAAGCCACGTCGCCACCGTCGAACGCGTCGATAACGCCGGGATCAAATGAGCATCGACCAGAGCATCATTACTGAGCGGATGCTCTCAGCAGCGGAGCACCCGGTCATCCGGGGATTCCATCCCGACCCTTCGATTTGCCGCGTCGGCGACGACTACTACCTGGTCAATTCGTCCTTCGAGTATTCACCGGGCGTGCCGTTGTGGCGCAGCTCCGACCTGGTGAACTGGACGCAGATCGGGAACATCCTGGACCGCGCCGACCAATTTTCGGCCGGAGCCGCAGGGTCCAACGGTGGAATTTACGCCCCCACGATCCGCCATCACGACGGTCGGTTCTGGATGATCACCACCAACGTCTCGGGAGAGCCCGGGCAACTTTTGGTCTCCGCAACCAACCCGCAGGGGCCATGGTCCGCCGCTGTCATCATCCCCGGATTGAACGGCATAGATCCAGATCTGGCCTGGGGCGATGACGGCACCTGCTACGTGACCTTCTGTTCCAATGATCCCGAAACCTCAGGCATCGCCCAGGTGCGGGTCGACCTCGAACACGGGATTGCGTTGGAGGCTCCGCGGCGCCTGTGGCAGGGCACCGGCTTGGCATATCCGGAGGGGCCGCACCTGTTCCGGAGGGGCGAATGGTGGTACCTGCTGATCTCCGAGGGCGGGACTGAACGGGGGCATGCCATCACCATGGCTCGCTCGCGTTCACCGCAGGGCCCCTTCGAATCGGCGCCCAACAACCCGCTGTTCTCCCGCCGCAGCACCACATTCCCCACCCAGAATACGGGGCACGCGGATTTCATCGAGTGCGCCGACGGATCATGGGCCATGGTCTACCTCGGTGTCCGCCCGCGCGGCGGCACTCCGCTGTTCCACGTCAATGGACGCGAGACCTTCGTGGCCAAAATAGAGTGGGATCGCAGTGGCTGGCCCACCATTGTGCCCGATGGATTCGCTGTGCCTGCCCCGCACGGCTTTACCGATGATTTCACCGGCCCCGGGCTTGCCCCGCGCTGGATCTCACCTGGTGCCGGGTTCTCGGACTTTCTCAGCTTCCATCCCGAGGGCGGGGTTGCACTTCGAGCAGCGGCAGCCATTAACGAAGCACCGGCCCTGCTTTCCGTGCGGGCTCAGGACGAACGGTGGCGATTCACGGCCGTGTTGGAGCTGCCGACGGCGGCCGGCCTGCGAGTGCGCATGGACGAGAGGCACTGGTACGAGATCCGGGTTGTGGACGGTGTTGCCCAGGTGCAGGCGCAGATCGGCCCGGTGCACAACGTCGTCGTGGACCAGCAGCAGCTTTCCGGATCGAGTGTGGAGTTGATGGTTGAGGCAGCGGATCCAACCTCAAACGGACCGGACGACCTCCGTTTCTCCGTTGCCGATGCCACCGGAACACGTGAGCTCGGCCGCTTGGACGGGCGTTACCTCTCTACCGAGGTGGCCGGCGGCTTTACTGGCCGCACCATCGGGGTACATGCCCTCGACGGTGTGGCGCGGCTGCTCCGGGTCAGCTACGAACCGTTGGAGTAAGGCGCGTCTAAAAAGTCCGCCGGGCCCAGCGCCGTCCAGTCCTTTTCACTGACATGCACGACGGCGCTGCGTCCGCCCCAGCGCAGCGTCACCGCCCCTGCGGTCTGCTGTGTGCGGGCGCGCAGCCGGGCTGAGCGCAAAGCCGGCGTTCCAGTGGGTGAATGCCAGGCCAGGTCCAGTTCGAGTCCGGGGCGCACCACCAGCCCGCGGGCAGTTCCGTCCGGCCACACCGTCGGCATGGCCGGAAGTAGATCAATACTGCCGCCATGGCTTTGGACCAGGCACTCAAGAACTGCTGCCACAAAGCCAAAGTTGCCGTCGATCTGGAAGGGCGGGTGGGCGGCGAACATGTTCGGGTACAGGCCACCAGCATGGGGGTTGTGCTGCTCGCCAGCGGTCCTGAACATCAAAACCAAGAGTCGCTCGACAGCTTCGGTGTCCCTGAGCCGGGCGCGCAGGGCCAGCTTCCAGGCCAGCGACCACCCGGTGGAATCATCGCCCCGGGCGTCGAGGGTCCGCGCCACGGCATGGGCCAGCGTGGGGGTCAGCTCGGTCTCGCCGGGGTAGGCAAAGTACAGGTGCGAGACGTGCCTGTGGGTTGGTTCCGGCTGACCGAAGGGCTGGGCCCATTCCTGGACGGTGCCGTCCGCCGCCAACACAATGGCGGGCAGGCGCTCCAAGGCATCCCGGATGTCAGCTACGAGGGGCTCCCCCGCCGGTGCCAACTCGAGTGCCGCCCGCAAGAGCCTGCCGATGATGGTGATGTCCGCCGTCGAGCTGTGGCTTGCGCCCGCCATGACGCCGTCCGCTGTCAGGAAGTGGTTTTCCGGGGAGGTGGACGGGCATGTGCCCAGCGTGCCATCCAGCTGTGGGACCAGCCAGCCTAGGGCGAATTCGCTGGCACCCTTGATGACCGGCCAGGCCCGTTCGGCAGCGAATTCGCTGCCGCCGCCGTGGCGGACGTGTTCCCACAGATGCGTTGCCAGCCAGGCACCGCCCATGGGCCAGAACGACCATGCGGCGTCGCCAGCAACAGGTGAGGTGAAGGCCCAGGCGTCACTGTTGTGGTGGGCCACCCAGCCGTCGAGCCCGTAGACGGTGCTTGCCGTGTGCCGTCCTGCAACAGACAAGGCGTCCAAGAGGTCAAAGAGCGGTTCATGGCATGGTGCGAGGTTTGCCCCCTCGGCCGCCCAATAGTTCATCTGGGTGTTGATGTTGATGGTGTAGTTGGAGCTCCATGGCGGCTGCATGGATTCGTTCCAGATCCCTTGCAGATTGCCGGCAAGGGTGCCCGGGCGGGAACTGCTGATCAGCAGGTATCTGCCGTAGTTAAAAAGCAGGGCGGCGAGCGCCGGGTCGGAGGGGCTCTGGCGCAGGCGCAGGTTCAGTGGGTGTTCCGGATCTCCGGCGGGCTGGCCGAGAACCAGCTCCGCTCTGTCATAGAGCTCCCTGTGCGCGCCAATATGGGCGTCCAAAAGCTCATTGGAGGCACGTGCCGAGGCTGATTGGACACGCGCCGTTGCCAGCTTCAGGGGCGCGGCCTGATCGGTGTTCAGTGCCTGCGCCGATCCCACGAAGGTAGTTCCGGTGGAAAGGACGATGCGCAAACGGGAGACGCCGGCGGCAGCCAACACTCCGCCGTCGTGCGTGCCGTAATCCTGGTCAAGGTCCGTGCCGTCATGCTGCCAGTGCGCCACGACGGCGCCGCGCAACGATTCCCGGCCGGGCTGGTCGTATTGCACACCGGTGGGCGGGTTGGCGTGGGAGGGAGCCACGTCCGTGGGCAGCCGAAGCTGCAGGCCCAGGGATCCGGGCTGCACTGTTGATTTTTCCACCCGCAGGGGGCTGGACAGCGCGGCGGTAACCCTGGGCAGGCGGCCGCCGGCGACCCGGAGCTCCAGCACCAGTACCTGGTGAGCGGCCGACACATACACCTGCTCGGTGATGGTTCGACCGGCCACGGTGTAGCTGTGTTCATGCACTGCGCTGCGCAAATCCAGGGCGCGGCGGTAGTGCAGCGGCGTTTCAAGGCTCGCCGGGTCGCCGAAATCCAGGTCCAGCAGCAGCTCGGCAAAGGGCAGGTAGCTTTGCGTGTGGGCCGTGGTCAGCGTGGCCAATTCCAGCTCCGCGGCGGCGTGCTCCCCGGCGTCGAGGGCTTCCCGGGCCCGGGCAACAACGCCCGGCCCATCAACCAGCGTGGGCCCGTTCGCGGCTTCGCTGCCGGGAGAACCAGACCAGGCAGTGGCGTCATTGAGCTGGATCCGGGCCTGCCGGGTGCCGCCGTAACACATGGCCCCGAGCTGCCCGTTGCCCAACGGTAGGGCTCGGGTAAATTCCTGTGCTGGCGTATCGAACCACAGGGTGTGGGCGTCCGATGTTCTACTGGCCGAGGTCAGATCCGTCAGCAGTTCACCGGCCGGGCAGGGTTGTGTCATGGTTGCTCTCTGGCGAAGGGATTGGCGAACGTGACAGGGCCGCGTTCACAGTCCATGCTTCCAGAAACGCCAGCCCCTCAGTATTTTGTGACGCGCAAAAGCGGCTGGATTCTCAATCAACTTTCACGCCGTAGTGGAGATGGACGACGCCGTTGCCGAACCTGCGCTGTTCCAGCAGTTCCAGCGAGGTACTGGCACCGTCGGGCAGCGCCCGCTTGCCGCCGCCCACCATGACCGGCGACATCAGCAAGTGAATCTCATCCACCAATCCAGCCTTGAGTGCCTGTCCGGCCAGTTCGGCGCCGCCCACGGAGAGATCCGTTGTGGCTTCCGCTTTCAACCTGCGGATGGAATCCGGGTCAAAGGTGGGCTCTATTCGCGTGTTTGCTGCGCCGGGTTCGCTCAAGGTTGTTGAGTAGATGATCTTCTGGGCCTGATGCCAAATGGCGGCGTAGTCCTCCATTTCCTTGGGCAGGCCGTCCTGTCCGTAGAAGGTGTCCCACACCTTCATGACGTCGTAGAGGCGCCTGCCCAGCAGGTATGTGCCAATGGGGCGCTCAAGGTCATTGACGAAAGCGTGAACCTCCGCGTCGGGCGTGCTCCAGTCAAAATTGCCGGCAGTATCTGCAATGTAGCCGTCCAGTGACGTGATGGCGGCGTAGATGAGCTTGCCCACGGATATAGCCTCCTACGAGTCGTTGAGCTGTCCTTTCCCAGTATTCGCTCCCCCTCTTGGTGAGGGAAGCTATTTGCCCATTTTCTTCAGCAGCCATTTCACAATTTGGTCCGTCTGGCTGCCAAAGGGGTTTTCATCAACAACATAGGTCCAAGTGGTGGAGCCCCTGCGGATGCCCGCAGCCTCCAGGTCTACACTGCCGTCCACTATCTCCAGCGCCCCCACCGCGGCCAGGGCAGTGTCATTAACGGCGTCGAAGAAACCCTCGAAGGCCCTGATGGTCTCGCGCCGGAATTCATCCAAGGGGTTTTGCCGCCCCAGTGCCCGCAGGTGGATGGCCGCGCGCTGTTCCGAAAGCAGCGCCAAGTGATCGCTCCAGGCCGCGTCTAGCTCGAAGAGCATGATGGCCTTGCAGATTTTGGCCGTCTCTTCCCCGCCCAAGGCGATGCGAAGATCGAGCAACCGAGCGGTGCCTTCGCCCGTGGCCTCACCGTCAAGACGGTCTTCAAGGGATTCCAGAAGCTCCAGGGCTGCGGCGTCATCGGCCAGGATCCTGTCGCGCTCGAACAGGACCACCTTGCGCTGGTAGGCAATCAACTCGTTGTATTTCCAGGAGTTTTCCTGTGTGGTGAAGCGTTCCTGCTCGGCCAGGCGCTGGGCCCTGTCCAGGAGTCGAGACACGCCCTCCCTGGTGACCAATCCGGCGTCGTCAGCGTCCTGCGACACGGAATCACTGAGTTCCAAGCCGTGCACCTCCTGCCCGTTGGCGGCAGGGTCCTCCATGCTGGAGAAGACCACACTGGCGCCGGGATCGCCCTGCCGCCCGGCCCGGCCGCGAAGCTGGGCGTCGAGGCGGGGCGAATAAAAGCGGCCCACGATGATGACCAGCAGCCCGCCCAAGGCAACCACCTCGCCGTGATCTTGCTCGTTTGCGCCGGTTCCGCCCAACAGAATGTCGGTGCCGCGCCCCGCCATCTGCGTGGACACCGTGACCATGGCCTTGCGCCCGGCCTGGGCAATGATCTGCGCCTCCACACTGTCATTGCGGGCGTTGAGGATCTGGGCGTCAACCCCGCGCCCTGCCAAGTTGGCCGCGAACCGCTCCGAGGTGGCAACGTCATGGGTGCCGATGAGGACTGGTTGGCCGGCGGCATGGGCCATTGTTGCGGCCTCGATGACAGCGGCATCGCGCTGGGCCGCCGTGGCGTAGATCTGTTCCGGACGGTCATCGCGAATGCATGGCTTGTGGGACCGAATGCGGCCCGCATCCAACTCGTAGTTGTTGCGCAGGTACTCCGAAACCGCCACGGCCGTGCCGCTCATTCCGGTGACACTGGCAAAACTCTTGATCAAATCCCGCACCAGCAGTTGATCGAGGACCTCGCCCCGTTCGGTTTTGTGCAAGCCTTCCTTTGTCTCCACGGCCGCCTGCAGACCGTCCGGCCAGCGCTGCAGATGCGCCACCCGTCCGCGCGAATCGGAAACAATTTCCGCCTTGCCGTCACGCACAATGTAATCAACGTCGCGCTGCAACAGCACCTGAGCATGCAGCGCCACGTTGATGGATGAAAACAGCGGGGTTCCTGCCGCTGAATAAAGCTCGACGTCGGGCCACCGGCCCTCAACGCGGTGCAGGCCGGCATCGGTCAGGGAAACATTGCGTTTGTCTGCTTCAACCGTGTAATCAACCTCGGGCCGCAGGGCACTGACAAAGCTGGCCACGTCAACGCTTTCCAGTTCCGCCCTGGCCGGTCCGGCCAGAACCAGCGGAACTGTGGCTTCATCGACCAACACGGAATCGATCTCATCAACAATGCAGACATCGAACGGTTGCAGGATTGATTGTTCTCGCTCCGTGCACGTCCGTTCCCTCAGCACGTCGAAACCGAGCTCGTTGACGGAGACATAAACAATGCTTGCCCGGTAGGCCGTTTTGCGGGCGGCTGGCTCCATTGCTGATGTCACAGCTTGGGCAGCAAAGCCCAAAAGGCCAAAGAACGGACCCATCCACGCGGCATCGCGCCGGGCCAGATAGTCGTTGACGGTGAGGACATGGGCGCGGTTCCCCCGCACTGCGTGGGCACCGGCTACCAGGGCTCCGACGAGGGTTTTTCCTTCGCCGGTATCCATCTCCACAACAGTTCCACGCAGCATGTTGGCAGCCGCCAGCAGTTGCGTGTCGAAGAGGGTCATACCCAGCGACTCCTGTACCAACACGCGGGCGCAGAACAAGTAGCCTTCCAGCTCCGGGTCGCTCCATTGGGTGGCCTTCTCGGGCGAGGAATCCCGCAAGGTGGCAAGGACTTCGTGCGCCTCTGTGAGGCTGTTCGAGACTGTTTTCCCCTGCGAAGCGGGCTCGTGGGCCCTGTTCACGACCCGGGCCACAAGCTGCTCCAGCCCCGCCGTGTCCACCACTCCCGGGGTGTTGAGCAGCCAGTTCTTGAACCTGCTGCCGAGCTGGGGACGGCTCTTGGCCGCCTGCGGCTTCCCAGATGCTTCCTTTTTCATACGCATTGCCATTTCAACCCATGGTTGTTAGTGATCTTGCTTCTTACTGCCAGCCACTGTGCGAGCTATGGTTCACGTCACAATTCGAACAATAGTGGCCTCATTCCGCACATTCCATAGTTCGGCACTATTTATCAGCTACCGTAAGCATAGATTAGCGCCCAGCGGCGTTCCCCCTCAAAATGTTATCGATAACTTCGGGCGATTCGTCCCACCGGAAAGGCCCTATGCGCATCATCGACAAGATCATGAACTTAGTGGCTTTGCTGTGGCGGGAAGCCCTAAAATTCGGCGCCGTGGGCGGGCTGGGTTGGATCATAGACAACGGAATTTACACGATTCTGTGGCACGGGCCCATGTCTGAGGGCACCATCAAGGCCCGCGTGATTTCCACCATTGTCGCCACCTTGTTCGCCTGGTTTGCCAATCGCTACTGGACGTTTCGCCACCGCCGTTCGGAACGGGTGTGGAAAGAGTTCGCCTTGTTCCTGGTCATGAATGGACTGGGCCTTGGCATCGTGCTGGCCTGCCAAGTCATTTCCCGTTATGTTCTGGGCTTCACCTCCTTCAGCGCCGACTTCATTGCCGGCGGTGTGATCGGCCTAATCCTGGGCACCATCTTCAGGTTCCTGGCATACCGGTACTTCGTTTTTACCGAAGAGCTCAGCGATCTGCCCGTCGCAGCGCGGGGCGCAGTCTCCGCCGGCCCTGCGTCCACGCAGGCGGCAACCACCAGCGCCCGGGCACTGATCAGCGCCGGATCAGGCAACTAGGCGCCCGCCGCAGGCTCAGCGGCTCCGCGCAATAACGGCGTCGAGCTCGGCAACACTCACGCCATGGGCCAGCAGGAACGCACGAACATTCATGCCGCCCACAAATTCCTGCACAGCCTGGCCGCGACCGTGCACCACCTCTGCCAGCTCAGCCTGGTCCAAATGCCGTTCATAGGGATGTTTAACGGGCGCCACCAAATGCCATTCGTTAATGCCGCGCGCCGCCAGCTCGTCCTCCCGCGCCACCCGTTGCGCCTGCCCCAGCAAGGCCAGCAGCATGGTGGCGATCAACCCGGTCCTGTCCCGCCCGGCCGAACAATGAATCACCACAGCACCCTGCGCCGCCGCCAGCTCCTTGAAGACGGCCGCCACCTGGTGCGGAAAGAGGCGCAGAATGTCTGCGTAGAGCCGGGGATGGTTCATGTATGGATGGAAAAGCTCTTGATACGCCGGATCCGCCGGGTCCTCAGTCGGTGAATGCACGACGGCGAACCTCGCCATGGCCACCCCGCTCACCTCCGGGTCGCTTGGCCTGCGCTGGCGCTCCCCGGGGTTCCGAAGATCGATGACCGTGCGGATGCCGTCGTTGTAAAGCTGTTCCCACCCATGCTCGGTGAGCCATTCGCTGCGGCCCATCCGGAAGATGTCACCCGTGAGGCGACGTGCATTGACGGCACCTTCCCACTGCGGCGTACTCAACGTTTCTTGGACAAGCGGTGGTCAAGGCCGCTGCGGACCTGGGGCCACTCGGCAGCCAGAATGGAGAACACCACGGTGTCGCGCAGGGAACCGTCGGGCATGCGGCGATGGGCCCGCAAAACGCCGTCCTGCTTGGCACCCAGCCGGGTAATGGCCTCGCGGGACTGAAAATTCATCCAGTGCGTATTGAATTCAACCGCCACACAGCCAAGCGCTTCAAAGGCATGGGCCAGCAGAAGCCGCTTGCTGTCCGGATTGGTTCCTGAGCCTTGGCTGCTGGCCGCGTTCCAGGTGTAACCGATTTCCAGGCGCGGCAGTTCTGCATTGATATTGCAATACGTGGTCATGCCAATGATTTTTCCGGCTTCCCCCGTGACAGGGTCGTTGAGCCGGGTGGTGAATGGAACCATTGAGCCGATTTCTTGCGCGGCTAACCGCCGTTCAATCTCGGCCTTCATGGCCTCCGGCCGCGGAACCGAGGTGTACCAAAGGTTCCAGAGCTCGCCGTCAGATGCGGCAACCACCAGGCCGTCATGGTGACTCATACTCAGCGGCTCGAGGGTGACGTATTTTCCGCGCAGGGTCACGGGTGCAATTGCAGTCATGGAAAGACCCTAGCGGACTGTCCTGCGGCACCTGAAAGTGCGCCCAATCGCATCATGCTCCCCGGTCAATAGTTGACGCATCAATTAATAACTGGGATGATTTTATTGAAGCTTCAATAAATTGATGCTCGGCGCTTCTTCCTGAAGGCCTTTCCATGACCCCCACGAAACGTTGAGATTCCCATGAATAACCTTGCACTGAACACCGCTGCCCGTACCGTCCTGCGTATTGTGGTGGGCTTCCTGTTCGCCGCCCACGGCTGGCAGAAGTACAACGAATTCACCATCGCCGGCACCCAGGGCGCTTTTGCCCAGATGGGCGTCCCCGCCGCAGATGTAGTCGCTCCCATCATTGCCACCTTGGAATTGGTCGGCGGCATCGCCTTGATTTTGGGCCTCGCCACCCGGCCCGTCGCAGCCCTGTTGACACTGAACATGCTCGGCGCCATCGTCTTGGTCCACGCCTCCGCAGGCGTCTTCGTTGAGGCTGGCGGCTTTGAACTGGTGCTCCTGCTCGGCGCCTCAGCCCTCGCCTTGGCCCTAGTTGGCCCCGGCAAGTTCTCCTTGGACAACGTCCTCTTTGGCCGCAGCAACTCCAAACTGCGCATCCTGGCTTAAATACTGCTGGACGACCACCGCAAGCATGGGCAGACTCGTCTCATGGCGTATTCATTGCAAATAGTTGTTGACTGCCACGATCCGCACGTGCTTGCCGACTGGTGGGCCGAGACCATGGGTTGGCAGGTGGAACCGTCGGATCCGGACTTCATCCGCTCCATGGTGGAAAAGGGATTCGCCACGGCGGAGCAAACCCTCACCCACAAGGGATCACTGGTCTGGGCGATCGGGGCCGCCATCACCGCTGGAGCGGATGCTGGCCCTGATCAACCCAGGATCCTGTTCCAAAGCAGCCACGAGAACAAGGCGGGCAAGAACCGTGTCCATTGGGATGTGCGGCTGGACGGCGAGGATAGGGCCACCGTCAGATCCCGTCTGGAAGCGCGGGGTGCCACGTTCCTCTGGGCAGCGGGTCAGGGACCGCACTCCTGGTTCACCATGGCTGATCCAGAAGGCAACGAATTCTGCATCAGCTAGGACTCGCCCGGCGGCAATGGCCGCCGCCCAGCATCAACACACCGCCTGCCAGCTAAGATCGTTAGGGTGAGCAGCGCGCAGAATCTTCCAGATCAGGTATCCGACATTTTCGACCCCACCCGCTGGCGCGTGGTTGAGGGCTTTGACTTCACCGACATGACATACCACCGCCAGGTGGAACGCAGCGAAGACGGCACCATCACCAGGGACCTGCCCACTGTGCGCATCGCCTTCAACCGCCCCGAAGTACGCAATGCATTCCGCCCGGGTACCGTTGATGAGCTGTACCGTGCCATGGACCACGCCCGCATGACCCCGGATGTGGCCACCGTGCTACTGACCGGCAACGGCCCCTCCCCCAAGGACGGCGGGCATTCCTTCTGCTCCGGCGGTGACCAGCGCATCCGCGGCCGCGACGGCTACAAGTATGCAGACGGCGAAACCAAGGAAACCATTGACCCCGCCCGCGCCGGCCGCCTCCACATCCTGGAAGTCCAGCGACTCATGCGCACCATGCCCAAGGTAGTCATTGCCGTGGTCAACGGCTGGGCTGCCGGTGGCGGACACTCCCTGCACGTGGTCTCAGACTTGACCATCGCCTCCCGCGAGCACGGCAAGTTCAAGCAGACCGACGCCACGGTGGGATCCTTCGACGCCGGCTATGGCTCGGCCCTGCTGGCCCGCCAGATCGGCCAGAAATCAGCCCGCGAAATCTTCTTCCTGGCCCGCGAATACTCCGCCGATGACATGGTCCGCATGGGTGCCGTCAACGAGGCCGTGGACCACGCCCGCTTGGAAGAAGTAGCGCTGGAATACGCCGCCGACATTGCCCGCCAGTCCCCACAGGCCATCCGCATGCTCAAATTTGCCTTCAACCTGGCCGATGACGGCCTGGCCGGCCAGCAGGTCTTCGCCGGCGAAGCCACCCGCCTGGCCTACATGACGGACGAGGCAGTGGAGGGCAAGGAAGCGTTCCTGGAAAAGCGCGACCCCGACTGGTCCTCCTTCCCGTACTACTTCTAATCCCCCTATATATAGGTACTCATGAACATTGAACCCCTGCTCAAGGCACTCTCGGAAGCTCTCGCCGGCGAAAGTCCCGCAGTCCAAATCGCCCCCGACGGCAGCTTCATCCTCATCCCGCAAAACGAGCTGGGACTGCCAGCTGGGAGCGAAACGGAGATTGCCGCCGTCGTGCTTACCTCAGGGAGCACCGGCACACCCAAGCGCACGCTGCTGAGCGTTGACGCGCTGGCGGCGTCGTCGGTGGGCACGGCGCTGGCGCTGCGCGGTGAGGGCCAGTGGCTGCTGGCACTGCCCACGAACTATGTGGCGGGCCTGCAGGTTTTGGTGCGCAGCTTGTTCGCCGGGACCCGCCCGTGGGCCATGGACCTGAGCGGCGGATTCACCCCCGAGGCGTTCACCGAGGCGGCGCTGGAGCTCACCGACAGGATGCGCTTCACCTCGCTGGTGCCCACCCAGCTCAGCCGCCTGCTGAACAATCCGAGCGCCGAGACGCTCACGGTGCTGCGCCGTTTCAACGCGATCCTGCTGGGCGGCGGCCCCATCAACCCCGTGCTGCTCCAGGCCGCGCGCGGTGCCGGCCTGAACGTGGTCACCACCTACGGAATGAGCGAAACGTGCGGCGGCTGCGTGTACGACGGCGTCCCGCTCGACGGCGTGCAGCTCACCATCCGCGATGGCTTGGTGGTGCTGGGCGGAGACGTGGTTGCCTCCGGCTATCTGGACAACGCCTCCCTCACCGCGGCATCCTTCTTCGAGGAAGAGCACGACGGCGAACTGGTGCGTTGGTATTCCACCGGGGACTTGGGCGAACTGGACGCTGAGGGACGGTTGCGCGTACTGGGCCGCGTGGATGATGTGATCATCAGCGGCGGCCTGAAGGTTTCTGCAAGCACAGTCACTGACGGGCTGCACAAGGTGCAAGGTGTTCGGGAAGCATTTGTGGCCCCTATTCCTTCGGCGGAATGGGGCCAGGCAGTGGCGGCCATGGTGGTTGGCTCGTGCTCGTTGGCTGAGTTGTTGGACGGGGCAGCGGCAGTCATGGAATCCCATGTGGTCCCCAAGACTGTGGTGTTTGTCTCCGAGCTGCCGCTGCTGGCCACGGGAAAGCCCGACAGAACGGCGATTCTGGCCGCACTTGCGGACGCTGCGCTGGCGCCGAATGCGGAAAATGGGACAACTGCCCGAGCATAATTGCCGCCCACGCGGCAGAATTAGCTAGGCAGGCCCGCCGTCCGGGTCCGCCCAACGATTTTTTCACTTTTCTTTAAGCATCTAAGGAGTAACGCCGTGGCCACTGTGGGGCAATGGATAGCTGGGGCTCGATTGCGGACTCTTCCCATGGCAATAGCTCCCGTAATCATCGGTACAGCCGCAGCCTTCGACATGGGCGCCCTGCACTGGGGGCGGGCTGTGTTGGCAGCCTTGGTGGCGTTGTTGCTGCAAATTGGCGTGAACTACGCCAATGACTACTCCGATGGCATTCGTGGCACCGATGAAGTCCGGGTTGGCCCGCTGCGTCTGGTGGGCAGTGGCGTGGCGAAGCCCGCCCACGTAAAAATGGCGGCCTTCGGTGCCCTGGGCTTGGCCATGCTGGCCGGGCTGGCACTGGTGGTCATGTCCCAAGCATGGTGGCTGCTGCTGGTGGGCGCCGGCGCGGTTCTGGCCGCGTGGGGCTACACGGGCGGCAAAAACCCCTATGGATACATGGGTTTGGGCGACATCTTCGTGTTTGTCTTCTTCGGGCCGGTGGCCACCTTGGGCACCACCTTCACCCAGGCCGGGGCGGTGAGCACGGCGGCAGTGTTGGGTTCCATCTCAACGGGGCTGATCGCCGTCGCACTTCTCATGGCCAACAACGTCCGAGACATCCCCACGGACACGGAAGTTGGCAAGCGCACTCTCGCGGTGCGGCTGGGCGACAGGAATGCCCGGCTCAGCTATGTGGCGATGCTGGCACTTTCAGTGGTCCTGATGCTGTTCCTGGCTCCGGCGAAGCCGTGGATTTTGCTGGTCCTGCTGCTGATCCCGTTCATGCTGATGCCCAGCTGGCTCATGCTCAAGGGCAAGAAGCGCAAGAGCCTCATCCCGGTGCTGCAACAGACGGGGTTGATCAACCTTGGCTTCAGCGTACTTTTCGCTGCGGCCATGGTGCTCAGCGCGCTCTAAAGCGTTAGGCCTGTTCGGGTTCGCGGCTTGACTTGCGGTCGGCGTCCACCCAGATGTCGGGGTTCTCATCAACCAGCGCGTCCTCGGCGTCGGCATCTGCCATGGCACCGGATGACTGGGTGGTGGTGGCGTTGGGGGCAAACCTGTCGGCGATGACAGAAGTGGCGCCGTCGCGCTGCTTGCGCAGGAAGAGGAAGCTGACAACAAAAGCGCAGAGGGCGGCAAGAAGCGCCGATGTCATGTCGCTCAGATGCAGCACCAGGTAGGCGATCAGGAAGAACGCCAGGAACAGGACTGCACGGATTAGGGTGTATTTGAAGAAAGCCACCGGCCAAGTTTAGCCGGTGATTCTGGGTGTCCCCCCGGAACTTTTCTACAGCACGTTCCCTTGTGCCGCGGGCTGGTTCTCAACGCTAGAATGAAATATGCGTTATCTCCCAGTCATCTTCGGTGTTGTCCTCTTTATCTACGGGCTCATTGACTGCATCCGTAGTGAACCCGCCCATGTGCGGAGCATTCCCAAGACTGCCTGGATAGTTGTCATTGTGCTCCTGAACGTCATCGGCGTGGGCTTGTGGTTCTGGTTGGGCCGGCCCCGCTACGCTTCCGGTGCCGTGCAGCGGGTGGGCGGCCCATCCGCAGGAAACCGCGGCCCCCACTCAGCCGGCAACGCCGGCCGTTCCACAGCCCCCGACGACGACCCGGAATTCCTGCGCAACCTGGCTCTGAACCGGGCGCAAAAGCTCGAAGCCGAAAAACTGCGCAAGCTCAAGGCCGAGGCGGATGCACGCGAGGCAAAGCTCCAGGAAGAGCACCCGAACGACGAAACCAAAAAGTAGCTTTCTTTACAACTAGCCCGCAGAAAACGGCGAAAAATGGGCGATTCCACCCATTTTTCGCCGTTTTCTGCGGGCTAGTTCTGTTCGTCTCTGCCTATTCGTGGTTCTGTCTAGTGGCAATGGTGACGTCGTTTGTCTTCATGGTGGCGCAAGGGCGCCGTGGCGCTCATCTCGGCGGAGATCTGACACGCTACTTGGCGGTGTCGCAACACCACCCAGGCCACGTTCCTCGAGAAGTAGCTTGCCGCTTTCAGAAGTAGCCCGCAGTAGTGGCTGAAAAACACCGCAAAAACGCGTTTTTCAGGGCCCACGCCCGCGAGGGGCCCCGGTCGAGGGACGAGACCGGGGAGTGGGTGGGGACAACTGCGGGCTAGTTGTTTTCCTGGGCGCCAACCAAAAAGTGCCTAGTTTTTGCCGTGATTGCCCTTGCCGGAGTCCTTCGGGAAAATCTGCACTACTGACGGGCGGGGTGCACGCACCTGGCCACGCTTCGGCGTAGTTCCCTCGGCAACGAAGTCGGGGAAAAATGAGGTGTGCGCCGCATAGGTCCCGTCCTCGCCCGGGTGCTGCACGGCCACGTAGACCATGGATTCGTCGTCGTGAATGATGGGACCACAGGTCTCTGCATTGCGCGGCATGGAGGCAAACTGCTCAACGTTGCCGCGGTTACGCCCTTCCAGACCCACCTTGAACAGACCATCGTTGTAGCCAATAGTCGACGGCGCACCATCAGTTGAGATCCACAGGTTGCCCTGGGTGTCGAACGCCAGGTTGTCCGGGCAGGAGATGGGGCTAACCTTCGACGCCGGGAAGCCGCTGAAGTAGGTTTCCGTGTTCTTGGCCGGGTCACCGCAAAGCATGAGCAGGTTCCAGTTGAATGTGGTGGCCGTGGCGTCATTGCGGCGCTCGGTAATCTCCACGACGTGCCCGTCACGGTTTTCCGTGCGGGGATTCGCCTCGTCGGCAACAGCGCCGCTGCCCACGCCGCGCTTGGTGTTGTTGGTGCAGGCCACGTACACCTTGCCGGTTTTCAGGTTCGGCTCCACGTCCTCGCAACGGTCCATCTTCGTGGCGCCTGCCTTGTCCGCGGCCAGGCGCGTGTAGACCAGAACTTCCTGGATACTCATGCCGGAGATGGCGCTCTTGCCGTTGACCACCAGGGGCAGCCAGACGCCGGATCCGTCGAACGCACCGTCCGCGGGGACCGTGCCGGAGCCGTCGATCTCGGCCGCCGAATTGCCCGCGAACTGGGCAACGTAGAGATCGCCCTCGCTCAACAGGGTCATGTTGTGTGCCTTGTCATTCTTCTTGTACTTGTCCTTGGAGACGAACTTGTACAGGTAGTCGAAGCGCTCGTCATCACCCGAGTAGGCCACCACCTTGCCGTTGTCGGCGATGATGACATTAGCGCCCTCATGCTTGAAGCGGCCCAGGCTGGTGTGCTTTTTCGGGACAGCGTTGGGGTCTTCCGGATCGATCTCCACAATGTAGCCGAAGCGGTTGGGCTCGTTGCGGTAGTCCGCGCCGCGGGCATCAAAGCGCGGATCGTCCAACTCCCAGCCCATGCCCGTGGCGGCGTTACCCAAGCCATAGCGTCGGTCCTCGGCGGAGCTTCCATTGGTTCGGAAGAAGCCGTTGAAGTTTTCCTCGCCGGAGAGAATGGTGCCCCAGGGAGTGGTGCCGCCGGCGCAGTTACCCAAGGTGCCCAACACGAAGCGGCCCTCGCGATCCGCTACTGTCTTCACGAAGTCGGAGCCTGCCAGCGGGCCGGTCAACTCAAACTTGGTGTCCATGGTGATGCGGCGATTCAGCTGGCCACCGCGTACGTAGCCCCAGGGCTGTCCCTTTTTGTCTCGCTCCAGCTCCACCACGCTCATGCCCACGGCGTTGCGGAAGATATTGCGGCGCTGGGCCTTCTCGGCATCGTTGGCAGGGGCTGCGGGGAACATGATCTGCGGGTTGACGTACTCATGGTTGCAGACCAGCAACCCCTTCTTGCCGTTGGGCTGGCGCAGGATCTCCGTGTAGTCGTTGTTGTAACCAAATTGGCCGGCCTGTGCCGCGGGGGTTTGGTTCGCGAAGTCGAAGTCGGGTGCGTCCTTGAAGATCGGATCGCCCCAACGGATGATGGGCTGCCAGCTGTATCCTTTGGGGACATCGAAGGTGTCCACGGCCGCATTCACAGCCTTGATCGGCTCGAAGGCGAGCTTGCCGCCCTGACCCTTGCTCCCGCCGTCGTACTGGCCACCCTTGCCGTCATTGCCGCTGACCATGACTGCGGCGCTGAGCACGCCAGCTAAACCAATGCCCATCGCCGAGCGGCGCGAGAACTCTGTGGAGACGATGTCACGGAAGTAGCTGTTGGTGGAGGTGTTGCAGACGGCTTTGGAGCAGGCGCTGTCGCATTTGAGCATGCAGGTGACGGCGCTGCGCTTGCCGCGGGTGTGGCCGAGCATGGGCAAAAGTTTCTTCAGATCGTTCATGGCGAGCCTTCCTAGCGTGGGTGCAATGAACCCACAGTGGCAGGGCCGGACGACGCGTCGGAGGGGAATAGTTGAACTGCGGGTTAATGGGAAGCGAACCGTGGGATGGGGCGGCCACCCATCATTGACGTGGCGGGCCCACTTCCAGCGCCTGGCGAAGCAGAGCTTGGGCACTCCAACGCATAGACTCGACGACTTCCTCACGGGACAGCCCGCCAATGTCCGTAAGCCAGACCAGGGATTCAATGCCGGTGGCGCTGCGGATGGCCAGGACCAAGCGGTGAATTTGCGCGTCGGACATCTTGCCGCGCAAAGGTTCCAACGCTTCAGCGATCCACGGAATGGCCCTGCCTTGTCGCAGCGGAAGGTTACCGCCCGGCGTCGTAGGTTCCAGCGACAACCGGAGCATTGTTCGTTGCTGATTCTCAGTCTCAACGATCATCGCCGTGAACCTGACCACGACGGCGTCGAGCCGTTCCGTGGGATCGTTGCTCGGGTTGTCAGGCAGCATGGAATGCAGGGCGGTTTCCGGGTGGGCAGCTGCCAGCAGCTCGCGCTGTCCCGGGAAGTAGCGGTACGCCGTGCTTCTGGCCACCCCGGATGCTAGCGCAGCCTCGTCCACAGTGGGCGTCTTGCCCGCTGCAACCATCTCCCGGGCCGCGTCGACCAATGCGTTGAGGGTGCGGCGCTTCTGGCCGCTGCGGCCACGTTCCACATAAGGGGTTGACATGAAGCTTATGATACCGCAGTCTTGTTATGAGACATAAGTCCCATAAACTCATCAGCCCAATAAAGAGGCGAGTCCCATGGACACGACGAAGCAGGCCAAATCATTCATCCGCCAAGCCGGGACGGGTGACCGGCGATGGTTCTACGGGGGCGGCATCCACACGTGGCTGGCCAAGGCCGAGGAGACCGGCGGCGCATCCCTGATCTACAGCGACACCATGGAACGCGGCAAGGTGACGCCCATGCACATCCACCCCGAGACGGATGAGGCTCTCTACATCCTCTCCGGCGAGGTCCTCATGAATCTGGATGGCGTTGAAGAACGGCTGGGTGCAGGCGGCTTGGTCATGGCGCTGCGCGGCCAGCCCCACGCATTCAAAGTGCTGGCTGATGACACCAGCCTGCTCTGCATCCAAACACCCGGCAATGCACAGGCCTTTTACATGGGAGCCAGTGTGCCGCTAGATGCTGGCGACAACGCGTCAGGCACGGTTGATTTCGACCGAATTCGCGAATCGGGCAAGCTCAACGGCGGCATCGTCATCATAGGGCCGCCGCCGTTTGACTAGCTTCATCCCCACGCAGGTGGGAGTTGAAAGCGCTCCCACCATGAACCCACGTTTGCACAAAGCCGCAACAAAATGGTGGGCTGTAGCCATGAAGAAGATTCTGGGGATTCTGGCACTGACATTCTTGACCCTGTTGGGGGTTGCCCCGGCAGCCATGGCATCGCCACCAACGGACATCGTTGTGGAGGACACCGCGGGAGTCCTCTATCAGCCTCAGCTGTTGCCTGCGCTGGAGAAGATCAGCTTCCACTCCCCCACCAAGGTGGTCATCTACACCCGCAATGGCAACACTAGCGAGAACTTCAACGAGGAAGTTCTGCGCTTTGCCCGCGCCAACCACCCCGAGTGGATCAGTGCGGATGGGCAGAAGTGGGCCGACGGCCTGTTCGTCTTGGCAGTAGACCCATCGGCCCGCAAGGTGGGCACCTACATGGGTGAAGACCGCAAGGTGTCGTTGGAAAAGCAGGAAGCCATCCAGGAATCCACCAAAAATCTGTTCCGTGAGGCCCAGTGGACGGATGGCACCATTGCCGGGGTCAAGAAGGCCGCGAAGCTGATCAACCAGCCCTGGTACCAGTCAGCGGGATTCATCGTCACCACCAGCATTGTGGGCGGTTTGGCCGCATTGGGCTTTGGCACCAGGGCTGTGATCAGGTCCAAGAACAGGAAGAAGGCCGCCGAACACCTCAAGCGTGGCGATACTGGCTATTCCAGTGTGAGTTTGGCCCTGGACGTCACAGAACTCAACGCAAACACCATCCCCAGTGAGTCAAGCTACGGCGCCCTGGTGCTGGAGAAGTACCGCAATTTCAGTACCCAGTACCACGAGGCCAGCGATTTGAACCAGGAGTGCCACGCCTTCACCGCGAAGGATCTTTCCAAGGGAGCCAACGTCAAGACTGCGGCCCGCTATGCCGATCTGGCCCAGGAACTGGATAATCTGGATGACGTCATTGCGGACACCAACACTTTGCTCAACAAGTTTGCCGGCTGGGAGGGCGCATGGGACAGGCAGGCCCGCCCCCTGCGCGAGGACTTGGCAGAACTGCCTGCGCTGATCTCCCAGAGCGAGGCCAAAGGCCTGCCCAGCACGGCCGCGCTCGCATCGGTTCACACCCAAAGGACGCATGGACTTCAGCAGCTGGCCGCCGATTTCCGGTCCGGACTCATAACCCCGGAGGCCGCCCTGGACGAGCTGCGATCCATGGGGCAGGAACTGACCACTGTGCTGCAACAACATTCGCAAGCCATGATCGGCAAGTATGCGAAAACCGATTCCGAGAGGACCTCCATGGAAAAGGCCATGGAGAGCAGCCGCATGGACGGCGTCCGCGGCCGCGAATCCACCATTCTGGGGTCCGTGTACCAGTGGTACACCTTTTACCCGGTGCATGCGTTCAGCGTTGGCTACCTGAGTGGTACCAGCACAGTTGACTCCGCTCGGAGCAGCGCCAGTTCCAGCGGGAGCAGCAGTGGTTACGGCTCAAGTGGTGGAAGCTTCTCCGGGTCGGGCAGCTCCTCCAGCTTCTAGGACGACGCCGGGTCCCCGTCAGACGCTCTCGCAGGAATGGTGCCATTTAGGCGAACGCTATCGCCCTCACTGCGATAGCGTCCCCCTGCACCTGGCCATTGCTGCGAGAGCGTTGACGAAAAGTGCACCACTAGTGAGCGGGGGTTCTTCTTTGGGCCGGCTACTCTTTGAGGGCGACTGCATGTTCGGTGGCTGGCGGCGCAAGCGGACCCTCTGCGGAATCCTCAATGTAGCGTTTGGCGTTGATCATGACGGCGCCGGTCATCATCACCAGCAGGCAGATGCCCAGCATCGCGAAGGATGCGCTCCACGAGCCGGTGGCTTCGCGCATGGTGCCGAACAGCAGGGGCGCAATGCCCGCGCCGGCGTAGCCAATGCCCTGGCTGAATCCTGAAAGAACAGCGGAACCGTGGGTGGTCCGCGAGCGCAGGTTCACCATGAGCAGGGCCGTGGCGAAGGTGCCCTGGCCCAGGCCGGCGAACGTGACCCAGAGCCACGTTCCATCCAAGGGTGAGAGATACAGGCCGAGGTGCCCCGTGGCCCAGCACAGAGCAAACAAGGAGACCGCCACGATGGGGTTCTTCATGCGCGGCACCCACAGCGGCACCAGCAGGCTCACGGGCAGGCCCAGAATGGCAAAGTAGGCCAGTGCCGACCCGGCAGTGGCCGCGTCGATCCCCTGGCCCGCCAGGTACGGCGGCAGCCAGGTGAAGTACACATACGTTTGGGCGGAGTTTCCGGCCAGAAAGATGGCCAGTCCCCAGGCAACGGGAGAGCGCCACGGCCGCAGCTTCGGCACTGTGTCCGAACCTCCCGGGGCGGCACCAAGGTGGGCGGCCTGCTCGGCGGGGGACGCGGCGTCGCCCCTTTCCTTGCGGTCACGGCGGAACTGCAGGATCCAGGGCAGGAGCACCAAGAAACTCACCGATGCCCACATCCCAATGGACACCCGCCAATTGCTCAGCCCGGCCACCGGAACGGCCAGCTGCGGGCTGATGGCGGTGCCAACAGCCAGCAGTGTCACGTACCCGGCCGTCACCAGCCCAACCCTGTCGGGGAAGTACTTTTTCACCAGCGGCGGCAGCACCACGTTGCCAATGCCGTAGCCAGCCATGATCACGGCCGTGAACCCCAGGAATGGCCAGACCTGTTCGGTGGTGGTGCGGGCCAGCTGCCCCAGCACGGCAAGGACCACGGCGGCCACCAGCACCTTCTCCAGGCTGAGGCGACGGATCAGCACCGGGGTCAGCAACCCAAACATGGCAAACACCAGCGGCGGCAGCATGGCCAGCAGGCCGATGGTGTTGGCATCGAAACCCAGTTCACCGCGCAACTCGCCCAGCAGCGGTGGCACCACAGACACGGCAGTGCGCAGGCTCAGGGCCATGACCATGATGCCCAGGAGTGCTCCGATGCGGCCGGCCCAGGGTTTCTTCACAACAAAATTACTCACCCGATAACCCTAGCCACCTTCCATGGCGCCAGACGCCCATCTGGCCTTGACCGGGCACAAGAGCGGCCATAGATTGGGGATTGGCCCGCACACCTCTCCCCCCACGGCAAGGACGTCCCATGGATTTAACGCTCCCCATCACCAAGACCGCTTGTTTGGCCGCCGACCAGGACGATCCCCTGCACCGCTTCCGGGACCAGTTCATCCTGCCGGAGGGCGTGAACTACTTGGACGGCAACTCCCTTGGCGCCAGGCCTGCAACGTCCGCCCAGGTGGCCACGCGCGTCATGGAGGATGAGTGGGGCACGGGCCTGATCCGCAGCTGGAACACGGCCGGCTGGTTTGAGCTGCCGGGCCGCCTGGGCAACAAGCTGGCCGGCCTGCTCGGGGCCGGGGACGGAGAAGTGGTTGTCACGGACACCACCTCACTAAACCTCTTCAAGGCCCTGGCTGCTGCCGTCCGCATCCAGAAGGCCGCCGATCCGGCGCGGAAGGTCATTGTCACCGAACGGGACAACTTCCCCACGGACATTTACATGGCCCAGGGCATGGTGGATTTCCTGGACCAGGGCTACTCGGTGCGCCTGATTGACCATTCCCTGTCCCTGCCGGATGCTTTGGGCGCCGATGTGGCCGTGGTGGCGTTGTCGCACGTCAACTACCGCACCGGGGCCATGTGGGACATGGCTGCCACAAGTTCTGCCATTCACGACGCCGGAGCCTTGGCCGTGTGGGATCTGGCGCATTCCGCCGGGGCCGTCCCCGTTGACCTGCGCGGCGCGGGTGCCGACTTCGCGGTGGGCTGCACATACAAGTACCTCAACGGTGGGCCCGGCTCGCCTGCCTTCATTTGGGTCAGCGCCGCTCATCAGGACCGGTTTTGGCAGCCGTTGTCAGGATGGTGGGGACATGCGCGGCCCTTTGCCATGGAGGATTCCTACGAGCCTGTCTCCGGCATTGGCCGGTTCCTGTGCGGCACCCAGCCCATCCTGTCCATGGCCCTGGTGGAGTGCGGGCTGGACATCAGCTTGGCGGCCCCCATGGCGCAGGTCCGGGAAAAGTCGCTTGCGCTGACAGATCTGTTCATCGCCTTGGTAGAGGCTCGCCGCGGTGACCACGAGCTGGAACTCATCACTCCCATGGACCATGCCCAGCGCGGCAGCCACGTCAGCTACGTTCATCCGCAGGGCTACCCCGTGATGGCGGCCCTCATTGCCCGCGGCATCATTGGCGATTACCGTGAACCCGGGGTGCTTCGCTTTGGTATCACACCGCTGTACGTGGGGTATATGGACGTGTGGAACGCCGTGGAGGCCTTGTTCGACATCCTTGACAACAAGCTCTGGGATACCCCCGAGTTCTTGGCCCGGTTGCAGGTGACCTGAAACTGGCCGGGGCGGTCAGGGGCAGGGCCGGTCAGGGGCAGGGCCGGGCCCGTCCCAGCCCGGCGGGCTCAGCCGTACCCGTAATGCTCCCGTTTTTTCAGCACGATCATGCAGATAATCGGCGCTCAGGGCATAGTATGGTGCCACGAAGTCCCTGCGTGGAAAGGTGAGGAGCAATGGATGCTGCCGAACTGGGCGCCACCTTGCGCGCCCGCCGCAAAGCCTTGCACCTGACGCAGAGCGAAACCGCCGATCTGGCCGACATCTCCACCCGTGTGCTCAGTGACCTGGAAAACGGCCGCGAAACCGTGCGCCTGGACATCCTCACGGCGGTGGCCACGGCGCTGGGCATGAACCTGAACTTGACCGTGACGCTGGCGTGAAAAATCTTGAGCAGGCCAAAACTGTCACCCAGGCCGTGATCTTCAAAAGGGGCAGGGCCGCGGCTAGCTTGTCCCGCCACCCCAGCGTTGGCGTGGTTTTTTCCTATCTGCCCACCTATCTCAGCTCTGGCGGCCCGGCAATCGCCTCAACCCTGCCAGCCCTTGACGTCCCGGTGACGTTGGGTCACGGCAGCGTTCCGGCGTTCTTTGCGGGCCTGTTGCCGGAGGGCGAACGCCTGTCCAAGCTGCGCTGGGCGGTAAAAACCACCATTAATGACGAGTTTTCCCTCCTAGTCGCCGCGGGCGAGAACCCCGTGGGTGACGTCCAGATTCTGCCGGCAGGGCACGAACCCCAAAAAGTTCCTGCCCTGTTGACTGTCACCAAGAACATGGCCGCCATGAACTTTGGTGATTTTGCTTCCGTCCCCGGCCCCGTTGACCACTCTGCGTTGCCTGGCATGCAGGACAAGGTCACGGCCTCCTACCTGCATGACAAGGACCCGAGCCGCGCCTACATTCTCAAGTTCAACGACGGCAGCCACGCCCGCCAAGTTGAAACGGAATTCATGCTGCTGCGCAAGGCCAGGCAGCTGTCCATACCCGTTGCGGACGCCCGTTTGGTGTACGACGGCGTTGGGCAGGCCGCGCTGCTGGTCTCGCGTTTCGACAGGTCCCCCAGCGGGTCGCTGGCGGTAGAGGATTGTTCCCAGCTGATGGGTTTGTTGCCGGGCCGCAAGCATTCGGTCCCTTCCGAGGCCGTGGCCGCGGCCGCCGTGAACATGTGTTCCGCCCAGTCCCTGGCCGCCCGCAACATTTTCCTGCAGTTCCTCTTTGCCTGGCTTACGGGCAACGGCAATCTGCATGCCAAAAACATTTCCGTGGTGCAGCAACACAATGGCGAATGGTTGGTGGCGCCCGCCTACGATCTCCAATGCACCCTTGCCGCCGAGATTGAGCAGGGCTTTGCCGCGGGCGTTCCCGGCGGCATTTTGACTGATCTGACTGACGGCGACCCCTCCCGCGACCCTGGCATGGCACTGCCCGTGGGTGGCAGCGCCGGTAGCCGGACAGGACTGAACCGCAACGACTGGCTCCGCTTTGGCCGTTCCCTGCACATCCCCGAACGACTCGTGGCCAAATGCATCGACAAAGCCCTTGCGGCCTCCGTCATGACCACGGCGGAACTGCCCTTTGAGCGTGGGGTCAGTGCCGCCGTCGTCCGTGTTCTAGGGATTCGGCGCGCAGCCATCCAACGCTAGAACCACCCCAAATACTTTTACTGACGAATTGCCGCTAAAATGTCTCTATGCCACGAATAGCCGCCCCCACGAACGCGGCGCAGCGCGAGCAGACGCAGCGCAAGATCCTCGACGCCTTTGGCGAACTTCTGTTTACGCACGGCCTTCCCGGCCTCACCATGACAGATGTTGCCCGCACGGCAGGGGTGGGACGAACAGCCGTTTACAACTATTTTGCCGACCTGGAACAACTTCTGGTGGCCTACGCGCTGGATGAAACAGGCAAGTTCGTTGCCGAGTTGCGGGCCAAATTGGATGGCCTGGAGAATCCTGTGGACAGGCTGGCCGTGTACGTTCGCGCGCAGCTAGAGGACCTCACCCGGCGCCACCTCCCGCCTGGACCGGCCATGCGATCGGTGCTTTCCAGTGAATCGTTCGCAAAGCTGGGCGTTCACGTGGGTGAGCTCAACACCTTGTTGGAAGACATTTTGCGCACCGGAATGGAGCAGCGGTACTTGCCTGCCTCCGACGTGGATGGCTTGGTGCAGCTCATCCACGGGTCGCTGACAGCCAGCGCCTCCCGCCGCAACTCGGACACACCCGATGAGGACCGCATTGCCGCAGCCGTGAAGTTCATCCAGGCCGGTGTGGGCGCGGCCTTTGACGAGCAGGGCCGCCCCGTCACCGTGGAGCAATAAAGCAGAGCTAGGGCTTGGTTACGGCAGCCGCTGCAGCAGGGCTTGCGGGCTCGCTCGGCGGCGGGCTGAGGCGTGGGCAGGAGAGCGCACCCGGAGTTTGGTCCACCTTGGGCGCGGCCACAAGATCATTGAATTGGCTGGTCAAGATGATGTCCACGCTGGCATCTTCGCGATTATCCTGCACATACTCAGAACCGCCCTGTGTTGCGGCAAAATTGCGCTGCATATTGAAGGCGGAAGCATGCCCCTTGGCGCCTGAAACAATCACCACTGGCGTTAAATACTCGGATCTTGCATTGCCAATAACGCCCACTGCGAAGCCTCGCTGCACGAGTTCCTGCGCCACGGCCCCGGCCCTGCCCTCGGCGGCACCTCCGTTGTAAACATTGACCCTGACGTCCTTGTTGGCAGGGTAGTCCAAAGTCTCACCCGGACATGTGACGGGTGTGGGAGTGGGTTTGCCCGCACCAAATTTCAGCTCCATTTCACCGCGCTGAACCATCCCGGCCAGGACCAGCCCGGTAGCCACCAGAGCCAGCAGCAGGACCAAAATCACGCCGTGGGCAATGCGGCGGCGAACCGTACTGCTGGGAAATTCCGGGGTTTCCGGCTCGGGGAAGGCCTCGGCCAAACCCTTGGAGTCCACAATATGGTGCCCGTGCCAGGAATTGATGTCTTTTTCTTTTTTGCGTTTCTGGCGAAGTTCATAGGCAGCGTCCTTGGCCTGGCGCTTCTCTTCGCGGGCAGCCTTGCGCCGCTGTCTGGCCGTCATCAACACATCATCGTGGAGGGCCTTACCTGGGAAGTGCCGGGGCGGGGGCGGAATGCGGTCAGCGGATTCACCTGGTGGCGGCTCCGCAGGGAGCCTAGTCATCTATCACCAACACTCGGGCGTGCAGTATGGTCCGCTGGTGCAGGGCCGTGCGGACAGCCCGGTGCAGGCCATCCTCCAAATACAAGGTGTCACGCCATTGCACCACGTGCGGGAACAGGTCGCCGAAGAACGTTGAGTCCTCGGCCAGGAGAGCCTCAAGGTCCAGTTGTGCCTTGGTCGTGACGAGTTCGGCCAGCCTGACTTGGCGCGGCGGAACGCTGGCCCAGTCCTTGGGCGTGATGTGGCCATGGTCCGGATACGGGCGTTTGTCGCCAACAGCTTTGAAGATCACTCCTTCAGACTAGGGACTGTGAGGCCCTAAAGGAACTGACCGCGCTGTGGGCGTAACGTCGTGTTGCCAAAAGGTTACGCAAAGTGGCTCTTCCACGGCTTGTCCTGGGACTATGGGGCATGACACTTTTGCAACCCCCACTTGCCCTGCTCCTCGATGTTGACGGCCCCCTGGCCAGCCCCGTGACACGGCAAGTGACCCCCGGCATTATTGCGGACTTGATTGATCTGGTGCGCCGCAACATTCCCGTGGTATTCAATACCGGCCGCTCGGATGCCTTTATTACGGAGCAGCTCATGCGGCCCATGCTGGAAGCCGGGCTGCCGGATGGTTCTGTGGTTCACGCCATTTGTGAGAAGGGGGCTGTCTGGTTTAGTTTCACCCCGAGCGGGCCCGGGCCCATCCACGTGGACAGGGAACTTGCCATGCCCACGGCTTTTGGCGACGACATACGTGAGCTCGTGGCGCGTTCCTACGCCGATCACATGTTCTTCGACGAGACCAAGCGGGCCATGGTCTCGGTGGAGCAGCACATTGAGGTTGAGAGCGGAAGCTATTTGGCGGAGCAGGTAAAGTTCGACGACGATGCCCTGGCTTTGCTGGCAACCCACGACTTGGGTGCCACCCGCCTTGAGCACCGGGCACCGGCGTCGTCCGGGAGCGTGGACTACCGGGTTGACCCGTCCATCATCTCCACTGACATTGAATCAGTTCGCCTGGGCAAGGACCTGGGCGCCAGCCGGGCGGTGGAACTGCTGGCCGTCCAAGGCATTGTTCCGCAGTCGTGGCGCACAGTGGGAGATTCCCGCACCGACTACGCCATGGCCGATTGGCTGCACCACCACGATCACCACGTCATCCACGTTGACGTTCGCCCGGCCGACGGCGTGCCCAGCAAGCCGTACACGATCCAGACCGCCGCTGACCTCAACTTGGGCGAGGGAGTAGTCAACGACTTCTCCGGGGCGGCATTCCTGCAGCACTGGCTGGACGAGCTGGCCCGGTAGCTTTTTCGGCAGCGATGGGTCTAGCTCAGTGCCGCTTCCACGGCAGCACGCAGCTCGGGTGAGTCAGGCGTGACTGAAGATGAGAAGCGCTCCAGCACGGCGCCGTCGTGCGCGATCAGGAATTTTTCAAAATTCCAGGCGATGGGTTCGTCACCAAGGCTGGTCAACACGGCGTAGAGCGGGTGCGCTTGGGGGCCGTTGACATCGGTTTTGGTGGCGAGCGGGAAGGTCACGCCAAAGTTCTTGCGGCAGAACTCCACGATTTCCTCCTGCGTGCCCGGTTCCTGTCCACCAAATTGGTTGCACGGCACACCCACCACAGTCAGGCCCTGCGAGCGGTACTTCTCATGGAGGGACTCGAGGGCGTCGTATTGGCTGGTGAAGCCGCATTCTGAGGCCACGTTGACCAGCAAAACGGCTTTCGCGGCCAGCTGTGACAATGACTTTTCGGTCCCGTCGCTCAAGGCGAGGGGGATGCTGTTCAGGGTTTCTGTAATCACAGGCCGAGTCTATCCGGCGCAGCTGAAGGCTTGGGCGGGCATTGACTTAAACTACAAAAGGCCCGGAATCATCATGATTCCGGGCCTTTCATTGGCGGAGGATGGGGGATTTGAACCCCCGAGGGCGTTAACCCAACACGCGTTCCAGGCGTGCGCCATAGGCCGCTAGGCGAATCCTCCAGCTTGCCGTGCAGAACACGGCAGGTTCAAGAGTACCTGACAAAGTGCCCAACTCGCGAATCGAGTGTCCGGGGCCTGAGAATACGCGGCAAATAGGGCAATTCCGGGCAAGAAATAAGGGCAGTTCGGCCCCGTTCAAGCCTCACCACCCTTACTCCCCCATGCGGTCATTGCGGAAGGCAGACCACTTGCAAAGGATTGGGCACTCAAAGCACCCCCCCATACAGCCATCGTCGGCGCTCTATTCCGCGACGGCGGTACATTTCAAACTTTACAACATTGTCACACGCACGTGACATTCCTCACGTCTTCTTTACGTCATGAAGCCCGTTGCCGTTAGTGCCCCGCACGCATGGCCAGAACCGCGGTGACGAAACCCGCCAACGCAAAGCCGGCCGCAAGCATCCACAGCAGAAACGTCTGGCCGGCATGATGTCGGGTGCGTTGGGTTGAGTTAGTGGAGAACACTTCGATGCGGGTCAGGGCAAGAATCCCCGCACCGAAGGCCAGCACCCAAAAAAACCATTCAAAGAATCCAAATCCCAACATGGTGACTCGCTCCTTCATGGGCCAGGCCGCGCAAGGGCAAAAGCGCGCCGGGACCAGCTTGGCTTTAGCGTCATTGCCCCTTCTGGCGAACGTATCACCGTGGCCGCAAAATTGAAATGGTCCACAGGGTGCCGCGCGGATTCGCCCGTGCCGCCACAGTCAGGTAAGCTAATTCCCGGCCCCTCATGTGGCGTCACCCTGTGAACTCCCCCAGGACCGGAAGGTAGCAAGGGTAAGCGGGCTCTGGCGGGTGCATGGGGGGTCTTTATTTATCCCCAGATGCGCCCCAAACGCCGCATCCATGCGGCAATTTGTCAGGCGGATTAGATAGGGTTTCAACTGTGAGCGCACCAACAGCCCTGTATCGCCGGTACCGTCCCGATTCCTTTGCGACCGTCATTGGCCAAGAGCATGTCACTTCCCCCTTGATGACTGCCCTGGATAAGAACCGCGTCAACCACGCGTACCTGTTTTCCGGCCCTCGCGGCTGCGGTAAGACCACCTCCGCGCGCATCCTTGCCCGCTGCCTCAATTGCGCCCAGGGCCCCACCTCACATCCCTGCGGGACCTGCGAAAGCTGCGTGGAATTGGCCCGCGGCGGCACCGGCTCCCTGGATGTCATTGAAATTGACGCAGCCAGCCACGGTGGCGTTGACGACGCCCGCGACCTTCGCGAACGCGCCACTTTTGCCCCCATCAGGGACCGCTACAAAATTTTCATCATTGATGAGGCCCATATGGTCACCTCGGCGGGTTTTAACGCGCTGTTGAAGATTGTTGAAGAGCCGCCGGAGCACATCAAGTTCATCTTTGCCACCACGGAACCTGACAAGGTCATTGGCACCATCCGCTCGCGCACCCACCATTACCCCTTCCGACTGGTGCCGCCCGAGCCTCTCATGGCGTATTTGGCGCAGTTGTGCGAACAAGAGAATGTGCCCGTGGCCCCCGGTGTTCTCTCACTGGTGGTGCGTGCCGGCGGCGGATCAGTGCGTGACTCACTGTCAGTTCTTGACCAGTTGATGGCCGGCGCTGGCGCTTCCGGGTTGGACTATGACCTGGCTGTTGACCTGCTGGGATACACCCACGCCTCACTCCTTGACGACGTGGTGGAAGCGCTGGCCGCCTCCGACTCGGCAACCGTTTTCAAATCGGTGGACAGGGTCATCCAGACCGGCCACGACCCCCGCCGTTTTGTGGAAGACCTCCTGGAGCGTTTCCGCGACCTCATCATTGTTCAGGCAATGCCCGAGAGCGCCCACGCAATCCTGCGCGGCACCCCCGAAGAGCTGATTGCTCGCATGCAGTCGCAGGCCGCCCAGCTTGGTGCCGCCGAGCTCTCCCGTGCCGCAGACGTCACCAATGCTGCGTTCAACGAAATGACCGGCGCCACCTCGCCGCGGCTGCACCTGGAATTGCTGGGCGCACGCCTGCTCCTGCCGGGCGCCGATTCCTCCACACGCGGCATGGCCACCCGGCTTGAGCAGCTGGAACGGCGCCTGAACTATGCTGGCACCGCCGCTGCAGCCCCCGCTTCTGCCGCCCCCATGGCTGCCGCTCCGGAGCGAGATGCTCCTTCCCAACGTTCGACGCCGGCCCCCACCTACGCTGACCCGTCCCACTCCGACCCCGCCGCCTCAAGCGGTGGCTTGGCCGCCGTACGGGCACAATTGGCGCGTGCCAAGGAAGCAGCTGGCGCCGAAGTGGCCGCCCGCCAAACTCCGGTGCAGTCTCCTACGCCGGCCCCTGCGGAAACTCCCGCGGTGGAGGCACCCCCCGCGGCAGCTGCCCCGACGGTAGAGCAGATTCCGCAGCCAATGGTGGCGCAGCACCAGGCACCCCCCGCTGCAGTTACTGAGCCCGTTCGGTCAGCTCAAAGCGCCGCTGCGGCGCAGTCCTGGGACAGCGCCCCCACACCTGCTGCCAAGGTTGCGGCTGCCGCACAGCAGCCGCAACCTGCCGCATCCAGTGAGCCGCAATCCGATGCGCCCCCCAGCGGCGCATCCGGCGGAGGTACCTCCAACATTGAGATCATCCGCCGCGCCTGGCCGGAGATCCTTGGTGCACTGCGCAACATCCGCATGGCGTCCTGGGTCATCGTCAATCAGAACGTGGTGCCGCAAACCTTTGACGGCCAAGAACTCCGTGTGGGGCTTCCATCCGCCGGCCTGATCAGCACTTTCACCAACAGTGGCCACCTGGAGAATCTGCAGCAGGCCATCAATCAGGTGCTGGGCATGACCATTGCGATCATGCCTGCCGCCGGCGATGCGCCGAAGGCGAGCGCTGAGCCAAACCCAAAAGTTCAAACTGGTAATCAGCCTGCAGCACCCCGGAGTGGTCGCGGCACAAACACTGGCGCCACGGCTCCGCTATGCGACGCCCCAGCACCGGCACCGTCTGCTCCGCCTCAGACGCTCCCTGCCCCAGCAGCGTCCGCCCCGGCACCCTTGGATGCGTGGGGTCTTCCGGCTGCACCCGTGGCAGCGCCGCAGATTCCGGCAACCGCTGCGCCTGTGCCTGCCCAGACCGCACCAACATCGCAGCCACAGCCAGCTCAGGCTCCATTGGCTGACTCTGTGCCGACCACTGTTGCGTCAGCACCAGCGCAGTCGGCGCCCACAGAGGAGCCGGCGTACTGGGACGGTCCCAGTGAACCCAGTGACCCCTGGGATGAGCCGCACCCGGATTCGTATCCACCGGCCGATCCCTATCCGGATCAGTTCACGGAAACAGCTCAATCGTCGGCCTCGCTGCCGGAACACCAGGCACCGTCGGCGCAGCCAGCGGCTGCAGCACCGCAAGCCCACACTGTGCCACGGGTTTCACCCATTGCTGCCTGGACCACCGGCTGGGATGCGCCGGCTGCCGCCGAAGAGCCCGCCACCCAGGCGCCGGCGCAAGTCGAGGCCCCCAAACGAAGCGCTCTCTTGGCTGCGCAAATGTCACAAGCGGCCCCGCAGGACTGGGGCGTATCGCTGGGAGCGCCCGCACGAACCGACGTGGCAGACCCGGGGTGGGGCAGCATGTCCAACGCCCCTGACTGGGCGCAGACCGAATCGTCCGCCGCGCCAACAGATACGCCAACAGATACGCCAGCAGAGACTCCAGCGGCGGCGCCTGCAGACACAGCAACTTCGGCGCCTGCCGACCCTGCTGAACCCGCAATTGCTGTGCCGATCGCACCCGCGCCAGCTGCACCCCCTGCAACCGCCGCCCCCGAAACCCCCGCGCAAGCAAGCGTCCCAGCTCAGGAGGCTCCGGCGTCGAACATTGACAATGGTGGGGCCAAAATGAGCAGGTACCAGCGCCTGGCCACGAGCCCCGAAGCCCAGGCGGCCCGCGCCCAGGCACCCGCGGTGATGGCGCAGACTCCCTATGTGGAGGACGTCCCCAGCCCGGATGACGTCACCATTGAGGAATCCGGTGTAGTGGGCCAAGCCGCGGTGGAGCGTATTCTGGGCGGAGTGCTCATTGAGGAACGCCCGCTCAACGCGTCGCACTAAACGAGCTCGGCGCCACCACCATTTTTGAACCAATAGACAAGAGGCATTGTGTACGAGGGAGCAGTTCAGGAGCTCATCGATGAGTTGGGGCGCCTGCCGGGAATTGGGCCCAAATCAGCCCAGCGGCTCGCCTTCCACATTCTGGAAGCGGATACCGAGGACATGCAGCGGCTGGTCCGGGCCATTGTCACGGTCAAGGAGCGCGTGAAGTTCTGCACAGTGTGCGGCAATGTCACCGAGGCGGAGTTGTGCAACATTTGTCGGGACCCGCGCCGCGACCCCAGCATCATCTGCGTGGTGGAGGAATCCAAGGACGTGCTCGCGGTGGAGCGGACCCGTGCCTTCCGCGGCCGCTATCACGTGCTGGGCGGCTCCATCAACCCCATCGCGGGTATTGGCCCGGACCAGTTGCGCATCCGTGAACTGCTGACCCGCCTGAACGACAGCCAAATCCAGGAGGTCATCATCGCCACCGACCCCAACTTGGAAGGCGAGGCCACGGCAACGTACCTCTCCCGCATGCTCAAAACCATTGGGATCGCCGTGACCCGGCTGGCTTCAGGCCTCCCCGTGGGCGGCGACTTGGAGTACGCCGATGAAGTCACCCTGGGCCGCGCCTTTGAGGGCCGCCGCAACGCCCTGACGTAACCCTCACATTGCCTCGCGAACGGGCAGTAGTTGTTGATGTTGCGCGCAAACATCAACAACTACTGCCCGCTCGGCAGGCGCAGTCGACTGCCGCCTGAATCGACCCCTATCCTGTTCCCGTCGTCAGCTGGGCAAGCCGTTCGCGTGTGGGCGTGCCGGGTGTGGGTGTGTAGAGCACAAAGTGCAGGTCCGGGGCGTCTGAGGGCACCAGCCTGTGGTGCTCAAAGGTCAGCTCACCCACCTCCGGATGGACAAAGATGCGCTGCCGGGAGGCAAAGCCGGCCACCCCGTGATCGGACCAAATCCGGGCAAACTCGTCGCTGGCCGCGGCCAGCCTGGCCACCAACGCCGTATGCGCCGCCGAACCGAGCCGGGGGCCTGCCTCGGCCCGGAATTCGGCCACAAAATTCCTTGACGTTTCTTCCCAGTCAGGCAGCATCCGGCGCAGCGCCGGATCGGTAAAGATCAGCCACAACAGGTTCCGCTGCTCCGGTACAACCTCAGCAATGCGTGAATACAGGCCGGCGTAGGCACTGTTCCACCCCGCAATCCCCCAATCCGGGGCCACGGCAAAGGCCGGGAAATCCAGGGCGTCCAGCAACGCCTGCAAATGCGGCGGTGCGGCTTCGATGGCTGTAACTTCAGCCAGGGGCAGGGCCGCGTAACCGCCCATGGCCAGCAGATACGCCTGCTCGGCGGCGCTCAGGCGCAGCACCCGCCCAATGGACTCGAGTACCTGGCGGGACGCGTTGATGTCCCGGCCCTGTTCCAGCCAGGTGTACCAGGTGACGCTGACGGCTGCGAAGGCCGCAATTTCCTCACGCCGCAAACCCAAGGTGCGGCTGCGGCCAATGGGAGGCAGCCCATGTTCGGCGCGGACTAGATTGGCGCGGCGGTCACGCAGAAACTGACCCAGCTCCCGCCGTCGTTCTTCATCCATGCCACCAAATCTAGCACTGCCACTACTAGTATTAGCGCCGTCTTCCTGTCAGGGCCAAAATGCTGGTTAACTGTCCCTATGCCTCCATTACGTTCACGCACAGTCACCCACGGCCGCAACATGGCAGGCGCACGCGCCCTCATGATGGCCTCCGGCGTCGCCAAGTCAGACATCGGCAAGCCCATTGTTGCCGTGGCCAACTCCTTCACCGAGTTCGTCCCCGGCCACACCCACCTCGCACCCGTGGGCCGCATTGTCTCCGACGCCATTCACAAGGCTGGTGCCATCGCCCGCGAATTCAACACCATCGCCGTGGATGACGGCATCGCCATGGGCCACGGCGGCATGCTGTACTCCCTGCCCTCCCGCGACCTCATTGCCGACTCCGTCGAGTACATGGTCAACGCCCACTGCGCCGACGTGCTGGTCTGCATCTCCAACTGCGACAAGATCACCCCCGGCATGCTCATGGCAGCCCTGCGCTTGAACATCCCCACCGTGTTTGTCTCCGGCGGCCCCATGGAAGCCGGCCGGGTGACCCTGACTGACGGCTCCATCCGCTCACTCGACCTGGTCAACGCCATCTCCGACGCCGTGGACGCCACCGTCTCCGACGAAGACATCGAGCTCATCGAAGACAACGCCTGCCCCACCTGCGGTTCCTGCTCCGGCATGTTCACCGCCAACTCGATGAACTGCCTCACCGAAGCCATCGGCCTGTCCCTGCCGGGCAACGGCTCGCTGCTGGCCACGCACACCGCGCGCAAGGAGCTGTACGAGCGCGCAGGCGCCACCGCCGTCGAGATCGCCAAGCGCTACTACGAGGACGACGACGAATCGGTCCTGCCGCGCTCGATCGCCAGCTTCGAGGCGTTCGATAACGCCATGGCCCTGGACATCGCCATGGGCGGCTCCACCAACACGATCCTGCACCTCCTCGCAGCAGCGCAGGAAGCGGGCCTGAAGTACGATCTGGAGGACATCGACGCCAAGTCACGCCAGGTGCCGTGCCTTGCCAAGGTGGCTCCGAACGTTGCCGGCAAGAAGACGTTTTACATGGAGGACGTGCACCGCGCCGGCGGCATCCCCGCCCTCTTGGGGGAGCTGAACCGTGGCGGACTGCTCCACACGAACGTCAAGTCAGTCCACTCCGAGGGCCTCACCGACTGGCTGGACGACTGGGACATCCGCGGAGGCAAGGCCACCGATGAAGCTCAAGCACTGTGGACCGCTGCCCCGGGTGGCCAGCGCTCCTCCACCGCCTTCTCACAGTCGGCCGAGTGGACCTCATTGGACACCGACGCGGCCGAAGGCTGCCTGCGCGATGTGGAGCATGCCTTCTCCAAGGACGGCGGCTTGGGCGTGCTGCGCGGCAACATCGCCCTCGACGGCGCCGTCGTGAAGACTGCCGGCGTGGACGAGTCCATCTGGACGTTTGAAGGACCCGCCGTGGTCTGCGAATCTCAGGACGAAGCCGTTGAAAAGATCCTGTCGAAGACTGTCAAGGCCGGCGACGTGGTGGTTATCCGCTACGAAGGCCCCCGCGGCGGCCCCGGCATGCAGGAAATGCTGTACCCCACCTCATTCCTGAAGGGCCTGGGCCTGGGCAAGGTCTGCGCCTTGATCACCGACGGCCGCTTCTCCGGCGGCACCTCCGGCCTGTCCATTGGCCATGTCTCCCCCGAGGCGGCCGCCGGCGGCACCATCGCGCTGGTTCAGGATGGGGACCGCATCCGCATCGACATCCCCAACCGCTCCATGGAGCTCCTGGTGAGTGAATCCGAGCTGGATGAGCGCCGCGAGCTGCTCGAGACCACCACCGGTTACCGTCCGGTGGGCCGTGTACGCGAAGTATCCGCAGCCTTGCGGGCTTACGCCTCCATGGCCACCAGCGCCGACAAGGGTGCCATTCGCCAGGTCCCTGCCGACGAGGTCCTGATGCGCGCGCCGCGGGCTGAAGTGTCCGTCTCCTAGCTAGTCCACGCCCCCGTCTATGACGCAGTAGATGCGGCGGAAAGCGCTTTCTTCGGCCTTTTTCGCGCAACTAGTGCGTCACAGATCCTGACCGCTGGCATGTTCGACGGCGTTCGACCCACCCAGGTGGGTTGAACGCCGTCGTGCGTTTTACGCTAGGCCACGCGCGTGCCCTTGGGCAGTTTCCCTGCAGGTGTGCGCAGGGCCCGCCAACCCAGTGCCACCACTCCACCGGCCACCAACAGTTGCAAACCCAGGCCCTGCGGCCACAGTGGCGTCTTCTGGTCCATGTAGTCGGCCGTGAGCTTGCCATTGGCACAAGGGTAGGTGCCTTCAGGACCGGCCTGCGCATACCTGGCCCCTTGGCTGATCGTCTCAAAAATGCCGGTAGTAGTCCTGTCCTCCGTCACCGATTTTTGGTAGGGGATGGAATCGGCAATCACCACAAACGGGTTCATGCTCAGCATCCAGGCAACCCGTTCCGTGCGCACGGTTTCCATCTCCTGGATGATCCCAAAGCAGTACCTGTTGCCATCACTGTCGGTGACATTGTTCGGCAGCGGCGGAATATAGTCCGGCGGCACCGGCTCCTTGATGTCGCCGCTGTCATAGCCGTACATGCCTGTGTACCCCATTTGATTGGCATTCACCTTTCCTTGGCTGACCATGGACCCGAGCCCAAAGGCGATGAGGGTTCCAAAGACCAGCAGTGAGACCACCAAGTAGGTGACAACTATGGAGAACAAGGGCCGGTTGGCGAGCGCAGAGATGCCAACACCCAACGCGCACACCACGGCAATTTCCACGGCGAGCATCAGCAGCGCAATGGCTATGTGCCCGAATCCCAGGCCGCCTTGGGCAATGCCAAAGACCAGGAACGGGACGCTGGCTGCCAGGAACGCAATCCCCGCAATCCATGAGGCAAGAAATTTCCCCCACAGGATCTGCCCGGAACTGAGCAACGTCACCTGCAGAATCGCCAAGGTGCCGCCGGCCCTGTCACCATTGATGGCATTGGCGGAAAATGCCGGGGCCACCAGCAGGCCAAACAACAGCACAAAGGCCAGCACAATTTCAAAGATCAGCGGGCCCGGGCCTCTGCTAGCGGCGCTTGTATCCCACGCCATATTGGCCTGCTGGGCATTCCAGCTCCACCACGTCAGCCACGTGACTATTCCGATGATGACAAACCACAATGCCAACATGATGTACCAGCCACGGGAGCGCAGCCTTTGGCGCATCTCCATGCCCACTACGGCAAAGACACCCTCACAGTAGGCGCGCAAGCCGGCGTGCCGCCCCGCGTTGCCGGCCACCGGCTGCGGGCCTGCATCATTTTGAGTCTGTGTCATGGCTGTTCCACCTTCATGCTCATGTAGGTCTCTTCCAAAGCACCCGTGGCCGGGGCGAACGCGCACACGTCAACACCGGCCATCACCAGATCCCGCAACAGCGCGGAGGCGTACTCCTGAGTGGGCCCTGTGATGATGACGGAGTCCCTGCGCCCATTCCCTGACTCAAAGGCCACTCCCAACGCTGTCAGGGCAGCAACCAACGCGGCGGGATCCAGGGCCGAAATGGAATACTTGCGCCCCTGCCCGGCCGCCTGGTCCACTGTCTGCGTCAGCACGGTGCGGCCCTGATTCACAAACACTGCACCGTCTGCTATCTCATCCAGTTCAGCCAAAACATGGGAGGAAACCACTATGGCTTTCCCTTCGGCGGCAAGCTGGCGCAGGATTCCCCGCAGAGCAACCCGCGAACCCGGGTCCAGTCCTGACGCCGGCTCATCAAGCAGCAACACCTGCGGATCATGAATCAAGGCGCGGGCCAGGCTGAGCCGCTGTTGCTGGCCACGCGAAAGCACCCGCGCCTTCTGATCCGCCAAGGGCGTCAGGTTCACCAGGGTCAACAGATCCTGGACCCTGGTGGGAATTTTTTCCTTGGGCAAACGGTAAAACTTGCCCATGGTGTTGAGGATTTCGCGTGCTGTCAGCGCCTCCCACACTCCGAGAGTGTCCGGCATCCACCCTATCTTTGCCCTGGCCGCGGCTGGGTCCTTGATGGGGTCAATGCCCATGACCCTGACAGTGCCGGAATCCGGCGCCAGCAACGAGGCAAGCATGAGCAGCAACGTGGTTTTTCCGGCGCCGTTGGGGCCAATAAGTGCCGTCACCTGCCCTGCGGGTGCCTGCAGATCCATATTGACGACGGCGTGAACCGCACCAAAGCTGCGGGACAGCCCCGTGGCGGACAAGCCATCGAAGGCCTCCAGCAACGCTGGCGGGTCCTGTTCCTGTTCCTGTGGTATGTGCTGGGTCATGGTGTCCCTCCCCGATGGTCCGCAATAGCGGATATGCAATCAGCATAGGCTCAGCTGGGCACCTGAGTCATCATCCCGGCGTCGGATATTCATCAGCTTTCAGCTGGCTGGCCCCACCCCTTTATCAAGACCACATAATGACCTTCAAGTATCATCATGTGGACATCATAATTCCGTGTTAACGCGCCACCGCGCTAAACTGACTTAAAACTGCCTTCCGCGCTGATGATGCCGCACTGGCCCAGCGCGCAGGCGCGGCTCTGGCGTGAGCGGCAGCAAATTTCCTTCTCCTAGTGTTGCGTTAGGTAAGCCAATGAGTGTGCATCCATGAGTCTGATAGTTCAAAAGTACGGCGGCTCGTCCGTGTCCGACGCCGAAGGCATTCTGCGCGTAGCCCGCAGGGTTGTCAGCACCCAAGCAGCAGGCCATGAAGTAGTGGTAGTTGTCTCCGCAATGGGCGACACCACGGATGAACTGTTGGATCTGGCCGCGCAAGTTTCCGAGCACCCCCCGGCCCGCGAGCTGGACATGCTCATGACGGCCGGAGAACGCATTTCCATGGCCCTGCTCGCCATGGCCATCAGCTCACTGGGTGGTGTGGCGCAGTCCTTCACGGGCAGCCAGGCTGGCATGATCACCGACGGCATCCACGGCAAGGCCCGCATCATCGATGTGGATCCGCACCGTGTGCGCACGGCCCTGGACAAGGGCAAGGTGGCCATTGTGGCCGGGTTCCAGGGCATGAGCCGCCAGACCAATGAGATCACCACCATGGGCCGCGGCGGCTCGGACACCACAGCTGTTGCCCTTGCCGCGGCATTGAACGCCGATGTGTGCGAAATTTACACTGACGTTGACGGCGTTTACACGGCCGATCCGCGCGTTGTTTCCAGCGCCCAGAAGATCAGCAAGATCTCCAGCGAAGAGATGTTGGAAATGGCCGCCTCGGGTGCCAAGATCCTCCACCTTCGCTGCGTGGAATACGCTAGGCGTTTTGGACTGCCCATCCATGTGCGGTCCTCTTTTAGTGACAATGAGGGAACCTGGGTTTTGCCCAGCCCTGACGACAAAATCAAGATCTCAGAGGGAGTTGCCTTGGAGCAGCCAATCATCTCCGGCGTGGCTCACGACCGGTCAGAAGCTAAAGTCACAGTTGTTGGCGTGCCGGACATTCCCGGCAAGGCTGCCATGATCTTTGGCATCATTGCCGGTGCGCATTCAAACATTGACATGATTGTGCAGAACATTTCCACGAAGGGCTCCGGAAAGACGGACATCTCCTTCACACTGCCCATGGTGGAAGGCGAGGACGCCCTGAGCGCCCTGCGCGCCAAGCAGGACGAGGTCGGCTTCGAGGACCTGATCTACGACGACCAGATCGGCAAGCTTTCCCTGATCGGCGCCGGCATGCGCTCCAACCCGGGCGTTTCCTACCGTTTCTTCCAGGCCCTGTCCGACGCCGGTGTGAACATTGATTTGATCTCCACCTCCGAGATCCGCATCTCTGTTGTGACCCGCGCAGACTTGCTCGATGTTGCAGTGCGCGCCGTCCACCAGGCCTTTGGCTTGGATGGCGACGACGAGGCGACAGTTTACGGCGGCACGGGCCGCTAGCCCACACACACACACACACACACACAAACAAACTGACCCGCAGAAAACGTCGAAATTCACGGTAAAACCGTGATTTTTCGGCGTTTTCTGCGGGTCAGTTGTTTAAGGGGCTACTCCGCAGATTCTTCCTTGCGGACGGCGTAGTGGTGGCCCTGTGAATCAGTCTCCTGCTCAAAGTGGGAGAGCTGCTCCTCACTGCTGTCTTCAGAGGCATCATGACGATGCACCACAGGGGCATCCATGTCTCCGTGGTCTGCCGGCCCAAAAACCTTCTTGAGCTTCTCGGTGCCATGCATCAATTTGTCCACGAACTTTTCACCGCTCGCCATCATCAACACCCACTCTCAGCAGAGGAAAATCGTGCCACCGGAACGCCTTCAGTTTACTCCTGCTGCCCACCAATGGCACTGGCGGGTTGCTCCACTGGTGAGCTGCGCAAGTGCTAGCGCAAGGACTTGTCAGTGGGGTCTTTGGGCACCAAATAGGTGCTGCCGTCGGCCCGGGTGACAGTAGTCCACTGCACCGTGGCCTCTTGTTGACTCTTCAACAGTGCCTTGTTCTCCGGCGTCATCTCATGATCCAGGGGGCTGCTGCTGGCGGGGCCCAGAATGTAGCGCAGGCGGCCTGTAAAGCGCATCAGTTTTTGTACTGGACTCATCTTGGACATGGGCGAAATTCCTTGTGGCGCTCGGGCCGGTGATGGAATCCCCGGCTGACTCAGAAAGGCGATACTATACATAGTACCCTGATAGTTAGGGCACTAACTAAAATGAGGGAGCAAGGCAATGGGTACCACAGAGAACGATCTGCTCTTGGAGCGGCAGCTTTGTTTTGGTCTCAGTGTGGCCTCCCGCAGTGTCATTGCAGCCTACAAACCAGTGCTCTCCGCCCTGGGACTCACCCACCCGCAGTATCTGGTCATGCTGGCCCTGTGGGAGCAGGCACCACGGAAAGTCAAGGACATTGGCAGCGCCCTGCTGCTGGAATCGGCCACTCTCTCCCCGCTACTGAAGCGTCTTGAGGCGCTGGGCCTCATTACCCGCGGCCGGGACGCCAGCGATGAGCGCGCCCTGGCCATTGACCTCACACCCGCCGGCCGAGCACTGCGGGACCAAGCCCTTTCCGTGCCGGGGACCATGATGGCGCGACTGGGTCTGGACCGCGACGGCGCCATGGCGCTGCACAGCAGCATGATGGCACTGATCGAGGCGGCCACGCACAACCTGGAAATTGCGGACACCAGCACCGCGGCCGTGGCGGATAATTGAAAGCATGACTTCTGCCCCACTCCCCCTCGCCGAGGATGCCTGGCAGGCCCGCGCCGCAGCTCACCACGACCGCGTCAACCGCTACGCAGCCCCTTATCTGGCCCGCCGCTCGGCTAATCAAAAGCACCCGGTGGAAGACTTCCTGTTCACCTATTACAACCAAAAGCCTGGCCAGCTGCAGCGCTGGCACCCGGGCGCCGGAGTAGTCCTCACGGGCGAGTCCGCCGCTGAGCGCTTGAAGTGGAAGTTTTACCGAGCTGTGCACGACGGCGACCCCCAGGCAGGCGGGGCAGCTCAGGGAAGGTCCGGCGTCGTCTTTGACAGGGAAAAGTTTCTGGTTGAACGCAAGGACGCGCTTGATTTTGCCCAGATAATTCTGGGCCGCACGGCCGCCCGTCCGGCGCAGTTTGGCTGCTTTGGACTCCACGAGTGGGCCATGGTGTACAAGCAGGAAGCCAACCAGGTCCGGCACGAATACCTTGAACTGCGCCTGGGTTCCAGCGGCACGGACCAAGTGGTTGAAGAGAGCAAGATCCGCTGCACGCACTTTGATGCGTACCGCTTTTACACCCCGCAGGCAACGGGCCTCAACGAGCTGACGCCGACCCGCGAGAACCAGCGTGACATGGAACAACCCGGCTGCCTGCACGCCAACATGGACCTTTACAAGTGGGCCTACAAGCTCTCACCCGCCCTCCCCAGCGAGCTGGTGATGGACTGCTTTGAGCTGTCCTGGCGCATTCGCGCCATGGACATGCGGGCATCACCCTATGACCTGGCTCAATGGGGCTACCCCGCCATCACCATTGAAACGGTCGCCGGAAAAGCTGACTACGTGGCGGCACAGCGTGCGTTTAGCGCCGAGTCGGCCGTGCTGCGTGAGAGGTTGCGCGCCGCCGTGGACGCATTGGTTTCTGATCGCCACCTTTGACCTCACCCTACATGAGACCTACTCTTATTTCACCCAACAATAATTAGATTTCATATTGCGAAATTTAGGAGACTCATGTCAACCGCACTCACCACAGGCCAAGCAGCGCCCGGATTCATCCTCCCTGATGCCAGTGGCCAGAATATTTCACTGTCCGACTACTCCGGACGCCAAGTGGTCGTCTACTTCTACCCCAAGGCGGCCACCCCAGGTTGCACCACCGAAGCTTGCGATTTTCGCGACAGCCTGGCCGCATTGCAGGCGGCAGGGGTGGACGTAGTGGGAATTTCCACTGACGCGACGGACACCCTGGCCAGCTTTGCCAACGAATTTGAGCTGAATTTCCCACTCCTCTCCGACGTGGACCACAAGATCGCCGAGGCATGGGGCGCCTGGGGCGAGAAGCTCGTCAACAACAAAACAGTCACGGGAACTTTGCGGTCCACAGTGGTGGTCAATGTTGATGGAACCGTGCGATCCGCCGAATACAACGTCAGCGCTGAAGGCCACGTGGCCCGCCTCCGTGGCGAACTGGGACTCTAGCGACCCCGCTGCATGGCATAGTCGAGGCACCCCGGCACCCCCTCATGGGATCAGCGCGCCGGGGTGTCTTTATGTGCGCCCACTGTTGTCCCGATATGGTGCCCCGATGGCTCATTGTGAACCGCACCGCCAGCACCGCTGTTGACATTTCGAGTGTGATGCGATTCACTATTCATACGCTGAAATAACAGTTCCACGATGCGAAATTTAGTTTTTATTCGCATAGCCTACGCCGTGGATGCCAGCATAAATCGCAAGGATCAACTTGCCATGCTGTTGAACGAATTCAACGAAACGCCAGAAATTAACCTAGCGGCAGCGCTGCGCCCCTGCATCGACGTCGAACGGTGGATCCAGGAGATCATCGACGCCCGGCCCTATGCCGCGGTGGAAGAAATCTTCAAGACCGCCAACGACGCTGCCGCACCATTCACTGCAGAGGAAGTCAACTCAGCGCTGGCACACCACCCCCGCATTGGGGAACGATTGTCCGGTGCCAGCACGGAAGCCGCGTTATCCTCCGCCGAACAGTCCACCATTGACCCCGCCGACACCATGACGGCCGCCGCTCTCCGGAGCGGCAACGTGGCCTACGAGGAAAAATTCGGCCAGGTCTTCCTCATTCGGGCACTGGGGCGCTCACCGGAGGAGATCCTGTCCGCCCTGCACGAGCGGCTGGAGAACCCACCCCACACCGAACGACTCATCATCGCAGAACAGTTGCGGGAAATCGCACTGCTTCGACTCAAGGCGGTGGTCAACGCATGAGCACCTCCCACATCACCACCCACGTGCTGGACACCGCACTGGGGAGACCTGCTGAGGGTGTCGCCGTCGAACTTGACGGGCACACCGGCGGGCAATGGGTTCTCCTCGCCTCAGGAATCACCGATGCCCAGGGGCGGGTCAAAGACTTGGGCCCCGAGAGATTAGAGAGCGGGAACTACCGCTTGCGCTTCAACACCGGCGCCTATTTCGGCGGCCTCAACACTGAATCTTTCTTTCCGGAAGTATCACTTACCTTCACACTCGACCACGCCGAAGAGCACTATCACGTGCCGTTGCTGCTGAGTCCTTTCGCCTTTTCAACGTACCGAGGGAGCTAGACATGAACGCGAACAGTAACAACATCATTTTGGGTGCCAATCAGTACGGCAAGGCTGAGGTCCGGCTGGTCAAAATTACTAGGCACACGGACCGCCACGAGATTGAGGACCTCAACGTCACCTCGCAGTTGCGCGGCGACTTCGCCGATGCCCACCTCCTGGGTGACAATGCCCATGTGGTGGCCACGGACACCCAGAAGAACACCATCTACTCGCTAGCCCGCGACGGCGTCGGCTCCCCCGAAGCGTTCCTGTTGCGCCTGGCGGATCATTTCACCGGTTCCTTCAACTGGGTTAGTGGCGGGCGCTGGGCAGCCGAATCTTACGCGTGGGACCGCATCCAGGCCCACGGAACGGGCCACGACCATTCGTTCGTCCGCAACGGCCAAGAGGTGCGCACCGCCGTCGTGGTCAAGGACGGTCCGGCCACGCATGTGGTGGGCGGACTCGAGGACCTGACAGTGCTCAAGTCCACCGAGTCCGGCTTCGTCGGCTACCCGAAAGACAAGTACACAACCCTTGCCGAGACCACGGACCGTGTCCTGGCCACCGACATTGCCGCCCGATGGCGCTACAACCCCAGCGCCTTGGGAGCACTTGACTTCAACAAGGCGTACGACGACGTCAAGGCCCTGCTGCTGGAAGGCTTTACGGAGAGCTACTCACACGCACTCCAGCAAACGCTTTTTGAAATGGGCAAGAAAGTCATGGCCGCCCATGAGGAGATTGACGAGATCAAGTTCTCCATGCCGAACAAGCACCACTTTGTAGTGGATTTGTCCCCGTTTGGCCAAAACAACCCGGGAGAAGTGTTCTTCGCAGCCGACCGCCCCTACGGACTCATCGAAGCCACCGTTTTGCGCGAGCACGGCAGCGACGCCGGAAACGCCTGGGACGGAATCGCCGGTTTTTGCTAGCACAGCTTTTTTCTAGCAAAGCTTTTTTCTAGCACAGCCGGGCCATAACGGCCCGGCTAAGAGGTAGGCGGGGGCTGTATCCCCCGCCTACCCGCAGCGGCAACTCCCAAAGCGGGTTGACGCTTAATAAGGGTAAGCAGACAAGGAGGTCCGCTATGACCAAAAGATCATCATCCACAGCCGTAGTCCCCACCCGGCCAGAGGATAAAAAACTAGGAATTGGGGCAAATTTTGCCTACGGATTCCAGCACGTATTGACCATGTACGGTGGCATAGTTGCCGTCCCACTGATCGTTGGCCAGGCTGCAGGCTTGGCAGCGGCGGACACCGGCCTACTCATTGCTGCGTGTCTTTTCATGGGTGGTCTTGCCACCCTCCTACAAACTCTGGGTGTGCCGTTCTTCGGATCTCAGCTCCCCTTGGTCCAAGGTGTCTCGTTTGCCGGCGTGGCAACCATGGTGGCGATTGTAAACGGCGGCGGTGGACTCCAGAGTGTCTTTGGCGCCGTCATTGTTTCCTCCGCGATCGGCTTGCTGATCACACCAATTTTTTCCAAGATCATTCGATTCTTCCCGCCCGTGGTCACCGGCACAGTCATTACCGTCATCGGCCTGTCGCTGATGCCCGTGGCAGCAAACTGGGCCATGGGGGGAAACAGGACTGCTGAGAACTACGGCAGCGTCGCCAACATCGGTCTTGCCGCCGCTACTTTGGTGGTCGTTCTACTCCTGAGCAAGCTCGGAAGCAGCACCATCTCTCGTCTTTCAATCCTGCTGGCCATGGTCATCGGCACGCTCATTGCCTTGGCTGTCGGCATGGCGGACTTCTCCAAGGTTGGCCAAGGATCGATTGTCGCCTTCCCCACCCCCTTCCACTTGGGCATGCCAACATTCCACCTCGCCGCCATCATCTCGATGTTCATCGTTGTGCTGGTGATCATGGTGGAAACTTCTGCCGACATCCTGGCCGTTGGGGAGATCGTGGGTACGAAGATTGACTCCCGCCGCCTTGGTGATGGTCTGCGCGCCGACATGGCCGCCAGCGTTGTTGCCCCTGTCTTTGGTTCGTTCACCCAGAGCGCCTTCGCCCAGAACGTGGGTTTGGTGGCCGTCACGGGGATCAAGAGCCGCTTTGTGGTGGCTGCCGGCGGTGTCATCCTCGTGGTGTTGGGCGTTCTGCCCATCATGGGTCGTGTCGTGGCCGCAGTGCCGACCCCCGTGCTCGGCGGAGCGGGAATCGTCTTGTTCGGCACGGTTGCCGCCAGCGGCATCCGCTCGCTGTCCACCGTCAGCTACAAAAACAACATGAACATGATCATCGTCGCCACCGCCATCGGCGCCGGGATCATCCCCATCGCCGCACCGACGTTCTATGACCAGTTCCCGAGCTGGTTCGCAACGATCTTCCACTCCGGCATCAGCTCCGCCGCCGTCGTGGCAATCTTGCTAAACCTCCTGTTCAACCACTTGAAGGTCGGCAACCCTGAGAATCCTTCCGTGTTCGCTGCCGGCACGGATCGTCTGGTCGCTGCCGAAGTCCTTGAGTGCCTCCAAGATGGCGACCGCTGCGAAAACGGCAAACTCATCGACGCCGACGGCAACGAAATACCCATCACCGGAGAGATCCCGCTGCAATCCAAGGATTCTCCCTCCCATTAAATCCAAGTACGACGGCGGTGAGTCACCCTATGAGGGAGGCTCACCGCCGTCGCCCGGGGCAGGAAGCGGCAGATTACGGGTCAGCCCCGCCCTATAAAGGGCATGCCCGCGGCGGTGATGACCAGCTGGCCAATGGTTGCGGAGGCCGGCAGGTCAGCCATGAACAGGACGGTCCGGGCGGCGTCGGCCACCGGGAATGTTGGCTCCACCAGGAGCTCGCCGTTGGCCTGCAATGCACCTGTGGCCACATCGAGGGTGGACATGATGGAGGTGGCGGTATTGCCGATGTCGATCTGGCCGCAACTGATTCCAAACGCCCGGCCATCGAGTTCGATTGACTTGGTCAGACCGGTGATGGCGTGTTTGGTGATGGTGTAGGCGGCCGAATTTGGCCGGGGCGAGTGGGCAGAAATGGAGCCGTTGTTGATGATCCGACCACCCTGGGGATGCTGTTTTTTCATGGTTCGAATGGCTGCCGCGGCACACAGCATTGACCCCGTGAGGTTGACGGCCACGGTGGCGTTCCAATCAGCGAGAGAAATCTGGTCCACGGATTGGGCGGGACCAAACGTTCCGGCATTGTTGAATAGCACATCCACCCGGCCAAAGCGTTCCACGGCCCTGTGGAACAATGCCTCCACCTGGGCTTCATCGGTAACATCCGTGGGCACCACCATGGAAAGCGGGTGTCCGTCCGCCGCGGCGAGAAGCTCAGCTTCCCGCCGGCCCGCCAGAACCACTGCGTATCCGGCAGCAAGGGCTGCTTGCGCCACGGCTTGGCCAATTCCGGATCCAGCACCTGTCACCACCATGACCTTGGCCCCAGCGGAGGAGGCGGCGCCGGCAGCAGTCTCATCAAATTCCTTGTTCACATCTACTCCTTTGAGGTGGCTTTCATTGTTTACTGTATTGACTGTGAACGCACAAAAAGGCGGGACCGGCGGAAAGTGCTCCGCTGGTCCCGCCCCTTGCAGTTCTAGTGTGCTATCAATGCCGTCGCATTCGCCGGAACAGGCCAGCCCGTGAAGGACTTGGGACGGGGTGTTGCATAGGTGCGCACCTTGGAGGTGGACAGCCCCATCCGGACCAAGGACTCGGCAATGGTTACCGCCGCCGCCACGCCGTCGACCACGGGAACACCTGTGCGCTCCCGGACCTTGTCATTGAGGCCCGCCATGCCGCCGCAGCCCAGGACGATGACTTCCGCCTTGTCTACGGAGACAGCCAGTTCAGCCTCGCGGACGATGGCTTCGACGGCGCGCTCCGGCTCCTCTTCGAGCTCCAGCACAGCCATCCCACTGGCCCGTACGGATGCGCAACGGTCCGTCAGCCCAGCCAACTTGAGCCGGTCCTCGATCAACGGCACTGCACGGTCCAAAGTGGTGACGACCGAGTACTTGTGGCCAAGGAACATGGCCGTGCTGGCTGCCGCTTCGGTAATGTCCACCACGGGAACATTCAACAATTCCTGCAGGCCTTCCCGGCCATGCTCGCCATATCCGGCCTGGACCACGGCGTCGAACGGTTCGGGATAGGACTGCACCGCGTCCATGACAGCAACCGCTGCGAGGTAGCTTTCAAAGTTGCCCTCACACGATTCGGCCCCAAAGCGAGGGGTGAGAGCCACAATCTCGGTGCCGGGCGCCGCCACTGCACGGGCCTGCTCCGCAATTGATTCGGTCATTGATGCCGTGGTGTTCACGTTGACTACAAGAATGCGCATGTTCTGCCTTTCATGAGAAGGGAATGGTTAGTGGACACTGTCTACGGCAATGGGTTCACCGGACACGTCATGGAACTCACGCTTGCGATCGGCCACAAAGTAGTAGGTGACCGCTGCGAGTCCGGCTGCAAAGAACCAGGAGAAGGCTGAGAGCTCATGCAGTGCCGGGATGAAGGCGATGGCCAGGGCCACCACGGAGGCGGGAACCAGGGCAAGCACGGCGCGGGAGTTGACTCCCCGCTTGTAGTGGTAGTCCGCACCCTCAGCCGTTGTGTACAGATGCGGGACGTTGACCTTGCCGCGGCGAATGAGCCAGTAGTCGGCCATGATGACGCCGAACAGCGGGCCCAAGAGCGCGCCCAGTCCGCCCAGGAAGTACACGATGACAACGGGGTTGTTGTAGAGGTTCCACGGCAGGATGACCAGGCCGAGGACTGCACTGACAATGGCTGCCTTGCGGAAGTTCAAGTGACGCGGGAACAGGTTTGTCAACGCGTAGACGGGTGCCACGAAGTTGGCCATCAGGTTAACCGCAATGGTGAGAATCAGCAGGGCAAGGCAGGCGATCACGAGCAAGAAGGTGTTCGGTATGGTCTGGACAATGTCCGCCGGGCTTTCAATGATGGTGCCGTCGATCTTGAACTGGGCGCCGGAGATGACAACAACAATGGCACCGAAAAGGAGCATGTTGATCGGGATGCCCCAGAAGTTTCCGCGCACAATGGATTTGGCTGATTTGGCCGAGCGGGTGAAGTCACAGAAGTTCAGAACGAAGGTGCCATAGATGGCAACCCACAGGGCGCCGCCGGCAAAGATGGTGCGCCACATTTCAGCGCCTTGCAGGCCGTTGTCTGTTTGCCAGGCAATGGATCCGCCGGCCTCTGCGAACATCCAGATGGCAATGGCTGCCATGGTGACAAGAATGACCGGGCCGGCAAAGGCCTCATACTTGCGGATCATGTCCATGCCGAAGCTGACAATGATGACCTGCACTATCCACAGTGCAATGAAAGAAAGCCAGCCCAAGGTGGAGAGTCCAAGGATGTTGTTGGTGTCCATTCCCGCCAAGGACGGGAACAGCGCCGTAAGCATCACCCTCAACACCACCGAGGCCAGGAAGGTTTGGATGCCAAACCAAACGATGGCGACACCGCCTCGCAGAAGGGACGCAATGTGCGCACCCTTGATGCCAAAGCTGATGCGGCTCATGACAGGGAATGGAACGCCCGTCTTAAACCCCATGAATCCGGAGAAGTTCAGCAGGCCAAAGAGGAGGATTGCGCCGACGCCCAGGGCCAGCAAGATCTGCCAACCACCCAAGCCCAAGGCAAACAAGCCGATGGCGAAGGCGTAGTTACCCAAACTGTGCACATCGTTGGCCCACAGCGTGAAAATGCTGTAGCTGGACCACTTGCGACCCTTCATCTTGGTGGGTGCCAGATCTTGATTGAACAGGGTGGCACTGAGGGTGTAACCCTCCGGTGTTTTAAAGGGAGGTTCAGACAAAGTAGTTCGCGTGCTGTGTTCAGACAAGGCGTTTCCTCTTCTTTGTTCAGGAGGCGTGGCCCCTCGTCCTTGAGGATCCCCACCTGCCTCAACCGCGTGGATATTCTTTGTGGAAGTAGCGTCCATGATAGCTCCGCAGCAAATAGTTTTTCGTATGGTGGAATATAACTTTTGAATAATGAAAACTAGTCTATGAGCCAGCTCACACCAAGTCAAAGGTTTTTTTGCGAAAATCTCCCGTAAGACCAAAATTTTGCATCCACTGGCTGTAGGCAGTACTCTCGGCATACAATATTTTGTTTCCATCTAGCGAAAATCGTGTCTTCGAGTTTCGCGCTTGGACCACCCAACGCCCGCGCCACGTTCGACGGCGAACGCGCAGCCAGCGGGTACGCGCCGCCTCACCACCAGGGAGGCCGCGAATGCACCACTGAAAGAGGACAGATGTTCTTGCGAGACGATAATTCCCACATCCGTAGCGGGTTGACAAACCAGCTGCCTGATCGCGATCCGGAAGAGACTGCCGAATGGTTGGAGTCCTTGGATACGCTGA
>NZ_PPXC01000046.1 GCF_002909445.1 Arthrobacter glacialis
GTGCCGGCGAAGTCGAGCGCGACGTACAGCGGCCGTAGATGGCGTCGAATGCGTTCGGCCAGGCCGTCCACCGCCTGCCAGTGCAGCGCCAGTTTGTTCAGTGGCTTGACGCTCATGCGCTGCGCCGTGTTTTGCAGCAATTCCCTGGACATGATTTTGTAGGCGCGTTGGCGCACCTCGCCGAACGGCGTCGGATCGGCCACGCTGTCGTCCACGTACAGCGACAGCAGGCGGCCAACCTGCGGCGTTTCCTGATGGCGTCGCAGCTGTTCGGCGACAAAGGACTGTTTCGCACCCGTGCGGCTCTCGTCCTCAAGTTTTTTCATGTGGAAGGCCATCGCGTCGACCAGGTTGTCGGTGAGCTGCCGGTAACGTACCCAGGCATAGCACAGCAGGTAGAGCCGGGTCTGCTCCGCCTTCAGGTGGCGCAGGTCATGGACGGTATAGAAGTTCGCCAGGCTCGCGTAGTACAGCAGGTTCTGCTGCGAGATGCCGAGCTTGGGCAGCAGCGCCTTGGCGATCCCGTGCAAGGACTTCAGCGTGGCGCGCTTCTCGCGCTCCCCTGCTGTCATTTTCAGAAGGTGACTGCACGGAATATCAAGAGTCGGCTGCACAGTCTTTTCTGATCTGTGGTCGTCTCAGAAAACGGAAAATAAAGCACGCTAAGCTGTGGAAGCCCCTGCCAAGCTCGTTCCACCTTGCAACGACGCAATCAGCGGACACGAAACATTCCCCTGCCGCGAATGGCAGGCGCACACCAGGTCAGACAGCACAGCCTCCATGCGCGCCAAATCGGCCATCTTCTCGCGCACGTCTTGGAGCTTGTGCTCGGCCAGGCTGCTGGCCTCCTCGCAGTGGGTGCCATCGTCGAGCCGCAACAGCTCGGCAATCTCGTCCAGACTGAACCCCAGCCGCTGTGCCGATTTCACGAATTTCACCCGAACCACGTCCGCCTCCCCATAGCGGCGGATGCTGCCGTAAGGCTTGTCCGGTTCCGGCAACAGGCCCTTGCGCTGATAGAAGCGGATTGTCTCCACGTTGACCCCGGCCGCCTTGGCAAAAACGCCAATGGTCAGGTTTTCCAAATTATTTTCCATATCGCTTGACTCCGTACATGAGTACGGAAGTAAGGTTACGCTATCCAATCCAAATTCAAAAGGGCCAACGTATGTCTGAACCACAAAACGGGCGCGGTGCGCTCTTCGCCGGCGGGCTGGCCGCCATTCTTGCATCGACCTGCTGCCTGGGGCCGCTAGTACTGGTCGCCCTGGGCTTCTCCGGTGCTTGGATCGGCAACCTGACGGTGCTGGAACCCTATCGACCGTTGTTCATCGGCGCGGCGCTAGTGGCGCTGTTCTTCGCCTGGAAGCGGATTTACCGGCCCGTGCAGGCATGCAAGCCAGGTGAGGTCTGCGCGATTCCGCAGGTGCGCGCCACCTACAAGCTGATTTTCTGGATCGTGGCCGTGCTGGTCC
>NZ_PPXC01000047.1 GCF_002909445.1 Arthrobacter glacialis
CCCCGAAAGTTGGACTCGGTAAATTAGAGTCTACGCAGCCAGTGCCTGAGCCCGATATTCCATTGGGCTCAGGCACTGCAGCGTTAACGAGATGCGGTCTGTGTTGTACCAGCGGATGTAGTCGTCCAGCTCGGTGAGGAACCCGTCGGTGTTGGTGAATTCTTGTCGGTGGAACATTTCTTCCTTCAGGTGTCCGAAGAAATTTTCCATCATCGAGTTGTCTAGGCAATTGCCTTTGCGCGACATGGATTGGGGCATCTCAGCGTCACTGAGGAGCTTCTGCCAGCTCGCGTGCTGATACTGGAAGCCCTGGTCGGAATGCATCATCGGCGCCTCGCCTGGGGCAAGGGTACCGATCGCCTCGATCAGTGATTTGTTGGTGAAGGCAACGGACGGGGACTCGGAAACCGAGTAGGAAATGATCGAACGGTCGAACAGATCTAGCACCGGGGAAAGATAGACCTTGCTGTCCGCGACCTTGAACTCGGTCACGTCGGTCACCCACTTCGTGTTCGGCGCCTCCGCGTTGAACTCGCGTTTCAGCAGGTTGTCGGCGATCTTGCCGACCTGGCCCTTGTACGAGGAATATTTGCGCCGAGTACGAACCCTGCAGAAGAGGTTCTCCTGACGCATCAGTTTCAACACGGTCTTGCGCGCTACCTGCCAGCCGCGGCGGATCAGGACGGCGTGGATGCGCCGGTGCCCGTAGCGACCCTTGGTATCAGTGAAGACCTCATGGACCTGCATACGGAGTTCGGCATGCCGATCCGGGGCCCTGAGCGCGGCCTGGCGGTAGAAAAACGTGGAACGGGGTAACCCTGCCGCGGCCAGGAGCAACGGCAACGGAAAAGACGCCTTGAGGGCAAGCACGGCACTGACTTTCAGAGCGGTGTCTGGTTCCTCAAGGCCCGTACTTTTTTTAGATAGGCGTTCTCTGCCTGTAGTCGCTGGTTCTCACGGCGCAGTTGCTCCAGCTCGCTGACTTCGACCGATGGGCTCCCAGGCACAGATTTGGGTCGGCCCTTGGCCTTGGGGCGCAGGCCCTCCTCGCCATAGTCACGATAGGCGCGGATCCATGCTCGCAAGAGGTCTAGGGAACTGAGCTGATGCATCCGGGCAAGGTCTTGCCGCGTCCCCTCACCGTCGAGATATTGGCGAACAACCGCCAGCTTGAACTCAAAGGAATACACCTGCTTGGTTGGTTTGTTTTCCAATGCTGCCCTACCCCAGATCTTGAACCGACTCTCCAACTTGCAGATAGCCGACATGCTGACTCCCAGCCTTGAGGATACCGCGCGATACCCAAACCCTTCCTCAAACAGATCGACGGCAGTTAGCCGCTGCTCGGCGGTCAATGAACTATGCGGACGCATGAAAAACTCCCCGGAAGTAAAGATCTGAATTAATCAGTCCAACTTCCGGGGAGCAGTTCA
>NZ_PPXC01000048.1:0-327 GCF_002909445.1 Arthrobacter glacialis
TATGGTCGTCAAGAAATTCTGTGAGCTGGCCCGTCACTCGCACGTGTCTGCGAATCTCTATAGTTCCTACTTAAAAACAAAACCCCTACCTGCATGCGCAGATAGGGGTTTTGCGAAATGAATCTTGACGATGACCTACTCTCACATGGGGAAACCCCACACTACCATCGGCGATGCATCGTTTCACTGCTGAGTTCGGGATGGGATCAGGTGGTTCCAATGCTCTATGGTCGTCAAGAAATTCTGTAGCCAGAATGTCCAGATGGACAGCCCAGCGAATCCGGATATGTGATGTTTGTGGTTCGTTGCGAACTTTCGGTTCGTATC
>NZ_PPXC01000048.1:337-1339 GCF_002909445.1 Arthrobacter glacialis
GCAATCTGCGTCAGCAAATTGCTTGGGTGTTATATGGTCAAGCCTCACGGGCAATTAGTATTGGTTAGCTCAACGCCTCACAGCGCTTACACACCCAACCTATCAACGTCGTAGTCTTCGACGGCCCTTTAGGGGATTCAAGATCCCAGTGAGATCTCATCTTGAGGCAAGTTTCCCGCTTAGATGCTTTCAGCGGTTATCTCTTCCGAACATAGCTACCCGGCAATGCCACTGGCGTGACAACCGGAACACCAGAGGTTCGTCCACTCCGGTCCTCTCGTACTAGGAGCAGCCCCTCTCAAATCTCAAACGTCCACGGCAGATAGGGACCGAACTGTCTCACGACGTTCTAAACCCAGCTCGCGTACCACTTTAAATGGCGAACAGCCATACCCTTGGGACCGGCTTCAGCCCCAGGATGTGATGAGCCGACATCGAGGTGCCAAACACCGCCGTCGATATGAACTCTTGGGCGGTATCAGCCTGTTATCCCCGGAGTACCTTTTATCCGTTGAGCGATGGCCCTTCCATACAGAACCACCGGATCACTAAGACCTACTTTCGTACCTGCTCGACGTGTGTGTCTCGCAGTCAAGCGCGCTTTTGCCTTTATACTCTACGACCGATTTCCGACCGGTCTGAGCGCACCTTCGTACTCCTCCGTTACTCTTTGGGAGGAGACCGCCCCAGTCAAACTACCCACCATACACTGTCCTCGATCCGGATAACGGACCTGAGTTAGAACCTCAAAGTTGCCAGGGTGGTATTTCAAGGATGGCTCCATGAGAACTGGCGTCCCCACTTCAAAGCCTCCCACCTATCCTACACAAGCAAATTCAAAGTCCAGTGCAAAGCTATAGTAAAGGTTCACGGGGTCTTTCCGTCTAGCCGCGGATACACTGCATCTTCACAGCGATTTCAATTTCACTGAGTCTCGGGTGGAGACAGCGCCGCCATCGTTACGCCATTCGTGCAGGTCGGAACTTACCCGACAAGGAATTT
>NZ_PPXC01000049.1 GCF_002909445.1 Arthrobacter glacialis
AGCCCACTATCGCATTGACCGAGTTGGTTGAGAAAGGGGCAGACGCTGATCTGCTCAAGCAAATGATCCAGTTCGTTGCCCAGCGCATGATGGAGTTCGACGTCGAAGGCCTGTGCGGCGCGGGCTTCGATGTCAAAAGCCCAGACCGGACAAATAGCCGTAATGGCTACCGCGATCGTCTTTGGCAAACCCGCGCAGGCGACGTCGACCTTAAGATTCCCAAGCTGCGCCAAGGCAGCTATTTCCCTGGTTTCCTTGAACCTCGACGCACCGCTGAGAAAGCCATGGCGGCAGTCATCCAGGAGGCCTACATCCAAGGCGTTTCAACGCGTTCGGTGGACGAGCTGGTCAAGGCCATGGGCATGACCGGTATCTCTAAAAGCCAGGTCTCACGGCTAGCCGGTGAGATCGATGAGCGCGTTCACGCCTTCCTTGACCGCCCGCTTGAGGGCGACTGGCCCTATCTCTGGATCGATGCCACCTACGTCAAAGTGCGGGAGGCCGGACGCATCGTCTCGGTCGCCGTAATAATCGCCGTGGCCGTGAACACCGACGGTGGCCGCGAAGTCCTGGGCATGCGGGTTGGGCCGTCAGAGGCTGAGCCGTTCTGGACAGACTTCCTGCGCAGCCTCATGCGACGTGGCTTGCGGGGCGTGAAGCTGGTCATCTCCGACGCCCACGAAGGCCTGAAAGCAGCTGTATCCAAGGTCTTCAATGCGACCTGGCAGCGCTGCCGTGTGCATTTCATGCGTAATGCCATGGCCCACGTCGGCAAAGGTCAGCGCACCATGGTGGCGGCTCTACTGCGCACGGTCTTCGCCCAGGACAGCCGTGCCGAATGCCATCAGCAATGGCGTTTGGTCGCAGATCAGCTACGCGAAAAATACCCCAAGATCGCGGCGCTCATGGATGGTTGCGAGGATGAAGTGCTGGCGCACATGGCGTTTCCCAAGGCTCATCGACAGCAGTTGCACAGCACCAACCCGCTTGAGCGGCTCAACGCTGAAATCAAACGCCGCACCGACGTCGTGGGGATTTTCCCCAACGATCCGGCCATTACGCGTCTGGTAGGCGCGATGCTGCTGGAGCAGAACGACGAGTGGTGCCTGCACCGGCGTTACATGCAGTTGGAGGCCTTTGAGGCAGTCAGCGATAATCCACAGGCCAAGCTGTCGGCCGTGATCAACTAAACGGCAAACTCAGTGGCCAGAGCCATGATGAGTTACACCACTTCCTGGGACACGATCCACTTTCCCTGCCTTCAACTCAGGGACGACTCTATGGCCAGCCTTCTTCCAGAATTCATCATCCGTAAACTCGAAGG
>NZ_PPXC01000050.1 GCF_002909445.1 Arthrobacter glacialis
GCTTCGATCAAGAGCTTCGCTTGCGCTAACCCCATCAATTAACCTTCCGGCACCGGGCAGGCGTCACACCCTATACGTCCACTTTCGTGTTTGCAGAGTGCTGTGTTTTTAATAAACAGTCGCAGCGGCCTGGTATCTTCGACCGGCATGGGCTTACGGAGCAAGTCCTTGACCCTCGCCGGCGCACCTTCTCCCGAAGTTACGGTGCCATTTTGCCTAGTTCCTTCACCCGAGTTCTCTCAAGCGCCTTGGTATTCTCTACCTAACCACCTGTGTCGGTTTGGGGTACGGTTCCCAGTTATCTGAAGCTTAGGAGCTTTTCTTGGAAGCATGGTATCAACCACTTCGTCGCCTAAAGGCAACTCGTCATCAGCTCTCGGCCTTGAAATCCCGGATTTGCCTAAGATTTCAGCCTACCACCTTAAACCTGGACAACCAACGCCAGGCTGGCCTAACCTTCTCCGTCCCTCCATCGCAATAACTGGAAGTACAGGAATATTAACCTGTTTTCCATCGACTACGCTTTTCAGCCTCGCCTTAGGGACCGACTAACCCTGCGTCGATTAACGTTGCGCAGGAAACCTTGGTCTTTCGGCGTGCGAGTTTTTCACTCGCATTGTCGTTACTCATGTCAGCATTCGCACTTCTGATACCTCCAGCAAGCTTCTCAACTCACCTTCACAGGCTTACAGAACGCTCCTCTACCGCATCATCATAAGATGATACCCGTAGCTTCGGTGCATGGTTTGAGCCCCGTTACATCTTCCGCGCAGGCCGACTCGACTAGTGAGCTATTACGCTTTCTTTAAAGGGTGGCTGCTTCTAAGCCAACCTCCTAGCTGTCTAAGCCTTCCCACATCGTTTCCCACTTAACCATGACTTTGGGACCTTAGCTGACGGTCTGGGTTGTTTCCCTTTTCACGACGGACGTTAGCACCCGCCGTGTGTCTCCCATGCTCGGCACTTGTAGGTATTCGGAGTTTGCATCGGTTTGGTAAGTCGGGATGACCCCCTAGCCGAAACAGTGCTCTACCCCCTACAGTGATACATGAGGCGCTACCTAAATAGATTTCGAGGAGAACCAGCTATCTCCGAGCTTGATTAGCCTTTCACTCCGATCCACAGGTCATCCGCTAACTTTTCAACGGTAGTCGGTTCGGTCCTCCAGTCAGTGTTACCTAACCTTCAACCTGCCCATGGATAGATCGCCCGGTTTCGGGTCTATACCCAGCGACTAAACGCCCTATTAAGACTCGCTTTCGCTACGCCTCCCCTATTCGGTTAAGCTCGCCACTGAATATAAGTCGCTGACCCATTATAAG
>NZ_PPXC01000052.1 GCF_002909445.1 Arthrobacter glacialis
GGCATTGCCGTTGCCCTGATTTTTCACCGCAAACGTCCAGAAAGGAAAGGCTACGCGCAGCAGCAGAGGAGACACGAAACAGATACTTGGAAGAACACCCTAGTGCAGGGAAAGATCCTAAGAAAACTGGAGGTCCTATTTACAGGAGAAGAGACGGAAAATGGGTAAGAGAGCTGATCCTGTATGACAAAGAGGAAATCAGGAGGATTTGGCGACAAGCAAACAATGGAGAGGATGCAACTGCTGGTCTTACTCATCTGATGATATGGCATTCCAACCTGAATGATGCCACCTATCAGAGAACGAGAGCTCTCGTACGTACTGGAATGGACCCCCGGATGTGCTCTCTGATGCAAGGATCAACTCTTCCGAGGAGATCTGGAGCTGCAGGTGCAGCAGTAAAGGGAATAGGGACTATGGTGATGGAACTGATTAGGATGATAAAGCGAGGGATCAACGATCGGAATTTCTGGAGAGGCGAAAATGGAAGAAGAACAAGGATTGCATATGAGAGGATGTGCAACATCCTCAAAGGGAAATTCCAAACAGCAGCACAAAGAGCAATGATGGATCAAGTGCGAGAGAGCAGAAACCCGGGGAATGCTGAAATTGAAGATCTCATTTTTCTGGCAAGGTCTGCACTCATCCTGAGAGGATCAGTGGCTCATAAATCCTGCTTGCCTGCTTGTGTATACGGACTTGCAGTGGCCAGTGGATATGACTTTGAGAGAGAAGGATACTCCCTGGTTGGAATAGATCCTTTCCGCCTGCTTCAAAACAGCCAAGTCTTTAGTCTCGTTAGACCAAACGAGAACCCAGCACATAAGAGCCAGTTAGTTTGGATGGCATGCCACTCTGCAGCATTTGAGGACCTTAGGGTCTCAAGCTTCATCAGAGGGACAAGAATGGTCCCAAGAGGACAGCTGTCCACTAGAGGAGTTCAAATTGCTTCGAATGAGAACATAGAAGCAATGGAATCCAACACTCTTGAGCTGAGAAGCAGATATTGGGCTATAAGAACCAGAAGCGGAGGAAACACCAACCAACAGAGGGCATCTGCAGGACAGGTCAGCGTTCAACCCACTTTCTCGGTACAGAGAAATCTTCCCTTCGAAAGAGCAACCATTATGGCAGCATTTACAGGAAATACAGAGGGTAGAACGTCTGACATGAGGACTGAAATCATAAGGATGATGGAAAGCGCCAGACCAGAAGATGTGTCGTTCCAGGGGCGGGGAGTCTTCGAGCTCTCGGACGAAAAGGCAACGAACCCGATCGTGCCTTCCTTTGACATGAATAA